>JBCBWI010000009.1:0-122489 GCA_039817185.1 Cyanobacteria bacterium J06648_16 | reverse complement strand
GATTCTTCCTTAGTACGAGAGGACCGGGAAGAACGCACCGCTGGTGTACCTGTTATCGTGCCAACGGTAAACGCAGGGTAGCCAAGTGCGGAGTGGATAACCGCTGAAAGCATCTAAGTGGGAAGCCCACCTCAAGATGAGTGTTCTCATGGGGTTAACCCAGTAAGGTCACGGGCAGAATACCCGTTGATAGGTTCTAAGTGGAAGTGCAGCAATGTATGAAGCTGAGGAATACTAACAGACCGAGGGCTTGTCCTACTCTATCTCTCTACATTGATTCGTACAGAGAATCACCATCCAATATTCTTTCAATTCAACCTCTATGCAGTTCCTCAGGGCTCTATCCATCTCAGGAATACAGCTCTAAAGCTTTCCTGGTGTCTATGGCGGTATGGAACCACTCCGACCCATCCCGAACTCGGTTGTGAAACGTACCTGCGGCGAAGATAGTGAGGGGGTTGCCCCTTGTCAAAATAGCTCGATGCCAGGTCCTATATAAGAACAAAAGAGCCGCTTCCAAACTGGAAGCGGCTCTTTTGTTTTGAGTGTAAGGGAGAGTGGGGGTCTTTTAATGTTGACATGGTGCTTACAGCCTCTAATACAGTTCAACTGGAAGGGCACAACGGTAGATAATAGGGGCGTAGGCGTAGCGGAAGGTGGCTATGAGCGATCGCACCCAAATCATCGTTCTAGATGACGACCCGACGGGCTCCCAGACGGTCCATAGCTGTCTGTTGCTGCTGAAGTGGGATGTGGCGACGCTGAAGGAGGCGCTGCTGGACGAGTCGCCTATTTTCTTTGTGCTGACCAATACCCGAGCGCTAGGAGCCGATGAGGCGGCACAGATCACGCGGGAGGTGTGCCACAATCTGAAGCAGGCGATTGAGGAAGCAGGGACGGAGAACTTTTTGGTGGTGAGCCGGTCCGACTCGACACTGCGGGGGCATTACCCCGTAGAGACGGACGTGATAGCTGAGGAGCTGGGGCCGTTTGACGCGCACTTTATGGTGCCTGCCTTTTTTGAGGCGGGACGGGTGACGCTGGAGAGTACGCACTACATTGAGGCGGGCGGGGTGCGGACGCCCGTGCATGAGACGGAGTTTGCGAAGGATTCGGTGTTTGGCTACAGCTACAGCTACTTGCCAGATTATGTGGCGGAAAAGACGAAGGAGCGAATTGCTGCGGAGCAGGTGCAGCGACTGACGCTGAGAGATATTCAGGAAGGCACGCAGGCGCAGCTCAGAGAACTATCTGGCAATGTTTGTGTGGCGGTGGATGCCCAGCAGCAGTCGGATTTAGACCAGCTAGCGCAGGATCTGTTGGCTGTGGCAGGAGAAGGAAAGCGGTTTCTCTTTCGTAGTGCGGCGAGTTTGTTGACGTCGCTGGCAGCGCTGCCCCAGCAGCCGGTTGCACAGGAAGAAATGGCGAAGTACGCGCGGGGTACACAGCCGGGGGCGGTAATCGTTGGGTCCCATGTTCAGAAGACGACGCAGCAGTTGGCTGAGCTGTTGACGTTGGAGGACGTGCAGGGGGTTGAGGTAGATGTGGCGCGGCTGAAGGCAGATCTGTCGCAGGCAGGTGCGTTAGAAAAAGAGATTTCTACTCGGGTAAAAGAGATTTATCAGAACAACCTGACGCCAGTTGTCTATACCAGTCGGGAGGAGCTGACATTTGACACGACAGCGGAGCGGCTGGCGTTTGGGACGGCGGTGTCGCAGCTACTGATGGATGTGGTACATCACTTGCCGGAGGATATTGGCTTTTTGATCAGTAAGGGCGGGATTACGTCGAACGATACGCTGAGTGTAGGGTTGGGGCTGACGAAGGTACGGCTGTTGGGGCAGATTATTCCAGGAGTGTCGGTGGTGCGGACGGAGGCGGGGCATCCGCAGTTTCCAGAGTTGCCGGTGGTGCTGTTTCCGGGGAATGTGGGGGATGCGGATGGGGTGGCGGTGGCGTATCGGCGATTGCGGCCGTTGGGTTGAGGTTTAGAAGAGGCGTTTACGGAAATGTCGGATGTGAGGGAATGGGAGAAGCGGTTTGTTGACCTATACATCCAAAAGGATAAGCGCGATCGTTACCGTACTTTCCTGAACAGTCGGAAGCGTCGAAAGAAGTTTCTTGATTGTCTCAACCATGCTTTCGATTACAGGGCATCGAAGGCAAAGCAGTTAGAGATTTCTTTGTAGAACCCTGAGATGCTGTATTGCTTTCTTAAACAGTGAAACGTGGATACGGAGTTGTGCGTCCTAATCGCAGATGGGAACGACAGTGACGGTATGGGGATGTTGTTGGAAAATGCTGTGCAAACATTTTTAGAGAACCGTTGGGGGGCTGTGATTGTTTGCCCGCCTGTGCCGATTGCGGTTGACAAGGGGGAAGATCCTTCAGAACTGGTACTGCTTGATGATGGGTTGGGGTAGGGATCGCAATTGGCTTGAATCTCGGAACGGTGGGTTAGGGTGAGTCGCTGGGCCGTTAGATTTCTGGTTCAGCTAACCCACCCTACGAGGTGCGGCGATGGGGCTAACGGGTTGCTTTTTCTAGACGCATTTCTTGGATGATGCGTTCTAGGCCCTGGCTGTCGGTGTGGTAGACGGTATTGCAGAAGTGGCAGGTGGCTTCTGCGCCGCCGTCGGTTTGAATCATGTCTTGGAGCTCGGCTTCGCCCAGCATTTTTAGGGCCCCGAGCATGCGCCTTTGGGTGCAGGGGCAGTCGAAGCGGAGGGGCTGGCTCTCAGGGAAGATGTGTAGCCCCATGTCGCCAACCAGGTCTGCGAAAATTTCGGGGAGGGTTTTGCCCGCTTGCAGGAGGGGGGTAAAGCCGGTGAGGGTGGAGAGGCGAGATTCTAGCTTAGTCACTAGGGCTTCATCAATGGCGGTTTTGGGTAGGACCTGGAGGAGAAGACCGCCTGCGGCTTCGACGCCGTCGGTATTGACGAGGACACCGAGCGCCAGGGCGGAGGGGGTTTGCTCAGAAGTGGCAAGGTACTGGGTGACATCGTCGCCGATTTCGCCCGTAACGAGTTCCACAGTGCTGGAATAGGGCTGGCCGTAGCCGAGGTCGCGGGTGACGTGGAGGTATCCGTCTTTGCCGATGGCCCCGCCAACGTCGAGCTTGCCGTGAAGGTTGAGGGGAATGTCGACCTGGGGGTTATCGACGTAGCCGCGCACCGTGCCGTTGAGGCCCGCATCAATTAATATTCCGCCGAGAGGCCCGCTGCCCTTGATGCGTAGGTTTACGCGTGCCTGGGCCTGCTTCATACTGGAGGCGAGTAAAAGACCCGCCGTCGTGGCGCGACCCAGGGCGGCGGTGGCGACGTAGGAAAGGCTGTGCCGAGTTCGGGCATCTTCTACCAGTTCGGTGGTGATGGCGCCGACGACACGGATGCTGCCGTCTGCTGCTGTTGCTCTAATTAGCTGGTCCGCCATAGGTTCCTTACATTCCTTAATGATTCTATTGTAGGGCTGAGACGGTCACCCCGTGGGAGCGCTCGGGGGTTAGGTGAAGCGCTTATATTAAGAGTGTCAGAATCTTTTTAACCCAGGGCTATGTTCGGTACGTTTCAGCAAAGTCAGCTTCGGATTGAGGTGGATGCGGGTGCGATCGCAATCCGCGAAAGCCTCACCTATCCAGACAAAATGCAGCAGTGGCTCTGGCCCCAACAGCTATCCGGTAATTTCAAACAAACGCTAATCGAGGGTGAAACCTTTAGCAGTCAGGTTGGTCCACTGACGCTCTTACACCATCGGGTTGACCTGCTCACGCCGTCAGCCATCAGGTTTCTGCTGTCTGGCAGTATCGACGGTCACCACGAATGGTGCTGGGGCGACGGCTGGGTGCAGTCGCGCTTAGAAGGGATATCGCTATTGCCCATCAATCTGGCCCAAACTGCAAGCCTGTTGAGGCTGAGGTTATTTTTGAACCCGCCCCAGCGCTCTGTCCCCTAGGGCGTGTCGTTTGTGATGTCCTGAACCCGCAGCCGGACCGATTCTCCGTGGGAGGGGAGTCCTTCAGCCTCGGTCAATGCGTCAATGGCACCTGCCACTTTCTGCAGCGCGGTGGGTGAATACTGCACCAGGCTTGAATGCTTCATAAACGTTTCGGTGCAGAGCGGAGACGCGTATCGGGCTGCGCCGGACGTGGGCAAAGTATGGTTGGGACCTGCCAGATAATCACCGACCGCTTCTGGGGTGGCATGTCCCATAAAAATAGCACCCGCGTGGGTGACGAGATCGAGCAGCGCCCAGGGATCGTTGACTTCTAGCTCTAAGTGTTCGGGGGCGAAGGCATTGGATAGCTCAGCCGCCTGTTCTAACGATTCGACGACGATTGCTGCACCGTAATGGGCGATGGCTTTCTCCGTCAAAATCTGACGGGGGTGCCCCTCCAGTTGGCGGACGACTTCAGCCGCAACACGCTTGGCCAAGACGCTATCAGGCGTCAGTAAGATCGCTGCAGCCATCGGGTCGTGTTCGGCTTGGGCTAGCAGGTCGGCAGCCACATGGACCGGGCTAGCCGTACCGTCGGCGATCACAAGCACTTCTGAGGGACCGGCCAGGGAATCAATCCCCACGGTGCCGTACACCATCTTCTTAGCTAAGGTGACGTATAGATTGCCGGGACCTGTGATGACATCAACATTGGGAATTGTCTCGGTCCCATAGGCAAGGGCGGCAATGGCTTGTGCTCCGCCAATTTGATAAATTTCTTCGATACCGGCTTCCTGGGCCGCCACCAAGACAGCTGGGGCAATGCCGTTCTCCCCAGGTGGGGTAACCATGACAATCCGCTTGACCCCCGCAACCCGAGCAGGGATGGCGTTCATCATGACCGTACTGGGGTAGGCTGCCCGACCGCCCGGAATGTAGATACCAGCTCGGTCAACGGGAGTATATCGCTTACCCAGCACTACACCATCGTCCTGGAACTGCACCCAGTTTTGGGGCAGGCGTTGGCGATGAAAGGTTTCGATATTGTTGCAGGCTTGCCGAATGGCTTCGAGCAGCGACTTTGAGACTTGCTGGTAAGCGGCATCAAGGGCGGCACCGCTAACCTTTAACTCGTAAGCCGTAAAGGTTTTGTGGTCGAACTTGGCAGTGTAGGCCAACAGTGCCTCATCGCCCTGACGATGAACGGCCTGAAGAATATCTCGAACGGTAGCTTCCTGGGCTGCCACCTGATCGGTATGGATGCGATCGCTAATGCGCTTTAGTTCTGCTTTAGCGTCGCTCAGCTCATAGAGGATTCGTAGCATCGAAGCGTGGGCTCAGAGTCTCTTGGTCTAAGCTTAGCGTGGATTTACCAGGGCCGACATCTGCATACAAATCGGATCGATGCTATATTGGTTAGCCTGGCAATCTTACGGGTTGCTGAATTTATCACTTGTGATTACCTGGGATAGGTCGTGGCAAATATCAAATCTGCAATGAAGCGTATCCAGGTTGCTGAGCGCAACCGGCTGCGTAATAAGTCTTATAAGTCAGCGGTGAAAACGCTGACCAAGCGATATCTAACGGCATTAGACGAATATGCTGTCGATCCGTCGGAGGCGAACCAGCAGGCTGTCAATGAACGCATGTCTGCAGCCTACAGCAAAATCGATAAGGCTGTTAAGCGAGGCGTCTTGCACCGTAATGCGGGCGCACGGCGCAAGTCAAAACTGGCCAAGGCGCTCAAGCAGCATCAGTCTGCCTGAGGCTGTTGCGGTTCGGCAAGTTTCCGGCTTTGAATCGAGTTCCTGACCGAGTCATCCCTGCGAATGCAGCTGATTGATACCCACGTTCACCTCAATTTTGAATCCTTCTCGTCTGACCTGGACGAGGTTGCTCGCAGCTGGCGTGAGGCAGGCGTCACCCAACTGGTTCATTCCTGCGTGACGCCGAGCGAGTTTGAGGCGATTCAGGCGATTGCGGATCGCTTTCCTGAAATTTCCTTTGCTGTGGGTTTACACCCGCTAGATATGGATAAGTGGACGCCGGAGTTGCCGCAGCAAATTTTGCAGCTGGCTCAGTCAGATAGCCGGGTAGTGGCGATTGGCGAAACGGGGCTAGATTTTTTTAAGGCGTGCGCTGGCGGAGCCTCTCCTATGGAGAATCGGACTGCTCAGCTCTACGCTTTTGAAGCTCAGCTGCGTCTTGCCCACCAGCTGCAGCTACCGGTGATTATTCACTGCCGCGACGCTGCTGCAGAAATGCTCTGCGTTTTGCGCCAGTTTTGGCAGCAGGTTGGCCCCGTTAGTGGTGTAATGCATTGCTGGACAGGAACGCCTGCTGAAACGGAACAGTTTCTCGAACTTGGGTTTTACATCAGCTTCAGCGGCATCGTTACTTTCAAAAGCGCGACGACCGTTCAAGCTTCGGCCCAAATGGTGCCGGGTGATCGGTTGCTGATTGAGACGGACTGCCCCTTTCTGTCTCCAGTGCCCAAACGAAAAGAGCGCCGTAACCAGCCTGCTTACGTCATGTACGTGGCCGATGCGGTGGCCCAGCTGCGGCAGACCTCCTTAGAGGCGCTGACGATGCAGACTACAGACAATGCCAGACGCCTGTTTAAACTGCCCGCGCCATCTCTAGTGTAACGTTTTGTTTAGAAAAACCCGTCCTTCCGTTGACAAACTGGATTGAGTGACACATTTTTGCCAATTTCAATTAAAGTGTTTTATTGACAAAACTCATTTTTGGCTACTGACCTTCGACCTGATCCAGCCAAATCTTTGAACTCTTTGATATTTCTTTAGGCAGACTGAATTGAGCTTTAAACTCCTAAAATAGCTGGAGTCAACCCTTGACTACGCTCGCTGACCTTTCCCGCTAAAACTTCCGATTCGCCATCACTTGCCAAGGGTGATGCGCTTTTTACTGTTTGTAGCCAACCGCCGTTTGGGCGCGACCTTCTGAGGAGACGCATGACTGAACTCAACATTACCCTGCCTGCTGCTGAGCAAACGCCAGCCGAACCCGCCTTTGTTCTCCCTGATTTGGTCGAGATTCAGCGCTCAAGCTTTCGTTGGTTCTTAGCTGAAGGCCTGATCGAGGAGCTGGAAAGTTTTTCTCCCATCACTGATTATACTGGCAAGCTTGAGCTGCACTTTTTAGGGAAGGACTACAAGCTCAAAAGTCCCAAGTACATGGTAGACGAAGCCAAGCGTCGGGACAGTACTTATTCAGTACAAATGTACGTCCCTACCCGTCTGATTAACAAGGAAACGGGTGAGATTAAGGAGCAGGAGGTCTTTATTGGCGATCTGCCGCTGATGACCGATCGCGGCACCTTCATTATCAACGGGGCTGAGCGGGTCATTGTTAACCAGATCGTGCGGAGCCCAGGGGTTTACTACAAGGCCGATACCGATAAACACGGACGTCGTACCTACAACGCCAGTCTGATTCCTAACCGGGGTGCCTGGCTTAAGTTTGAAACCGACAAAAACGATCTGGTATGGGTCCGCATTGATAAGACGCGAAAACTGTCTGCTCAGGTACTGCTCAAGGCGCTGGGGTTAACCGACAGCGAGATTTTTGATGCCCTGCGCCATCCTGAATACTTTCAGAAAACGATTGAGAAGGAAGGTCAGTTCAGTGAAGAAGAGGCGTTGCTGGAGCTGTATCGGAAGCTGCGTCCGGGTGAGCCGCCGACGGTTTCCGGCGGTCAGCAGTTGCTGGATTCTCGCTTCTTTGACCCCAAGCGCTACGACCTGGGCAAGGTCGGTCGTCACAAGCTCAACCGTAAGCTCCGTCTGAATATTCCTGAGCCGACGCGGGTGCTGACGCCGCAGGATATCTTAGCGGCGGTTGATTACCTGATCAATCTGGAGTTCGACATCGGCAATGTCGATGATATTGACCATTTGGGCAATCGCCGGGTGCGCTCCGTTGGGGAGCTGCTGCAGAATCAGGTGCGCGTGGGTCTAAACCGCCTGGAGCGGATTATTCGTGAGCGGATGACCGTTTCCGACTCTGACTCGCTAACGCCCGCCTCTTTGGTGAACCCGAAGCCGCTGGTGGCGGCGATTAAGGAGTTCTTTGGCTCCAGTCAGCTGTCTCAGTTCATGGATCAGACGAACCCGCTGGCCGAGCTAACCCACAAGCGCCGAATTAGTGCCCTTGGCCCTGGCGGTTTGACCCGTGAGCGGGCAGGCTTTGCCGTGCGCGACATTCACCCCTCCCACCACGGTCGGATCTGTCCGATTGAAACGCCGGAGGGTCCCAATGCGGGCCTAATCGGCTCCCTTGCAACCCACGCGCGGGTGAATGATTTTGGATTCATTGAGACGCCCTTTAACCCGGTCGAGAATGGCCGCATCATCAAAGACAATCCGGTCTACATGGCCGCTGATGAGGAAGACGACTTCCGCGTGGCCCCAGGCGATGTGCCGATTGACCTGGAGGGTAACATTCTGGGTGAAGGCGTGCCTGTTCGGTACCGGCAGGACTTCATTACGACGGCCCCCAACGAGGTGGACTATGTGGCTGTATCGCCCGTACAGATTATCTCAGTGGCAACGTCGCTGATCCCGTTCTTGGAGCATGATGACGCTAACCGGGCATTGATGGGGTCGAACATGCAGCGGCAGGCGGTGCCTCTGCTTCGTCCGGAGCGCCCCTTGGTAGGTACGGGGCTTGAGGCTCAGGCTGCGCGCGATTCGGGCATGGTCATCATTAGCGATGTGGATGGTGAGGTGTCGTTTGTGGATGCAAAAGGCATTCGTGTGCGGGCCGATGCCGACGGGCGCGAGTATGAGTACGAGCTGCAGAAGTACCAGCGTTCGAACCAGGATACCTGCCTAAATCAGCGTCCGCTAATTTTCGAGGGCGATAAGGTGGTTGCCGGTCAGGTTTTGGCCGACGGCTCTGCTACGGAGGGCGGTGAGATTGCCCTGGGTCAGAACGTGATTGTGGCCTACATGCCTTGGGAGGGCTACAACTACGAGGACGCCATCTTGATCAGCGAAAAGCTGGTCTACGAGGACTACTACACCTCAATCCACATTGAAAAATTTGAGATTGAGGCGCGCCAGACCAAGCTGGGGCCGGAAGAAATTACTCGCGAGATTCCCAACGTGGGTGAAGACTCCCTACGCCAGCTGGACGAGACGGGGATCATTCGCGTCGGTGCCTGGGTTGAAGCGGGCGACATTCTGGTCGGTAAGGTGACGCCCAAGGGCGAATCGGACCAGCCGCCTGAAGAAAAGCTACTGCGCGCCATCTTTGGTGAGAAGGCGCGGGACGTGCGCGATAACTCGTTGCGGGTTCCCAACGGTGAGAAGGGCCGTGTAGTCGACGTGCGGGTGTTCACCCGGGAACAGGGTGACGAGTTGCCCCCGGGGGCCAACATGGTTGTACGGGTCTACGTAGCGCAAAAGCGGAAGATTCAGGTGGGCGACAAGATGGCTGGTCGCCACGGCAATAAGGGAATTATTTCCCGAATTCTGCCGATTGAAGACATGCCGTACCTGCCGGACGGGACGCCGATTGACATTGTGCTGAATCCGCTGGGTGTACCATCGCGGATGAATGTGGGGCAGGTGTTTGAGTGTTTGCTGGGCTGGGCCGGGCACAACCTCAACAGCCGCTTTAAGATTACGCCGTTCGATGAGATGTATGGCGAAGAAGCGTCGAAGAACACTACCCACGGTAAGCTGCAGGACGCTCGTGATACGAGCGGTGAGGACTGGGTGTTTAACCCAGACGATCCGGGCAAAATTCAGCTCTACGATGGGCGCACGGGCGAGAAATTTGATCGCCCGGTCACGGTGGGTATGCCCTACATGCTGAAGCTGGTTCACCTGGTAGACGACAAGATTCACGCCCGGTCCACCGGTCCCTACTCGCTGGTGACGCAGCAGCCCCTGGGGGGTAAAGCCCAGCAGGGTGGTCAGCGCTTCGGTGAGATGGAAGTCTGGGCGCTGGAAGCCTTTGGTGCCGCCTATACCTTGCAGGAACTGCTGACGGTGAAGTCGGACGATATGCAAGGCCGGAACGAAGCTTTGAACGCGATTGTGAAGGGCAAGGCGATTCCTCGACCGGGTACGCCGGAGTCCTTTAAGGTCCTGATGCGCGAGCTGCAGTCGCTGTGTCTTGATATTGCTGTCCATAAGCTAGAAACCCAGGAGGACGGGACTAGCCGTGATGTGGAAGTGGACCTGATGTCTGACCCGACCAATCGCCGGACGCCGTCACGCCCTACCTATGAGTCGATTTCGCGGGAAGAGACCGAAGCGCCGCCTGCCGCCGCTGCGAAAACGGACGAGTAACTTATGCGGGTGCGATCGCAATTGGCCAGACGCCATTGACCAGACGCCATTGACCAGGCAACCTGCGATCGCACTTCCACCCACTCATCATTCAAGCCCCATCAACCATTCAAGCCTACGCGCTAAAAGGACCCAAACATGCCGAAGCTAGAACAGCGATTTGACTACGTCAAAATCGGATTGGCCTCTCCCGAGCGAATCCGCCAGTGGGGTGAACGTACCCTCCCTAACGGAATGGTGGTGGGCGAGGTGACCAAACCTGAAACTATCAACTACCGCACCCTCAAGCCCGAGATGGACGGGCTGTTTTGCGAACGCATTTTTGGTCCTGCTAAGGACTGGGAGTGTCATTGCGGCAAATACAAGCGGGTTCGGCACCGAGGTATCGTTTGCGAACGCTGCGGCGTAGAGGTGACCGAATCTCGTGTGCGGCGGCACCGCATGGGGTACATCAAGCTTGCCGCCCCGGTGGCCCATGTCTGGTATCTCAAGGGGATCCCCAGCTACATCGCCATTTTGCTCGACATGCCGCTGCGCGATGTTGAGCAGATTGTTTACTTCAACGCTTATGTGGTACTTGATGCCGGGAACTCTGACAGCCTTAGCTATAAGCAACTGCTGACAGAAGACCAGTGGATTGAGATTGAAGACCAGCTCTATGACGAAGATTCGGATCTGGTCGGGATCGAAGTCGGTATCGGCGCAGAGGCACTCCAGCGACTCCTGCAGGATCTGGAGCTAGAGGCTGTGGCTGAAAAGCTGCGGGAAGATATCGCCAATGCCAAGGGCCAGAAGCGAGCCAAGCTGATCAAGCGACTGCGAGTCATCGATAATTTTATCGCTACTGGCTCTACGCCAGACTGGATGGTGCTAGATGTGATTCCGGTCATCCCGCCGGATCTGCGCCCAATGGTACAGCTGGACGGCGGTCGGTTTGCGACTTCTGACCTAAATGACCTGTACCGTCGGGTAATCAACCGCAACAACCGACTGGCCAGGCTGCAAGAGATTCTAGCGCCGGAAATTATTGTCCGTAACGAGAAGCGGATGCTGCAGGAAGCAGTGGACGCACTGATCGATAACGGACGACGGGGTCGAACCGTCGTTGGCGCTAACAATCGCCCGCTCAAGTCTCTGTCAGACATTATTGAAGGAAAGCAGGGCCGTTTCCGCCAAAACCTGCTGGGTAAGCGGGTGGACTATTCCGGGCGTTCTGTGATTGTGGTGGGTCCCAAGCTGAAGATTCACCAGTGCGGCCTGCCTCGGGAAATGGCAATTGAGCTGTTTCAACCCTTTGTGATTCACCGTCTGATTCGTCAGGGCCTGGTGAATAACATTAAAGCGGCGAAGAAACTCATCCAACGTAACGACCCCAGCGTCTGGGACGTACTTGAAGAGGTGATCGAAAATCACCCGGTGATGCTGAACCGGGCCCCGACGCTGCACCGGCTGGGTATTCAGGCCTTCGAGCCGATTCTGGTGAACGGGCGGGCGATACAGCTGCACCCGCTTGTATGCCCGGCATTCAACGCTGACTTCGACGGTGACCAAATGGCAGTCCACGTTCCCCTCTCCTTGGAGTCACAGGCCGAGGCGCGACTGCTGATGCTGGCCTCGAACAACGTGCTGTCTCCGGCGACGGGGCGACCCATTATTACGCCTAGTCAGGATATGGTCCTGGGCTGCTACTACCTGACGGCGGTGAATCCCTATCAACAGAAGGGTGCGGGGCAATACTTCGCCAACATGGACGATGCCATTGTTGCCTACGACCAGGGTCTGGTGGACCTGCACGCGGATGTATGGCTACGGTTTGATGGCCCGGTTGAAACTGACGAACCGGACAACGAGCCAGTAAATGTGACTGACAACGGCGATGGCTTTGTGGTGAAGGAATACAAAATGCGCAGAGTCAGGGAAGACCGCGAAGGCAATTTGCTTTCTCAGTACATCAAAACAACGCCAGGACGGATTATCTATAACCGGACCGTGCATGAGGCATTGGCAAGCTAAGGAACGTTGTCTAAGTCAGACAGCAACCGAAGCGACCGGACTTAACCAGCCGGACGTCTGCTGGGGCTAAAGCAGAGGTTCGAGCAGCGACGGATTGATAGCAATCATAGAGGGCATAGGCAGGCAGCATGGCAGACAAAAAAGCAGCGCAAAAGGTCGTTTTCCGCAATCGCATTATCGATAAGAAGCAGCTGAAGAAGCTGATCTCCTGGTCGTTTTCGAACTATGGAACGGCCAGGACTGCGCAGATGGCGGACCACATCAAGGATCTCGGCTTTAAGTACGCGACCCGGGCAGGGGTTTCCATCAGTGTAGAAGACCTGCAGGTTCCACCCAGTAAGCGGGAGCTGCTGGAGTCGGCAGAGCAGGATATCCGCGATACGGAAGAGCGCTACACGCGCGGCGAAATCACTGAGGTAGAGCGTTTCCAGAAGGTGATCGACACCTGGAACGGCACCAGTGAGGAACTCAAAGACGAAGTTGTCCGGAACTTCAAGCTCAATAACCCGCTGAACTCGGTCTATATGATGGCGTTTTCGGGTGCCCGAGGGAATATTTCCCAGGTGCGGCAGTTGGTCGGCATGCGGGGCCTGATGGCCAATCCTCAAGGTGAGATTATCGACATTCCGATCAAGACCAATTTCCGCGAAGGTCTGACGGTGACAGAGTACATCATCTCGTCCTACGGTGCTCGCAAAGGACTGGTTGATACGGCCTTGCGTACGGCGGACTCAGGTTATCTGACCCGTCGTCTGGTTGACGTATCGCAGGACGTGATTATTCGTGAGGTGGATTGCGGTACAGAGCGCTCGATTCCGCTGCGCAGCATGACCGATGGCGAGCGGGTTCTCATTTCCCTAGAAGATAAGCTGCTGGGACGGGTTCTGAGCGAAGATGCCGTACACCCCAAGACAAAAGAGGTGGTGATCCCACGCAATCAGCCGATTACGGCAGAGATGGCCAAGGCGCTGGCCGATGCCAAGATCGAAGAAGTCAGGGTGCGCTCAGCCCTGACCTGTGAGGCCGCCCGGTCAGTGTGCCAGCATTGCTATGGCTGGAGTTTGGCCCATTCTCACCTGGTCGATTTGGGCGAGGCCGTGGGGATTATTGCGGCCCAGTCGATTGGTGAACCCGGTACGCAGCTGACCATGCGGACCTTCCACACCGGGGGGACGTTCACGGGTGAAATGGCACCCCAGGTCCGGGCTGAAAAAGCGGGTGTGTTTAAGCTACCCAGCGACCTGCGGAGCCGTCCTTTCCGGACGCGCCACGGCGAAGATGCGCTCGTTATGGAGGTCAATGCTGAGGCCAAGATTGAGGGCTCTGGTAAGGCGAAGTCGGTGTCTTTGCCCCAGGGTACGATTCTGTTTGCTAAGGAGGGCGACCAGCTCGAAAAAGGGCAAATGATTGCCGAGCTGCCGACTTCCGGGCGCGTGCGCAAGGTCACAGAAAAAGCCAGTAAGGATGTGACCTCTGATATGTCGGGCGAGGTTTTCTTTGATGGACTGGTGCAGGAAGAGAAGAAAGATCGCCAGGGTAACATCACCCAGTTGGCCCAGCGTGGTGGCCTGCTCTGGGTACTGTCTGGAGAGGTCTACAACCTGCTGCCGGGCGCGGAGCCTGTTGTTAAGAACGGCGATCAGATTGAAACCGATGGCATCATTGCCGAGACTAAGCTGGTGACCGAGCGCGGTGGCGTTGTGCGGCTGCCTGAGCAGGTAGACGGCAAGGGGGGCCGTGAAGTTGAGATTATTACGGCTTCGGTCCTGCTAGATCAGTCTGACGTTGAGGTTGAGAGTGGTCAAGGCCGCGAGCATTACTTTATCAACACGGCTAGCGGGCAGCGGTTCTCATTAATTGCTACGCCAGGCACCAAGGTAATGGCCGGCCAGGTCGTGGCTGAGCTGGTGGACAACACCTACCACACCCAAACCGGCGGTATTATCAAATTCTCGGGTCTAGAAGTGGCCAAGCGCGGTAAAGCCAAGCAGGGCTACGAGATCACCAAGGGCGGCACGCTGCTGTGGATTCCAGAGGAGACCCACGAGGTCAATAAGGATATTTCGCTGCTGCTGGTCGAAGATGGCCAGTACGTTGAGGCCGGTACAGAGGTTGTCAAAGATATCTTCTGCCAGACGAATGGCGTGGTTGAGGTCACCCAGAAGAATGACATTCTTCGGGAGATTGTGATTAAGCCTGGGGATATTCACATGGTGGATAGCCCTGAAGACTTCAGCGGTAAGGATGGCACATTGGTCAGCGCCGGTGAAACGGTGATGCCCGATGTCGTTGCTGCTGACACCCGTTTTGTGGAGTATGTCGAAACGCCTGAAGGTGCAGCACTACTCATGCGGCCCGTGCAAGAGTTTGAGGTGCCTGACGAGCCCAACGTACCCAGCCAACATTCAGTCAGCGACAGCGTTGACAACTCTATTCGGCTGCGGGCGGTACAGCGCATCTTTTTCAAGGACGGCGAGCGGGTGAAGTCGGTGGAAGGGCTGGAGGTGCTGCGAACTCAGCTGGTCCTCGATATTGACGAAGACGCGACCCAACTGACAGCCGATATCGAGCTCAAGGAAGACGGCGACATCACTCGGCTGCAGCTGGTGATCCTGGAGTCGTTGGTCATTCGTCGCGACGTGGCGGCCGACCAGACCCAGGGAAGTACCCGGACGCGGCTGCTGATCGAGGCGGGCCAAGTGATTGAGCCAGGCGCGGTTGTGGCGCGAACCGAAATTCTCTGTAAGGAAGCGGGCGAGGTTCGTGGCATTCGAGATGATTTGGAGTCAATCCGTCGATTGCTGGTTGTCCGTGATTCCGATCGCCAGGTGATTGGTCTGAACGGTCAGTCAGCGTCAGTCAAGGTCGGCGATACGCTGGTGGACGGCCAGACGATCGCTGACGGCATTGTTTCTGAAGAATCAGGTCAGGTGGTGGCGGTGTCGGACGATGCGGTGACCCTGCGGTTGGCGCGGCCCTATCGAATCTCAACTGGGGCGGTGTTGCATATCGAAAACGGTGACCTGGTTCAGCGGGGCGACAATTTGGTGCTGCTGGTGTTTGAGCGGGCGAAAACAGGCGATATTATCCAGGGTTTGCCCCGAATTGAAGAACTGTTGGAGGCACGTAAGCCTAAGGAAGCCTGCATTCTGGCTGAGCGCCCTGGAACGGCTCAGGTCGTCTACAACGACGATGAGACGGTGGAGATTAAGGTGGTCGAAGATGACGGCGTTATCACCGAGTACCTTGTGCCGCCGGGGCAGCCGCTCGTGGTTTCTGACGGGCAGCAGGTGAGCGTTGCCGAGGCCTTGACGGATGGACCGGCTAACCCTCACCAGATTCTTGAAATCTTTTTTAAGTACCACCGTGAGAAGGGCGGCTCTCACGAGGCAGCGATGGCCAGCCTGGAGCAGGTTCAAACCTTCCTCGTGAACGAGGTGCAGTCGGTCTACCAGTCTCAGGGAATTGATATTTCGGACAAGCACATTGAGGTGATTGTTCGGCAGATGACCTCAAAAGCGCGGGTTGAGGACGGGGGCGATACGACGATGCTGCCAGGAGAACTGGTTGAAATTCGCCAGCTGGAGCAGGTGAATGAAGCGATGTCGATTACCGGTGGGGCCCCAGCCGAATACACGCCTGTCCTGCTGGGAATTACCAAGGCGTCGCTCAATACCGACAGCTTTATTTCAGCCGCAAGTTTCCAGGAGACTACGCGCGTGCTGACTGAGGCCGCCATTGAGGGTAAGTCCGACTGGCTGCGGGGGCTAAAGGAGAACGTCATTATCGGACGTCTAATTCCAGCAGGTACCGGTTTCAATGCCTATGAGGAGCCGACGACGCCGGAGCTAGATCCCAACTTCGAAGGGGCTTTCCTCGACGATGACATTGCCCTACAGGACATGGTGTTAGATGACCGGACCGCCCGTGCCTACGATCGCGAAGGCAGCTTAGATATGTTTGCGGGCGAAGGCAAGGTTGGTAGCGCTGACGCTGCTGCGAAGCCCGCTGCTGGTAACGGTCAACCGGCGGCGCTGCCATCGCCTTTCTTAGATGACGATGCCCTGATTGATGACAAAACCGAGCCCTTGTAGGGGATGGTCTACGATTAATTCTGAAGCCCTGCCTGTTGATTTAATCAACAGGCAGGGCTTTTTGGCTTTTTGGTGGGCATCGTTGGAGAATCTCGGTATTCTGCCTCAGGGTAGACCTACGCAAACAAACTAACTCATGTACAGTGGACAAAAAGTGAGTGGGAATAGACAACATGATCGATGCCAGTGGAGTTGCATTTCAGGCAGTTTGGCGATGGCCCATCAGTCATTTTGCCCCGCCGTTCCTGGCAGAAGTCAACGAAGCCGAACTGGGTCCGTTAGTTTTGGCGGCGGTGCTGCTCAGTCTAATCGTCGTTTACCTTTCCGCCAAGCTGGGGGGGGAACTCTGTGCCCGCATTAATTTGCCCCCTGTTTTAGGCGAGCTGGTTGGCGGGGTGTTAGTGGGGGTTTCAGCACTGCACCTGATTGTCTTCCCGGAAGCGGGAGCGATGCCAGATTCGGTACTGATGAGCTTCATGCAGTGGACTGGGGGACTAGAGGGGGATGCGATCGCATCCATTTTCAGTAGCCAGAGCGAAGTCATTTCTGTGCTGGCTGAGATTGGCGTCGTGATTTTGTTGTTTGAAATTGGCCTGGAGTCAGACCTGAAAGAGCTGATCAGAGTGGGCCCTCAGGCTGCAGTCGTTGCCGTCATTGGGGTTGTCGTGCCCTTTGCGGCTGGGACGGCCGGGCTGATTGCGCTATTTAGTATTGATACGGTTCCGGCGGTGTTTGCAGGCGCGGCGCTGACGGCAACCAGCATAGGGATTACTGCTAAGGTATTGGCTGAACTCCAGCAGCTAAGTTCAAAGGAGGGCCAAATTATCATCGGTGCGGCTGTCCTGGACGATGTCCTGGGCATTATCGTGCTGGCGGTGGTGGCGAGCTTGGCCAAGACAGGTGAAATCGAAATCACCAATGTGATTTACCTGATTGTCAGCGCCGCGGCTTTTTTGATTGGTTCGATTTTGTTGGGGCGACTACTGAGCCCTGTGTTTGTGTCGGTGGTCGATCAGCTCAGAACCCGAGGTCAGGTACTGATTAGCTCCCTTGTGTTTGCCTTTGCGCTTGCCTACATCGCGGCAGCCATTCAGCTAGAGGCTATTTTGGGGGCGTTTGCGGCGGGCCTTATCCTGGCAGAAACGACTAAGCGCAAGGAGCTAGAGGAGCAGATTAGTCCAATCGCGGACATGCTAGTCCCTGTTTTTTTTGTGACGGTTGGAGCGCGAACCGATATCAGTGTGCTCAATCCGCTGGATCCAGCCAACCGAGAGGGGCTGATCATTGCATCGTTTTTGGTGGTGGTTGCCATCATCGGGAAGTTAATTACCGGCTTTGCTGTGTTTGGTCAGCCCGGTGTCAATCGTTGGGCGATTGGCATTGGCATGATTCCTCGGGGTGAAGTGGGACTGGTCTTTGCTGGCGTGGGTGCTGCTAGCGGCGTGCTCTCAGAGTCGTTAGATGCCGCCATTATTGTCATGGTGATTTTGACAACGTTTGTTGCGCCGCCCCTGCTAAGGGTTGTCTTTCAAGCTGAGGATGAGGCGGATATGCAAGTTGAAGAAGTGACTTCTCCATAAGCAGCTAACCGATGCTAGATGGGGTTAAACTGAGCGCCGGGTATCCTAAATCAATGCCGGCGCATGTATTTCAATAGATGTTTCATTCAGAAAGCGGCGGTTAGGGTCGGCTCATGTGAAATAAGTCCGATAAGACGCTGGTATTTTTTCTAAATGCCGGTAGACTCTTATAAATACGAACGCTTGGCTGAGCATTTTTACCTATCAAACGCATTTTTACTCACCAGATTTTATGACAAACAAGGGGTATCCGGGCGCGTCAGTACAGTCCGATAAAAAAATCGGCGTTTTCGATAGCGGCGTAGGCGGACTAACGGTGCTGAACGAGATTGTGAAACAGCTACCCAGCGAGTCTGTACTTTATTTTGGTGACACAGCTCGTTTGCCCTATGGCGAGCGTTCCCAGTCAGAGATTGTACGCTTTGTGCGAGAGATTATCCACTGGATGTTGACTCAAGGCGTGAAGATGGTGGTGATGGCCTGTAATACGAGCTCTGCCCTAGCGCTAGAGATGGTTCAGGCAGAGTTCGATATTCCTATTTTGGGTATCATTCTGCCGGGAGCCCGGGCTGCAACCAAAGCGGGTCGACGAATTGGCGTTATTTCGACGCAGGCAACTGCTCAAAGTAATGCCTATCGTCAGGCGATTCTAGAAGTCAACAGTAACGCTCAGGTCTGGCAAGTGGGCTGCAGCGAATTTGTTCCACTGATTGAGCAGAACCGTATCCATCATCCTTATACAGTCACCGCTGCCCAACGGTATTTGGCGCCACTGCTGGACGCTCAGATTGATACCCTGATATATGGTTGTACCCACTATCCCCACCTAGCCCCCGTCATTCAACAAATTTTGCCGCCCTGGGTGACGCTGGTGAATCCTGCCGAGCATCTGGTCAGGGCGATGGCGAAGGAGCTGGATGTTTTGGGCTTGCGCTGTATGGGAGGCGCTAGGCGTGAGCCGGAGCAGGAATTGCAGCCATATCCACAGGTCTCTTTTTATGTCAGTGGTGAGCCCACTGCATTTGCTGAACTCTCTGCGCAGTGGCTGTCCCATCGACCACTGGTGCAAGCCCTCAGTCTATCAACTTTGACAGCTGGCATCTCTGCTTGGGTGTAGCTACTCTTGAATCTCTCCGCGTTTGGTAAGGCGGCTGGCGAAGGCCAGAACGCCATAGACCAATAGCAGGTAGCTGACGGCCAGTAGTAGGATTGTGGCTGCAGAGAGAAGTTCGGTCATGGTTTTAGGGCGGGTGGCGGCGAGCAGGATGGACTGAATGAACTAGCACACAGGCGCGCTAAGACAGACGACAGCTCAAAGGGAGCAGCAAGCGCTCTAAAGCTCTCTTGCAACAGTTCTGCCTCAGCATTAGAACTCGCGGACGCAGGGGCGTTGGGAAATAAACCTTGGCCACGTCCAGAGCTGTAGTTTTTTCGTAAAAAAAGCTACAGGTTTCAACTTAGACGTGGTTTAGCAACGCTGCGAGTGCGGTTTATCTCAACGAGCAACAATCTGCTGCCATATCAGCAGGTCACTCTCGACAAGACGCTAGTCTCGCTGCGGAGCTGTCTAATCACAACACCGCGTCAGCCATTAGCAGTTCTCAAATCTGAGCGCTATATTCAATTGATTTAATCTTTCAATGCAATTCTAACATAAGCATTTGTTATTTAGGAAGAGGAAATTAAAAATTGATCATATAAATAATTAATCATTTGTTTAGCCATTTTTGCGCATAGCCAAGTGCTGAAGGCTCTGCAAATAGTGCTTCTGGCAGAATAGTGAGGAACTTGTGAGGTAGTATAAAAATACTGTATACCGAGTTACGGTTGGCTGAATAGCTGACAGGTATATTGACTTTTGTTTTTTAATATGCATCTAAGTTGAATGGTGTCGGCTCTCTTGGGGCCTGTACCTGTGCTGCGGCAACCGCCCCAAAGGGTTGTGCGCGGTTGCGAGCCACGGAGCGCCCTGTGTTTGAGAGGTAGCGATACTCGGTGTCCTAAGCAAAATAGCTAAAGCAGAATAGCCAAAGCCATCAGTCCTATGCTGGTCACCTGAGGAGGTGCGGGTTTTGAAAGGGCAAGGTGTAATCCAGGGGCCGCCTGCCAAAGACAATCGGGGTTTGCCTTTCAACAACTGTGGGCTTGGCTTAGAATAAATGTAAATTGCTTAAGATTTCGTAACTTAACCGCCCCGGTCCTGCGCCTGGTCTTTTTCTATGACGTCAACCACTTCACTGTTTTCCCCCGTTGAAGCAGACCTCTGTTTGCTGGCGGATAACCTGAAGCAGCTTGTGGGGGCTCGCCATCCGATTCTTTATGCGGCGGCCGAGCACCTATTTGGGGCCGGGGGGAAGCGGCTGCGGCCCGCTATTGTGCTACTGCTGACGAGAGCAACGACCTCGACAGCGTCGATTCCGCCTAAGCATCTGCGACTGGCCGAAATCACCGAGATGATTCACACCGCTAGCCTGGTCCACGATGATGTGGTAGATGAGTCGTCTCTGCGACGGGGGGTGCCGACCGTTCATAGCAGCTTTAATAACCGTATAGCGGTGCTGGCGGGTGATTTCTTGTTTGCCCAATCGTCCTGGCATCTTGCCAATTTAGATAATCTCAGGGTAGTGAAGCTACTGTCTCGGGTGATTATGGATTTGGCCGAGGGAGAAATCCAACAGGGACTCAACCGGTTCGATACGACGCTGACCATCGAGGCCTATCTGCAAAAGAGCTACTATAAAACCGCCTCTTTGATTGCCAACAGCTGCAAGTCTGTAGGTGTCCTGAGTGGGGTGTCAGAGGATTTGATTGAGCAATTTTACAGCTACGGTCGCCATCTGGGTTTGGCCTTTCAGATTGTGGACGACGTGCTCGATTTTACGGGAACTGCTGAGATCCTGGGCAAGCCTGCCGGATCAGATCTCAAGAGCGGTAACCTGACGGCACCCGCACTGTATGCGATGGAAAATGCCCCCTACCTATCTACCCTGGCAGAGCGAGAATTTGCCGAGGCGGGTGACTTTGAAGAGGCACTGACCTTGGTGCAAAACAGCAATGGCATTGAGCGTACGCGCTTACTAGCCAAGGACCATGCTCGACAGGCCCAGGATAGCCTGGTAGGGCTGCCGTCATCGGCGGCCAAGGCGGCCCTAGAGGAGATTACTGACTACGTACTGCGCCGGTTGTACTAGGCTCTGACTCACTGTTTGGCTAACCTACCGCGTGATTTTCGTACCCTACCGTTCTTACTGCTTCTCCTCGGGCAAGATAGCTGCAAATACGGCTGAGTAGTCGGCCTCTGCCAGGCCTAAGGCAAGTGCTTTTTCGGTTACCTGGGCTACGGTCGTGGCGGTTTGAGTATCAATACCAGCGGCGGTGGCGGCTGCAGCGAATAGCCGCATGTCTTTGAGTAGATGCTTGGTGGGGAAGTTAGGGCGGGTGAAGTTGCGATCGCACATGCGTGCCAGTTTCTTATCAAACGTGGGTGCGTATAGTGCGCTCTGACGGACGATTTCCATAAATCCCTCAACGGCAATGCCCTCTTGCTGAACCAGCGCCAAACTCATTGCAAAGGCCGTCGTCAGCGTACCGATCAGCTGATTCATTGCCAGCTTGACGGCAGCCCCTGCGCCGACCGGGCCCATCAACAGCGGCTTTGGTCCAAAGCATTGGAGAATTGGCTGCCACTGCTCAAACTGTTTCGGGCTCGCCCCCACCATTAGAAGGAGGTCTGCTGAGTTGACCTGGGGAATGCTGCCTAGGACCGGCGCCTCTAAATAGTCGCCTCCAGCATTGGACACCTGTTTGGCAATCGCTCGACTTTCAGCGGGCGCGATGGTTCCCATCTGCAGCACGGTGCGGCCTTGAAGGTTTAGTGGCTGGGGTGGAAACAGGCAGGACTGAATAGCGGCAGCGTCGGTGAGCATCGTCACAATGAGCTGGGCAGGTGCGATCGCATCTGCTACCGAGGTTACGGTCTCGATTCCGGCCTGTTTCAGCGGTGCTAGCTTTTCAGGCGTTCGATTCCAGGCAATCACCTCGTGTTCGGCCTCGTGCAGCCGTTGAGCCATCGGTGCCCCCATCAGGCCGGTTCCCAAAAATCCGATCCGCATGCTGTGTTTCCATCCTGGTGTGTTTCAGGATTTTACTGCACGGCAGAATCGCTACCATAGATGGCACCGGCCACGCGATTGGGATGCCTGCATCGACACGGACTTCAAACCTATCGATTCTGCTCGTCACGGTTTGCTCATCACAGTCTGCTCGTCATGGCCAGCCTAGTCCCTGACGGCTGGTTCAGCTGCCCATAGACTAAAAAAGTCGCTAGCAACAGGAGCGAGTCTTTGAATATGTGGAACTTACGAAACGTAGGCTGGGCCAGCAATACTTTTGAACCAGGGGTGGCTCCTCACTTGTGGGTTCTCACGTTTTTAGGCATTGTTCTGCTAGCAGGCTGCCGCACCCCGGTCAGTCGGGGCGAGTGCGAGCAACTACAGACAGTCGCCAACGAAACGTTGGATCAGGTGATGGCGGTATACGAGGATGGCAGCGCCACCTACAGCGCGGACAACGAGCGCCTGGTTGCCATTCTTTATTCGGAGGGTTCTCAGGCACTTTATGAGCCCGAAATCAGCCACCCTCAGCTTAAATCCGTCCAGGATGAGCTGGTTGCAGCCTTTCAAAAAGCGGCCGATATTCGCTACGAGGCCAGCGAGTTGGTCCCTGCTGACCCCAATACATTGCCTAGCCCTGCTGCTGCACAGCAAATTGCTGAGCTGCAGATGCAGTCAGAAGCGGATATTCCCCCGACCCTACAGGCTTTGAGCCAGGTGTGTGGGGGCTCATAGGTTTATGACTAGGCTTGACGCTGCACTATGCGGTCAACAGCTGAATATTGGAGAACAGAAATTCCATATCAGGCTCGTCTGCAGACGTTACTTGGCGACGCGTCAATATGGCGTAGTCGCCGACTTTCTCATACTCATCAACATATTCACTCCGGCCCTTCTTCTGTTCGCCTGTCTTGGGATCGTGGTAGACCGAATCGTAGGTATGAGAAAGATAACCCTCGCCCGTATCGTGAGTGCTGAAGGTGTTGATCGTGACCACTACGCCGTGAATATGGCGGTGAACTAGCACGACCTCATCGTTACGAACTTTGTAGTGGTCGCCGGCAGTTTTGCCCTCGACGATGATTTTGACCGCGCCATTTTCGTCGGTTTCGCCAAACTTGAACTGATTCTTGCCGTGGGTCTCTTCAAATTCTCGTCGGACCCGGTGGATAGCGACCTCCCAAAGCTGCCCTTTTACTAGCTTGAGGGCAGTTTCGTCCTCGATACCAAAGACTTCAGCTGACAAATCGGCGTTGACTTTTGCCGTCCCCGTAAAGGTCTGGTCGCCGTAGTGAAAGGTCACGTCGGTCGTGTATCCCGGAAAATCAGCATCCCAGGTATAGCGGTTTTCGTAGGCGGCACGAAACAGGTCTCGGGCAGAGGTTTGAACGGCAGTCATAGGACTCTAGTAAGGTGAGGGACATCAGTGCTTACTACTGTAGTGAGTTTTAGGCAGGTTTGGGAATGGCGACTCGGTTCTCGGCGGGACGCGTCGGGGATGGCAATTTGAGTGAGATCAATCCGTAACCAGACCTGGGGGCCCCAAGTCTGCTGGCGGACCCACCCTGTATTCCCCTGCCAATGTTCCAAAATAAAGTCCGGCAGATCCCAGGGCTGCTGCTTGAGCCGTACCCGCATTCCCCGCTTGAGTAAAAGACTGGGCATGATTCACCTCTTCGATCACGCCGTCAGTATACAGCAAATATAGTTTATTTGTACTGTTTTAGGGTAGTCGTTGGATCCCCAGTACCTAGGGGCAAATGCACGTTCAGGCGGCCACTTTGACGCGGTTGTGCCCCAGTCGAATCGCTTGCTGTAGGGCCTGGTCAACTCGGGCGAGTCCCTCCTCAGGAGATACTGTCTGCGGCGAGATCGTAACCAGCCCAATGCTGACTGTGACGACAGGTAACGGCAGCCCTAGGTACTGCGGCGCATGCTGAATTTCTAGGGCCTCTACTTCGGTGCGAATGGTTTGGGCAATCGCCTGGGCGGCCTCTTCGCTGGTCTGAGTCAGGCAAATAAGGAAGGATTCAGTGCCGTAGCGAGCAAAATATTTGAGCGGCTGATGGACGTGTTGTCGAATGACGTCGGCCACCATGCGCAGGCAGGCGTCTCCCCGTTCTAGTCCGTTAGCTTCTATATACACTGGGAAGTAGTCGATGCTGCACAGCATGAGCGTCAGCGATTCCTGTCCTTGGGTTACCGCTTCGTGCCAGAGTGTGGGTAGATTGTCGGAAAAGGTGGATCGTTTTAAGAACTGAGTCGTATCGTCGATGTTGAGCTGCTGCTGCAGGCTGAGGGTTTCTTCTTCTACCATGCGCAGCCGCTGGTGCAGCATGTGCAAAGACTCGTCAGCCGGTCGCAGCCTGGACACGGCATTGGTGCTGCCAGTGGACCCAACCGGATAGTGGTTTGAAAGGTAGCGTCGATAGAGCTCGCAGCTAATGACGGCTCGGTCACCCGACAGCGTCACTAACCCAGTGCTTTCGAGCTGGTAAGCCAGGACCGGATCAAGGATGGCTCCCTGGGCTGAATCAATCACCTGATGGAGGGCGGCAAGCAGTTTGGGGTTGTCAGCCAGTAAGCTGGCATAGCCGCGCAGGTGGTTGCTGTAGATACCGCTGCTAGAGGCCGCCTGATCGAGCAGCTGTGGGCATGAGACCTCTGTGGTGGCCAGATGATAGAGTGCGATCGCACTTAAATAGGGGTGACCCCCGACCAGTGCCATCAGCGCTTCAACATCGGCTGTCTGAATCTCCGTCAGCCCATAGCTGGCAGCCAGTTCGCGAACCTGGGCAGCCGTAAACCAGGGCAGGCGGATGTCAAATCCGACGTTGAACGGAGACTGATGCAGCTTGAGCGGCAGGTACAAATCGGTTGAGTGGGTCAGCACCAGTCGTAGCTTTTGCCAGGACGGCTGCCAGCGGGCGTCTTCAAACCAGCTCCGCAGCATTGGAAAGAACTCTTTGGCGGTCTCAGGATAGGCAAAGAGTCCGTCAACCTGCCTTAGAAAGAGCACGATTGGCGCATCAAACACCCGCAGTACTTGGTGCTGAAAATACAGCGTGCAGTTCAGCTTGCTGCCTGCGTTGATCCGCCAGCTGTCTTCAAGCTGGGCCGTTAGTCCTAACTGGCGGCTGACGTTGCTACAAAACCAGTGCAGTAGCTCATCGAGGTCGGATAGCGTATGGGGCTCAGCCTGCTGGAAGTCCAGCACCGCAACTGAGTAGCCGAGCTGTCGCGTGCGGTGAATCAGCTGAAAAGCGAGCGACGTTTTACCCATGCGCTGGGGTGCTTTAATCCGCAGCAGACTGCCGGGTAGGGCGAGTTGTTCAGTGGCCTGGGCTTCCACCGGCGGTCGTTCAATATAGAAGCGGGAGCCAATCGCCAGGGGCGCACCCGGATATTCTATCGGCGAGGTTCGGGGCTGAGCACCCTGAGGTGAAGAATGACGTGCCATGACAATATGCTTGCCAGAGAGAAAGTCACCTCTGACCAGTACCCAATTAATATCTACGTGATCTTACCACTCTCTTTAAGGGTGTCCTTTGAGTGAGATCACCACAAAACTACGGGACATTTTGAAATGCTAAGGCTGGCTCAATGTCCGGCTGCGTCTCCCCAAACTTGGCTCAGGCGCTGATCGCGGCCACAGCCAAAGCGGTATACCTGGTAACGCACAGGATGGGTGAGATAGTAATCCTGATGATACGCTTCGGCAGCGTAGAAGGCGCTGGCTGGACGAATGTCGGTGGCAATGTCTTGATTCAGCTGCTCGGCGATGGCCTGCTTAGACTGTGCGGCGGCCTCCGCTTCGTCTGCGCTGCTGTAAAAAATGGCTGAGCGATACTGGCTGCCCTTATCGCAGAACTGTCCCCGGTCGTCGATGGGGTCCACGTTGTGCCAGAACACCTCTAGCAGAGTTGAGTAATCGACCTGGGTCGGGTCGTAGGTGATTTGAATAGCTTCGAAGTGGCCGGTGGTTCCGCTAGAAACCGCTTCATAGGTCGGGTTTGCAACGGCGCCGCCAGTGTAGCCAGCGGTGGTTTCGACCACCCCCGGCACCTGATCGAACGGTGACTCCATGCACCAGAAGCAGCCGCCTGCAAACGTGGCTGTAGTCAGTGAGTCTGCCAGGGCCGGCGAAGGGGGCACGAAGCCCAAGGTAAGCACTATCAGCCAGGCGATGCCCTGACGAATAAGGCGATAACAATTTGGGACGCGGGAGGCCATAGTCTTAGCGTGGGTTAGATCGGGTTCATGTGAGCAGGAGATATTCGTGCCAATAGACAAGGCTAGTGACGGATTTTGAGCCCGGTCTGCAGTCCCCTGTTCAGCCATTCGGCGGAGGTTGAGGCCCTTGCTTTAGGCGGGGCCTCGGTCTTAATCTATCCTAACTATCAGCCTTTTACAGTGCGTACGTAGGATAGTTGGCTTGACTGATGACAGCAGGTGGGCCGACTGTTGGGACCCCGTTGAATGTCGAGAGGAACATGTCACAGGTCTATCAGGTCGGTGGAACGCTGGCTCAATCCGCTGTCAGCTATGTCGAACGGCAGGCGGATACTGAACTGTTGACCGGGTTGCGGAACGGCGAGTTTTGCTGCGTGTTCAACGCCCGTCAGATGGGCAAATCCTCTCTCCTGGTGCGGACGGCCTATCACCTGCGGGCGGCAGGGCACAAATGTGCCATGGTGGACTTTAGCCGGATCGGCAGCGACCAACTCACCCCGCTACAGTGGTACACCAGCTTTGTAATTGAGCTGTCCCGCAGCTTGGGCAGCCCGGCTGCGTTAGATGATTGGCTCACGATTGATGAGACGAGACATTCTTTCCTTCAGCATCTGAGTGCCTTTGTTGAGGATGGACTGCTGCCGCTCTGTGCCGACCGTCAGATTGTGATCTTTCTCGATGAGGTCGATAGTCTATGGCATTTGCCCTTCTCGCTCGATGATTTTTTCGCCTGGATTCGCGGCTGCTACAACCAGCGGGCGATCAACCCCCTCTATCGCCAGCTGACGTTTGCCCTGTTTGGGGTCGTAACGACGGGCGATCTCATTCGCGATCCGCTGCGGACACCCTTTAATATCGGGCTCAAGGTTTCCCTTGCGGACCTGCACCGCACTGAGGCAACGCCGCTGTTGCTGGGACTACAGGCCATCCTATTTCCTTGGCCGTTAGAGGCCGTGTTAGATGAGATTCTCTGGTGGACGGGCGGTCAGCCGCTACTGACCCAAAAGCTCTGCTGGTTGGTCAGTCAGCAGACGACTCTCCCTACGGATGAGGGCGTAGCCGATTGGATAGCTGCGCTGGTGCGATCGCACATCATTCACCACTGGCAAAGCCAGGACACGCCTGAACACTTTCGGACCATTCGTGACCGGCTGCTAGCGGACGAGCACCAGGCCAGTCGGCTGCTGACGCTCTATCAACAGAGTCTAGAAGGTGGGGTCAGCGCCGATGACTCCAGAGAACAAACGATGCTGCGGCTTTCAGGCTTGGTGGTTGTTCGTGAAGGACAGCTGCGGGTCAAGTGTCCTCTCTATCGACAGATCTTTTCACCGGACTGGGTTTGCTCAGAGCTGGCCAAGCTCAGGCCCTACGCTTTGGCCTACGCGCAGTGGCGTGCCTCAGGTCAGACAGACGATCGCTGCCTGCTACAGGGACTGGCCCTACAGCAGGCCCTGGCTTGGGCCTACGACAAAAATCTCAGCGACGCCGACTACCGCTTTTTGAGCGTCAGTCAGACCTACGCTCAACAGCAAACCGAGCAGGCGCTAAAACGAGAGCAGCAGGCGCGCGAGAGTGCCCAGCACACCCTGCAGTCGGCCCAGGCCGCTCGCCGAAAGCTCAATCAGGCGCGCCAAAAGGCCCGTCAGCGACCGCTACCCCGGCCCACCCTTTGGCTAACGATCGTTCCCCTCGCCATTGCTAGCCTGATCATGGCGCTACGCCTCACCGGTCTGCTGCAATTTTCTGAATGGCTAGCCCTCGATGCCCTATTTCAGCAGCGTGCCCAGGCTGTGCCTCACCCGGTGGTGACGGTAATTGGCATCACAGAGGCCGATTTGCGCCGGATGGGGACATTTCCCCTAACCGATACCACCCTGGCGACCGCGCTTCAACGTATTCAGCAGGCATCACCCGCCTGGATCGGCCTGGATATCTACCGAGACTTTCCCGTCGAGCCGGGGCACGCTGAGCGTGTGCAGGCGCTCTCGACCCAGCCTAACGTAATCGGTATTTACAAGGCGATTGCGCCAACAGTGATGCCCCCTCCAGAGCTACCCGCAGCCCAGCTGGGCTTTGCTGACCAGGTAATCGACGGCGATGGCAAAGTTCGGCGAGCGCTGCTGTCAATTGCCGCCGACCCGACGGTTCGCTACAGCTTTGCCCTTCAGTTGGCGCTGGCCTATTTGCAGCAGCGTGGCATTGTTCCCCAGTCGGGTGAGGGAGCTTTACAGCTGGGCCAGACCCGACTGCGGCCTTTCCAACCGAACGATGGGGCCTATGTGCAGGCAGATGGCGGCGGCTATCAGATTTTGCTCAACTACTACGGCACCCAGGCTCAGTTTTCGACTTTTTCGCTGCAGGCGCTATTGGCTGGCCGGGTGCCAACCGAGGCCCTACGCGATCGTATTGTGCTGTTAGGCTACACGGCAGAGAGCGTCAATGACTTTTTTCAAACGCCCTACAGCACCCAGCTGTTTCGCTCACATGAGCGGATGCCAGGTGTGGTGTTGCAGGCCAATATCGTCAGCATGTTAGTCTCAGCGGCCCTCTCTGGGCGACCGCTGTTACAGGTTGGCTCCCCGCTCGCAGAATACGGTTGGATTGTGCTGTGCACAGGGCTGGGTACGCTGATCGGCTGGCGCTTGCAAATGCCGGGGCGGGTCATCCTAGCGATATTGCTAGTGTTCGCACTTCTCTGGGGCCTGGCCTGGGTGAGTTTTCTCCAGGGCTGGTGGATTCCGCTCGTCCCCGCCTGCTTGGGGCTGGCGATTGCAGCTGCCCTCTTTCCCAGCCTGACGGACCGGGTCCTGTTCTCTAGCCGCCTCCACCAGACGGTGGTCTATTTAGACCAGTTGACGACCCATCAACCGCTGGTATTTTCGCTAGGACTGGCTTACCTGAAGCAGGCCGAAGGTCGCAGGCACGAAGCTGCGATCGATAGGATGGCCGAGCAGCTTTTGGGGCATCGCGACCCGCCTGCGAACGGTCCGCTTTCCGGAGCAGACAAGGCCGCGCAGTAACCCCATTCCCCACTATTCCGCATCCGCCTGGAGCTGTTCGACCGGTTGATGAGATCGGGAGCCAGCGCCCACAGTGTCCTGGGGTTGACCATCTCCTGGGGGATAAAATACCGGTTTGGCCTTGATCTTGGTGGCACCTCTGGGCGCTGTAGTCAGGGGCGGGGCTGATGCCAGTGAACTGCCCACCCCTGTAGCCGTTAGGCTCTGGAAGGTGAAAAGTGCGATCGCAGCAGCGAGTGACCCGAACGGGTGAACCGGTCGCCGAAACTGCGTCAAAAACGGTGACGAAACGATGTGACTGATTTTCATGAAGCTGTCCCCATGGGGCAAAAGCCCCTATAAACGCGTGTGTAGGGTCATGCGGCCAGTGATGAATACGGACTATCTCGAACGCCCTCATCTAGGTAGCCAGCGTGACCAACCCTTTCTGCGTGTAAAGAGCAGCTATGTCAGGCAAAAGACTAAATCCTTAACAGAAAGTTCCTAAAATGACGATATTTGATGAAAAACAACTATTTTTCGCACGAAAGCGAAGCTTGTGTCGAACAAACCTCACCATCTGTCTGTAAGTATTGAAGCTGTATTGAACTTTGAATTTGAATCTGTATTGAACTGCCCCTGTGGTAGTTAGGACATTCTGTTGATAACTTTGGGGAAAGCGACCCTACCGCAGGCAGCGTACTCATTCAGGGGCTCAGGACCCGCAGAAAGTCGGGTGATTGCCTGCATGAGCGCTGACGATGACGATACGAACTCGTCTTGCCGGATGTCCGTTGAACCAGTGTGTAGGTAATACCAGTGTGCGGGTAATACCTGAGATCGCTAGACCCACTACAAACGTTGCACCTAAATCCCTGCCCTTAAGATGCTAGGTTGGCTTGTCTGACAACTTCCGCAAATACGCCTAACTCCCTGCGGTATCTGACTGAAACCCTGTAGTTTCTGCCTTTCCAGTCTGGGCCAAGAGTGCGTGCCCAACGGATGCGTTTAAGGGGCCGGTTGTCCCTGACTAACGGTGACCTCCTGTTGTCGGACGACCCACACCTCCACCATCTGTTCGGGGTCTTGAGGCGATGGCATTTGCCTGACGGACTCGACCACATAGCTCTCCGCCAACGCGGAGGCGGCTGGTCGGAGCGTAGAGGCTATCGGCATCGGCAGGGTTGGTAGGGCTGGTGACATGGCTGATATGGCTGGTGACATGGCTGATATGGCGGCCACGCTTTGACTCACGACCAGCAGTGGTTGACCCTGTTCCCGTTGGGGATTGTCCGGTTTAATCACCTGTTCGGGCCTGACTTGGGAGGAGGGCTGCCAAGACTTGGGCAGCCGATTACGAAAGAAGGAGACCGTCATCCCTGCCGCCAGCGCCAGGGGAACCAGCAACGCCAGTGCCCCTCGGCGCAGGCGTTGCCGCAGCTGCGCCCGACGGCTGGCGGTGACCAGCTCCTGAGCTAGGCCAGAGAGTTCCTGACCGTACTGCGCTGAAAAGCTGCGGGCTTCCTGCAATCGCCGACCCACCAGTAAATATTCAGAATGCAGCGGGCGGTTACGCTGACACCATTCCTGGGCGTGTTCCTCTAGGCGGCGACGGTAGCGTAGCCAATCGCGGTGGGTATGTAGCCAGTGTCGCAGCAGCGGCCAGTCTTGAATCAGCGACTTGTGCGCAATCTCAACGGTCTCAGGATTTGCCGCTGGTAGCGGGCTATTTTTGATGAACCAACGCCTGATTTCAGCAGTGGGGGAGGCCTGGGTTTGCCAAGCCGCACCGGGTACCGAAATTCCGCTAGTGCAGAGATCGGTCGTCGATTCCTGATCGACAATGACCAGACGTGCGGCAACCAGCTTCTCAAGCGTGCGATTCATCAAATCAGCTGGGTAAGTTTCATTGATCAGCTCACTCTTATAGGCCCGCCGCTTGCTGTCTTCCTGCCCGTCTCCCAGTTCGCAAAGGGATAAAAAGATGCGCTCAGCCGCCTTTTTCTCTTCGACGGTGAAGCCTTCATAGACTGCCGAAGCCCGATTGATCAACACTTTTTTGACCCCGCCAATGGCGGCGTAGGCCTCTGTGGTGAGGCGAGGTCCGTTAGAGACCGCGCTAATCTCTCGGCGACGCCATAGCTCAAGCAGCGTCTGTTGAACCAGGGTGAGTTCGCCTGGGGCTCCCGTCAGGTCCATCATCAGGGTATTGAGTAGCTGTGATTCGATGTGTAGATTGACCTTCTCAGCGGGCTTGGTAATGACTTCACGCAGCTGCCGATAGGGAATGGACGTCATGGTGACAATGTTGTCTTCCATTTTTCTAAACAGCTCTGGAAAATCAAGCAGATCGTCCATGGCGCCTGTTCGGAGTCCGATCACCAGTCCCAAGGGCAGGCTGGTATCTTCTAAGGCTGTGAGCAGGCAGCGCACAAACTGATGCCGTTCGGCATCGATCTGGGGAATCTCGGTGGCTCGAATAATCTCTTCGAGCTGATCGATGATCAGGAGAAAGCGATGGTCGTTGCTCCCTTGAGACTGCAGTCGAGTCGCGGTCACTAATTGGGCTAACCCACTGTCGCTTTCCTGCAGGAGAGCTTCGGCCCGGTTTAGCTGCGCGGCCCGCTCGATGTCACTGGCCTCAGGATCAATAAAAATGGATGCCAGACTGCGGAGGGGGCGCTGCCCCGGTGTTAGGTACTTAACGGTCCAAGTCTCGCTACCTGAAATCTGTTGCCCCTGCTGTAGCTGATAGATTAGGCCCGCCCGTAGCAGTGAGGTTTTTCCACTGCTAGAAGCGCCAACGACTGCGCAAAAATTGCTGGAGCGAACGTGATTTAAAAGGGTGTGGGTGAGATCGTCCCGCCCGAAGAAATAGTCGGCGTGCTTCTCGCAAAAGGGCTCTAGTCCCCGGTAGGGACAAAAGGCAAAGGTCATGCGTCGCAGCCGCGACAGCGTTGAGAGAGGGGTCCGCGGCGGTGGCTGCATAACCCCCTCAGCGCGGGTCAGCAAAAACTCACTGCCCGAATGCTCAATCACGGGTTGTTGGGACTCACTGCGGAGTTGCTCGCTGACCCAGCTAACCAGACTGTGGTTACTAATCTTGCCACTGTCTACCCGGTGGGGATTCAGGCCTGAGAGAACAGCCTGCGTGAGTACGCTGTAGTCGCTATCCAACGACTCGTAGGCAACCTCATAGGCCCTAGAGGCGGCGATAAAGAGTCGGTTACCGCCTTCTTTTTTAGTGGGGTTAGCTTCGTCAACGTTGAACAGTTCCCCACTGTGGCAACAGTCGAGAATAACGATAATTTGCTTGACTGGGCTATCGTCAATGAGGCGTCGCAGCCAGTTAAGAGAGATACCGCCAGCCTCTGGGCTGGTATCACTGGTGGCTAAAAAGCCTTCTCGGACACCGGCGGTTCGCTGCAGACCGTGACCTGAGAAATAAAACAAGACCGTGCTGGCTGAGACAATGCCTTCCGGTTTAAGCAGCGCAATCAGGGCCGCCTGCAGCTCGGCAGTGGTGACCGGCGTTTGTTGCCCCACGACCAGATGATTGGCGTTGTCGACGACTTCCGGCATGCGCCGCGTCTTGAACTCGCCACGATCTTGCAGCAGAGTTGCGACCGCCTGCGCATCGGCAGCAGGGGTCCTCAGTTCAGGTAAAGCCTGATACTGGTTGATTCCAACAATCAGTGCATCTCTGGTCATGGCAAATGCGACTCGCATATATATATGTCTGTTGCAGGTGCCTGACCGGGGGCTTTCGGAGACCGAGAGCCTGGGTAAGCTGTTCTGATATCAAATAAATTTAACATCAGCAAAAATATGCAACAAACGAAACATCTCGTAACTAAGATATACAAGTTTTCCGATAGTTGGTCAGGGGTCAGAACCCTCACTCGCTATACATCAAGCGCTTTTGATACATCAAATTGTGTTTGTCAACTGTGGTAATTATGGAGACCGTCTCCGTATGTACTAAGTTACATTGATGCTTTCTGTTTGTTCGTCAGAGACAACACGTGATGCAACAAGAAAAGTTGTTATAAAAAATCCGTGGTCCTACAGAGGTCATTCTCAAAAGCTGCTTTCAAGTTTGAGCTCATCTCGAAAAATCGAAAAAATCTACGCCATTTGGCTGAATTTTTCGATTTTTCTGGTAGAAATATTGGCGGAATTCGAAAGCCCATCTCCGAAAGAACCCCAGCGTAGGGGTTACGGATAGTTGAATGCACTGAATTGGGGCCAGAGAGTAGACTATCGGCTCTAGTTGCTGTCGCTGCCCTGCCGAATGCAGGGGTGATCCGTCGGTGGGGTTGTGTGAAGCATGGGGCAGGTATGTGAGGGGAGCATCAATTTAAACGAACAGTTAATGAACAGTTGGACTGTCGGCAACTGTGTCTAGATGGCTACGTCTAATAAAGGTGTTGTTACCCTGTAAAGCGCGCGTGCACAATTGCGTTGCTCGCCTGTCGCACTTGCCGACATCGGTGGGAACACAAGGAAAGTGCGATCGCAAAGCCATCCAGAAACTACCCTGTGAATACCCTTTGGTCCAGTCAAGACAAGCTGATGATTAACCCGCCCAATTGGGAGGCGGCCCTGCATTTTCTAGAAACGTTTACTCACTTGGATGACGAGTTCAGTCGGATTGAGTTGGCCAATACCGGCATGTTTGATCTCTCCCATGCTGAAACGGCGGAGAAGCTTGACCTAGAAGGGGCCGTACGGGCGATCAAGCTCAAGAGCCGCCTCGCGAAGGAAATCGTGCAGTGGATTGCGGAAAACGAGCATCTGCTGGATGGTGAATAGGCCCCGCTAGCTCGGGGAAGGCGACTATAAAGAATTGCCGCTATCGGTGAATTTTCTGCCGGGTTTCGGCCGACGTGGTTAGGGCTGGAAAGTTCCAGGGTTACACTGTTAAAAACGACCCTGTTGCTATGACTCATCAGCCTGTGGTCGCATCTACTCAGGTTCCACTCAGCCATCTTTGGACGGTTGAGGAATATCATCAGCTTGTCAAAGCTCAGCTTGTGGGGGTGAATGAACCGGCAGAACTCATTGCTGGTCAGATCATTCGCTATGCCCCTGCTTATCAGGTTTGTCATGCCCGTAACCTTCGACGCTTAGGCGCGATGTTGCAGCGATGTGTGGGTGCCCGAGCGCAGGTGCGATCGCACCTTCCCATTACGCTCGATCTTCACTCTGAACCCAGGCCTGACCTTGCCGTCGTTCAGGGCGATGCAGCTCGTTTTCGCTATCACAATCCTGGCCCCGAAGAAATTGCCCTGCTGTTGGAGGTCGCGGCTGCGCAGCTGTCATTCGCGGGTGGACTAAAAGCGAAGGCCTATGCCCAGGCTGGCATCCAAGATTACTGGATTCTGGATGCCTATCGTACTCAGCTGCACATCTTTAGAGATCCTGCCCCTAGCGGCTATCAGCAGCGTCGAGTACTCCAGGCCGGAGACGCCATCTCTCCCCTCGCGTTTCAGGATACTGTCGCGAGTCTGCAGTCTGCGGTGCCTGTCTACTTTCTGACGCGTCGACTGCGGGGGCGACAAAGCCAGGTCGGTAATCGATTACCCCTGACCATTACTCGCCATCCCCATCGGACCGTACCGGAGCGCTCCTCTCCAGTTGAGACGGCTGCCACGCCGATGCTGGCCGAGCAGGGAGCTGCCGATCGGCCCTTAGCGATGGCGCCCCAGCCAGTACCGTCGCCTCGCTTCCTGCCATCGCTCACTCAACCCTACGTCAGGCCGGAGGCCCGACCGAAAGCCCACACCAACGGTAACCATTAGGGCATTGTCCCAGGATAATAAGGCTTCCAGGATGCCAAGAAATCGGGATGAGGCTAGAGCCTCGGGCATCTCGGCCGCCTTCGTCTGCCTTGGACGGCTCGTTCGACCGGTGGGGTAAGGGCGCGATATGGTTGAAGGCAGTCAATGCAGCTCGATGATTTCATCCGGTCGTTGACTGATCGATATCGCGGATGGATTGAAGCACCATGTCGAATTCTGACTTAAACTCTGACTTAACTGATTTGGACCAAGCGGCGACGCAGCTCGATGAGGCGGCGGAGCGTTCAGACCTGCCGGCGTCGGGCTACAAGCGCAAGATGGAACGGCGTAAGGCCGTGCAGGCCCAGCGCCTGGCCGAGCGCCAGCAGGAAAAGGGGCTAGTGATCGTCCATACAGGCAACGGTAAGGGAAAAACGACGGCGGCCTTGGGGATGGTTTTGCGCTCGCTCGGCCATGGGTACCAGGTTGCCATTGTGCAGTTCATTAAGGGGGGGTGGGAACCGGCCGAGAAGGCAGCTTTGAGTCACTGGCCTGACCAGCTTCGGTTTCATGCGATGGGTGAGGGGTTTACTTGGGAAACCCAGGACCGCGAGCGCGATATCCAGATGGCCCAGGCTGCCTGGCAGCAGGCGCTGGCGTATATTCGTGACCCGATCTACCGCACGGTGCTGCTAGACGAAGTCAACATTGCGCTGAAGCTGGGCTACCTGACCCCCGAAGCTGTGCTAGCAGGGCTCAGCGAAAAAAATGAGGACTCCCACGTGATTTTGACCGGACGCGGCGCACCGTTTTCACTGATTGAGAGAGCTGACCTGGTGACGGAGATGACGCTGGTTAAACATCCCTTTAAGGAGCAAGGCGTCAAGGCTCAGCCCGGGATTGAATTTTAGGGTTGATCGGTATTTGCGAAGATTCTGTGGGAACATTGGCTACATGAACTGGACAGAAACCACTGACGTATCCAACCGCTCGCCGGGACCGAATCCGCTGCAGGCCTACGACGGGTTAGGGAGCGTGGTGTTTTTTACCGTTTTGCTACTGGTCATTGTGTTGGTCAAGCGGCTCCCCAAGGAGGGAGATAGGCCTGGCTGGTCGAGACGTTTGCTAGATTGGCTTTAGCGTCGGGTACGGGGTTCTGGCTGTTGGGCGTTCCGGCTATGGTGTTGCAGACGCTATATGATTGGGCTGCCGTGATGGTGGACCAGGTCCCACTGGCTCCCCCCATTCCGCTCAAACAGGCTCAAACAGTTTAGTGGCCATTGACCGGGCTGATTGACGACGCCTGCCGCTGACCTGCATGACATTTTCTACTAGGACAACGTAGGCTAAGTCGCCGACAACCTCGATAGTTTGCCTCGATAATTTGAATGTCAATGTCAATCTCCAAGTAGCGCGTGGCCTTGAAGATTTGCTGCCAGGATTGTTCAATCGACTGCCAGCCCTTGAGGGCTTCGCGACCGGGGTGAATGCAGAGGCTGGCGACGCTTTGGGAGCAAACCTGCGTCAGGGCATTGAGATCCTTTTTCTCAAAGGCTCGGTAGAACGCTGGGTTGGCCTGTTCAACTGAGATCGCAGCAGCAGGGTCGGGTGGTGAGGCTGTCATGGGTTAAGTATCTGAACGGTCGTTCGGGGTGACGGTGTCGGGTGCCATACTGGCAACAATGGTTTCAGTGGCTCAGGGCCACAGATGGCGGATGTCTATGACAGTTTGTTCAGGTTAGTATGCTGCACATTGATAACCTTTCTAAACGCTATCACCAGCATCAGGCGCTGCAGGCGCTGACGCTGACGCTACAGCCAGGAGAAGTCTATGGTCTGCTGGGTCCGAACGGGGCCGGTAAGACCACCACGATCAATCTGCTTAGCGGCCTGCTGCAGCCCGATAGCGGTACGGTTGAGATTGGTGACATGCCGGTCTCAGCCGCGACCAAGCCATTGCTGGGCGTGATGCCGCAGCAAAATCTGCTCTATCAGAGCCTAACCTGTGAAGAAAATTTAGCCTTCTTTAGCAAGATCTATGGGCTGAATCGGACAGTGCGATTACGCCGCATTTCAAGCTGTCTGGAAGCCGTTGATCTATTGGATCGGGCTAAGACGCCGGTCAGCCGCCTGAGTGGAGGAATGCAGCGTCGTCTGAGTCTAGCCGTTGCGATTGTGCATCAGCCCAAGCTGGTGGTGTTGGATGAGCCGACAACGGGACTGGATATTGAAGCCCGCTACGAGGTATGGGCGCTGATTCGCCGCCTCAAAGCGGCAGGCGTTACCGTGCTGCTGACCACCCATTTGCTGGATGAGGCTGAACGCCTGTGCGATCGCATCGGCTTTATCAAGCAGGGCAAACTACTCGCTGAGGGCTCGCTGACGGACCTGCAGCGGCGGATTCCTGCCCGTGAAGTGGTCACTATCAAGACCACGGATGAAGACCGGGCCGTCTGGATAGGTCAGCAGCGCGGGTTTACCCCCCGTCGCTACGGCAGCGAATTGGCTTTTTGGGTGCCAGAAACGCTAGAGCTGAAAGCGCTGGTTGCCTGCTTTGAAGGCATTCAAGTCGACTCAATTACCCGTAGTCCGGTTGGACTGGAGCATATCTACCTAGAAGTCACCCAGCAGGGGTAGACCCAACGATTAGGTGTTGGAGATGAGGTGTTGGACATAGCGAGCTGACGACCGGACTGGTTCGATTAATCTAACGCTGAAAATTGCGCATTATTGCTGAATTTCTCGCTTTTTCCAGACTTACAGACAAGATGCCTCCGCCAAATACCCTACATAACCACGTCAGCTTCAGCGCTTCTTAACAGTTCTTTAAGCGGCTTTTACGGACGCTGAGCGTGGCAGCGGTTAGTTTGGTATCAGCTCACTTAGGGCGCTTATACAGAAACCCACCTTTTATAGGTACCCCTTATTTAAACTGGCTCATTCTATGGGCAGGCGACCCCGGCAGTTTTGTCGGGGTTTGCTTTTGGTGCCAAGATAGAGGAAGCAATGAGGTCATCCCAATGCGGCTGCTGATCGTCCTAATTCTGGCTGTGATGGCGGTGCTTGTGGCCGTTCTGTCCGTACAAAATGCGACGCCAGTCTCGGTAACCTTTTTGACTTTTCGCTCAGTGTCACTCCCCTTCGGGCTCTGGTTAAGCCTGGGGCTAGCCGCTGGTATGGTGGCGACTGCGGCGTTGCTGGCCGGTCGCCGGGCCTAGGTTTGCTGGAGTTTTGACGGAAAGCAGGGCCATTGCGCCTACTCAGGGATGATTGTGGTAGTCACATCACGGCCAGTGACGACGACGGTCTGCTTCGCTAGGTTACCCACTGCGCGTTCGCCCCTGAGGCTAGTATCAGGATTACGTTGGCGATAGCGAATGTTACCGACGGCTTCGACGTCTTCGCTTTCGAGCTGCCAAGTGACCCGGTCTGCGATGAGCTGGGCTTGATTCTCCTGGCTCGTCATTTGCACATCGGCAGTCAGGTAGACAATTTGCGATTCCAAATCGAGTCGACCCTGGTTGGCCTTGACTACAATTTGACGCTGGGTTTCTTCGACCGTGAGGGGCTGATCGGCGATGACTACCTGCGCCTCGGTTTCCCATACGATCGCTTCGCTGTTGAGCTGTAGAGGCGGCTCGGCACGATTGAGTTGGACGTCGCCAGTCAGCTCGATACGCTTTTCATCTAGCTGCACGTTGCCCTGCTGCCCGACGAGCTGCCCGATGACGGTCTCGTCATCCTCTGAGGCGTACTGCTTGACTTCTAAGGGGTGATCGGTGGTCAGTGTTTCGTCTTTGAGGTGCCAGGTGAGGGTTTCGGCCGCCAGATTGAGCCAGGGTTCGTCCACGGTTTGGGCCGTTACGCCCTGGGTGAGTTCCAGGCGCCTGTCCTGGTTGTAAAGCTGGGCAGATTCGGCCTGGGCGGTGAGTTGGGGATGGGTCCCGTCGATGCCGCCACTGACGTCTAGTCGGTCTTCGTCGGGCCGCCATTCCAGGACTTTGCCTTTGAGCGTCAGTTCGTCTGCGATTGCGATCGCAACGATATTGTCTTCTAGTAAGATAGCTCGCCCATTTTCGAGAATTTCTCCTCGGTCAGCCGTTACCTGATAGATGACCGTGTTGTTTTGGAAAAAATCCCCTTCGATATCGCGAATGTCAGCGATTTGCTGCTCGGGACTGTAGGTGACGGACTTCGCCTTGACCCGCCAAAGTAATCCGCCTGCATCGTCTGGCTGTTCTAATGTGACATTCCTAAGCGTAAGTCCGGCCTCCGGAACGGCCCCGGGCGCATCCTCAAATGGGCGTTGAGATAGGCGTGATTGGTAGCAGGTTCGAGCGCCGACAGCGATAACCACTACAGCCGCTGCAACTGCCGTCCATCGATACCATCGTGTCATACCTGTCCGGCCCCCCGATCGGTCGCCCCGTTCGCTACAGCTGAGTACGACCGTTGACTCCATGACCAACAACCACGATCAATACGCACTGTGCCGCTCGCTCAAAAACTTTGCGTTGCTTGGCTCGAAGACTGCGTCAGTGATGATTCGTGGACATTTCCCACCCTGCTACTTGCCCAATCGCGCCAGCGCTATCAAGGCGCTCACTGGGGCGGAAAGACACTATTGGGGCGCTTGTTATTGAGACGCTTGTTCGGTGGCCTCTTCCATCACGCTAATCCCCGACAGTGGCCGATAGACGTATCCGTTGGAGGTGGCGTGGCGTGGTGTCTTTTTGATGTCGTCCTTGACCGCATCGAGGTCAATATAGCGATCGGACACGTTAATAAGGCTGTCACTGGTCATAGACCGTAGGCTAACCACTTCGATTCGGACGCCACGGTAGCTGGCTGCATCAACCGCATAGGCCAGGTCACCATCGCCACTGACCAGTATGGCCGTGTCGTAGCAACCGACCAGCGCCATCATGTCGACAGCGATTTCAACATCTAGGTTGGCCTTCTTCGATCCATCGGGCAGCTGCACTAGATCCTTCGCGATGACGCGGTAGCCATTACGGCGCATCCATAAAAGAAACCCTTGCTGCTTTTCGTTGGCTCGATCAACGCCAGTGTAGAAAAAGGCCCGAAACAGTCGTGAGCCAGCGGTAAGGCGACATAGCAGCTTGGTATAGTCAATTTCGATACCTAGCTGCAGAGCTGCATAGAAAAGGTTAGATCCGTCGATAAAAATAGCGACCCGGCCTCGGTTCTCCAATACAGAATTGGAGAGGGAGCCGCCTTCTTCGGTGTTAAGCGCTTCGTGGTGATTCAGCATTAGTTGATATTCCAAAGGCTTTCAGTTATTCGGGTCTTCGACTCTGGGCGCTTTGTGGACTGAATCCTATGCTGATGGTTAAGTAGCAGTTGCACGCTTCTGAGGTGCAATGGCGCTCTATATCCGTTACTGGATTCTGTACAGGGAATGCAGCCTTTTTGATAGGAATCGTAGAATGGCAAAAGAACCAGATAATGGTAAAGCCTTAAACTTGGGCAACTCCATCATAACAGTAGGGATTAAGGATGTTGACTGACAAAAATTAATTTAATCTCTTCTCAAGGAATAGCCCGTCAAAGCGAACTCTCGATCGAAATCAAATGGGTTCCAAGGCAGATTTATTTGAGTAAGGGGCGGCGATCAGAGAATTCCCTGCAAAGGATAATATTGGCCACGCATGACTCAACCCTAAGCCTTGCTAGAGGCGCATTGTGGCTCTGTAGTGATGCAATTTAAGTGCGTAACTCTGGCGATTGGATGATTTAGGCAAATCGATGCGGACAGTCAATGGACACGGCTGCTCCGAGCGCTTGTCTGGAACTTTACTGCACTTGTAACCCTTACCTTGAGGCGGGGCTGTTTGGTTCAGGTGCGACTAGTAGACAGGCCGCACTGGCTTGATTGCATGGCGATGAGTCAGGCTTGATCGGTCATCCAATGGGCCTCCGACAGCGGTGTCAAGGTTTCGGAGACGGCGGTGAAATCTTGGGTGTCTGGATCGGACTGATTCAGATAGGTATTAGTTAGTTGGCAGTTAGTCGGCAGTTAGTCGGCAGGCTCGAAATAATGAGAAAATGATCCTACTCTTAGGAAAGTTCTAGAAATGTAGCGATCGGTTAATAAGCTTGCCTAAGTTGTGAGAAAAACTAAATTTTTAAGACCTGTGCTGAAGATTTGTTTGTTTGACTGGGCGAATTAATTACATTTTGCAGAAATTCTTTAAAGCGCTCAATGAACAACATCGTTAAGCGTTCTTGGCGCCTCTAAAGAGCGCCTGTAAAACGTTGGATGGTTGGCTGATGTGATGCTGATTGAGTCGCTGCGGCGAGCGGGTATCTTCACAGAGGCTGATGCGATGGGCTAGGAGCGCCCGCTGCGATCGGGTGGATAGATCCAATAAAGGAGCGATATGGGCCTGTTTCGTTTGTTCTTGTCTGGAGGGGTCGTTATGTGGCCGCTGCTGGTCGCCTCCATTTTGGTGATGACGCTAGTGTTTGAGCGTGCTCGCTTTTGGTGGCAGATTCAGCATCAGCAGGATCCGATACTGCGTAAAGTCTTAGCGGCCTACGCCCAGACGCCCCAGGCGGCTATCGATATGCTTCAGCAGCAGCGCCACCTGCCACTGGCTCGGATTTTTCTAGCTGCGCTGACGCTGGAGCAGGCTACCCCGGATGAGTTTAGCCTGGCGCTGGCAAGCGCGGCCCAGGCGGAATTACCCTTGCTGAAGCGGTTTAATACGTTATTTGATACGGTCATCGGCGCAGCGCCGCTACTGGGGCTGCTGGGGACGATTTTGGGCCTGATTGCGGCCCTTGCCTCGGCTGAGGTGGGTAACGTTAGCGGCGAAGAAGCCGCCGCTGTGACTGCGGGCATTGGTGAGGCCCTGGTCTCAACTGCCTTTGGCCTGGTTGTGGCGCTGCTGGCGCTGCTGTTTGCCAACCTCTTCCAAGGGCTCTACCGACGTCAGCGGGCCATTATTGAGGACTATACTGGCCGTCTGGAGCTGCTCTATCGCCGCTACTACCGACGATATTTAGCCAGAGCTCGTGATTTCAGGGCCCAGTGACGCGGGTCCTAAAATCCCACTCAATCTTAATTTTTGGTCAAATAAAAAGGAGATGCGACAGGACTAGCCGTATAGGATAGGTATAAAAGCCGTGGGTTGGTAAGCGGGGCTATTTTTCAGGGAAAGCTGGGGGCATAGTTGGTTTTGTTCGGCCCTGAGCTGTGGACGCGTCAGGCTGCCCCAAGTTGCATCGAACTTGACTGCCAGGATTGTGATAACCAGCGATAGTGTGATGGGCGGGGCTCTACTCCAGCCAGGCCGCTGTCCACATGAGGGCGGTTCAAGTTAGGCAAACTGTAGATTATGTAGGGTTACACGCAGAAGGCATGAAACGTCACTGGTTTACCTGGGCTGTAAGCGCAGTTCTTTTTCTTTGGGCCGCTCTGTTGGTCATTGCCACGGGGGTAGCGGATTCGTCTATCGCTCAGCTCAAAACAGCTGTAGGGCTGCCGAGCGTAGAGGCTTCCGAGCAGCAGGCGTTGGTCGCTTCGCCGACCCACGAGCCCCAGGACTTTATCTACACTGGCAGCACGCTTGCCCAAAGTGGTCCTAGCTATCAGCCTCGTGAGGAAATTGCCTACGCCGACCCAACGAACTATGGCGATCGCTATGCCGACGATGCCGATGGTAACCCGGTCAGTAACGAATACATCTTGGTCCTCCATGAAACCGTGGGTTCGGCTCGTAGTGCTATCAATACTTTCCAAACCCCTCATCCCCGTGACCAGGACCAGGTCAGCTATCATGCCGTGATTGCTAGAGACGGGGCGGTGATATATGTTGTGCCGCCCGATAAACGAGCCTTTGGCGCCGGTAATTCGGTCTTTGACGGCCCCAACGGCCCTGAATCAGTGGTCACTAACACGGCCTTTCCGCCATCGGTCAATAACTTTGCTTACCATGTTTCGCTAGAGACGCCGACCGACGGTCGCGACAATCGTACGGCGCACAGCGGCTATACCGAACTGCAATATCAGTCCCTAGCGTGGTTGATGGCGCGCACCGATATTCCTGATGAGCGGATGACTACCCACATGGCGGTGGACCGCTCTAACTCGCGGCAGGATCCACGTAGCTTCAATTTTGTACGATTCTTTGATCTGTTACACCAGTATCCGAATCGACGGAACGCGCCAGTTTAGAGGCCGCTTTGAGGGGCTCTCAGTTACCGGCTTGGATCGCGGCATCTCTGGCCAGCCACAAATCAAGATCAAGGTCGTAATGGCCTGCCTGCTCGGGCGGATAGTCACCGGCTTCGATACGCTGAATGATAGTTGTCAGGTTGTCGATGAATTCAGGACCACGGGCAATGGGGTGCAGTGTCCATCCGTCAGGATTGGCAAGGGTCGCCCGCCAATAGTGAGTCTGTTCCAGCTTGCGCGATACCATGACCTCCCACGAGTCGAGAAAGCCACGACCTGTCTGGTGGTTGAGCCAGGTCAGCGCTCGTGGGGGTAGCTGCTTGAGCCAAGGCCGCTTGTAACCCATCCAGAGAACAGGAATCGGTAGAAAATGGTCAAAACGTTGGCGATTGAGCAGGTAGCAGCGGCTGCCAAAGAATTTGAAGCGGTAGAAGCCGTCGTCGGGTTCATAATCGACTCGCTGATGGAGGGTGCCATCGGCCTTAGGTGGGCCTGAAAGCGGACGTACAAAGATGATGTCTGAGCGCTGTTCCATGAGGGTCATGCCTTCCTGGATCCAGCTGTGACCGGGCTTTTGGTACTGCAGCATGTCGCTGTCAAAATGGACCACGTAGTCCCCGGTAGTTTCTTCGAGGGAAAAGATGGTTCCTAGAATCGGATAGCCTTTCCAATTGTGGGTGGGTTTGAGGTTCGCGCCAAAGTGTTTACGGTAGACCCGCTGCCGATATTCGTCAGAATATTCCATATCGACCAGTCGATCGACGACGCCCGCGGCCTTGAGCTGGGCGCAGTTTTCTCGGAGCTGCTCCATCGTGCCGATGCCAGGGCGGTTACGCTTCTCGCCGCTGAGGGGGGCAACATCAATGAAGAGGACCTTTTCACTGAAGGGGTAGTGGGCGGTCCGGACTAGATGGGGAATGGTTTCCATCATGAACGGGATGTCCGTTCGGGCCACCATGATGGATAGGGAACAGCTTGGATAAGACATGCGGCTAAAGTATAGGATGACGGATAGGCGGTTCGGATATAGCGGTCGAGTAGGCGAGGAGAAGATAGGGCTAGGGCTTCCTAACTAGCTTTTTCAAGCTTTGCTTGAGTTGTCTAAGCTGCTTTTGCCACGGTGAAAGGGACGGGGACGGTTGCGATCGCACCGCATTGGGATCGTCTAGATACCGGTAGTATTCCCACAGCTCACGGTAAGGTCCGCCTGGGCGCATGGGCGTCCCGGCCCAATGCAGGTAACGCAGGCGGCGCTCCCCGTCGTACAGCAGATGGTCACGGCGCTGGAAATGCTTCGAGCCTCCCCAGCTGCCGGGCTCATGGGGGTTGATCTGGGTGATGTTAAGGCGATTGGGAATGCTCTTGAGCACCAAATAGTTCATGATCGGTTGGTCAGTGGTCCCCCCGGAAAAATCAAAATATTCCCGGTGCTGAGCGCATTCCCGTAACCGGTCATACATCTGGTCTAGGGTAAAGCAGCTCTTTTTGGAGCCCCACAGGCCGCTGTTAAATACGGACGTGACGATATCGGGGGAAAAGACCCCTTGCTCGATAGCGACCGGCGAAAAGACGTCTCGAAGTTTACGGCCGCTGAAGTGGTAGTCGCAGCAGATAAAGTCGGCTTGGTCTAAATAGGACAGCGTATTGGAGACCGGCTCGAAAAAGAGGATATCGGTATCAATGTATAAAAACTCATCTAGGGGACCGAACCAGGCCACTAATTTACGGACTTTGTTCGGCAGGGCGAGAAAGTCACGGGGAAAGATTTCGCCGATCTGTCGGGTAAAGTCGTCTAGAAAGGCTAGATCAGGAAACAGCTGAACCTGATAAAGCTGCTGGAGTTTGCTAAAGGTGGTCTGATAGTCGTCGTTAAAAGGAATCAGGTAGACCGGCACCTCTGGATCGTGTCGGCGAAGACTGGCGAGGAGTGCGATCGCATTATCTCCTACCCGGTTGTTGGCCACTATGTAAACGCCACGCATGATTGTTGATCTCCCGATTATGCTCGGCCAAGTGCTCGAAACAGTCGTTGCTTAAATCGCTGTTTACGTGTGAGGTGGGGCTGATAACGCTGGGGTCGGCCTGTCAGCGAAGGTCGCTCAGCGGGGGCATGCCGATAGCGATAGTGTAAAAAGACATCGCGGTAAGGGATGGCCCAGTTTTCGCCCTGGCAAACCCGCTTAAACAGCTTGGACGAAACGCCAATATAGTGTAAGTACTGCAGGCGCTTGCCCCGGTCATACACGATGTGGTCACGGATTTCAAAATGTGGCGAGGTGACTGAATTACCGGTGACCCGATCGGGCGGGCGTTGTAGCGCCAGGTTGGTGAAGCGGAGGTCGCTTTTCATCACCATGTAGTTGAGGATAGTTTGGTCGGGTGCCTGCGAATAGAGGATCTCGGCATCGCCGTTCTGTAAGTGAAACAGGAGTTCGGCCAGCTGTGTGTCAGAAAAGATCTGACGTCGGGTGGCGTAGAATCCGGAGCAAAAAATTTGGGTTTGCAGCTGTTCTGGAGAAAAGACCTGGCAGAGCCGGGATGACTGGACATCGTAAACGTGGGAAGGGTCTTTATGCTGAAAATCGTAGACTACCCAGTCGTGGGTCTCAAGCTGCTGAAATACATCGGACACCTGATCGAGCAATAGAGTGTCGGCATCCATGTAGATGAACGCTTCAAACGGCCCGTCAAAACCACAAAAGCGGCGATGGGTGCCCAGTCGATGATAGCCCTGGCTACCCGCGGCCTGCCAGCGCTGATGCGCGGTGGGATGCACATCCCAGATTGCTTTGGCATAGGCATCCCATTTCTGAATGGTCGCGATGTCGTCAAACAGACTCACCTGGGGACGAGATGAGATGGCAGCCCGCAACGCGTCGACCTGATCGTCGTAGGGGCAAATGCACACTGGCATATCTGGCCCCACTGTCGCCTCAATACTATTGAGTAACGCTAAGATCTGGTCGAGGACCGCATCGTTCCCCAGGGTATAAATTCCTACTTTCATCTCACCTGATTCTGCAAAGCTGAGCGATATTGCTAGATAGCATGGTTGAAGGGTGGATCATTTGTTGACGCTGTTTCAGTTATCTTGGCTCTTCGCTGTAACCAGTCCTGTATTTTCCAGTCGTTCCACGATTCCCAGCAGGTCAACGGCTGAATTGTAGGCCGATGCCACAAATTCTTCCTGCTCCGCCAGCGGAATCTGACCCTGATCACTGAGCAAATTCAGGCAGCCCAACATCCGGTTTAGTTCTGACCTCAGCTCGTAGGACGATGCGGCCACCAGCTTCCGGTATGAGGTGTTTTGCCCATTGTTTTCATGTCCATTACCGTTGGCCTTGGTCTCTTCTGTGAACTGCATTGCGTGGAGTTTTGCGTAGGCGCCGCTCTGCCGTAGCAGTTCCAGGTGGGTTCCGGTTTCGACCACCCGACCTTGGTCCATAACGGCAATTTGATCGGCTTTGTGAATCGTGGACAGGCGGTGGGCAATAATCAGTGTCGTACGCTCTCGGCTGAGTTCTTCGATGGCGCGCTGCACAAGGCGCTCAGAAATGGTGTCTAACGCGCTGGTCGCTTCATCCAGAATCAGAACATCGGGATCCTGCAGCAGGGCTCTGGCAATTGCCAGACGCTGTCGCTGGCCACCCGAAAGCAGTACGCCACGGTCGCCAATGAGCGTGTCAAAGCCATTGGGCAGGCGCTCAATAAATTCGTAGGCGTTGGCCCGTTTAGCGGCATCGAGCAGTTCGTCGTAGGTGGCTTGAGGACGACCGTAGCGCAGGTTGTCTTCTATCGAAGCGTTGAACAAGAACGTATCTTGACTAACGATACCCAGGTTTCGTCGGTAGCTCTGTACGTTGAAGGTGCGCAAATCGATCCCGTCCAGGTCGATGGAGCCAGCTGTCGGGTCATAAAATCGAGGCAGCAGGTCAGCCAGAGTGGATTTGCCCGCACCCGATGCGCCCACCAACGCTAGGGTTTTACCCTTGGGCAGATAGAGATCAACCTCCTTAAGGACTTGAACGTCGTGTCCTGGGTAGGCAAACGACAGCCGATTGAAGTGAATTCCCTGTTGCAGCGGTGAGTACTCCCGATGCCCCTGGGGCATGAAAGGCTTGTTGTCGCGGTTGAGAAACGCGCTAACGATTTCTACGCTGGGTGAAGTGTTGGCCAGGGTGTTGCGGGTCGAGTTGATCTGGCCGATAAATGGCATCATCCGAAACAGCACTAGCAGGTAGGTTAGCAGGACTGACGAAAAATACTCCAGCTGATCGCTAAAGGCCAGGCGTCCCAAGGTTGCGATCGCAAGCAGCGCGCAAATATTAGCAACCTCATTGAAAGGGGCTACTCCTGCAAACAAAAGCTGAGAGCGAAATTCGGCCCGCTCCCTTTGGACAATGAGGTCCTCCAGTCGACGATACTCTGTGTCTTCGTTAGCGGTCGCTTTGACCAGGCGAATGCCTGAGATTACCTCGAATACCCTTGACGTGTAGGCCCGCGCATATTCAGAGAGCTGGCGACCGAACTGCTTCGAATACTTGACGACAAACTGGTTGAGGAAAACCACGATGCTCAGGGCCACAACGGAAATGAGCGTCAGCTCCCAGGAGGTTATCACCAGGATCAGCAAGAAGACCGCAATTGTGAGCGCCAGGGTCGCGATTCTGATTAGATTTCGAATTGCGATGGTCGTGCGATTGATTTCTGTGTTCAGGTTGTTAATGAGATCGCCTACTCGGGTTTTGGAGAAGTAGTCCAGATCGACTGACAGCAGCAGTTGGAGGCCATCTTTACGCATCGTGGTCGATAGCTTGCGGTTGAGCGTGCCCGAAACGACTGAGCTGAAGTAGCCCGACAAGTTTTTCAGGACAATCATTAAGATGATGCTGCCACCCATTGCCGGGAGCTGATAGACCTCAGGCAGGCCCTGAAACAGATCTACAAAGGCTTTCAGTAGAGGGGGGAAGCTACGCTGAAACTCGCCGCCTTGATCGAGCAGTTCCAGCAGCACTGGCACGATTAATATTGTCCCGATACCGTTAAAGAGCGCCCCCGAGAACCCGAACACTATCGACAGAACGACCAGCAGCGGATATCTCAGAATCGAGCGAACGAGTAGTGGGGTAGAGTGCATAGAAGTAACGAAATAAGAATTAAAACGATCAGGAAAGCAGGCTATATATTAGCTAGCTAACCGTTCAGCTAGCTTTGGATCTGCCGCTTGAATATGGCTTGTCTGCAGCAACCGAGCCTGGTGTTTTTCCCTGTGGTGTGTTTTTAAGTGCGGTTGGCAAAAGCTTTTGTAAGATAGGGCGTAGCGCTTTGGCCATGGCATCAATGCTGTAGTGATTGATGCAGCGTACTCGGGCCTGCTGGCCTTTTTGCTCAGCGGCCGAGAAATCACTAAAAATAGTTTTCAAGGCCTGGGCAAGCTGTTCAGGTGAGTTTGAGTCGACGATATATCCGGTATCTGCCAGGATGTCAGGAATGTCGCCAACCCGCGTCGCCAGAATGGGTTTGGCCAGCGCCATCCCGTCAGTGAGCTTGAGCGGAAACTGGGCCTGGGCTGCAGGCGTATCACGCTGAGGAACCACTACTACGTGGGCGGCTGATACGACTTCTGGCATTCGATCGTAGCCGCATTTAGGTAACTGAATGATCCAGCGCCCCCAGCGTTTGATCAGCATCTGATCGTAATCGTCGTAGGGGCTACCGCCGACAATGACCACTCGATAATCGGGCTGATTGAGCTGATCGAGCGCGAGGAGTAGGTCTTCTAACCCTTTGTATGGTCGGGGAGCTCCCGGAAACATCAGCACTTTGTAGTCGGTCAGGCCATACTTCGCTCGACTGGCCTCGGCGCTGTAGCGGTTTGGGTCAAACAGGTCAGTATCTTTGCCGTTGGGAACGTAGTATCCACCAAACCGGTTTTGGAGAAAGCGAGTATGCAGGGTAACGGCGTTTGCATTGGCTACCTGACGTTCTATCCAGCGGAGGTAAAGGGGATGGTCGGGTTGGCGAAGGGCACCGTTGGCTGGGACAAGGTCACGGACCACTTGTCGCCAAGATTCGGGATATTTCCCCTTGTCGCCGCCGTGCCAGCTCAGTTCCCAGTCGTCGATGTCTAAAATTAGCGGCTTTTTAGTCTGCCAGTGAGCAAGCAAGCCAATGCCAAAGCTACTGGGTTTGGGCTTATAGGCGTAGATAATATCGCCTTCCACCGCTGCAATGAGCTGCTGGGCAGAGCGAAGAAATTGGGGATAGGGACGACGCGCTAAGGCTTTGATCGGGACGCTGGCGCTAAATTTTTCGGTCGCCGGGTCATCCACAAACCCTAAAATTTCGACAGTATGCCCGAGTTTCTCCAGGGCTGCAGCCAGTAAAAATGGGCGTACTGCTCCCTGCCAGCGACCGGCTCCGGTACTGGACAGATCGCTGGCAATGATTGAAATCTTGCCCAGTGCGGTGGGGGGTGGCTGACTGCTATGAGTTTGAGGGAAAACGCTATGTAAGCTAACAGGCATTATCGGTAGTTATCCCTATTCATGACAGAAAGCGCTACCTGCTATTCAAGACCAGAGCGTTCCTAGACCGCCCGCTCTTTCGCAGAACTTCGTAAAAAATTTATTTGATTGATCGGAGTCGGCAAGGGGACCTTTCAAAGGTGAGATCGCACCCCTTCCACATCCACCCAGCTAATGAGGTGGGAATTCCAAAGATAGTCTGCCCAGATCGCCGCGCCGAAAATCGTTAAGCAGCTGTCGAGCGGTTCGTTCAACGTCTCCCTGGTGCTGCTGCTCGGCGATGGCGACCAAATAAGATTCGCCGGTCATCTCGTGGATATCGGTGGCATAACGGCTTTTCCAGCGATCGCTATTAGTTTGGCCCAAGGGCTGCTGCTCCAGCGATACTAATAAATCTACAAACGCTGATGCCACTCGCTGATTGTCGTAGGCCGCCTCACCAATATCTTCACAAATGGCTAGCTTGAGCGCCGCCGACTGGTCTTCGAGCTGTAGGGGAATAATGCCTGGCGCATCCAATAGCTCAATCTCATCCGAGATCCGAACCCAGCGCAGCTGCCGGGTAACGCCAGGGCGACGGGCGCTGGTGACGATCTTGCGCTTGAGGAGTCGGTTAATCAATGCCGACTTGCCCACGTTGGGAAAGCCAATCACCACTGCCCGGACCGGGCGCGGCTTCATGCCCCGCTGTCGCCGCCGCTCGTTCATTGACTGACCAGCGGCCTGAGCGGCCCGCATGACTGCCTGAACACCGGTGCCCTGCTTGGCATTGGTAAAGTACACCGTCTCACCCTGGGTCTTGAACCAGGTTTGCCAGGCCTGCCGCACGGTCGGTGAAATCATGTCTACTCGATTGAGCACCAGGACGCGGGCCTTGCCTCCCAACCAATCGTCTACCTGGGGGTGGTGCGTCGCCATTGGAATGCGGGCGTCGCGTACCTCGATTACCACATCTACCCGCTTAAGCTGTTCTAGGAGAGACTTCTCGGCTTTGGCGATGTGGCCGGGATACCACTGAATCGGGGGAGAAGACATGGGGTTCGGCAGGTGAGGGCGCAGACCGTTACGGTACCACCAGGACTGGGCAAGGAGCCAGGTTGATCACCCGATTGCTGACGCTGTCGGTGGAGCCCTCTTCGGTGAGACCGACCCCTCGACAGCCGATGACGATTAGATCTGCCTTAACTTCATCGGCTACGTCGCAGATCACGAAGGCGGGCTTTCCCTCTCGTTCAATCGTATCGGCTTCAATGCCTTGGTCATAGAAGATGGCCTTGGCCTTGTCAAGCAGCTGGGCCACGACTTCTGTCGAGGCCTGTTCGGGGCGGGTACTATTACTGGCGTCTTCAACCACCGACAGCAGAACCAACCGGCTTTGGTGGTATTTGACGAGGTCAATGGCAGTCCCGGCCGCGTGTTGCGCTTCTGGGCTGGCATCGAGCGGAAACAGAACGGTCTTAAACATGACGCTTTAATCTTGCATGGGCTGTGGCTTTCAGAGCACAGGGCGCTTGAAAATAGGACATTTGGAAGGGCTAAGCGACCTAGTCAGGATGATCCACAGCTTTCATTGGCCATGACTCTTATTTTGGCACGCCTGGCAAGGCGCAGGCGAGGCAGCCACAAAGCGTTACAGGCTGGACTGCAGGAACTCATCGGCCTGTGTACAGCGCATGGACCTCGTCCAGATAAAACACGGATGGGAATGCCACTCTTCTGTAAAATGGTTGAAGGCGAGTAGGTCAGAATACTTACTGAAAACGCCGTAGGCGCTCGGGGCACGATTTCGCCCCCAGGTATCGAGCGCGCTAGCTTTTAACAAAACCGTATTGTAGGAGGGTAATTCCGTGGCTAAGAAATCCGTGGCTGACCTATCAGCATCCGACCTATCAGGGAAGCGAGTGCTGATGCGGGCGGACTTCAATGTTCCACTGGATGACCAGGGCAACATTACTGACGATACGCGCATCCGAGCCGCGATCCCGACGATCCAAGAGCTGACGACCAAAGGGGCGAAGGTTATTCTGACCAGTCACTTTGGTCGCCCTAAGGGCAAGGTGGTAGACAGCATGCGGCTGACGCCCGTGGCCAATCGTCTATCTGAGGTGCTAGGGCAGAAAGTCGTCAAGTGTGATGACTGCGTGGGCGATGAGGTGAAGGCGGCTGTCGCGGGATTGGCCGACGGCGATGTGGCGCTGTTGGAGAATGTACGTTTTTACGAAGGTGAAACCAGTAACGATCCGGACTTTGCCAAGAATTTGGCTGCGGTTGCCGACCTATACGTGAACGATGCTTTTGGTACAGCTCACCGCGCCCATGCGTCTACGGCAGGGGTGACTGAGTATCTGAGCCCGTCCGTTAGCGGCTTTCTGATTGAAAAAGAGCTGAAGTACCTGCAGAGCACCATCGATAATCCCCAGCGTCCCCTGGCGGCCATCATTGGCGGGTCCAAGGTCTCTTCTAAAATTGGCGTGATTGAAACCCTGCTAGATAAGGTGGACAAGCTGTTCATCGGCGGCGGTATGATCTTTACCTTCTACAAGGCGCGCGGTTTAAGCGTGGGTGGTTCCCTGGTTGAGGAAGATAAGCTGGAGCTGGCGAAGACTCTGGAGGCCAAGGCCAAGGAAAAGGGCGTTGAACTACTGCTGCCGACTGACGTGGTGGTTGCGGATAAATTTGCGCCCGATGCGAATGCTCAAACTGTCAGCGTTGAGAGCATCCCCGATGGCTGGATGGGCCTGGATATCGGTCCCGATTCGATTAAGGTTTTCCAAGATGCTCTGGCAGACTGCAAGAGCGTTATCTGGAACGGTCCCATGGGCGTGTTCGAGTTTGACAAGTTTGCGGCGGGCACCGAGGCCATTGCCAATACTCTGGCTGAGCTGACGGGTAAAGGCTGTATCACTATTATCGGCGGTGGCGATTCAGTGGCTGCGGTTGAGAAGGTGGGCGTGGCAGACCAGATGAGCCATATTTCTACGGGTGGTGGCGCTAGCCTAGAGCTGCTGGAAGGTAAGGAGCTGCCGGGTATTGCAGCGCTTGACGACAAGTAAATCGGTTCCAGCTTCATGGCCAAACGGGCCAGCATCTCTACGGAGGTGCTGGCCTTTTGCGTTAGCCTTTAAGCAACTGTTGGGAGCCTGAGATGCGATGACTGAGAGGCGATGTTCTAGGTTGCAAGCGTTAGGGCTGGCGTTGGCGTTAGGGCTGGCGGTGATTGGTAGCGTGCGAGCTCAGGAAGCTCAGGAACAGCAAGATGGGGCTACAGTTGCACAGCTCCAGTTTCGCGATCGCACCGTCCTGATTACCACTGGCCCCCTGTACACTCTGATCGATGCCGACGGGACTGTACTCTCCCGTGACCTCAGCGACGCCGAACTGGCCGCCCAGCACCCCGAACTACACCAGCAGGTCCGCACGATGTTTGCTAGCGAAGACGAGAACTCCCTGATCTGGGGCGGCATTTTCCTTGAATAGTAGGCTTCCTTATGGACTCAACCATGAACATGCTTCAGATTCCTAGTTCCATCACGCCGCTTTCGATGAATCTGCCGGTCATTGGGCTGATAAGCGATGAGGCGTTTGTCTTGTTCTGCTTAAAATCTAGTGGTGCTAGTGGCGCCGATGAGTGAAGCCAGCGCCCAGCTAACTCAGTCTCTGCTCAAGGCGATCGAGGTCTCAAAAGACCAGCGGATTACCTTTGCGGACTTTATGGAGCAGGTGCTGTACGCGCCATACCTGGGCTACTATTGGGTCCCAAAAATAGGAGGCGCAGGCCAGGACTTTTTTACCGCAGTCACCTTGGGGCCAGACTTTGGGGAGCTGCTGGCTGAGCAGTTTGCGCAGATGTGGCAGATTTTGGGGCAGCCAGAGCCATTTCACCTAGTTGAAATGGGGCCGGGGCAGGGACTGCTGGCGATGGATGTGTTGGGGTATTTGCAGCGAAGGCATCCCGGCTGTTTTGCGGCGGTGACATATTTTCTGGTGGAGGAGAGTGGGGGGTTGCGATCGCACCAGCAAAACCGGCTGGCTGACTGGTCAAGTGCCGTTCCCATTGCCTGGAAAACCCTGTCTGATCTGCCTGAAATCGTGGGTTGTGCCTTCTCAAACGAGCTAGTCGATGCATTTCCCGTGCATCAAGTGGCAGTCAAGGACGGGCAGCTGCAAGAGGTTTTCGTCACGGCTGCTGACCGGGACGCTACCGCAGTAGGAGCGATGCCCTTCCGCGAGGTTTTGGGTGAAACATCTACGCCTCGGATTCAGGCATACTTCGAGCGGCTAGGCATTGATTGGCGGGACTATCCCGATGGGTATCGGACGGAGGTGAATCTAGCGGCGGTGGATTGGCTAGGTGCGATCGCAGCTAAACTTCATCAGGGCTATCTGCTCACCATTGACTACGGCTACCCCGCTCACCGCTACTACAACCCAATGCGCACAAGCGGTACGCTACAGTGCTACTTCCAGCATCGTCACCACAGCAACCCCTACGTTAACCTGGGCCAGCAGGACATCACCGCCCATGTCGACTTCACTACGCTAGAACAAGTCGGCGAATCGCTGGGGCTGAAGACGGTAGGGTTCACGCCGCAGGCCCTATTTCTGATGTCTCTAGGACTGGGTGAGCGGATGGCGAACCTATCGCAAACGAGCGGCGCAGACCTACGCACCTTGCTACAGCGACGCGATAGCCTACGGCAGCTGATCGACCCGGCGGGCATGGGCAACTTTGGTGTACTGATGCAGAGTCAGGGGTTATCCGAAGCGCAGCAGGCTTTTCTTCCTCAGGGGTTTGTGGTTCCTCCGATGACCGTTTGAGCGCAGCCAGCGGATGCCTCTGGGCGGGATAAGACTTTTGGTTAGATAAAACAAAGGCAGTGGCAGACAACCGTTGATTGCCTGCCACTGCCTGATAAAACAATTCGATGTTTGCCTGATCTAACCGCCAATCCGGAGCAGCTCAACGTCAAAAATCAGGGTCGCATTGGGGGGAATCACGCCGCCGGCGCCCCGGGCGCCGTAGCCCAGGTCGGGGGGAATGATCAGCGTGCGCCGTTCGCCAACGCGCATGTCACCCACGCCTTCGTCCCAGCCTTTGATCACCTGACCGACGCCGACGCGAAAGGAAAAGGGCCGGTTGCGATCTCGACTGCTATCAAACTGAGTCCCGTCTTCGAGTGTGCCTGTGTAGTGGACCGTCACGGTCTGCCCGTTGCTGGGGGATGCCCCAGTGCCCTCCTGCAGAACCACGTACTGCAGGCCAGAGTCAGTGGTCATCACCGCTTCATCAGAGGGCATCTCGTTGGGTGTGGGGTCGCTCATAAGGTCATCTGCGCCTTGGGCAATTTGTACGGGGGTGGCATTTTCGTCAGGCGTTTCTAAGCTGGCTGCGATCGCATCGTTACCACCGGTAAACTGAGCCACCAGCAGCACCAGACAGCAGGCCGCCAACACACCGAAGCTTATCAATATTTCTTTCACAGTTCAGGTCTCGTCTCGCCGACTCTAGTGTACGCCGTTACTTGCAATCGCTGTTGCATGGGGTATGAGATTTCTACCAGCGCTTATTTTCTAGCTCGCGCAGCTGGCGCTCTAACCGGTCAAGACGACCGCGCAGTTCGTCGAGTTCAGCCTGACGCGGCACGCCCAGATCTTGCATAATATTGCGCACCTGGCGCTGCATCTGCTCCTCAATTGTTTTCTGGTCCACGTTGAACTGAGCCATAAAGTCGTCTACCAAACTCCGTGCTTCATCAGCGTTGATGCGGCCATCGCGCACCCATTCATCACTGATTTTTTTGACCCGCTCAGCCACTAGCGAGGTCGTCCCAATGCCGATCATCAAAAGCTGCCGAAGTAAATTAGAAGAATCCATGGCCATGCCGATTGTCTACCGCTTCATTCTGGCAAACTATGAATAGCTCGGGGAATAGGTCGGGAGGGCGGATTTCCGAATGATAAAGCGGCGAAAATGGTTGCCAGGACTGTTGGCTGTAGGGTTAGCCCTGATGCTCGGCTGTCTTCCTGCACGGGCCAGCCTGTCTGCAGGCGTATACGACAACTATCCAGATATGGTGATTGAATGGCTCAAATTTAGAATGGACCCGGCGCTGCGGCAGCAGTATATTGACACCGATAGTCAGATCTGGACACCGGCGCTAGCCGAGTATGCAGGCTTTATCGACAAAGTTACCTGGCTCGATCCGGCTCACGCAGACGAGGTGGTTTTCGTAATCCGCTGGGCCAGCCGTGAACAGTGGAAAGCCATTGGTGAAGATGAGCTGACCGAAATTACCCAGCGGTTCGACGCCGCGTTTGGTGCTGAGTATGAAATGGTCGAGTCAAAAGAGTTTTATCCTCAACCATAATTTTATCTGTAGCCAAAAAGGGAAATCGCCAGATGCCGCATACCTATCAAGCTTCTTTAGAAGCCCGAGGTGACAGTCAGATCCTGACTATCCCACAGGAGTTTACCCTGTCTAGCAAAGAGGTCATCATCCGAAAAGAAGGCGATCGGGTAGTAATAGAGCCTATTCGCACAGACTCTTTACTAGCACTCCTCTCAACTTTAGAGGATATAGAGGATGAATTTCCTAATGTGGATGAAGGTTTGCTACCTCTAGACGAAATCGTGATCCGCGAACCAGAATGAGCTATCTATATCTACTTGACACTAATATTCTGTCAGAGCTAATTCGGCATCCTCAAGGACGCATCTTTGAGTACATCGCCGAAGTTGGTGAAGATAAAGTCTGTACCAGCATAGTTGCAGCATGCGAGCTGAAGTTTGGTGCGGCGTTTACCTAGAACAGGCAGGTACTCCGATCGGTCCTAACAATCTGCTGATTGCCTCACAGGCTTTGACACTTGGATCGGTTGTTGTCACTGCCAATGTTCGAGAATGTGAGCGCGTTCCAGATCTCAGTGTCGAAAACTGGTTGATATGAAGACAAACAGCTTTAGCAAACCAATTACCACGCGTTCTACTGATGCCGAGCTGCCCCCGTTGCCAACAGTCTGTGAGCACTACTGCGCTGGAGTGCCCGAACTGTCGTCTGATGCTCAAGGCCCACGGTCATCCGGGTATTCCCCTCCACCGGGCCGCTGCGGAAACGTCACTGTGTGAGACCTGCACCTACCATTTCGACGATACCTGCACTTTTCCGCAGCGACCCCATGCCCAGACCTGCACGCTCTATCAAGATCGACGGGTGGATGTGTCCCAATTCTCGGCATCGTCCTATCAAATTCCCTGGTGGCGAAAGTATTCAGGCTGGATTGCGCTGGGGTTGTTGATACTGGCGAGTTTGCTGATCACCGTACTCTGACGGACTGGGTAAGCGGTCGCTTACTGACGAATACGGACGGGAAAATGAAGGGCGGACAAAAGATTTTTTAAGTGACTTTGCGCCGGTCAATTCTACGGAGAGCGGACTCGATTATCCTCGAAAAAATACCCGGTTCAAAAAACCGCAAAAGCCGATGGTTACAGAACAGAAACCCTAGACAATAATAGGGATAGCCGTTGCCTCCAACAGAAATTCGATACCACCATCTTTACTCGCATTGAAGGTGGCCGTATTGAACAATTCTGGCGGAAGCCAAAAGCGGGTTCCCAACGCTATCAGCGGCTCGAAAATCGATACCAGAACAGTACTTGCAGAGATGAAATCCTGCCCTCCCCTAATCTTACTGGCCGAAGATAACGAAGCAAATGTCCAAACATTTTCTTATTACCTTAGAGCCAAGGGCTATCGGCTGATGGTTGCTCAAAACGGTGAAATTGCGATCGCACAGGCTCGGGCGAGTCATCCCGATCTGATTTTGATGGATGTGCAGATGCCAAAGATGGATGGTCTGGAGGCAATGCGGCAGATTCGTTCTGATCCAACGATTGCCTCTATTCCGATGATTGCCATCACAGCGCTGGCGATGCCGAGTGATGAGGCGCGATGTCTGGCGGCGGGGGCGGATGAATATCTCAGTAAGCCGGTCTGTCTCAAGCAACTGCATCAGTCCATACAGCAGCATCTTGCCCACTCGGCCCCGTCTGTTGTGTCATAGCGCCGTAGATAAATCTTAGAAGATGAAAACCGCCAATATTCTTGTTGTTGATGATGAGCCTGATAACTTTGATGTGATTGATGCGCTCCTCAGTGTTGCAGCGGTCGCTGAAGGCGATACCGGGAGCAATCTCCCTTCCGCCTATTGCGTTTCCTATGCTAAAGACGGACCTTCAGCGATTGAGGCCCTGGAGATCTTTCAGCCTGACCTGATGTTGTTGGATGTGATGATGCCAGGGATGACAGGTATTGAGGTGTGTCAGCGTATCAAGGCGATGCCCCGCTGGCGGCCCGTGCCCATTGTGATGGTTACGGCCCTGACGGCAAAAGCTGACCTGGCTCGCTGCCTGCAGGCCGGAGCCGATGACTTTGTGAGCAAACCCGTCAACGGTCTCGAACTACGGGCGCGGGTACAGTCGATGTTGCGGATTAAGCACCAGTACGAGGACCTGCAGGCGCTGATGAAGCTGCGGGAAGATATGGTTAACATGCTGGTCCATGATCTGCGCAATCCACTTACCAGTCTGGTGCTGGATCTCGATCTGCTGACCTATCCGAATTATCCACCGGCTCGTCAGACGGAAAAGCTGACGCACATGCAGGGGGCGGCCCAGACGCTGCAGCTGATGATCGATGACATGCTGAAGCTGGCACAGCTCGAAGCGGGCAAGCTGGTGCTGAACCGCGAAGCGGTGGATATGGGAGAACTTGTGCAGACAGCGGTCGCTAATTTCACTGCGATCGCAGCTCAAAAAGACCAGCGGCTGACCTGCCAGCTATCTGAGAGCGGTACAGATGTCTTTGCTATCGACCGGGTGCTGATGCACCGCACCTTAGACAATCTCATCTCAAATGCCATCAAGTTCTCGCCTGCTGGCAGCGAAATTGTTATCAGCCTGGCGTCGCAGACGCCAGCCGGGGTCAGAATTCAGGTGATTGACGCGGGGGTCGGTATCCCGGAAGAACTGCGCCATCAAATCTTTGAAAAATACCAGGTGGGGCAGCAGCGGCTGAACGTGGCTCAGACGGGATTGGGGCTAGCCTTTTGTAAGCTTGTCGTTGAGGCCCACCAGGGTAGTCTCTGTGTTAAGCCACGCCAGCCGAGCGGGTCTATTTTCGAAATTACGCTGGGTCAGGGAACGCCGGCGGTCGCTGCGTAGGTAGTCTCCCTGGGGAGAACGCCCGAAAAAATTCTGATGACGACCGACGGACATTTGGTAATGCTGGGGCCAGGGGATACGAAGATAAGTACGCTGTCTATCCCTGTCCCTGTCTTCTTTTGCTAGATCGATGTCTGTGCCTCTGTCTACTTCTTCTGATAGCGATCGCTTGCTCCAAGGGATTGCGATCGCAACCAATTGCCTGCTAACGGTCACCGATGATCATGGGGCCATTCAATCTGCGTTGAACGCGCTGGGAGCGGCCACCGACGTTGACCGCATCTACATTTTTGACAACCATCCCCATCCCGAGACGGGGCATCCAGCCATGAGCCAGCGGTGGGAATGGGTGGCCGAGGGGATCACCCCCGAGATCGATAACCCAGAGCTGCAGAATCTGATCTACGCCGACATTCTGCCCCGCTGGTACGATGTCCTGTCCCAGCAGCAGCCGGTTTTAGGACTGATTCGCGACTTTCCCAAGGGAGAACGAGAGCTGCTCGAACCCCAAGGCATTCAGTCGATTTTGGTGGTGCCCATCTTTATGCGAGAGCGCTTTTGGGGGTTTGCTGGATTTGACGACTGCCACCAGGAGCGCCGCTGGAGCGATTGTGCCCGCGCGGCTCTAATGGCGATTGCGGGCAGTATCGGTGGGGCGATTTCCCAGCGACAGGCCGAAGCTAATCTGAAACAGCTCAACGAAACCTTAGAAAAACGGGTACAGTCACGCACGGTCGAACTGCAGCAGGCCAAGGAGAGCGCCGATGCAGCCAACCGCGCCAAGAGCGAATTTTTGGCGAACATGAGCCATGAGCTGCGCACACCGCTCAATGGCATTTTGGGCTATACCCAGATTCTCAGCCGCTCGTCTGATCTGCCGGAAAAAGAAAATCATGGGGTTCGGGTGATTCATCAGTGCGGCGAGCACCTGCTGACGCTGATCAACGACGTGTTGGATCTCTCTAAGGTGGAGGCACGCAAGCTTGAACTCAGCTTTAGCGAGGTTCACTTTCCGGCCCTGCTGCAGGGTGTGGCCGAAATCTGTCGCGTCCGCGCCGAACAGAAAGGGGTCGAGTTTATCTATGATGCGGATCCGGCCCTGCCCCAGGGTATCCTCACTGACGACAAGCGGCTGCGTCAGGTCCTGCTCAATCTGGTTAGCAACGCCATCAAGTTTACCGACCAGGGCAGTGTCACCTTTCGAGTAGAAGCGGTCGATGCTTCGTCACACACCCAACAGGGACCCATTACGTTCGTTCGATTTGCCGTCATGGATACGGGGGTGGGTATTTCAGCTGCAGATCAGGCCAAGATTTTCCGTCCCTTTGAGCAGGGCGGTGACAGGCAGCGTCAGGCTGAGGGCACCGGCTTGGGTCTGGCCATCAGTCAGCAAATTGTGCAGCTGATGGGGGCAGGGATTCAAGTTGAAAGTCAGCTAGGTATGGGCAGTACCTTTAGCTTTGAGCTGGGTCTGGCGGCAGTTGCCGACTGGGCTCAGCGAGCTACCACGGCAGCGGGGCAGCGGATTGTTGGCTATAAAGGTTCGCGGCGTCGATTGCTGATTGCAGATGATCGGTGGGAAAATCGTTCGGTTTTGGCAGAGCTGCTCAGGCCGCTCGGGTTTGAGCTGTCAGAGGCTGAAGATGGACAGGCCGCGCTCGCGGCCCTGCGTCGGCAGCCCTTCGATTTGCTCATTACCGACATCATGATGCCAGGGCTCAACGGCCTGGATTTGCTGCGTCAGCTGCGTCAGGACGAGACCTATCAAACCCTGATCGCGATTATTTCCTCTGCGTCAGTTACCGAGATGGATCGGCACTCGAGTCTGGCGGCTGGGGCCGACGACTTTTTGCCCAAGCCGGTTGAGGCCGATACCCTGCTGCAAATGTTGGCAAAACATCTCTATTTAGACTGGGTTTACGAATCTGTGGCGGGGGACGAAGCGGCTGAAATCCAACCGCCCAGCGATTGGGCGCTGCCACCCGATGAGCGACTGCAGGCGCTGTTTGCGTGGGCACAGGATGGTCTGGTGTTCAAAATCAGCCAGGCCGCTGAGCAAATTCGCCAGGAGTATCCTGCCTGTGCGCCCTTTGCGAAACGGGTTGCTGAGCTGGCAAAGCAGTTCAACACTGACGAAATTGAGGCGCTGATCGAACCCTACCTGGCGACGCCTGCTTGACCGATGCCGCTCCTAACCTAGAGGCTGTTTGCCCATGATCGCTAGCTCACAATCGACCCCAACATCGACTCCAATATCTATGCCCGCATCTGCCGGTAGCGCCAAGACTGCGGGGCTAATCCTGGTCGTGGATGATTTGCCTGCCAACCTGGATGTGCTGTCGGAAACGCTGGTGGCGGCAGGCTACGACATTGCGATCGCAACTAGCGGCGCTCGTGCCCTCAAGCGTCTGGAGCGCATCATGCCTGATCTGATCCTGTTGGATATCAAAATGGCTGGAATGAGCGGGTTTGAAGTGTGCCAGCAGCTCAAACTCAATCCTAAAACGGCGGCCATCCCGATTATCTTCATCACCGCACTGACCGATACCGACAGCAAAACCCGAGGGTTTGATCTGGGGGCTGTGGACTACGTTACTAAGCCTTTTCAAACCCAAGAGGTCTTGGCTCGTATCCGCACACACCTGCAGCTCAGTCGGCTCACCCAAGACCTAGAGCAGCAGGTCACGCGAAAGGTCGCTTCCCTGGAGGAAGCTCGTCAGGCTGCCGAAGCCGCCAACCGGGCTAAGAGCCAGTTTCTGGCCAATATGAGCCACGAGCTGCGGACGCCCCTCAACGCCATCTTGGGGATGGCCGAGGCGCTGCAGGACGAGGTCTTTGGCACCGTCAACGAGCGTCAGCTCAAGGCTTACCAAACCATTGAGCGCAGCGGTAGCCATCTGCTAGAGCTGATCAATGACATCCTGGATCTCAGCAAGATCGAATCGGAGCATGGGGAGCTTTGCTGCGGTCCCACCGCTGTTGATAGCCTCTGTCAGTCCAGTTTGGCCTTTGTGTCACAGGCAGCGCTCAAAAAGAATATCGCCCTCGATCTGCAGCAGCCCTCGCAGCTACCGGATGTTGTGGTTGACGAGCGGCGTCTGCGGCAGGTGCTGATCAATCTATTGACCAATGCGGTCAAATTCACTCCTGAAAACGGGCGGATTACCCTGCAGGTCAGTCTAGATCCGGCCACTGAAACCGCAGACCACCGGGCCATGCTGCGTCTGGCAGTCAGCGATACGGGGATTGGCATCGCGCCTAAAGATCAGGCGCAGCTGTTTCAGCCTTTTATTCAAGTCGATGGTGATCTTAACCGACTGCATGCCGGTACGGGGTTGGGGCTGGCGCTGATTAAGCGAATTGTGGAACGCCATGGTGGCAGGGTCAGCGTCGCCAGTGAGCCCGGTCAGGGCAGCTGCTTCACCGTCGAGATTCCCTGCGAGACGGTCGGTACGGCGACAGTCTCGATCCCACTACTGCCGGTCATCTTACTAACGGATGACGACAGCGCCGCTGCCAATAGTCTGTCGAGTTACTTGCATGCCAAAGGCTATCGCCTCGTTTCTGCCAAAACCTCAGCCGACATTTTGCCGCTGGCGCTAGCTGAGCATCCCCACCTGTGCCTGATCGATCTGCCCATGCTGGCGGATGCTCAGGCCGATATCCTGCCAGCCCTGCAGCAGCAGCTCCCGCAGGTCCCTGTGGTGGTGTTGGCGGAAGAGGGCGGGTGCGATCGCAGCGCAGTCGCCGACAACTATCACTGCTTCAGCCGCGCTCTGCCGCTCAGGCAGTTGGTCACTCAACTACAATCGCTGCTTGCAACGCCTCAGGTCGGCTCTTAGTGTGTCAGCAAGGCGAGATTAAGCGATGGACGACTCGGTGAACTCGACGACGCGGCGAATGCTAACGCAGGATTAGGGTTAGCCTATCTGGCTAGTCCTTCTCGACCTTGTAGCCGAATTCGGCGAGTTGCGATCGCGACTGTCGCCATTTCGGTTGTACCTTCACAAATACCTCCAGATACACCTTTCCGGCAATCAGCTTTTGCATTTGCTCACGGGCGGCAGAGTTGATGGCCTTCATCATGCTGCCGCCTTTGCCGATCAAAATCCCCTTCTGTGACTTGCGCTCGACATAGGCCGTGGCCAGAATGTGGGTGATATCAGGGCTCTCGTCTACCCGGTCAATTGAGACGGCCACCGAATGGGGAATCTCGTCGCGGGTGTGGTGTAGTACCTGCTCGCGCAGCAGCTCGCCCATGATGAAGCGTTCAGGCTGGTCGGTGACCAGATCGGGCGGGTAGTAGTAAGGTCCCGGCTCCAGCCGATCGATCAGTTGCTGCTGCAACCCATCGAGGTTATCGCCCGTCACGGCAGAAAATTTGCAGACGGGCCAGTCACCGCTGAGGGTCTCGTAGCTGCTGTCAATGAGGACTGACTTGGCTTCAGGCTGCAGATCGGCCTTGTTCACGCCCAGCACGACGGGAACGGGGCTGCGGTTGAGCAATTCTGCAATAAACGCATCTCCCCGTCCTGCCTCAACGCTGCCATCTACCACAAACAGCGTCACATCGACCGAGTTAATCGCGACTCGTGCATTTTTGACCAGCACCTTGCCCAGCTCGTGGTGGGGTTTGTGAATACCCGGGGTATCGACAAAAATAATCTGTGCCTGGGGCGTGGTGAGAATGCCCCGGAGTCGATTGCGGGTGGTTTGAGCAATGGGTGAAGTAATCGCAACTTTCTGCCCAATCAGCGCGTTCATCAGCGTGGACTTGCCCACGTTGGGCCGCCCCACAATGCCGACAAAGCCAGAACGGAAGCCGGGAGGTGGGGTCGGAATGGCTGAAAAGCTAGCGTCCGTCATCGGTAATTAGGTTCCTGTGATGTGGACGATCACCTCACGGTGGTGGGCGTGCTGGCGATGCTCCCACAGGTAAATGCCTTGCCAGGTGCCTAGGCCTAGCCGCCCATTCACGATCGGAATTTGTTCGGAGGTGTGGGTCAGGGCGGTTCGAATATGGGCGGGCATATCGTCTGGGCCTTCAGTGCTGTGGCGGTAGTGGCGATCTTCGGGCACGAGCTGCGCCAGAAACGTTTCCATATCGGCCAGCACGTCCGGGTCAGCGTTTTCTTGAATGACCAGGCTGGCGGAGGTGTGACGTAGGAATAGGCTGCACAGCCCTGTGGTGACGCCCGAGTCACGCACGGCGGTTTCCACATCGTAGGTAAATCTTTGGAGAGATTTACCCCGTGATTTGAGTTTCAAAATGGTTTGGTAATGGGTTGCGGAAGTCATCGGCGTTGGCGGCGCTAAACCTCTAACAGCATAGGTCAAGGGCTCACAGCCCCTTCGCCTAAGTCCCTGAGGCGACACAAAAATTTTGGCGACAGCTGGTAGCCTGCACGTTCTTAATGACACCCGTTAGGGAACTTTAATCCTAGATATCACGGGCATTCTTCGCGGTTTTGCGACTGCGGATCTACCTATCAATTCGGTCAACTATGTTAGACCAATCCCCCATTGTAGTGCTGGCTCAGGGCGTGCCAGCCTGGAATCGATGGCGTCGAGTCACGCCGTCAGCGACCGTGCACGGCCCAGTATCAAATAATACTGATAGGCCGAACCTTCGAGAGGCTTTACTGATTCGGGCTAGTCTAGCTGAGATTAACCTCAGCTACGTTGATGGCTGCATGATTAACCTGGCAGGCGCGGACCTGCGGCGGGCCAGTCTACGCGAGTCGGTATTCTATACCGCTAATCTGGCTCAGTCACGGCTTTCTGAAGCGAACCTGCTCGGGGCCGACCTCCGGGAGGCGAACCTCAAGGCTGCCGACCTGAGCCGGGTACAGGGCAAGCTTGCCACGTTTAGCATGGCTGACCTGCAGGGGGCGAACCTGCGAGAGGCGGTGCTGACCCAGTCCAACTTTTGTGAGGCGTCGTTGGGCCAGGTCGATGCCTGCATGGCCGATTTGCTGGGCTGTGACCTGAGCTATAGCGATTTGCAGTCGAGCACGCTTTACACCGCCAACTTGTACCGGGCTAACCTGAAGCGGGCCAACCTGGGCAATGCTGACTTGCGCGAGGTCAATGCCAGTCAGGCCAACTTTCAAGAGGCAGATGCGCGGGAAGCGGATCTGGGAATGGCGATTCTCAATCTCGCGAACTTTGTAGGCGCATCCCTGCACAAAGCTCAGCTCAAGCTCGCAAACCTGAGTCTGGCCAATATGTGTATGGCCAGTCTGAGTCATGCGCAGCTGCAGCGAACAGTGCTGGTGGGTACGAACCTGATTGGTGCCAATTTGTACAGAGCCCAAATGCAGAGCTGTAACCTGACCGAGGCGAATTGCCAGGAAGCGATTTTTAGCGAAGCGAACCTGCGACGAGCGACGCTGTGCGGCGCGAACTTTAGTCGGGCGAACCTGAGCGGGGCCGACCTGCGCGGTGCTGACCTACGGGGTGCTGACCTGCGCCAGGCCAATCTGTGGGACGTGCTGATTGATAATGAAGCCCGGTTTGAGGGGGCCAAGCTCCCGGATGGGGTTAGCTGGTCCTGAGGCTGTCGAGAATAGCCGTTGCGATCGCACCGTTACCATCCTTCTCCAGTCCGTTGGCGATGGCAGGCGGTTCCAGCGGTGCGCTCAAAAAAGACCAGTCGCCTGCAAAGAATGCGGCGGGGGCAATCACCTGGTGGCGGGCATGGGTCCGAATGCCGTCTAGCAGCAGCTGCGCTTCGACGAACCCTTCTCTGGGCAGGGTAACGATGCCCTTGTCTAACCGGCAGGCTTCAGAAAAGGTACTGAAGCCAGGTTTGGAGACAACGCGATCGCACACTGGCATGAAATCCACGGGGCGTAGAGTCCGGTCTTGAACAATGCGCAGGTTCGGTAGCTCAGGCGCTTTGCGGTCGAAGGTAACAAACTGCCAGTCTGGAAAATTGTTCAAGGCCTGGTAAGGAATCTGGGCCAGTCCCAAGCCGCCGAAGGTGAGTAGTACCGTTTTCTCTAACGGGGCGGTCAGGCGGTACCGGCTACGAATGTCAGCCTCGCTCAGTTTTGGCGTGCCGCCGGTCAAACCGACATCGGTGATGTGGGGGAAGGCCGTCATGGGTTCGTGGAAGGGCAGGCGAAAGATGAGATCGCACTTACCAAAACAGTCCGAAATCCAGTCCGCGATGACCTCAAACTCCCCGCCCCAGGCCCGATAGATAAAATCCCAGCCAAAGTTGCTCATCATATAGCAGGGCACCCCCACCCGCTCTGCCAGCACCGTCGCCAGTGGGGGAATATCAGCCAGCACCAGATCCACATCCGCTGCCTTCAAAAACGCGATCTCGTCAGCCAGAATCTCGTCCTGATGATCGCGAATCCACTTCAGCTTTTCCAGCGTGGCCGGCAGGTCCATGTTCAGGCTGTCTGGCTGCAGCACACCGATATCGAACTGCTTCTCTCGGTATTCCACCTGTGCCTGGGGCAGGTAAGATGCTAACAGCCACTGGGGAGCCGTGGTGGCCACTATCAGCCGCAGGTTGGGGCACCGTTCCAGGATTGTTGCCGCGACCGACGCTGCCCGTGTTGCGTGCCCAAACCCATGATTAGTGATGGCTAAATACAGGGTTGGCTGTGTCATCGTCCGTTCGATCTCAAAAAATCACACAAAAAAGGGGCCGTTCATCGAACGACCCCTCAAGACTAGTCGATTAAGTGCTGCCTACAGCTGGGGTACAAACTGTTCCTTTTCGGGAACTGCTGTGTATTCAGCCACAATCTGACGCAGCTCGTCACCGTCAATGGTTTCCTTCTCAATCAGCAGGTCTACCAGACGATCCATTACCTCACGACTCTCACTGACAATACGCGTGGTTTCTTCGTAGCAATCGTTGACGATGCTGCGGACCTGGGAATCAATCCGCTTGGCGATTTGCTCAGAGTACTCGGAGCGAGACATCCAATTGCCGCCGAGAAAGACCTCGCCTTGTTGGCTTTCCAACGACAGAGGACCAAGTTCGGACATACCAAACCGGGTCACCATCTGACGTGCCATCGAGGTCACTTGCTGCAGGTCATTGCCTGCACCTGTCGTCACCTCAGAATCACCAAAGATAACCTCTTCAGCTACTCGGCCACCCAGAGCACCCATGATTCGGGCCTTGAGCTGGGAGCGCGAAATCAGCATCTGCTCCTCGCTGGGAGTGAACCAGGTCAAGCCCTGGGCCTGTCCACGGGGAATCAGCGTGACTTTCTGGACAGGATCATGGGCCTTGACCAACGTGCCGATAATGGCGTGGCCAATCTCGTGATAGGCAATCAGACGCTTGCTCTTGCCGTCTACTAAAGGTGTGCCTTCCATGCCTGCAACGACGCGGTCGACCGCATCGTCAATCTCACGCATGGTGATCGCTTCCTTGCGACGACGAGCGGTGAGAATAGCCGCCTCATTCAGCAGGTTGGCTAGGTCAGCCCCCGTAAAGCCAGGGGTGCGTCGGGCAATGGCCTCAAGGGCAATGTCGTCCGCCAGCTTTTTGTTGCGAGCGTGCACATCCAGCACTTCCAGACGACCCTTCACATCCGGCGGATCGACCATCACCTGACGGTCAAAGCGGCCCGGACGCAGCAGCGCTGAGTCGAGCACGTCTACCCGGTTGGTGGCTGCAATCACAATGATGCCGGTGTTGCCCTCGAAGCCGTCCATTTCGGTCAGCATCTGGTTTAGGGTCTGCTCACGCTCGTCGTTGCCGCCGCCGATGCCAGCGCCACGCTGACGACCCACCGCGTCAATCTCGTCGATAAAGATGATGCAGGGTGCGTTTTCTTTGGCTTTCTTGAATAGGTCGCGGACGCGGGACGCACCCACACCGACAAACATTTCCACAAACTCAGAACCGGAGATACTGAAGAAGGGGACACCAGCCTCACCAGCAATCGCCTTGGCTAGCAGCGTCTTGCCCGTTCCCGGCGGTCCGACCAGCATGACGCCCTTGGGAATGCGCGCACCTACAGCTGTGAAGCGCTCGGGCTTCTTCAGAAAAGTCACAACTTCCTGCAATTCTTCCTTGGCTTCGTCGATGCCAGCCACGTCGTCAAACATGACGCCCGTCTTGGCTTCCATCATGAAGCGCGCTTTGGACTTACCGAAGTTCATCGCTTGGCCAGGGCCACCCATGCCCGCATTGGACCGGCGGAACAGGAAGAACAGGCCACCAATCAGCAGGAAGGGGAAGAGGAGGTTGCCCAGGATGCCAACCAGCGCTCCGTCGTTGCGAGGGGGATGTGAATCTAGGCTGATGTCGGAGGTACGCAACCGCTCGATTAGCTCAGGGGCTGTGCCAGGTAGGTCTACCCGCCAGCGCATCACACGGTTATCGATCTGAGGATCCACCGCTTCAATGATGGCTGTACGACCGCCATCGTAAATATCCACTGCTGTGACTCGACCTGCATCCAGATAGTCTAGGAATCGTCCATAAGTCATCCGGGTGTTGGCAGCGTTACGGCCCATGTCAGCGGGCGTGGAGCCCATCGAGCTTTGCCAAACAAAAAATCCAATGACCAGGAGGGGCAGCGTCCACAGCAGGACAACTCTCCAAGAAAGCTTCATAACTTCGGTAGCCTCTTAATTAACAATCCTTGGGTCCTGAGCCAGCGCTCAGCCAAAGGCGACTAGTCAAACGTGCTTTTTATTACGTTAGTTCTTATTTCTCAAGAATGCGACCAGCGAGCGATTGAATTCGCATGAATTCGTATTGTTCGCTGGCGACATCTGGCGAAGTATGAGACCAATCTTTACTAAATTTAACGTAATTTCTGAGAGACAGGCAACGAATCCTACCGAAAGCTGAGAATTCACCGCCTTCGCCTACTGTCCCTGTGCGATCGCATGCTCCAGTCGCTGCCCATCAAACCCCCGCACGTGCAAAATTACCCAGGATTCCGCCAGATCCGGCCCTTGCATGTCGCCCATTAGCGCCGCCCGCAGCGACTTCATCACCAGTCCTTTCTTGACCCCCTGATCTTTGGCAACCTGGCCCAGGAGGGCTTTGGCTTCGTCGGATGTGCTGAAGCTATCGACAGACTTTGAGGCGTCATAGACCGCCTTCATCGCATCGCTAACGCCGTCTAGCCGGAGCTGTTTGGTAGCAGCTTCTGAGTAGTCCACCGTGGGCGTAAAGAAAAATCGGCTTTGCTCGACACAGTCTTTCAGGCGGGTCAGGCTAGGGCCGATCATTTCGGCCAGCTTCAGCAGCCAGGGCCGGTCCTGGTCAGGGTCAAAGTCATAGCCTGCTTCTTTGAAATAAGGTACCAGCAGGGGGAGCAGTTCCTCTGGAGACATGCCGTGCAGGTACTGGCTGTTAATCCAGTCCAGCTTGTCCCAGTCGAACCGGGCACCGGCCTTGTTAACCCGGTCGAAGCTGAACAGCTTGGCGGCTTCTTCTAGGGTGAAGATTTCCTGAGTATCGGGTGCAGACCAACCGAGGAGGGTCATGTAGTTGGCCAGAGCCGGGGCAACGAAGCCCATGGACTGAAAGTCTGAGATAGAAGTAACGCCATCGCGCTTCGAGAGCTTGGCCCCTTTTTCGTTAAGGATCAGGGGAGTATGGGCGAACTCGGGCACCTGCATGCCCAGGGCCTCGTACAGCAGAATTTGCTTGGGGGTATTACCCACGTGGTCTTCGCCGCGAATAACGTGGCTAATGTTCATATCCGCGTCGTCAACGACCACGACAAAGTTGTAGAGCGGCTGGCCAATGTCGTTACTGCTGGAGGCGCGGGCAATCACCATATCGCCGCCCAGATCGCGCCCTTTCCAATGCACAGGGCCGCGCACCATGTCATTCCAGCTGATGTCGCGGCCATCCTCAATCTTGAAGCGGATTACGGCATCGCGTCCCTCCGCTTCAAATTCGGCAATCTGCTCGTCGGTCAGGTTGCGATGCTGGTTGTTGTAGCGGGGGGCTTCATTGCGGGCCTTTTGGCGCTCGCGCATGGTATCCAGCTCTTCCGGTGTTTCGTAGGCGCGGTAGGCGAGTCCCTTATCTAACAATTCCTGAATTTTGCTGCGGTAGAGGTCCAGGCGCTGGGTTTGGTAGACGGGCGCTTCGTCCCAGTCCATGCCGAGCCATCGCAGTCCGTCCATGATGTTTTGGGTGTACTCGGGCTTGGAGCGTTCGAGGTCGGTGTCTTCGATTCGCAAAATAAACGTGCCGCCCTGAGATCGGGCATATAGCCAGTTGAAGACGGCGGTACGGGCAGTGCCGATGTGGAGGTTGCCGGTGGGGCTAGGGGCGATGCGAACGCGGACGGACATAAGTTTTTAAAGGCAGGGACGGGCAGCAAGGACTCATTGTAGCGATTGGTGGGACGAGGTTTGCTGGTTGCAGGTGTTGCGGATAGCGTAGATTCTGCGCGGGGGTCCCTTCGAGTTCCCCCACACCCCCCTGACCAGGGCCGTTACGCCGCCCTGGACCCAACCTAAGGGGTTATCTTGCTGAGTCAAAAGTGAGAGGATATCGCCTTTCTCCACAGCTTTCTTGGCCTGTAAACAATCCCTCTACTCGTAGTAGATTTCCTTGTAGCCCTGAAATCTTAGGGATTCGTAGGCGAAGCCAGTCCGCAGGACTTACGCGCAACGCTGGGGATAGCCAGCAAAGTTGCGGGTTCGCTCGGAGTTGATAACCTTACGGGCCCGACGGGATTCGTAGGCGAAGCCAGTCTGCAGGACTTACGCGCAACGCTGGGGATAGCCAGCAAAGTTGCGGGTTCGCTCGGAGTTGATAACCTTACGGGCCCGACGGGATTCGAACCCGCAACTTCCGCCGTGACAGGGCGGTGCTCTAACCAATTGAACTACGGGCCCAGCTTTCGCTGGGTCTCACATGGCGCTTGTTTTGGACGCTCTGTGATTTAGGCGATCTCTATTGTGCGGATCGCGTTGTATTTTGTCAAACCTTTGTCGAAGGGATTTCAGTCCAGTTGAGCCCAGTAGGGCTGGGCGAATTCACTCAGCCACTTTTTGACCTGGTAGGTGGCGCGGCAGTCGTCTTCGTTGTAGCGGAGGATCAGGTCCAGGTAGGTGCGATCGCACTCGCTTATCCAGTTGTCATACCAGCAGATCGACTGCGCCCCGTTGGCCTCTTCATCCCGCCAGTCAAACCCCATCCAGCGGGCAATCGGCTTGAGAGCGTAGCTCTCGACCGGCAACACCACCGATGCGGTAATGCGCTGATGGATGTCGACAAAGCGGGTCAGCAAGGCCTCAATGTCGATAATGGCGCCGTATTCCTGGGCCAGCCGCCGCACGGTTTGGGCTTCGTAGGGGCAGAAGTGATAGACCGGTGAGCCTGGATACTCGGCCATTACATACTGAAACTGTTGCCAGGCGCGGGCTTCGTCCTCGGGCCGTTCGGCAATCAGGGGAATGAAGGTTTCCTGCCCGGTGGCGGTTTCAATTGCGAGCACCCCGTGGAGATAAACCAGATTTTTGTCTGGGGCGGCTTCGATATCGAAGTACAGCTCGTAGGGCGCGCTGGGCAGGTCAGTTGGGGTCAGGGCAAAGGATTTTGGCGGGTGGGGCCGTGCGATCGCACATCCGCCCATCGTCGATTGGGCCTGTACCACCAGCTTCTGGGCAACGTCACGTTCAAACCCGGCAATCTGAGAGAGTGCAGCGGGCGTCAGCGCGGCCAGCGCTGCGACCGATGTCAGCCCTAAAGGTTTAAGGCGACGGTAGCGGCTGAGGGTGACCCCTGGCAGCAGTGACAGATGCTGCTGGGCTTGGGCAGCTTCGTAGCAGTGGGGCAGCCACACGCACATATCGCAGCGGCTACGGCTAATAAAAACTTCCGGCGCAGTGGTGCGGGCAAAGGTCTCGCCACAGTCGGCTAGTCCGTCTAGCAGCAGCGGCATTTGCTTATCTAAATCGACGCGGTAGCGCTTTTCTTTAAGCACCAGCCAGCCGTGGTCAATCACCTGTCCCTGAAAGGCGGACAGTAACAATGCGTGAAACGCAACGACCAGCTGATATTCGGGCTTAGGCTTCTTGCCCAGACGAATATCGATCGGCACGTAGTGCCAGTCGCCCAACCACGATGGCCCCGGCTGCTTGACCAACAGATCGGGCTTGCTGACGTAGGGGGGATGGTCGCCATGAACAACGTTGGCTGTCAGCACGCCATTGTGGATGCAGGACACCCCTTGTGCCATCAAAGCCCGGGTCGCGCGCGCCCCTGCTAGCCAATCCGATCGAGGATAGTGGGGTCGTTGATACCCTGCGTAGGCCTGCAGGACGGTTCGCCGATGCAGCGCACTGTCTTCACGAATCTTAAGCAGGTATTCGCTCGGTTCGTTCTGATGGTCAGGATCGCCGTGACGATCTAAAAAGGCCCGCCGCTGGCAACGCTGCAGCTTAAATAGGGTATCGTCGCTCACCCATTGAAGCGGGGTGGATGAGGTCGGCTGATTCAGTTTTTCCGCGAGCAGGAGGGGCTCCAGCAAAGGCCAGCGGTCCATTCCGCCGGTAGCGCCAGCCCTAGGCTGAGACAGGCTGCTAGAAGATCGCTGCGGTACCTCAGCTACCATATATCCTCGGGTAGCGATGTTGGGTGCCGAAGTGAGACGCTCGACTAAACCAAAAAATAGAGTCCAAGCCTAATTTCTCAAGCGTATGGTTGGAGCAGCATAGAGCCGCTGTGGGCGCTATCTCCCCATTACTAGCACGCCTGCCCTAGCAATTCAAGCCATCCATTCAAGCCATCATTGAACTAGCGCCAGCACCCTTTGATTATATGAGCCGATTATGTGAGCCTGAAGGCAGGGCCCACTGGGTAGCTCATGGCTGGTTCAAGACTGGAATCTGCCAGAACCATTGGCTGATCGGCATCGCCTGGGTCCCATAGGCCTTTTCTAGCGTGGGGACCAGATCACCGGACGGGTCTAGCAGATAGACGTTCTTGAACCGTCCTTGCCGGACTGGACCGTCAACTGCAGACAGCAGCTGAAACTGGGTTTTGGGTGCTACCGCATGACCGAGGGTTTGCAACATGGGTAGGGTTAGCGTCTGAGTGGCGTTGCCGATGACTAGGGGACGGTCTGAGCGGTTGATCTGCTGTGCCATTAAGGGCAACCCGCCGTTGATAGCCGGAGACTGGTTCCACCACACTGCAGCCGGGGCTCGAACGCTGCAGGAAAAAATGCCGCAGGCCACTACAAAGACGGTGATCAGCTTCCATAGTCGGCGCTTGAAGGCCCGTTTGGCGACGCTGAGCTGCTTGGCTAACAGGAAGGCCATAATCATCTGTAGCACCATCGTCGCAGGCAAGATATAGCGCGTAACGAACATTTGTTTGCCTAGGCAGAAATAGGCCAGCATCAGTGGCAGGGTGGTGGCGCTGCCCATGCACACCATGAAGAGCCAGGCTTCTTTGTGGATAAAGCGCTGCAGGTGATAGAGCCCGTAACCGGCGAGGCCCAGCAGCGAGAATGACATGACCGCCGTCAGCACCTTGAGCGGCAGGCCTAGCTGATCGAGCGTGGCCGGGCTCATGCCCAGGTCTAGGAACGTTCGACTCAAGAGACCGCTCCAGCGCATCAGCAATTGCGCGAAAGTGGTGCTTTGGTCCAGCCAGGATAGGCTTTGAGTCGGCGGATTTTGCTGCAGTACATAGAGCCAGGGTAAAAAGCTGGCCATGGCACCCAGACTGCTCGTCAGGTAGATTACCCCCAGACGGGTGAGGCGGAACTTTTCTGAGAGAAACACAAACAGGCCATGCCCCAACATGACCAAGCCAAACAGCAAATGGGTGTAGAGCCCCAGGCTACAGCTCACCCCGTAGAGGCCCAGCCATCTCAGGTTTTGGGTTCTGACGGCTCTAGCCAGGAGCGCACTGGCTACCGCAATCAGAAGCATCCAGAGACTGTAGGGTCGAGCCTCCTGGGCATAGACCACCTGCAGGGGTGAAACGGCTGCCAGAACGACCGTCAGGTCACCCACAATCGGTTTCTGGAACAGCTCTCGACATAGCCAGTAAAGGGCAGACAGCAACAGTACGCTGGTCAGTACAGAGAAGCTCCGAATGGCTTGAATAGAATGGCCCGCTAGCTCAACCCAGCGGCGAACTAGCAGAAAATACAAGGGTGGATGCTGAGAGTCTTCGATCGCCAGGCTGCGAATGGTGTCAGCGGGTGTACGGGTTGAATTGGGGAACTGATATCGATGCAGATCGCTAACGCTAAAAAAAGGCCGACTACTTAGCTGCTCGGTTGCCTCTGCAAAGGTGTAGCCCGATATGCGGACGGCGGTGGCAGCTTCGTCTACCCAGTAGATCTTGTCACTCAAGTGGAAGACTCTCAGAAAGATGCCCAGTGCCAAAAAGCCAATGATTAGAAATCGGGGAACGGCTCGAATGAAGGAGGGGGAGTCTCGATGCCTGGAAGAAGCAGCCATAGGCACGATAGGTGAAGCGGGGCGAGAACAGTGACAGCCCCTGCCTGACAGTTCTTTCCTGACAGCCCTTGCCTAACAGATATTGTGAATCGCTCAGCCAAAGGTCTGAGTGCTGTCACGGCTAAACGGGGTAGGAATGGAGCTGAGTTGGGCAGGCCCAGGGGACGGCTTTTTAGAGAAGGTGACGACCGCCACAACGGTAAGGGGGCAGCCGTCTCAAAGAAGGAAGGGAGAACGGCATTCCAGCAAACTTGCCTTGCAAAATTGCTTAGCAACCACTTGAATGCACGATCTCCGTGGGGGACGTAACAAATGACGCTAGTCCGTTTAGGGTGTTCCCTGGGCACCGGTGGCTGCTGGCAAAATCAGCATGGCGTCACCGAACGAGTAAAACCGATAGCGGGCTTCAATGGCTGCCTGGTAAAGGGCCATTAGCCGCTCTCGTCCGATCAGCCCACTCACCAACATCAGCAGGCTAGAACCCGGCAGGTGAAAGTTAGTAATCAGGCCATCGACGACTTTCCACTGATAGCCCGGATAAATGAATAAATTGACAGCGCCAGTGAAGGCGGTGAGCTGTCCCGTCTGGGTGGCGACCCCTTCAAGCGTGCGGACGGTAGTGGTGCCTACGGCAATGACTCGGCCGCCTCGTGCTTTTGTCTGCTGAATCTGCTCAACCGTTGTCTGCGGCAGTTCCGCGCGCTCTGCATGCATCACATGGTCAGTGATATCGGCGGATTCGACGGGCCGAAAGGTGCCTATGCCGACATGCAGGGTCACCTGCGCCGTCTCGATGCCCCGCTCGGCGAGGCGCTGAAAGACGCCTGCGGTAAAATGCAGTCCGGCTGTGGGTGCGGCGACGGCCCCCGGCTGGCTGGCGTAAATGGTCTGGTATTGTTCGGGTGTGGCCTGAGGCTCTGTAATGTAGGGCGGCAAGGGGACCTGACCGAGTGCGGTCATGACTTCGGTTAGGGTCAGGTCGGGATTGGCTGAGATCGCACCTGGCGTCAGCGCAAACGTGAGCAATCGTCCCCCGGTCGGCGCATCCAGCGCATCGACCGTGGCCATCAGCTGTGGTTCGACTGGGTCGCCAAAGTAGAGGCGACTGCCCGGTCGAATGCGTTTGCCTGGGCGGACGAGAGCCAGCCATTGGCAAGCGCCACGAGGCTCTAGTAAGAAAACTTCAACTTTAGCTCCAGTTGGTTTTTGACCGTACAGACGCGCGGGAATGACTTGGGTATTATTGAAAACAAGGAGATCTCCGGGCTGCAGAAACTCCCCCAGGTCTCTAAAATAGGAATGTCGATGGTTCACTGGGGAGTCAACTACCAGCAACCTGGCACTATCTCGAGGTACTGCCGGTCGCTGCGCGATCAGATCGGGCGGCAGCGTGTAGTGATACCCCTCAAGGGAGTGATCGACGCCTGTCTGATGGGCCTCTGGTTGAGCTGCACCCGACTGCGGTTCAACAGTAGGTAATCCATCCTTTGCGTTTTCTGAGGGCCTCTCTGTGGGCAATGTATCTGGCTGACCTGGCACGTTGTTAATGGACGTTCGCAAGCTGTGTAGATCTAGACTCTAGCACCCGACTGATGGAATACATTTACTACCTAGCCAATGCCAGTTTGACGCTCCGGGTCGTCGAGCGATTGCTGGGCCTGTCGCGGCTGCCGCTTGAGTTTATGACGGTCATTCACCGAATCGATGGTTGGGTGGTCAAGGTCCGGCTACATGAGAGCGTCACCCCTTCGGTCGCGGCTGACTTTAGCGCCTTTCTGGACGAAGTAGGGGTGCCCTACGAGCCGGGTATCCGCATTCGCATGGCGCTATGGGGCCTTGAGACCGGGCAGACGCCGGTAGACGTGATGCGGCGCTATCAGATTGCGGTGGTCTCCCACGGGCGGCCCGACCGCCACGAGATTGAAGAATTCCGTAAGCAGTTTGTGCGTGGGTTGGGCTACTGCCCAGAGACCCTGGCGTAGGTCGCGCGTGGCGGCCTTGAGCTTTAGCAGGCTGTCCTAGTGGTCCGTACTACAGCGTAAACGCATTCACAATGTAATCTTGCAGGCCAATATAGCTGCACTGGTCGGGGCGATTCTGGCTAGGCACTGCAGCGTGGGCCTTGGCAAAACGCGGCACCTGCGGATAGCTGCCAACCAGGGCGACGTCGAACCGGCAGGGCATTTGGGCGAGCTGAGGGTGCCGGGTCAGAAATAACCGGGCGGTGGTGAGAATTTTTTTCTGTTTGCTGCGGGTGATGGCCAGTAGGCCATCAGCATCCCAACTGCCCCGGCTGCGGGTTTTGACCTCGACAAAGGCGATCATCTCATTGCTGAGTTTGCCCTGGGCGTTGTAGCCTTTGGCAATCAGATCGATCTCACCCCAGCGGCTTTGAAAGCGACGATAGAGGATTTGCCAGCCCTGCAGCAGCAGCCAGCTCTGGACGAGCTGTTCGCCATAGAGACCAAGGTCTTGAGACTCAGGCATGAGGGGGAAGTGAAGCGGTCAACCCTAGCGTGCCCAAATCGTCACACCATCAAAGATCTGGGGCAACACATCTGGGGCACTATGATGAAGACACGACGGTTTGAACATGCTATGACTGCGGCTACTGACCCCTCACCCAACAATCAGGACCAAATTCTGGTTGAGCTGCGTGAGCTGAGAGAGGATGTGTCTGAGTATAAGCAGTCGGTTGAGCAGTTTAATCAGAAGTTCGATACTTACCAGCGGGCCACTCAGTGGTTGGTTCAGCTGGCTTTTAGCCTGATTGCAGCTGCGACTGTGACGGTGATTGTTTCAACCGTGGTGGGTCGATAGGGATGGGTTGCTGGCCTCAGGTGGCGTCGTCTACGTGGCGTCGTCTACGTGGCATCGTCTACATCGCCGACCCAGGGCATGCTGAGCAGGTCTTCGAAGCCGACCTGGCGCTCCTGTTCGAGTTCGGTGATGCGCTTTTTCTCGGCGTAGATCAGCTTTTGGTAATGGGCCATCTGCTCCGGATCGATATTGATGTCGGTCTCGGTCCAGCGTTTGAGAAAGTGGCGGTAGCGCTTTTCGCACATATTTTTTTCGAGGCATGCGATCGCAGCTCTCACAATCAGCGGTGCCCGCAGCACATCCCGCTTGGTTTTTTCGTCGAGGTACAGCAGTCGATGCACTTGGGACAGCGGCCCGATCGATTCGGACGCGAACTGCCGTAGCTGATCGAGTAGCTGTTCTGGCTCGGTGTTGTCGGTGTCGGCGGCCCGCCACTGGATCAGCATGCGCCAGAGGGCGCGATGGTGCGAAAAGCTCAGCTGTAGGTCCCGTTCTTCGAGTCCGTCAATCACGGCCTGACGGTCTTTAGGCGAGTGGATATAGATTCGCAGCAGGGCGCTTTCGGCCTCTTCAAGGGCGCTTTTCTGGGCGATGATTTGGGGACCTTTAGCAGTCTCGTCAGGGGAGCGACGCTTGCGGCGGACCTGGGCTAGGAAATTCTCTGCTAGCAGCGGCACCAGGCGGGCGTCGCCCTGGCTAAAGATTTCGGCGCAGTGGCGAATGTAGTGGGTGCGGGTGTTGGCGTTGGCGATTTCGCTCAGTAGCTTGACCACGTCTTGAGAGGCTTGCTGAAACTGGTCGGCCTGCTTCAGGTCAGAAGTTTTGAGGGTTTGCTGGATTTGCCAGTCGAGCCAGAGAGGGGCGGCCTCGACCAGGGCCGCATACTCTTCGGGGACGTGGGTGCGCAGGTAGTCGTCGGGGTCTTTGCCATCGGGAATGTTGAGAATGCGCAGCTGTACGTCGCCCCGGTGGGCCATGTTGGCCACTTCGCCGATGGCGCGCTGAGCGGCCTTGATGCCCGCCGCGTCCGCATCAAAGTTAAAGATAATTTGCTTGGACTCGGTGTAGCGCAGCAGCTTTTTGACCTGGCCGACGTTGAGGGCCGTGCCGAGGGAGGCGACAGCATTGGTGATGCCCGCCGCGTGCAGGGCAATCACGTCAAAGTAGCCCTCGACGACAATGGCCCGATCCTGTTTTGAGATCGCACCTTTGGCCACGTTCAACCGGTACAGCGTTTTACCCTTATCGAACAGCTCGGTTTCCGGCGAGTTCAGGTATTTGGGCTTAGCATCCCCCAGTGCCCGCCCACCAAAGCCAATCATCCGTCCGTTGGTATCATGAATCGGCACCATCACCCGGTCGCGAAAGCGGTCGTAGTAGCCGGTGCCCTGCTTTTTGGGCACGATCAGCCCGGCTTTTTCGACCAAAGAGACCGGATACTGCTTCTGTTCGACTAGGTAGCCGTAGAGCGGCTGCCAGCCGTCGGGCGCGTAGCCGAGCTGAAACTCGCGAATGGTGTCATCGCTGAGCTGGCGCTGCTCGCGCAGGTAGCTCAGGGCCTGCTGTCCGTCGCTTTGGAACAGGGCATGCTCGTAAAACTTGGTCGTGACGGTGAGAATTTCGTAAAGCTGTTCCCGTAGGCTGAGGTTGCGCTGGTATTCCTGCTGCTGGTCGGGCTCCAGGGTTTTGACCGGCACCTGATAGCGGTTGGCCAGCTCTAGCACCACCTCGGCAAAGGAGCGCTTGCCCAGCTCCATCATGAACTTAAAGGCGTTGCCCCCCGCACCGCAGCTGAAGCAGTAGTAGAACTGTTTGCTGGGGCTGACGCTGAAGCTGGGCGACTTGTCATCGTGGAACGGGCACAGTCCGACAAAGTCTTTGCCCTGCTTTTTGAGGACGACCTGCTCTGAGACCACGTCCACAATATCGGTGCGATCACGAACCGCATCGATCGTATCGGGGTGAATTCGGGGCGTGCTCATGGCAGTCAGCGCGATAGGCTATGGCTCTTAATTATGCGGTGTGCCTGGGTGTTTGCCTGAACCCGCGCTAAGAATTTTCCAAATTGCCGCCAGATTGCCACCCAATTGACTGGGTATATCAGTGAGGAGGGCCTAACCCCTAGTATCTAGAGCGTTAAGGCGCGTTGCCTAATCTTTACTGCGGATGACGGAGGCAACGGGGCTTGCGTACGTTCACAATTTGGGACGGTTACCGTATAATCAACTAATACCCCTAAAGCCCCCGCCTCTTTCAATCTTTGGTGTGCTATGCGTGCCGGTTTTCTGAGGCGATTCGTGTTTTCCGTAGAGCCGCCCGCCTTCCCCCAAAGGCGGGCGGTTCGTTTTATGGGGAGTGTGTCCATATTTCCGTGGGATAGGCGGCTCGCCTGTCCGGTTAAAGGGCATTGCGGGCACTTCCGGCCGACAAAAGTTGAACTTTTGGAGAATTAAGCGAAGCGTTTGCCCCTGACCCTGCCAAAACTCGATAAAGTAAAAGAAATGTAACGTTTATGAAAAGGGAACCCGCAGGTCTATGCGCGTAATTTTGATGACCGGTAAAGGTGGCGTCGGTAAAACCTCAGTCGCCGCGGCCACCGGCCTGCGCTCTGCCGAGCTGGGTTACAAAACCCTGGTGCTCAGTACCGATCCGGCCCACTCCCTGGCCGACAGTTTTGATCTGGAACTTTCCCATGATCCTAAAGAGGTGAAGCCCAACCTGTGGGGCGCGGAGCTAGACGCTCTACGTGAGCTGGAGGGCAATTGGGGGGCGGTCAAGCGCTACATCACCCAGGTATTGCAGGCTCGCGGGCTAGAAGGGGTCGAAGCCGAAGAGCTGGCGATTTTGCCGGGTATGGATGAAATCTTCAGCCTGGTGCGGATGAAGCGCCACTACGACGAAGGCGAGTATGACGTGCTAATCATCGACTCGGCCCCCACGGGTACCGCGCTGCGGCTGCTGAGCCTGCCGGAGGTCGCGGGCTGGTACATGCGCAAGCTCTACAAGCCTTTTCAGGCAGTGTCTACGGCCCTGCGGCCCCTAGTGGAACCCCTGTTCCGACCGGTGGCTGGGTTCTCGTTGCCGACCCAGGAGGTGATGGACGCGCCCTACGAGTTCTACGAGCAGCTCGAAGCGCTAGAAAAGGTGCTGACCGACACGGCCACCACGTCGGTGCGTCTGGTGACCAATCCTGAGAAGATGGTGATCAAAGAGTCGTTGCGGGCCCACGCTTACTTGAGCCTCTACAACGTGGGTACCGACATGGTGGTGGCCAACCGCATCATCCCCGACAGCGTGACCGATCCCTTTTTTCAGCGCTGGAAAGAGAACCAGCAGCAGTACCGCCAGGAGATTCACGACGATTTTCGTCCCCTGCCGGTTAAGGAAGTGCCGCTCTTTTCCGAAGAGATGTGCGGCCTCGCGGCGCTAGAGCGCCTGAAGGAAACCCTCTACGCAGGCGAAGACCCCACCCAGGTCTACTACAAAGAAACCACGCTGCGGGTGGTTTCCCACGAGAACAACCAGTACAGCCTAGAGGTTTATCTGCCGGGCATTCCCAAAGACCAGATTGATCTGAGCAAATCCTCAGACGAACTCAATATCCGCATCGGTAACCACCGCCGTAATCTGGTGTTGCCCCAGGCACTGGCGGCCCTGCAGCCAGCTGGGGCCAAGATGGAAGACGACTATCTGAAGATTCGCTTCGCGGCCTAGGCCTATCTCGTAAAGAAAATGCTGTGCTTCCTGCACCTTGTACGGGTACAGCGTGCTGTGCCTCCCACCTTATACGGGCACAGCATGCTGTGCCTCTACAGCCCCTACCGTTCGACCCAGAACAGGTGATACTCCTCTTCTTGGCTGTGGGTAAACGACTGGTCCGGCGTCACCGTCAGCCCCTGTACATCGGGCGCGTCGGTCTCAATTTCGAGGGGTCTGTGCAAGATCAGCAGCACCCGCGACAGAGAGGGGTCCTGCTCTAGCAGCTGTTGAATCTGCGAGAAAATATCGCCGTAGGTGACGTCCTCTTTGCGGTCTTCGGTAAACAGCGTAAAGCTGCCGATTTTCTGCCGTTCGGGATAGTAGATCGAACGGTCGAGATAGCCCGCGATTGGGGCCATCTGGGCGTCACGGCTGCCGACGATAAATTCGTCATTCCAGCCCTGCTCCAGGATGTAATCGCTGGCGGCGCGGCTGGCGGAGAAGGGCAGAAAATAGTTGTAGGCATATCGGCCAATGCCCGCCAGGCACTGGACCCACAGGATCAGCATGACCAACACCCCGTAGCCCCCGCGAATGGGACTGGACCGCTGCGCTGTGTTCTCGACCGGCTTCGTGTGCCCTGCGCCGTAATGGCTAGCCAGCCACAGGGCCGCAATCAAAATTAGGTAAAACTGGCCGTAGTGACGCGGGCCGAGCCCGATAAACCGGGTGTAGGTAAAGACCAGGACAATGCCGGTCGCGCTTAGGTAGAACAGGCACGCATAGGGAAACCGGCGCAGGTAGAAGGCTGTTGCCCCAATCAGGCCGACGGACGCGATTGCCCCTAGGCTGGCGTCTAACCAGCGCTCGTGGGTTGGCACGATGAGCAGATAGCCCGCAAACACTCGGCAGAGGCTGCGCAGCAGTCGGCGCAGATCGAAGGTAAAGACCCAGGCCGAGACGCCGCCGTGGTTGGCGCTGTCCATTGGCGGGGCGAGAATGTAAACTGCGATCGCAACTCCCAGCACCACCACCAGCAAACTCACCCAGCGGTTCCAGCCTGGTGCCAGCTGGCGATGCTTGGAACGCTGCTCGGCACTCAACAACCATTCCACCATCAGCACGCCAGTCATCGCCACGGTGACAAACAGACCATAGGCATGACTGTTGGCCAGCAGCGCCAGCGCCACCGCCAGCGGTAGATAGGTCCGCCGCCGCCGCGAAAACAGCGCACAGGCTGCAAACAGGGCCGCCATTCCCAGCACGTAGGGGCGACTGATCAGCAGATACTGGTACAGCGGTAAAAAGCCAAAGGTAAACAGTACTTTCTGACCGTTGGTAAATGGCCCATACCGCCAGAAAATGCCAACGGACACCATCGCCACCAGCCAGTGAAACCCCTGCATGGCCCAGGGCCGGTCGAATACCTGCTGTATCACCGTGACCGACATGGCCCACAAGGGCGTATGGCCCTGGTAGTTGACGTAGCCCAGGATTTCGGCCAGAGAGCTGCTGTCGCGGACAATTAGCCAGGTGTTTAACTCATCGCGCCACATGGCGTGGTGCCACAGCCCGATCAGACCTGCGATCGCAAATAGCGGAATGGCCCAGTAGGCGGCATTTGCCAGCACAAGCTGTCTGGCCCGATTGGATTGCGCGATCAGCTGTTTCATTCGTCTATGGGCTCGGGGGGCTCGGATGCGCTCTAGGTAGAATAACCCGGATGCTGGGATCGAGGGGAACCGGGCAAACGACTATGATGGGGCCGTAGATTGTCGGCAGCTATCGTGATTCATCCGGTCAAATCCGAGCGAGTTTCTGTGTCCCGCTCTGCAGCAAACACAAAGGCTTTGACCGATACGCTGGTCCTGACGCTGGTGGCGCTGGTGTTATATCTCTGGCAGCTGGGCGCGGTGCCGCTGCGCGACTGGGACGAGGGCACGATTGCGCAGGTGGCCCGTGGTCTTTTTCGCAGTGGCGACTGGATCTACCCCATCCTGGACGGTGCCCCTTATCTGAACAAACCGCCGCTGGTGGAATGGCTGATGGCGACGACCTACTCGGTGGCAGGGGTGTCTGAATGGACGTCTCGGCTGCTGCCAGCGGCAGTGAGTGCGCTGGCGGTGCCGCTGCTGTATGGTATTGGTCGCATCGCGTTTGGGCAGCGGCGTTCGGCTCTGCTGAGTGCGGGCATATTGTTGACCCTGCTGCCGGTGGTGCGTCACGGGCGGCTAGCGATGCGCGACGGGGTGGCCGTGACGCTGTTCTTGGCGCTGCTGCTGTGTTTGTTAAAGTCGCTGCAGAATCGTCGCTACGCATTGGGGATTGGTCCAGCGCTGGGGCTGATTGTGTTGACCAAGGGCATTTTGGCCCTGCTGTTGGGGGCAGTGGCGGTGGCCTTTGGCATCTTGCATTCATTGCTGGCAGAGAGAAAAGAGAGAACAATTTCCCAACTGAGCAATCCCTACCTGTGGGTTGGGCTGGTGCTAGGACTGCTGCCGGCAGCGCTGTGGTACGGGGCACAGATTGCCCGCTATGGAGAAACCTACTGGCAGGGCCATTTTCTCGGCCAGTCCTTTAGCCGGGTGGTGACGGTGGTGGAGTCGCACCAGGGGCCGCCCTGGTATTACCTTATTGAACTGCTGGAACTGAGCTGGCCCTGGCTGCTCTTTTGGCTGCCGGGGCTGTGGCTGGCGTGGCGGCAGCGGCGGCGGGTGTGGGCACAGCTAACCCTGGCGGGGACGGTCGTCTATCTCGGTGCGATTTCGATCATGAGTACCAAGCTGCCCTGGTACATCATGCCGCTGTACCCGTTTGTGGCGCTGGCTGTCGGGGGTTACCTGGGTCACCGCTGGCAGGTAGGGGCTAAGCCGCCGCGCTGGGCGGCGGGATTTTTGGGGCTGATTGCGATCGCAGGTCTGGGGGGCGGGCTCTACATCGGCATTGCCGAAGGGCGTCCGAGTCTGCTGCTGATGGGGCTGCTTCTGGGCGGTAGCGCAGGCTGGGCGACCGGGCAGCTGTGGCGGGGGCAGTGGCGCTGGTGCTGGACGCTGATGGCGGGGCTGTACGCTACGCTGCTAGTGCTCATGGGCTCAAACGTGTGGCTGTGGGAGCTGAACGAAGCCTTTGACGTGAAGCCGGTGGCGGCGCTGGTGAGATCGCACGTACCCGACGGCGTGCGGGTAGTGACGACCTTTGGCTACGGCAGACCCAGCCTCGATTTTTATAGCGATCGCACCATTCCCCCCGTCTCCGACGGCACCCTGGTCGAGCAGTGGGAGACCACGGCCTATGCCCTGGTATTGCCTGAGCAGCTTGAAGTGCTACCCCCCCACCAGATTTTGGGTGAGGCAGCGGGACTGCTCCTGATTCAGACCCTGCCCAAGGGGTGACTACTGCCAAACTGCTTCATCACCGCCCAGCGGGAGCAGTCCCAGTAGTCTATATGGGAGGTAATCAGGCCCCGATCGCCCACGCTTAGTTCGCTGTATCCCGGAATCGACAGGCGCGGCTGCCAGGGCAGCGGTGCGGTCATCGAGAGGGTCCAGCGGGTAATGATTTTATCGGGCTCAGGGGTCGAGACCTCGTGCAGGTCAATCTGGTGTTGGCTAAACAGGGTCTCGATCAGGCCGATCATCCAGCGGTAGCGGCGGATGCCACGAAACTCGTTGAGCGGGTCTTTGAAGTACACGTCATCGGCGTACAGCTCGTAGCTCTGATTGTGGGGAAAGTGTGCGTAGTCTGCCCGAATCTGCTCGACGATAGGTGCGATCTCACTCATTCTGTCGTTTCCTCCGTCGATACATCCACCTCCGGCCAGAGTCGCTCTAGCTGGTAGCGCCAGGCCGTTAGCGCGTTTTGTTGGTAGCCGTCGTTAGCCTTCATGTTGCCCATCATGCCCTCAGCATAGAAGCGATCCAGGGTCTGCATCGTCGCCTCTAGCGACTGATCCTGGAGCTTGGCCGCAGTGATAATCTGTCGGACCTGATCTTCGATGAGCCGGTTAAAGAAGGGCTCAACGCCCTGCTGCTTCATTGTCAGCAACTGGTCAATGGCGGCTTCAAACTGGGGCCGGCCCAGGCTAGCGAGATCGTGCTGGAAGACGGCCCACAGGACCGACTGGTGGAAGGCATACCGAGCCTCCTGGGTTTGATCGAAATTGGCGGCCAGGATCTGATTGAGAAAGGGCTGCACCTCCTGAATCGGCACGATGGGCATCAGCAGACGTAGCCAGGTGCCATCGGCTGAGAGCAGCACCAGCAGGCGAAAATCAGGTGTATCGACCTGCCACGCATCCGGTGGGCTAACCTGACAGCTCTCACCGAAGCGAGTTTGCAGCAGATGAGTCAGGTCATCGGGCGTCATAGGGTTAGGTAAAAATACGGTAACGGCTCCCTTAAATTGTATGGGTTCTCGGGCGTCTATTCGGACAGAGGTCAAAAAGTTGCATACTCTAGTCGAGCATCTAATTAAAACGGGAGAGACCCCATCGGCCCCTCCCGTTTTAATCGCTGAAATTTAAATCAGTGGAGAATTGGTAGGCTCTGCCTACGCCTCATCCGCCCCTAGGCAAACCACTCTTCAACGGCCTCGGCCTTGGTGTTGGTATTGCGAGACGGGGTCTCACGGGTAAAGGTCATTTGAATGTCGCGGGTCTGCTCCCCGTCAGCGGCAACGGCCACAATCGGGTAGTCGATCACACCGTCCTGGAAGGACATCTGGAAGCGGAAGGTACCGTCGGGGCTGAGTTCAATTTTCTTGCCGCCGATGGTCACGGTTGCATCGGGCTCGGTGGCACCGTAGACGATTAGCTCGGCATCGGCCACTAGCCAGAACTTGCGAGGACGTGCCGGTTGGGACAGCTCAGAAGCGCCCACGCCGGACATATTCAGTCCCGAGACGCTGGGGAATGCCCACATGCCTACACCCGAAGGGAAGACGTAGGAGCTGATGGCTTGCTCAGGCACCTGCTGCATGGAGCCAAACAGAGAACCGGCAATCCGCTGCGCTTCGGTGGACTGGGCCTTGTCGAAAATCTCTTTGTAAATGGCGTTGTCAGTGGCACCTTCAGCGGCTTGCTTGTGGCTGGGCGGTACCAGCGTCATCAACTTCTTCCCGCGCAGGTCGGCATTCCAATCGACGGTCATGAAGTGGTCTTCAATCCAGTCGGAGGGGTAAACCGGCGGTACGTGAACGGGTAGGGAGCGGGCCAGCAGCAGCCAGCGACCGTCGGCCGCCATGTAGCCAATTTCAACTACGTAGTCACGATCGCTCACCGGCACAGGCATGAACCACTCCCGCGCCATCTCGTCGCATTCATACTGTTGCAGGCTGTGGGGACTCTGGCTGTTCAGGTCGATATCAGTCACATCGTAGAAGCGCAGCGCCAATCGTAGGCCGCCCTGACGACGCAGCTCCTCTTTGTGAGCGTTGGGGATATCCCAGTAGGCATAGGCCCACTGCGGGTCGCGGGGCATTAGCACGATGCGGCTTTCGCCGTAGCCGCTGGGCAGATCAACCAGGTCAGCATCGACATCAGCTAGCGCTTCCATTACCGAGACAGTCGAATAGCGGGACGCTTCGACCTCGACCTGGCCTTCTACGGCAAGGGCGGTTTCTGCATAGGCGTCGCCGCCGACGGTCGGCGCCGCCGCCACACCCGCGCTAGCCTGCGCTTTCTGAATCGCCTCAACCAGCTCTACCTTACGCATGCGGCTGTAGCGAGAAACGCCGTATTCGCTGGCAACGCGGCGCAGCTGCCGCAGGGTCATATCTTCTAAAGGAATGCGGGTACCGTTAGACATCATTAAAAACTCCTCTGGGATCTTAAAAGTAAGCTGAAGCGATAAGCGGGGATCAATCTTGCCAAGCGTATCGTGACAGGAGGGACGGGTTGGGATCAAGGGGGTGTTGATACAATCGCCTGGCAAATCAGTTGTTTGAGCGATTTTCCAATACTTTCCGGGATCGCTATGTCATGCATTCCTGACATAGCGATCCCGGCTGGGATCGGGGTTTGATAAAATTTTCATGACATTCTTTATGACATTCGACGATCGGAAGCTTTGCTGAGTTCGGCACTGGGGGATAGCGATACGGGCCTCCTCAGCACGACGGTCAAGCTAACGGTGCAGTAGTAGCTAGCAGGGATGTGGAATGATAGAAAGCAACGCAACCGGCCGTTGATCAGGGCGGAGAAAGCAGTGACAAAGGTAGAGCAGGGCAGTCGAATTTTGGGTCGGGTGCTGCCAGCCGCGGTGCGGTTGTGGTTGAGATCGCAGCTCGATCAGATTGAAAATCTGACGCTCAATCTCGAGGGTTCCGACCGACAGGTCTTGAGCGGGCGCATACCCGGTGTCTCCTTGGCGGCTGAGCAGTCAATTTATAAAGGCATTCACCTTAGTAAGGTCAACGTTGCTGCCGAAGACATCAGCATCAATCTGGGGCAGGTTCTCCGCGGTAAACCCCTCCGGCTAGTCAAAGCTTTTCCCGTCAGGGGCGCAGTGGAAATCTCCGAGGACGGCCTGAATGCTTCTTTGGCAGCAACTTTACTGTCTGAAGGCATCGAGCGGTTTTGGCAATCGCTGCTGCAGCGGCCTGAGGTCGCTGCCGAAGTCGAAGATCATTACGGTACGGCGGCGCTGCAGTCGCATGCTCCCCTAACTCAAGCTCGCCTAACGGCTCCGTTTCTGACGCTGATCAACGGTGACAAGCAGCTGCGAGCCGGGTTAACCGTAAACCAGGGGCGTCATCTGGTCCTGAATCAGCCAACCTGGCTAGTCTCAGCCCAGGATCGGCCCAGTCAGGCGCTCCAAGGCTTTGCTTGGGATCTCGGATCTGAGGCGCAGATCCATCAGCTGACGATTGTGTCCAATCGGCTTCTGTGTGCTGGCCAGATCGAGGTTCGACCCTAGCCGCCCAGAAAGCGAGCCCAGAAAGCTAGCCCGGTTTCTGGGCTAGCTGCGTAAAAATGGCAGTAGCATCGTGACAAAGTAAAACACCAGCGGGGCCGTAAAGACGTAGCTATCGGTTCGGTCCAGAATGCCGCCGTGCCCGGGAATCAGCTGGCCAGAGTCCTTGACCCCGGCATCTCGCTTCATCAGCGATTCGGTCAGATCGCCCAGCAGACTCGCAATGCCGATCACGCCCCCCAGCGTCAGCCCCGAGAGCCAGCCAATTGGCCAATCCAGTAGCCAGCCGCCCACCATGCCAATCAGCATGCTGCCACCGATGCCGAATAGCGCCCCCTCCACAGTTTTTTTGGGGCTAATGTTGGTCAGCGGTGTGCGCCCAAAGGCGCGCCCAAAGGCGTAGGCTCCGATATCAGCGGCCCAAATACAGGCAAAGCCCAACAGCGTAATGGTCAGGCCTTGGGGCAGGGCTTGCATCTGCCATGACGAGGGCCAATAGCCGCCCAGGGGGAGATTGCTGGCAGTCCCCAGATCCCGTAGCCGAATCCAGTAGCTGGGCAAATAGCCGCCGTAGAACAGGCCCAAGATTGAGGCGGCCACGTCGGCAATGGTGGCAAATTTGGGCTGAAACAGCAGATAAAAGCAAATGCAGGTGCCCGCCAGCGAAAAAATGACTTCGACGAGCGTGGGAGAACGGTGGGCTGCGACCAGCAGCACCTGACTGACCAGGAGGGTTGTCTTAGTGGCGGGGTTGATGCCTTTGGCCTGGGCTAGCCCAAAAATCTCTAACTGTCCTAGCCAAATAATGATGCCGAGGCCAACGGTGAAGTACCAGCCGCCTAGCAAAATCATGGCTAGGGCAATTGCGATCGCAACCCCACCGCTCGCAATTCGAATCCATGGCATAGAAAAATCCAGCAACGTCTGGGGCTGCCCCAGTCACAGCACCGTTGTGTTATAGACGACCCTTACAGGATAAACCGAACATCCCACGGGGATGTTCGGCTGCGAATGAGCTCACCCCCATGGACAAAGGATGAATCCCGGTATCTCTGCAGAGGAACGTCAGAGGTTGCGATATCATAACTTTTATATCAGTTCGTCCTATCGCCATTGTCATCACCCTGACGGCGCAGACGCTTCCAGACCCTTAGCGAGATAAGAAAGACGCCATGCTGACGCTCAAGATCGTTGTATACCTAACCGTTGCCTTCTTTGTTGGACTGTTCATCTTTGGTTTCCTGAGTGGAGACCCCGCCCGGAACCCGGGTCGCCAAGACTTTGAGTAACTCAGACAGTTTGAGTCATTACAACTTCGAGTAGGGCTAGCCTCGGGTAGAGCTGTTCGCTACCCATGGCTAGGTTCTCGGTTGAAATCCGCCTGGACAGCGTAACGCTAGCTTGAGGCCCGGTTGCTCCTGGCTAACCCTGTTAGCCGCGACACCGGGTTTTGGACTATCCACTTTTTTCATCGGTTGACTGGCAGAATCGGTCAACGCTTTTGGCTGGAACATTGACTGGAATCAGTGTCCGTTAACGTATGACCTACCTTGATGTGCCACCAGCGATGCCTGAGCCTGTCTCAGAAGTTCGCCTGTTGCCACCCCCAGCCAAGATCCTGCCAAAGACGGCCCATGTTACAGTCCCCGGTGGATTGGAGGGAATCTTAACTGATCCAGCGCCATCCGCTGCTGAGGCAACCGAGTCTCCAAATCTGTCGTACCTGCTGGCAGGATTGAGTCGACAGACTGAAACGATCGCTCAGCAGCCTGTCCCCTCGGATGAAGTTCCTACCCACGACAACGGCCATCTGCCTGAACTACCGCCCGCAGGCACTCCCTCGGAGGAAATCCCAGCTGATCCTATGCCCGAGCCCGGTGACCCGGCTGAAGCGGTCACGCCCCCTATTCCCGGCGCGGCTCAGCTGAATATTACGGCAGACTACCAGAGCTACGACCCGGCCCGTCAGGTGGTGATTGCCCGGGGCAACGTACAGATGCTGCTCAGCGGCTCGATTTTGCAAGCGCAGAAGGTGTGGGTCAATCTATCCAACCGCTACGTGCTCGCTGAGGGGGAGGTGCTGCTGACGCGCGGCGAGCAGATCGTGCGGGGACAGCGGGCGGAGTACAGTCTGGCTCAGGAAGCCGGGACGCTGTTCGAAGCTAAGGGACAGCTGGCGCTGGTCTCACTCAATGAAGACTTTGCCGATCCGCTCGCGCCTGTGCCCAGCAGTCGCACAGTGTTTGATCCGCTCAACCCTGACCGGGGAGTCAGCGCAGTGGCTGGGGCTGGGGGGCTGCAGTTTGGTTCCAGTTCAGATGTCGAGTTTGCCCGCACCGAAGGCGGCATTCGGCAGGTGCGGTTCGAGGCCAGCCGTCTCAACTTCGATGCCCGTGTCTGGGAAGCAGAGGATGTGCGGATCACCAACGATCCTTTTTCTCCCCCGGAACTAGAGCTGCGTTCGGACCGGATTATCATTACCAGTCTCTCGGCTGAGCAGGATTTGCTGCGGGCCGAAAATCCTCGACTGGTCTTTGATCAGGGGTTTGCCCTACCGCTTTTCCGGACGGACTATATTCTCAATCGGGGTGAATTTGACTCTCAGGATCTCAATCCGTTTCCGACCGGTGTTGGGGTTGACGATCGCGATCGGGGCGGGCTGTTCGTCGAACGAGGGGTGATCGTCTACGAGACGCCCACAACGGCGGTTGAGATCATTCCCCGCTATCTCGTGAGCAATGCCCTAGAACAGGGCGTTCTGGACGCCGATGCCTTTGGGCTGGGGGTTGAGTTGAACGCCCAGGTCGGTGAGCGCCTTTCAGTGTCGGGTGAGGCCAATTTAGCTGGCTTTGAGCTGGGGGACATTTCAGACAATCTCAGGGCCAGTCTGCGGGCGCGGCAGCAGCTAGGGAGTCATACGCTGGCGTTGGAGTATAGCTACCGTGATCGGCTATATAACGGGTCGCTGGGGTTCCAGGACGTGCGCTCAAGTTTGGGAGCGGTACTGCTGTCGCCGATCATTCAGCTCAACGATGCGGGTCTGCAGCTTAATTATCAAATCGGTGCCCAGTATGTGACGGCGGAAACGGACCGTGTCGATCTGCTGGGTTCGAATCCGGCCGACGATTTGGTTAGCCTGGGTCGATTTCAGGGCAGCGTGCGGTTGGCCCAGGGATTCACCCTTTGGGAAGGCCAGCCGCTGGCCCCCACCGCGACGGAGGGGTTACGCTACACACCCTATCCGTTGACGCCCACAATTCGATTTAATGCCGGTTTACAAGGGGTGGCGACTTATTACACAAATGGCGATTTGCAGGAGCTGGTTGCTGGTAATGTCCGCTTTGATTTCCAATTTGGGCATCTTTCCAAACCCGTTTTGGACTACACCCGTTTCAATATTGGTTACTACCAGGCGCTGGTTGGCGGAGACGACTCGCCCTATTTGTTTGACCGCGACGTGGATACCAGTGTGCTCTCGTTCGGGCTGATGCAGCAGATTTATGGCCCCTTTTTGCTGGGGTTTCAGGCGTCTATTAACCTGGACAGTGGCGAGGATGTCAGTACCGATATCCTGTTTGAATATAGCCGTCGGACCTACGGCATCTTAGTCCGCTACAGTCCGACCCGTTCCACCGGGGCCATCGGTTTTCGGATTAGCGACTTCAGCTGGGTGGGCGGCAGCGATCCATTCGATAGTCCCGGTAGGGACGTTGAAGGCGGCGTTATTCAGCGCTAATTAGGCCATTCTAATCAGGTGTAATCAGAGCTAAGCAAACTTCACTCGGCGCGATGTGTTTGCCGAGTTGTTAAAAATGCTTGAAAACCCTTAAGCTTTGGATACTAGGCAGTATTTGTCTGCCCAAAATCCGTATTCGCAACAGTAGAAAAAACGCGGGTTCGGAATTATACCTAGAACATCCACTTTTGGACGTCGGTGTCTGCATTCCGATCGTTCATCCACGACCCCTATGCAACCTTCTCTAGTCCAAGAGGCTCGACAAGCCGTGATCCTGCTGAGCGAGTATGCGTTCGAGCTGGGTTGGCAAAGCCCCCAGGAGCAGGTGCTGACCTGGCTAGAGACCTATCGCCCCGGTTGGATTCGCGATGCGGTGATCGAAGCGCTGCACCAGGGACGGTACAAGACGATCTCGGTTCAGCAAATCCTGGCGCTTTGGCAGCGACGCGGGCAGCCTACTCGCCATTTCACAAAAGAGTTTGAGCGAACGGTTGGGCTGCCAGTCGGACTACAGCTGACTGCCACGCTCTACGGTCGGCTGCCCACAGAAGCCGAGGGGGCGCGGCAGTCAGCTGAGGTCCCAGCGGCGATCGCCTACCCTGCGGACGTTCCGATCTCGGGGGCACAGCTCTCGACGCTGGATGGGGCTGCCGAGTCTGAGCCGTTAGAGGATGCGCGGACGGCCAATGCGTCCCAGCTTGCGGAGGCGTCGCCGATTACTGACCCCGTCCATTTGTCTGCCGAACGGCCTAATCTATTAAGAACAAACTATCCGGCCGATCAGGGCGTGCTTACCTCCGCGCATCGGCCGATTCAACCCTTCCGTCCTCAGCTGCCCTTCCCGTCCCACCGGCATCGTCGCTAGCGGGTGCCTAAAATCTGTGCCCACGCTCAGAGAGCGATACAATTACGGAAGAATATTAAGTATTTGTAACGCAGCAGGAGTTGGGTATGGGTCGCAAGCAGGCCATCATTATCGGTGCAGGCATTGGTGGATTGTCCCTCGGCATTCGGCTGCAGAGTCTGGGCTTCGATACCACTATCGTCGAAAAGCTGGATGCGCCGGGCGGGCGGGCGTATGTGCGCAAAGCCGATGGCTTTACCTTTGATATGGGGCCGACCGTCATTACCGTGCCCCACTTTATCGAAGAACTCTTTGCCCTAGAGCGCGATCAGGCCGCTTTGGCCCAACCCGATTTCCCCGCTGGTCTAGTAGACGAAAGCAAGCGAATTAAGTCCGGCATTTCGGGCGGCCCCAACACCAGCCGCTACGTCAAGATTGTGCCGATTTTGCCGTTCTATCGCATCTATTTTGACGACGACACTTTCTTTGACTACGATGGCGACCCTGTTCATACCCGAGAGCAGATTGAGACCCTGGGCGAACCTGGCGATCTTGAAGGCTACGAGCGTTTCCATAACGATGCCAAAGCCATTTTTGAGCGGGGCTTTTTGCAGTTGGGCTATACCCACTTTGGCGACGTAGGCTCCATGCTCAAGGTCGTGCCCGACCTGATGCAGCTCGATGCCGTGCGGACGCTGTTCGGCTTTAGTAGCAAGTATTTCAAGAGTGATAAACTCCGCCAGGTCTTCAGCTTTGAGACGCTATTGGTCGGCGGTAATCCGCTCTCGGTCCCGGCTATCTACGCCATGATTCACTTTGTCGAAAAGACCTGGGGTATCCATTTCGCAATGGGCGGTACCGGTGCGCTGGTAGCAGGCTTCGTGCAGAAGTTTGAGGAGTTGGGCGGTCAGATGGTCTACAACGCTGAGGTCAGCAAGATCAAGGTGGTGTACGAAGGCGGCAAAAAGGTTGCCAAGGGCATTACGCTCACGGATGGGACTGAGATGAGTGCCGATGCGGTGATCTCTAACGCTGACTGGGCGATGACCTACGGCAAGATGATCGAACCCAAGTATCGCTTCTGGAATCAGGATCTGCGTATCAAGGTGACACAGCAGTCCATGTCGCTGCTGGTGATTTATTTCGGTTTCAAGGCTGACGGCAACGAAGCCAGCAACCTGCGCCATCACAACATCATTTTGGGACCGCGCTACGAGGAGCTGCTAAAAGACATTTTCAACCGCAAGGTGCTGGCGGACGACTTTTCCCAGTACCTGCACATTCCCACGCTGACCGATCCGTCCCTAGCGCCCGAGGGACACCATGCGGCCTATACACTGGTGCCAGTACCCCACAACGGCTCTGGCCTGAACTGGGATGAGATTGGTGACAGGATGGTGGATACGGTTTTAACCTTCCTCGAAGATCGGGGCTACCTGCCGAACCTAAAGGCGCGGCTGGTTCACAAGAGCTACATCACGCCAGACTATTTCGAGCATACGCTCAATGCCTACTTGGGGAATGCTTTTGGTCCCGAGCCTCGGCTGGTGCAGTCGGCCTTCTTCCGGCCTCACAACCGCAGCGAAGACATTAGCGGACTCTACATGGTCGGTGCGGGGGCTCAGCCCGGAGCCGGTACACCCAGTGTGATGATGTCGGCGAAGATGACGGCGCGGCTGATGGCAGAGGACTTTGAGGTGTCGCCCGAGATCGTGGCTGGGATGCCCCAGGACAGAGAAACGTCGCTGGTTTAACCGCTTCGGTGACAAAAGTATCACTGCTATGCCTGCGCTACCGTTAGGGAAGTGCAGGCATAGCAGTGATGAGATATTGGATTGCGAAACGGATATTGGGGCTGTGTTTGGTTATTGCCTTGGTATTGGCGACGGGGCTACTGCCGGTGCAGGCAGAGACGTCGTTTTTGACCTCAAGGGTGAATCAGCTAGAGTCTCGGCTATCGAGCCTCAGCTCGCAGCTGTCTCAGCTTCAATCCCAGGTTGCTCGCCTCTCGGGGAGACCGGCTTCACCCCCCCAGAGCGCGCCTCAGCCGACCAACAACACGCCTTCCCTGGCGGCCCAGTTCGACAACTTGGCGATTTTGACCATTGAGCTGAGAGACCAGATTATCGCGCTAGAGACTAGAGTCACTGAGCTAGAAGCCGCCCTAGAATAGGGCTCAGGCTCGCTCTAGCGACTGTCCGAGTAGACTGCCGTACTGCTTTTGCCGCCGTGCTCTCCGGTCAGCAGAGACTGCTAACCATCGGATGAACACCAGCGGTATCGCCACAAACACGGTCAAGATCAGGAACGTCCCAAGATCCATCCAAAAGCCGTCCGCATCTTGAATAAAGGTATAGGCACATAAGAATAGAAACAGGGTTGATAGCCCTAACAGCATGTAATACACCACATGCAGCATCCAGGCTGCGCCACCGCTGGGAAAGTAGGCCAGGAGCAGTTTTTGAATCCAGGTGCGCTTTGAGGCTTGGGTTGAGCGGTGGTCGGTTCGCTGTTTTGAGCGATCATCGAGGGCGCTGAAGGTCTCTTGGAGTTCCTGCTTCAGCTGCATTAACTCAGTGGCCGCGTCGGCCTTGACTTGCGCCAACGTTTCCGAGCGGCAGGTCTTGTGGGCGCGGACCCAATCGTTGAGAAACTCAACCCGCTTGTGTGCGATCGCAATTGCTGATTCGCGCTTACTTTTGGCGTCACGGTCTTCTAGCCAGCCAAACAGGGCTGTCAGCCCCAGCGGAATCAAACCCAGCAGAGCCCCCGGTAACGCTTTTGAAAGTTCAGCGATGAATTCTGTTGTCATGGATCGGCAGCATCAAGACGGCTGTGTTCAATGTGCCCACAGGCAGAACCGATCGCACGGTAGGAATGGCTGCCTAGGCCGCTGGTTTTGGCCCACCAAGGCGAATTTCAGAGCAGAATGAGGCCAGTTCCGGTCCGTCGGTGGGCTTCACTGTCTGGGTCCGCATGCGTAGGTTGTCGGTGATGAACCACCAGCGTTCTTGGGCGTGAACGCTGCCATCCTCCGTCGTGAGGGTGAGGATGTCGTTGTCGAACTGGTAAGTGCTGCGAAGGGGGCTTTCCGCCGACCGTAAAATGTGTCCGGCCAGATCTGACTCGTCCGCAATCAGCACGATCAGGGTCGTGCTAATCCGCTGGGTGGCATTGCCTTCAATCGTGCTTTTTTGGGCGATGGTCAGCCCGCAGATGGCCTTAGCCGCATCCGCCCCTGCTTTTTCACACAGCTGCGTCACTGAGGCGTGATCCGGCGAGATAAAGTCAACCTCTAGCTCTGACTTACCGGCTTTGGATGTTTGCGCTCCTAGATAGTGGGTGGTGCGTTGGGAGAACCACCGACCGGCCAGCTTTTCAAAAAAATTAACAATATCCATTGCGTCAGTTACGTAGAGCCACAGTTCTTTATCTACCTTTAATTTTAAGCGCAAGGGGTCGTCTCTGATCGGGGCAGCAAATGGGACAGATAGGCCTGGAGCCTTGGTGGGCGGTAAATTGAGCCCCCCCGCGATGATAAGCTAGCGATCACGCAATAGTTGTTTAATCACCCCTTTCTTAGCACTGCAATGACCGATAACTCAACGCCGTATCTGCTCCGCGCCGTCCGTGGCGAAACCCTCGACCGACCGCCGGTGTGGATGATGCGACAGGCGGGCCGCTACATGAAGGTGTACCGCGATCTGCGTGAGAAGTATCCGTCCTTTCGAGAGCGGTCCGAGAATGCGGATCTGGCGATTGAGATTTCTCTCCAGCCCTGGCGCGCGTTTCGCCCGGATGGGGTGATCATGTTCTCGGACATTTTGACGCCGCTGCCGGGCATGGGGATTCCTTTCGACATCGTCGAGAGCAAGGGGCCGGTGATTGATCCGCCCATCCGCACAAAAGAACAGATTGATCGGATGCGACCGCTGGACCCGGACGAGTCGCTGCCGTTCATTCGTAAAATTCTCACGACGCTGCGGCAGGAAGTGGGGAACGAGTCAACGGTGCTGGGATTCGTCGGTTCGCCCTGGACCTTGGCCGCCTATGCTGTCGAGGGCAAAAGCTCCAAAAATTATGCGGTGATCAAAGGGATGGCCTTCTCCCAGCCAGCGCTGCTGCATCAGCTACTGGGCAAGCTAGCGGACGGCATTGCCACCTACGTTCGTCACCAAATCGACTGTGGCGCGCAGCTGGTTCAACTATTTGACTCCTGGGCCGGTCAGCTCAGCCCAATTGACTACAAAACCTTTGCTCTGCCCTATCAGCAGCGGGTGGTACAGCAGGTGAAGCAAACTCACCCCGATACGCCGCTGGTGCTCTACATCAGCGGTAGCGCAGGCGTGCTTGAGCTGATGGGCGAGTCGGGTGTGGACATCGTCAGCGTCGATTGGACGGTGGACATGGCCGAGGCCCGCCAGCGATTGGGGCCGAATATGAAGGTCCAGGGCAACGTGGATCCCGGCGTGCTGTTTGGATCGAAGGACTTTATTCGCGATCGCATTCTCGACACGGTACAAAAAGCTGGGCGCACGGGTCACATCCTCAATCTGGGCCACGGCATCTTGCCCGGCACGCCTGAAGAGAACGCTGCCCACTTTTTCGAGACCGCCAAGCAACTCGACCAGCTAATGGCCGCTGCGGTTTAGCGCTGGGTCCGAGGGCCTAGAATTTGTCGCCCAGGCGCAGTTCATCCGCCAACAACGCCCAAAATCATGCCAGCATGTCTGTGGCCTTTCTATAGACGATTGACTGCTAAATGGTCGATTTGCTGCACGATTTTTGGTATGTTGCGCTGCCCAGCCGTGAGCTGGCGCCCGGCAAAGCCATCGGTAAAAAGCTGCTGGGAGAACCGATTGTCATCGGCCGTCACCGCGATGGCAGCGTGTTTGCCCTGCGCGATATTTGTCCCCACCGGGGCATTCCCTTACGCCACGGTTGGGTTGAGGACGATGGGCTCCGCTGCTGCTACCACGGTTGGAAGTTTGATGGCGCTACCGGCCAGTGCAGCGAGATCCCCTCGCTGACCGAGGCCGATACTCTGGATATTAGCCGTATCTGTGTGCAAACCTACCCCTGCGAAGACGTGCAGGGGCATATCTGGGTGTACATGCCCCAGGGCAAACTGCCGGACCCGCTGCCGCCGGTTCCTCGCATTCCGAGCCTGGGTGACCGCGCCCCCAACGTGACCGATACTGCTTTTTTTGACTGTGACGTGGACCAGGCCATCATTGGCCTGATGGACCCGGCCCATGGTCCTTACGTGCATACGGCCTGGTGGTGGCGTAGCGGTCCGCGTCAGTTTCGGGTTAAAGAAAAGCCTTACGAGCCGACGCCGCTGGGGTTTCGGCTGGTGCCCTACGTGATGCCCAACAGCGCCAAGCCCTACAAGCTGCTAGGCGACAAGGTCTCGATCGAAGTGGTGTTTGAGCTGCCGGGGCTACGGACGGAACTGCTGGAGGGCAGCCGCTACCAGGCCTGCTCTTTTACGGCGATTACGCCCATCGACGAGGCCCACTGTAACGTTCACCAGAGTCTGTATTGGACGATTCCCGATCTGGGGTTGGCCAGGCCGCTGGTGCACTACCTGATGCGTCAGTTTCTGGACCAAGACCGAGACGTGGTGATCAAGCAGCAGGAAGGGCTAGCCTATCAGCCCTCGCTGATGCTGATCGACGATGCGGATGTCCAGGCAAAGTGGTATTACCGCCTTAAGCGAGAATATTTGCAGGCACAAAAAGCGGGGCGCGAGTTTCAAAATCCTATCGAACCCCAGGTCCTGCGATGGCGAAGTTAGCGATGGTCATGCCCATTTCTGAGCTCGCTGCGCGGTAAGTGGGACAGCGCTACCTATAGGATAGACAAGGGGGATCGATACTCCTGTCCGATGGCGTTTTCTAGAGTTGAACCTTGACGGATACTGTGAGCGAACGGCCTCAACGCATTTTTATTACGGGTGCCAGTGGCTGTGTCGGTCACTATGTCGTCGAAGCATTGATTGAGCAGACTTCGCACGAGCTGTTTTTGCTCATGCGCAATCCCGCAAAGCTTAAGGTAGATATCACCCAACGGCCAGGCGTGCATGTGGTCGAGGGCAATCTGCACGATGTCGAGCCATTAGCCGATCTGCTTTCAACGATCGACACGGCGATTTTGATTGCGACCTGCTGGGGCGGGGCCGACGAGATTTACAAAATCAACGTAGATGCGAATTTACGCATCTTGGCACTGTTGGATCCCGACCGATGTCGGCAGGTGATTTATTTCTCGACCGAGAGCATTCTCGATCGAGAAAATCAGCCGTTGAAGGAGGCTGGGGAGATTGGGACAGACTATATCCGCAGTAAGTACATCTGTCATCAAAAGCTAAGCGAGGTTGCGATCTCACCGCGCATCACCACCATCTTCCCCACGCTGGTGTTTGGCGGCGACGAAAATAAACCCTATTCCCACATCTCCGCTGGCCTACCCGAGGTGGCTAAGTGGGTAAAGCTGGCCCGCTTTCTCAAGGCCGACGGCAGCTTCCACTTCATCCACGCGAAAGATATTGCCACCGTGGTCGCCCATCTCGTCGATCATCCGCCCCAGCCAGGGGAATCGCGTGAGCTAGTCCTGGGCACCCCTGCCCTCACCGTGAACGAAGCCGTCGCGCAAATCAGCGACTACTTTGGTCAGCGCATCTGGTTTCGCATTCCCCTTTCTGCAGGCTTGGCCGACGCTATCATCAATACCTTCAACATTAAAATGGCTGAGTGGGACCGCTTTTGTCTGACCTATCGCCATTTCACCCACAAAGATGTGGTAACGCCGGATCAGTTTGGCAAAGACACCTACTGCCCGACGGTCGCCGATCTTTTACGAGTCAGCGGTATTGAGGGCAAACAAACGTAAATGCCGGCCGCCCGTATCCATTTATTGCTTCCCCACATCCACAAAACCTCAAACACGCTACACTGTTTAGCGCACTAGGGTAGCTTTGCTACTCAAACTTCCCGGTTCAGGTTTGAACCTCTCTGGAAGTGGGCTCCGTCGGCCCACTTTTTTGTTTTTTTGGAGACCCGCATGACTCACCCGGTCATTCCTCAAGTGATGGAGCTGGCAGCGCCTGTGGCTGCTGGACTAGGGCTAGAGGTCGTTGGGGCCGTTTTTCAGACCAACCACAGTCCGCCTGTGCTGCGAGTGGATGTTCGCAATCCCCAAGCTGACGACACCGGGTTAGATGACTGCGAGCAGATGAGTAATGCCTTGGGGGAAGCGTTGGAAGAGTCGGGTCTGCTGCCAGATGCCTACGTGCTGGAGGTCTCGAGTCCCGGTGTGTCCGAAACGTTGGTTAACGATCGGGATTTCAGCGTATTTCGGGGCTTTCCGGTCGAGGTGCAGCTGACTGGGCCGTACAAGGGCAAGCGAGTCTGGTCGGGCAAGCTGGTCGAGCGCAACGATGAAAAGCTGCGGCTCAATCAGAAAGGGCGGGCTATTTCGCTGCCTCGTGATCTGGTCGATACTGTCCAGCTCACTCAAGATTCTGAGGCTTGATCTGACGCCTAGGTAATTCACAGTCGAACGCTCAAACATACAACTGAAGAAAAAGGAGACAGCGCCTATGTCTATGGTTGACTTACCTGGCCTGCAGGAGATGATCGATAGCATCAGCCGCGAACGCAATTTACCGAAGTCGGCAGTTCAAACTGCGCTGGGTGAAGCCCTACTGAAGGGCTACGAGCGCTATCGCCGCACCATTCGGATGGACGGTACTCAGTTTGACGAAGAGTATTTTGATAACTTCTATGTGGAGCTAGATCCTGAAGAGGAAGGCTTTCGGGTCTTGGCGAACAAGACGATTGTGGACGGGTTTGAAAACCACGCCCACTTTGTCGCCCTGGAAGAAGCCGAGGCCAAGGGCCAAGATCTCAATGAAATCGTGCTGCCCAAGAAGTGGCTGGTGGATAACCCCGACCACGAAATCGCTTTACAGGACGTGCAGGAAGTCGCTCCCGAAGCCCAGCTCAACGACACGGTGGTTTTGGACGTCACTCCAGAGCAGCAAAACTTTGGCCGGATGGCCGCAATTCAGACCAAGCAGGTGCTTGCTCAAAAGCTACGAGATCAGCAGCGTCGCCTCATTCAAGAAGAGTTTCAGGACCTGGAAGGGACGATCCTGCAGGCCCGCGTGCTGCGGTTTGAGCGACAGTCGGTGATCATGTCGGTCAACAGCGGTGTGGGCCAGCCTGACGTAGAGGCCGAACTGCTACGCAAAGACCAGCTACCCAACGATAATTACCGGGCCAACGCGACCTTCCGAGTCGTGTTGAAAAAGGTCTCTGAGGGCTCCCACCGTGGCCCCCAGCTGCTGGTTTCGCGAACGGACGCGGCCCTGGTGGTCGAGCTGTTTTCCAACGAAGTGCCTGAAATCGAGGACGAGGTGGTGCGGATTGTGGCGGTGGCCCGTGAGGCCAACCCTTCTTCCCGGTCGGTGGGTCCCCGGACCAAGATTGCCGTAGATACCCTGGAGCGCGATGTGGACCCAGTGGGGGCCTGCATTGGGGCGCGGGGGTCCCGTATTCAGGTGGTGGTAAACGAGCTGCGCGGCGAGAAAATTGACGTGATTCGCTGGTCGCCTGACCCGGCAACCTACATCGCCAATGCCCTCAGCCCGGCCCGGGTAGATGAAGTTCGACTGATGAATCCCGAGGAGCGCCAGGCCCACGTGCTAGTCCCCGAGGACCAGCTCAGTCTGGCCATCGGCAAGGAGGGGCAGAATGTGCGGCTCGGAGCGCGTCTGACCGGTTGGAAGATTGACATTAAGGACACCGCCAAGTACGACTACGAGACCGAGGACCGCAAGGTGATGGAGGTGCTAGAGGCGAAGCAGCGGGAAATCGACGAGATTGAAGCTGCGATCGCAGCCTATGCGGCTGCCCATGGCGGTGACCCTAACGAAGGCTTGGAACCTGAGGAGGAAAAGGGCCCCTACGGGGGCGAAGGCTACGATGACGCGGTGGCTGCTGTGGATGTTGCCGATGCCGATGCGCCCCTGGTTGAGGGGCAGGTTGACGGTGCCATTGCCGCCACTGAGCGGCCTGAAGAACACCCCACCCATTTGGAGTCTTCCGAGGCGATTCCTGAGGTTGAAGCGGTCGATGCCTCGCCGGAATTGACCGAAGCCGAGCAGACTGAATCTAAGGTGACAGCGGACGAGCTTGCAGTCACTGCTGCGTTAACTGAGGAGGAATAGCCCCGATCGTGCCGCCGCCAAACCACCGCTGCTGCGTCAGCTGCCGCCGTATCGCCCACAAAGATCAGCTTTTGCGGGTAGTGCGGCAGCATCCGACTCGAACGATTCAAATCGGTGCGGGCATGGGACGAGCTGCCTACCTCTGCCCAACACTGGGCTGTTTGCAGCAGGCCCAAAAAAAGAACCGTCTGAGCCGAGCGCTCAAAGCCCCGGTTCCGTCGGATATCTATACTAGGCTGGCCCAACGGCTTGCCGCACCTACCTAGCTAAAGCCTGGTAAGCTGATAAACCGGTGTGTACGCTAGGATAGAAGACCGCGTAGCTTCTGCGTCTGCGCGTCAGAATCGGGTTGCCCGGCTCGGACTCCCCGGTCCGGGCTCAATTTGCCCCACCGCCTATTCAAAGCGTCACTATGACCTAAAAACTGTGATGTCGTCTAGATAAGAGCAGTCACCTATGTAACAGCCAACGATTCAAGAGGACCAGGGATGAACAACGGCAAGGTCAGGATATACGAGCTTTCTCGTGAACTGAACTTAGAAAATAAGGACATTCTGTCGATTTGTGAGCGACTCAACATTGCTGTGAAGAGTCATAGCAGTACAATTACTGGAGAAGAAGCGCAGCAAATTCGTGCTGCTGCCAGCCAAGTCGCCAAAGGAAACGGCAGCATGCCAAAGCGGCCACAAAAACCGGTCAAAAAAGCCAGTCGTAGCGACGGTCAACGCCCCAAGCCAGAAAAGCCTCGCAAGCCGCAGATTTTGGCGGTTCGGCGTAGCCAATCTGCCGCCACGCCACCTCAGCGCCCGCAGTCGGCTGAGCCTGCTGCTGTGCCCAAGCCTGCTGCTCCGATTGAGTCGATCACTCACGACGACGATAGCAGTCCTAGCAGCGACAATCTACGCCAGCCGCCCAGTCGTCCCGGTGCGGTTGCTCCGCCGCGTCCGGCTCGCCCGACCCGTCCGGCAAAGCCTGTTGCCCCCGTGAGCCGGAGTGGCGATGCCGACAGTACCCTCGAGGCCCCGCCTGAGCGGAAGTCGGCAGAGGTCAGCCCGCCCAAGCCTAAACTGGCGCGACCGACCCCCCGCAATGCGGAGTCGGCGGCACCCAAACGGCCTCAAATTCCGATCACCATTACCGATGACGCCAACGCCCGTACCCGTAAGCCGACCCCGCCGCTGAAGCCTAAGCCGGTGGTCGAGTTACGCCGTCCGCAACCGTCGCGCCCGGCCCCGACGAGCCCAGGGGACGACACCGACGACGATACGGCCACAACGACCTCGCCGACCCCGGAGCTACGTCGTCCGACCGCACTGCGGGCGCCTAAACGCAAATCCTCTCGTGGCAGTACCACCGAAGAAATCGAGGAAATGCCGCAAAAGGCAAGCAAGGGACCCGGTAAGACTAAGCGTCGCAATCAGCCTCGCATTGACGAGGACGACGACGATTTCGATCCGACCGGTAGCGGCAGCGGCGATGCCGCACTGCCGCAGATCAGCCTTTCGCTGATGCGTCCGCCCAAACCCAAGTCGGGCGGGGGGAAAGCGCAGCCAAAGCCTGCCGCGATCAAGAGCCGACCGATTAGCAAGGGGGCCTCTTCTCGCAATCAGCGCCGCGAGCGTCGTGAGGAGGTCGAACCCGAAAAGCCCGAAATGATCGTCCTGACAGGTGGCCTGAGCGTTCACGAGCTGGCTCAAAAGATTGCTGTTCCCGAAACCGAAATTATTAAGTTTCTGTTCTTCAAGGGAATTGCAACCAACATTAACCAGACGCTAGATGTGCCGACTGCCCAGATGGTGGCCGAGGAGTTCGAGATCTTAGTCGAGACGGCTGAGGCCGAATCGGAGGCCAGAAAGGTCACCGAAATGCTGGATGAAGCTGACCTGGAGAACCTGCAGCAGCGCCCGCCAGTGGTGACCATCATGGGTCACGTAGACCACGGTAAAACGTCGCTACTCGATGCCATTCGCAAGGCTAAAGTTGCTCAGGGTGAAGCTGGCGGCATCACTCAGCATATTGGTGCTTATCACGTCGATGTGGAACATGAGGACTCGACCCGTCAAGTGGTCTTCCTAGATACGCCGGGTCACGAAGCGTTTACGGCGATGCGGGCTCGCGGTGCCCGAGTGACTGATATTGCCATTTTGGTGGTTGCGGCCGACGATGGCGTGCGGCCCCAAACCATTGAGGCGATTAGCCACGCGAAGGCAGCCCAGGTGCCGATCGTGACCGCTATTAACAAGGTTGACAAAGAAACGGCTAATCCGGACCGGGTCAAGCAGGAGCTGATGGAGCACGGCCTCGTGCCCGAGGAATGGGGCGGTGAGAACATCATGGTGCCGGTGAGTGCGATTACTGGCCAGAATCTTGACACCCTGCTAGAGATGATTCTCTTGCAGGCCGAGGTTGAGGATCTGCATGCTAACCCCGACCGACTGGCCCGAGGCACGGTGATTGAGGCGAACCTGGATAAGGCCAGGGGGCCGGTAGCGACGCTACTGATTCAAAACGGCACGTTGCGAGTTGGGGATTCCCTCGTCGCAGGCTCCGTATTTGGTAAAGTCCGTGCCATGATCGACGACCGCAACGAGCGAGTGGAGGCGGCTCTGCCTTCCTTTGCCGTAGAGGTCCTGGGTCTGAGTGACGTGCCTCAAGCGGGTGAAGAATTTGAGGTCTTTGCCGATGAGAAGGAAGCCCGCAGTACGGCCGACCGCCGCGCTTCTGAGCAGCGACAGTCACGACTGCAGCAGGCCATGGCGTCTCGCCGGGTAACGCTCAATTCTCTGTCGGCTCAGGCTCAGGAGGGCGACCTCAAGGAGCTCAATCTCGTACTTAAGGCCGATGTCCAGGGCTCTATTGAGGCGATTCTGGCTTCTCTACAGCAGCTGCCGCAGAACGAAGTCCAGATTCGGGTCCTGATGGCTGCGCCGGGCGAAATCTCTGAGACAGACGTTGATCTGGCTGCCGCCAGTAATGCCGTTATTATCGGCTTCAACACCACGCTGGCCCCTGGAGCGCGTCAGTCTGCCGATCAGCTGGGCGTCGATATCCGTGACTACGATGTCATCTACAAGCTGCTAGAAGACATTGAAGGTGCGATGGAGGGTCTGCTGGAGCCCGAACTGGTCGAGGAGTCCCTGGGCGAAGTCGAAGTTCGTGCGGTCTTCCCGGTGCGCAAGGGCGCAGTCGCTGGCTGCTATGTGCTGACGGGCAAGGTCACCCGCAACTGCCGCATTCGCGTCATGCGGGGCAACGATCAGGTATACGAGGGCAACCTCGACTCGCTCAAACGGATGCGCGATGACGTGAAAGAGGTCAGCTTTGGCTTCGAGTGCGGTATCGGCGTCGATAACTTTAGCGGCTGGCAGGAGGGCGATCGCATTCATGCCTTCAAGCTGGTTAGCAAGCGGCGTTCGCTCAGCGGCTAGGCTACGCAGCGCGCTGTACCTGGCGATCGTGTCGGCGGCTTAAGAATTGAGGCAATCTGCTCGATTCTGTGACCGTTGGCACGATTGCTTTTGGGCAGCTGCGCTATGGTGAAGGTGAGACAAGCTTAGATTCGCAATACAGAGGTCTGTATGGCTACAACACTATCTAATCGATCATCTGAAGAGGCCAGTGTCTGGTCGAGTCTGAAGCGTGCGATCGCAACCAGCTCAGGATTTGAGCGGTGGAAGTCGGAACTCACGCTGGCCGAGCTAGAGAGAACACCTTTGGACGATTTGGTTCGTCGGTATCTGCGGGAAACGCTAGAAACCCTAGCTTATTAATCGCCAAGTCAGGATACATACATCATTCAGGGAACCCAAAGGGGACGGCGCATTGCGCCGTCCCCTTTGGCATATTGGGGCTCTGGGACTCGAAGGCCAGCCTATATTTTGTGCCAGGGGCATCGGTACCAAGCGGATGGGCGTTTAGGCGTCGGACGGTTGCAAATTTTGTAACTGGAATCGGCCCAACCAGGGCGGTAGCCATACTGGGAGAAACCTAACCCGGAGTACGAAGAATGGCCTGGAAAACTGTTTGGTGGCGAGGCTGGGCGGCGGGTGCCGTCATCAGCCTGTATGGCATCACTGGCTGCGCGGCTGCCCCCAATCTGACCGAGGCAGGCGATGTATCGGCTGAGGCGGTGCAGACTGCCGGTGAAGTCGCTCAATCGCCCGTTGACGACAGCGCTGATCTGGTGGAGACCTCGGTTCCCGCAGGACGACCCCAGCTGATTAAGCGAGCCAGCCTCACGCTTGAAGTCGAGTCGGTTGATGAACAGCTATCGACCATTACTCGGCTGGTGACTGCCGAGCAGGGCGATATTCTAGACCTACAGGATCGGCAGCCTGAGGGCAGCCGTCGCAGCGCTTTTCTGCGCATTCGAGTACCGCAGAATCGTTTAGATACGCTGATTGAGCGACTGGCCGACCTTGGGACGGTCGAAAACCGTACCGTTACCGCCGAAGACGTTTCAACTCAGCTGGTAGATCTGCAGGCTCGCGTGCGCAACCTGCGCAAGTCGGAAGAGGCCTTGCTGGAGATTATGGACCGTTCGGGGTCGATTGCCGATGTGCTTGAAGTCTCCCGTGAGCTGAGTAACGTGCGCCAGCAGATCGAGCAGTTGGACGCGCAATATAAGAATTTACAGACGCAGGTGAGCTATTCAACGCTGGAGCTAACGCTGCAGTCACCGGTTGCTGCCGCTGTCCGCGATGCCCGTCCACTCGGTAAGACCTTAGGCACGACCTGGCAGTCGGCTACCCGGTCAGTGGGTGAGTTAACCACAGGGCTGTTGCAGTTAGGGCTATGGCTGTTGGCCTACAGTCCTTACTTGGCGGTCGTTGCGATCGCAGCGACCCTGGGCTACCGCACCCTGCGCCGACCCCGTTCAGAGGGCGGCTCCTAGCTTTTGGCGGTTGCCTGGGCAACCTGCTGGATAGCGTAGTACTGCTGATACCAGTCCACAAACTTGGCGATGCCGACCGACAGGGGCGTGTTTGGCTTAAAGCCCACGTCGGCCATCAGGTCGCTCACGTCCGCGTAGGTGGCCTCCACGTCGCCTGGCTGCATCGGCATCATGATCTTTTCGGCGGTTTTGCCCAAAGCCGTCTCAATCGTCTCAATGAAGTCCATTAGCGAGACGGGGCTGTGGTTGCCGATGTTGTAGACCTTGTAGGGCGCAGCCGTTCTGAAAGCTGGGTCTTCAATGGGCTGGGGCGGATGATGTAGAGTGCGCACAACCCCCTCAACCACATCGTCAATGTAGGTAAAGTCGCGTCGCATCTGACCGTGGTTGTAGACCTGAATGGGCCGGTCATTGACAATGGCATCGACAAACTTAAAGTAGGCCATATCAGGCCGCCCCCAGGGACCGTATACGGTAAAAAAGCGGAGCCCGGTGGTGGGCAGCTGGTAGAGATGGCTATAGGAATGGGCCATCAGCTCGTTGGCCTTTTTGGTCGCTGCGTAAAGCGAAACCGGATGGTCAACATTGTCCGTTGTGGCAAAGGGGACCTGGCGGTTAGCGCCATAGACTGAGCTAGACGATGCGTAGACTAGGTGGGCCACCTGGGCATGGCGGCACCCTTCGAGCACGTTGATAAAACCGCTCAGGTTACTGTCGGCGTAAGCGTACGGATTTTTGAGTGAGTAGCGTACTCCCGCCTGGGCCGCCAGATGGACCACCCGGTCAAACGACTCTGTACTAAACAGCCGCTGCATGCCCTCACGGTCTGCCAGATCGAGCTGTTCGAACTGAAAATTAGGCTGATTCTTGAGCTGACTCAAGCGCCCTTGCTTGAGTCCGACATCATAGTAGTCGTTCAGATTGTCGATCCCATAGACCTGCTCACCGTCCGACAACAGCCGCTGCGTCAAAAAGTAGCCGATGAATCCCGCAGCGCCCGTCACCAAAATTTTCATCTATAGTTGCTCCTCATAAACGGAAGATAGGCCTTAGGTTAGCCTCTCTGATATAGCCTACTCAGGCAACCCAATACGGCGGTCTCGCCAATACAGCGGTCTCGTAAGTGTGGACGTGAAGGCTCCCATCCGATGTCCTAAGGTCACTGGCCGCTGCTATAGATGCAATATGCCCAGATTAGGAAAGCCTGGCGCCATGCCTAGGAACCACTGGCACTCTGTAGGCCTTAATATAGTGATTGTGGTCCCTGGCTGTGAGCCAGGACGCTGCAAGTTCACGTAATTTTGAGTAAACAATCAAGTTCTATTGATATTTTCGGCACACACCACAGCCGATATTTCAATCGTTGACTGAGGTGATTGCGACGGTCTCATGTAATCTGTCGCCTGCGGCCAGCCCCGTAGGGACTGCTTGGCGCGCCTAAGCGTCTACAGCATTGAACAGCATTGACGAAATTGGGAATCTTTGAAACCGGGTTTCGACCCTCATTCTTTAGGGCATCAACCAGGGTCGAAAAATATTACTTTTGCGCTATAAAATTGGGACTCATTTCTCCATTCTTTTCTGTCTGACAAGATAGGAATTCAATCCGCCTAATTGAGCATCATCTTTGCAGAAATGGCTGTTCTATAGGCCTTTTGCCTGGAATAATAATTCTTCTTAAGCAGAGATTTACTTTGCCCATCTGCCTTTCAGCATCAGTGCTAGGATTGCCAAAGCACAAAAATAGAAGAACTAAAAGGAACGCTAATGAAAGAATTTGACAAGTCGATATCCATCGATGGTCGGGATATCAGACTCAAGGTGGGGTTGTTTGCACCCCAGGCGGGCGGCTCGGTGCTAGTGCAGTCAGGGGATACAGCCGTTCTGGTGACGGCAACCCAGTCGACGGCGCGTGAAGGAATTGATTTTTTGCCGCTGCTAGTGGACTACGAAGAGCGACTCTATGCAGCGGGTCGCATTCCTGGTGGTTTTCTGCGGCGGGAGGGGCGACCCCCGGAACGGGCAACGCTGACCTCCCGCTTGATTGACCGACCCATGCGTCCCTTGTTCCCCGGTTGGATGCGGGACGACATTCAGATTGTGGCCACGACGGTCTCAATGGATGAGATGGTACCGCCGGATGTGCTGGCTGCGACCGGCGCGTCCGTGGCTGTGCAGCTGGCTAAGATTCCGTTTAATGGGCCGATGGCGGCGGTTCGCGTGGGCTTGGTGGGCGATGACTTTATTATTAACCCCACTTATAAAGAGATCGAAGACGGCGATCTGGACCTGGTCGTGGCCGGTTCACCCGATGGCGTGATTATGGTCGAGGCCGGTGCCAATCAGCTGCCCGAGCAGGACATGATCGAGGCGATTGATTTTGGTTATGAGGTCGTGCAAGACCTGATCAAGGCTCAGAAAGAAATGATGGCTGAGCTGGGTATCGATCCGGTAACGCTGGCGACGCCGGAAACCGATCCGACCTTGGCGGATTTCATCAGCAGTCGGGCCATCGACAAGATTAAAGAGGTGCTCAAGGAATTTGAGCTGTCTAAGCCGGAGCGCGACGACAAGCTGGATGCGATTAAGGCTGAGATCAAGGCCGAGATTGACGAGTTGCCTGAAGACCATGCTGTCCGCGTCACGATCAGCGAAAACGGGAAGGCGTTTGGCAATGCTTACAAGGCGCTGACCAAGAAGCTAATGCGATCGCAAATCGTGAATGACAACATTCGGGTCGATGGCCGCAAGCTAGACCAGGTTCGTCCGATTACCTCCCGTACCCACGTGCTGCCCGACCGAGTCCACGGCAGCGCCCTGTTCCGTCGGGGACTGACCCAGGTGATGTCGATTGCGACCCTGGGCACGCCAGGCGATGCCCAGATGATGGATGACCTGCATCCCGATGAAGAAAAGCGCTATCTGCACCACTACAACTTCCCTCCTTACTCAGTGGGTGAAACCCGGCCCATGCGATCGCCCGGACGTCGGGAAGTGGGCCACGGGGCGCTGGCCGAGCGCGCACTGGTTCCCGTCCTGCCAGATGCTGCTGACTTTCCCTACGTTATCCGCGTGGTGTCTGAGGTGCTGTCGTCCAACGGCTCGACCTCAATGGGGTCGGTCTGCGGTTCGACCCTCTCGCTAATGGATGCGGGCGTCCCCCTGACCAAGCCGGTGAGTGGCGCGGCCATGGGCCTGATTAAAGAGGGCGAGGATGTTCGCATTCTCACCGATATCCAGGGCATTGAAGACTTCCTGGGCGACATGGACTTCAAGGTGGCTGGGACCGATACCGGCATCACGGCGCTGCAAATGGACATGAAGATTACCGGCCTGCCGATGTCGGTGATTGCGGATGCCATCAATCAGGCTAAGCCTGCTCGTCTGCATATTCTCTCGAAGATGTTGGAGGCGATCAGTGCTCCGCGCGAGCAGCTGTCGCCCTATGCGCCGCGCCTGCTCAGCTTCAAGATTAACCCTGAGCAAATTGGCGCGGTAATCGGCCCTGGCGGCAAGCAAATCAAGGCCATCACCGAACAAACCGGTGCCAAAGTGGACATCCAAGACGACGGTACGGTGACGGTCTCATCGCTCGACGGTGCCCAGGCCGAAGCGGCCCAGAAGATGATCGAAAACATCACCTACAAGCCGACCGCAGGGGATGTCTACGTCGGTAAGGTCACGCGGGTGATTCCGATCGGAGCCTTCGTCGAGTACCGGTCGGGGCAAGAAGGGATGATTCACATCTCCCAGTTGGCGGACTACCGGGTGAATAAGGTCGAGGATGAGGTCAACGTCGGTGACGAAGTGCTGATCAAGATCAAGGAAATCGACAATCGGGGACGCGTAAACCTGACCCGGTTGAATATTCATCCGGACGAAGCGGCCAAGGCTCGCGAAGTGGCGGGCGTCAGCGGCTAGCTAGCGCTGCGATAGCGACCGAACCCCTAGGGATAGGGCGGGGCATCCAATCAGATTGTGGGTTGGATGCCCCTTCGCTTGAATGGGCTTGGTGCTACCCTGCCAAAAACGCACGCCTTGTCAACATTGCACCCGGTTCCGCTTTATCGGTAGGATGCAGGATGCCACGCTCGCCACATCCAGCTAGGGGTGTCCGGCAGCGCCCTGTGATCGCAATCGCCGCATCGACGCGAATGTCTGGAGATCGGGGCGAAGTGGCACCTGTCATTCCCAAGAGCTGAACCTTCCCGTGCGACAAGTTGTGATTGCTGGTAACTGGAAAATGCACAAAACCCAGGCGGACAGTCTGGCGTTTTTGCAAGGGCTTTTGCCTCATCTAACCGAAACGCCGGAGGCTCGGGAGGTGGTGCTCTGTGTGCCGTTTACGGCGCTGCCGGTCCTTTCCAAAAATCTCCACGGTTCAAGGGTGCGTCTGGGCGCTCAAAACGTCCATTGGGAGATGAGCGGTGCCTACACTGGCGAGATCTCGAGTGAAATGCTGACCGAGTTAGGGGTTCGCTATGTGATTGTGGGTCACAGCGAACGCCGACAGTACTTTGGCGATACGGATGAAACGGTCAATCTGCGGCTGCGGGCAGCCCAGGCAGCAGGGCTGCGGCCGATCCTTTGTGTGGGTGAGACCAAACAGCAGCGGGATGCGGGCGAGACCGAGCAGCTAATCGTGACGCAGATTAAGCGGGGCCTGGTGGAGGTTGACCAGACTAATCTTGTGATTGCCTACGAGCCGATCTGGGCGATTGGGACAGGAGACACCTGCGCCGCCGCCGAGGCCAACCGGGTGATCGGCCTGATTCGGAAGCAGCTGAGCCATGCTGATGTGCCGATTCAGTACGGCGGCTCGGTCAAGCCGGGCAACGTCGATGAAATTATGGCCCAGCCTGAGATTGATGGTGCCCTGGTGGGTGGGGGCAGTTTAGTGCCGGACAGCTTTGCCCGGATTGTGAACTACGAGTCGCGGTAGGCGGTTGCGGGCATTGAGTCTGGAACCACGCACAGGCTACAGGTCGCTGGCCTGAAGATCATTGGCCTGAAGATCATTGAAGTGGGCGTGGACATAGATGCGATTGCGGCCATGATTTTTGGCGTGGTAAAGCGCTAGATCGGCGGCCTCTACCAGGTCATGTAGACGGCTCTCACGACTGGGCACAATCGTGGCGATTCCCAGCGTCATGGTCAGCCGGTCAGAAATTTGAGAGCCTTCATGGAGAATGTTGAGCTTGTCAAGCTGTTGACAGATGGCCTTGGCGACCTTGTAGGCACCGCGAGTCGATGTGTTGGGCAAGATTGCGGCAAACTCTTCCCCACCGTAGCGGGCGACCAGGTCAGCTGGACGTCGGGAGGCGCGCAGCAGCGCTTGGGCAACCTGCCCCAGGCAGCGGTCCCCCGTGGGGTGTCCGTACAGGTCGTTGTAGCGCTTGAAATAGTCGATGTCGCACAGAATTAGCGACAGGGGCTTTTGCTCGCGGGTGAGGCGCTGCCATTCGGCGGCCAGGTGACGGTCAAACTGACGCCGGTTGGCTAACTGGGTGAGGCTGTCGGTCAAGGCCAGGGCTTTGAGCTCGGCATTGGCCTGCTGAAGCTTTTCGTAAAGCAAACTCTGTTGGATTGCGATCGCAACCTCACGCCCAATCGTGTTGGCAAAGGTAACCGAGGTTGGCATCCATCTGCGGTCAGGATCGCGGTAGCCCAGGGCTAAAAATCCCCAAATTTCAGACTGTCCGGCGGGCTGCGATAGCTCGATGGGGACCAGTAGCCAGGCCCCAGGAAACTGGCTTATCCAGGTTTGATAGGTGGCAGACTGATAAGCAATGCCGGGATGAACGACTAGCGCCTCCGATGGCTGAAAGTGAGCCAGTAGTGGCAGCATCGTTTCGGTCATGTGCAGCTCCCCGAGCGGGCACCCACCGGGCGCGTACTGAGTCATCTGCTGCCAGAGCCGGGCATGGGGTTGGTACTTGGCTAAAATCACCCAGTCCGTATGTAAAAAATCCCCCGTTGCCTGGACAGCGGTTTCATACACCTTTTCCAAGTTTAGAAACTGTCGGATGGCTTGAATGGTCAGGTTGAGCTGCTTTTGCTGTTCAACCTGCTGTAGCAGGACCTGATTGACCTGAAAGCCCATGTTTAACGAGCGCTGCTCTCGTTCGGTGGTGGGTGGCGGGTAGTCAGGCTCGGTTGGTGAGCTCTCGGTCGAATGGCCACCGGTCAAGGCCAGATGCTGATGCGAGGACAGCGCTGCGGCGGAGTTCATCGCCTGGTTCAACTGGGCTATCGCAGCCTGAGCTTCCAACCAAGTCGAGCGCAGCAGGCTTTCCTGAGTCAGTGATTTTTCCATGCGTGTGAGTGCCTGCTGTAAGTCAGCGAGCTTCTCACGTAAAAAATGAGTGTTGAGGAAAGCCGGATTCATGCTCTGCAGTAGCGACCTGAAGCATTGGCCAGTCGAACTTTTGATGATCGGATCAGGAACAGGTCACACAACCCGATTAGACGATCGCTGGCAGCTGTGGCAAAGCCTTAGAAATCATAGGTCGATGCTCTGCTGCCAAGCGCTTCGGGTTGTCTCTGGGGCACCATATACTCCCCTGGGCGTGGTCTCAGCGTCAGTACATGGGTCTAGCGCTAACGCTGGCCCAACTAGGGTTCGTTATGGGTCCGTTATGGCCCCTCGCAATTGACATTCGCAGTCATCACGTGCCCTGCCATTGTTAGCCCCATAATCGTTAGCCCGGTAGTCGCTAGCCTGGTTGTGTCTGTTTTTTGGCCGCCTGCCCGCGGTGAATTTGTCAATAGTAGCCCTCAAGTATAATCTATCACTTTTGTCAAAGGGTGTGTAACTTAGGTAACTACAGCTGTGTTCGGGCCATTTCCGTAGAGGCTGATGATTGGGCCGGGGTGTATCGGTGCGCCAAGCCTAAATATTGCCACAGAATCCGCGATCGCACTGCCAGGACCAGACCCATCAGCCCAGCCAGGCTACCGACAGCCAGCCAGTTAGCGCTGGTTGGTTGGGTTCGCCCTAGGTATTGCCCTCCAGTCAGTACACAGTGCCCCACACCCAGGATCAGTGCCGGTACACCGAGCAAATGGATTTGTCGCCAGCGCTGTTTCAATCGACGCTGGGCCCGGTTGAAGCTAGTCAGCGCGGCGGGCAGCATCAGCACCAGCGCCACGCCCCCCAAGGCAATGCCCCATTGGCTCTGAGGGAGCATGAACTTGAAGGCCCGCCACTGCCAGCTCCAGCTGTGGTCTAGCATTTGCAGCGTATGGATAGCTGATAGGATAAACGCCCCCAGCCCCAGGGCCCGTCGAGCCTGCAGTGGGGCTGCCCAAAGGGCGCTAATCGGTCGAGCGATCAGCGCCAACATTAGACAGGCCAACGCGCCGTAGCCCGTCAGGGCCAAAGGCATTTCGCCCGTGCGCGTTAGGGTCAGCAGGCCAATAATCAGCGTTAGCCAGCCCCCCATCTGATAGAGCGCCTGGCGATGGGTGGGGGCCAGCAGTCGGGCGGAAACGCCTGCTGCCACCATAATTGGGAGGGTCCCCAGCCCGAAGGCCAACATGATGGTTGCCCCCCCTAGCAGGCTACTGGCTTCAGCCGCCTTGATCTGGGCCGTATACAGAAATCCACAGGGAATCAGCCCCCACACCAGGCCGACCAGCACCCCTTGAGAGGATTGCACGGCCCGGTTGAGCTGAGCATGCAATCGGGTTTGAAGACGAGTCTGAAAAAGCTGCCCCAGGGGAAGCTTGGGTAGCTGCAAGAGTTGAGCAATCCCGAGCCATATCAGGAGGATACCGGCGACGATGGTGACCATTCGCCGCAGCGGGCTACCGACCCCGACCAGGGTTCCCCCAGCGACGATCACCGATCCGAGTCCACCCATGGCAGCCCCCACTAGCGTATAGCTCAGCACCCGACCCAGGTTGAGGCTGAGGTGAAACCACAGTAGCTGGCGGGCGGAGCGGGTCTGGCCCGATAGGGCCACGGCCAGCGGCCCGCACATGCCTGCGCAGTGGCCGAAGCTGCCGAGGAAACCAAGAACGGTGATGAGTAGCCAGTCGGTCAAGGGAATGGGAAGGGGCGAGGGGCGCGTGGGTTCAGACGGGGTTCAAAGGTGCAAAAAATGGTCAAGGCCGCTGACCAGTGAGGGCGGCCAGCGGCGAACCGTCTTGACCCATGTAAGGTCGGTGTAGCGACGGTCAAGACCGCGGGCGGCGGCCCACTGACTTTCGGCTTCGCCACGCTGACCCGTTTCCCACAGGGCAACGGTCAGGGCCGCGCGGACATCGGCAAAGCTGGGATACTTACGCGCCAGACTCTTAAGGATCTGGATGGAGCGAGCGGTGTCGCCAACTTCAAACAGGGCAATGGCGTAGTTGGCATAGCCCAGGGAAAAGCTGGGCTGTAGCGTGATGGACTGTTCGTAGTCAGCCAGTGCAGACGGCCAGTCCCCCTGGCCGCCCTTGGCATTGCCCCGGTTGTTATAGGCTGCGGGATCGTCCGGCGAAAGTTTTAGTACCCGGTTGTAGTCGTCAATGGCGGCTTGCCAGTCGCCAGCGGCTTCGTAGGCGGCTCCTCGGTTGAGGTAGGGATCGGGCTCTAGCGGTGCCAGTGCCACTGCCTGGGTATAGTCCTCAATAGCGGACGCAACTTTGTTTTGACTGACGCGAACGTTACCTCGATTGCTCCACAGGGCCGCGTTCTCTGGCTGACGGTCGATCAGCTTGCTCCAGTACACCTCGGCTAGGTCGTATCGACCCGCCTGGGTCAGTTCGACTGCCTGTTTGCGTAGGGCAGCCATGCTCTCATCAGCCAGGGCAGGTAGTGCGCCCAACAGCAAACAGAGGCAGAGTCCAACCGCAAGGCCGATCGTTCTCAAAGGTTTAACTCGATTCCATCTTCTCAGCACGCTATCCTGCCGTCGTTACCGTCCTTAACTAGCTTAGAGTAATTGGTCTAGGATGGGTCTCGCCCTAGCCACAGCACTTCGCCGCGAATCTGGGCGATTACCTCTCCTGGGAACGGGTCGGTCTGGCTCAGGTTGGGGGCGTCGGCTAGGGTGACGATCTTTTCGATATGTTCAAAGCTGGGCTGACGCGCCAGGGCCAGCTGCAGCAGCCGTCGGGCAACTCGCCGCTGCAGCGCTAGCGGTGCCTGGCGGAACGGTTCGCGGTGGATGTGCCAGCCGTCAATCACGGTTTCGACCACTTGGCCATACAGCTGCTGGGCCTGGGCCTGCAGGTAGGCGACGTCGGCGCTGAGGATCTCGGCGGTTTGGGCAAGGGTTGCTTCGACTCTGGGGTTAAAGTGCGATCGCAAATAGGGCATCAGCTCTTGCCGAATGCGGTTGCGTCGGTAACGTAAATCTTGGTTGGTTTCGTCCTCCCACACCGGCAGTTCCAGCTGCTGACAGACGTCACCCGTTTCCGTCCGAGTAAAGGCCAGCAGCGGGCGGACCAGATGAATATCCGGTGTGGTCGGGCTGAGCACCCGCGTTGGTCCTAGGGCCTTAAGGCCGTCTGCTCCACTGCCGCGCAGCAGATTGTACAGCAGGGTCTCGGCCCGGTCCGTCGCGGTATGTCCGGTGACGACGTGGCTATATCCCCGACCTGCCGCCAGGGTCTCAAACACGCCATAGCGCCACTGTCTGGCGGCGGCCTCGCTTTTGGGCGGAGTCGTTGCGGTTTCAACGAAATAGGGCAGCTGCCACTGTTTCGCCAGCTGCTGGACATGGCGGGCGTTGGCGGCAGAGTCGGGCCGCCAGCGATGGTCGCAGTGGACTAGCCCCAGCTGCCATCCCCACTTGGGCTGCAGGTCGAGCAGGAGCCGGGCCAAACACAAAGAATCCTGCCCCCCCGACACGGCCACCAACAGGTGCGCGTTGCGGGGAAGCAGGCCAGAATCCCGAAGAGCGGTGTGTAGCTTAGCGTGGGCTGGAAGCCACTGGGTTCGACCGCTCATAGGGAAGGTGAAGAGAATGGAGGGGCACAGCATGCTGTGCCCTTGCATCCATCATATTAGGCCGGTACCGACAACCGTTAGCCGTTTTGGCCACGGTCAACGATGTCGTCAACCTTGTCCGTTACCTGACCAAACAGGTCGCCAGCTTTATGGGTGCCCTCGTCAGCTAGCTTCTCTGCTTGCTCCTTAAGGCTGTTGGCCTGGTCTTTCAGACCACCGGGCAGATTGTCGGTCAGATTATCTGCCTGTTGTTTAACACCGTCTACCAGATGGCGGCCCTCGCCCATGACCTGATCACCCAGGTTGCTCACGCCATCGCGGGCCTGATCGCCCAAGTCAGATAGGCCCTGACGCGCGCGGTCGCCCAGGCCACCAGCAGCGGCTCCGAGGCCGCCAACAGCACCAAGACCACCTGCGGCAGCGCCCTGAGCGGCGTTGAAGCCACCCTGAACGCTGTCCTTGGCGGTGTCAATACCGCCCTGAATACCGCCTTTAGCGGCGTCAATGCCGCCCTGGATACCGCCTTGAGCCGCATCTAAACCGCCCTGAGCAGTGCCTTTGACGGCATCCATACTGCCTTGAATACCGCCCTTAGCAGCGTCAAAACCGCCTTGAACAGTGTCCTTAGCTGTATCAAAGCTATCTTTAGCCGTTTCACCTAGCTGGTCGGACATGCCGTGCAAATGACCTTTCAGGCCACCCGCCGCATCACCCGCCTGGTTAATGCCGCCTTTGGCCGCATCCATGCCGCTTTTGGCCGCATCCATGCCGCTTTTGGCCGCATCGGTTGCCTGGTTGGTGAGGCCACCCAAGAAGCCCTTAGCTGCACCACCCGCACCGGCAATACCGCCCGTAGCGATCGCACCGGCATCGTTGACCGCACCGCCGACGCGGCCTACGGTGCCGTCAACAGCCCCCTTGGCCGCGTTGCCTGCCGCGCTACCGGTCCGCTTAGTCGCAGCCCAGGCCGCCGCACCCGAACTACCTGCGATCGCAGCGCCGCCTGCCGCCGCTTTACCCACGTTTGGCATATTGACGTCAGGGTCTTGCAGATTAGGACCGTCCAGGTTAGGGCGCCCCAGGCCACGACCTGACAAACCTGCACCGGCCACACCGGCATCGCCGCCAGCAAGCGTGCTTGCAGGAACGGCGCCATCGACGACCCCTGAGCGGTCCCGGCGGTTGCGCTTCGCACCCCAGATAACGGCTCCGAGGCAAGCCGCTGGAATGGCCAGGAGCCACCAGTAGTTTGCTCTGACGTTGCTGACACCCGGCAGATTAGCCGTGACATCACCCGCTGCGTCGACAGCGCTTGCTGCTGTGTCACCGGCTACCTCAGCGGCATTGCCCGCTGCGTCACTGGTGATATCCGCCGCGTTGCCCGCGGCGTCACTGGCTACATCAACAGTATTGCCTGCTGCATCAGCCGCGCTGCCTGCGACTTCGCCTGCCGCGTCAGCTGCGCCCGCTGCTGCATTGCCCGCTGCGTTAGCCGTAGCCTGTACGGTGCCGCCCAGATTGCTGGTCAGGTCACCTGCCAGGGACTGGCCCGGTTCACCCGTGGCGTAACCCAAGAAAGCCGCTGCTGCGGCAGAGGGCTCACCCTTATAAACAAAAGAGAAAGGCTGCGAGAAGGGATAGCGAGGATCGTCCGGCAGCGTCTGGTGCATGGACAGAATGCGCACGCCGGACAGGTCGCCCACCTCAGAAAAGAGAATGTAGCCGATTCCATCCGACCCCAGCGCTGCCGCCACGGTCTCAGCGCTGGGGTCGCTGACCTGCTCAGTAGTGGCACCGGTTGCAAAGGGGGCTTCCTGGAAAACGGGATAGGGCGCAAGTGCCTTGCGGGTGTCGCTGACGTCAGGCTGGTCAACAAAGCGGATGGCACCCGATTCGCCACCGACCTCAGACCAGTCTGTGACCTCACCCCGGAACATGCCAGCGAATTGGTTGCCGGATAGGTTGCCGTTAAACGCGTTGTCTTCGCTCACAACCACCGCGATTTTGATGCGCTGGTAGGGGACGGCAACTAATCCCTGAGCTTCTTCATCAGCTGTCAATGGGCGGCTGATGGCTGCCAGATCTGCATTCCCGGCCAGCAGATCTTGAATGGCTGTATCTGCACTAACGGCATTGACGGAAATTTCACTACCGGCGTACGCGCCCTCGAACCCTTGCTTGAGGCCGTTGCTGATGGCAGTCATGCTGTCGGAGCCGCTGCTGATCGTAACCTGGGTATCTTCGGGTACCGTATCAGGCACCGTGAAGCTGGCTTGGGCAAACGCGGGAGCCAATTTTAGAACGACCGCGGGTGCAGTCGATAGGGTCAGCAGCAGGGCTAGAGAGAGGGCGGCTCTGGGCTTAAACATTCTTTAAGTTCCTCAGCGATATCAACTCGGTATCTATAAGCAGCGAAAAGCTCAAAAGGGCAAAGTGGATAGAAAACGGGTAAAACAACCGTGATTCCATGATTAATCCTTCGTTTTAAGGATATAGGAACTCGAAAATATAGATAAAATTGTTTATTTTTTCTTTCGACGTAACTGATTCGGGCTCGTCGATAAGTAATAGGAAAAACGTCGACTAGTTTGTATGTTTGTGTCAGCTGGTCAAAAATGTCACGAGTTCCTACTGATTTGGTCGAAAAGTAGTTTGTTTTGCAAATGTCAGTAAAAACTTCAGGATTTAGCTAATTGCTGAAGTATCTTTTATGACCCGTACGGCAATTACTGAACACGGCCCTATAGTGTTCTAGAACAGCACAGTGCTGTTTCGTGATAGCTATTTGATTGGGATTAGGGTGTATGACCTCTAACGTGTTTTTAGCGGCGGTGAATAAGATCACGCCGCTTGTGGGTAAGTTTGACTATTCTGAAGAATCGGTATCTACTAATCTAGGCTTTCCTGAGCGAGTATCGATTGACGCAATGTCTATTGAAGAAGATTTGTTAGTGACTGACAGCGCCGAGTTGGAGGATGCTAAGGAATTGGCATCCGACCCAGAGTTTCAGCGGCGATCGGGTAATCCAAACCTGCAGGTGCGCTTTAAAAGTGAGCGGGGGCGCCTGCTGCTGCTGCTGCCGCCGGATCCGGACAAAAGCCGCAATCCTGTAGATTGGGAGGATCTTCGGCAGCAGCTAAGTCAGCGGTTGACGGCGGGAGGACGATTTTTTCAGCCCAATACCGCCGTCCATTTAGTGGCTCGAGACCGCCTGCTTGACGGTCGTCAGATTCAGGCCCTAGACGAGATGCTGGGCGAGTCTGACCTGCGCATCAAGCGCATTTATACCAAGCGGCGTCAGACGGCGGTTGCGGCCGCGACGGCGGGCTACTCGGTTGAGCAGCAGACTCAGCTGGCGTTGCTGGGCGATGAGGACAGCAATGGTGGCAAGGCGATGGAAGAGCCTCTGTATCTGCAGACGACCTTACGCTCGGGGGGGGAGGTCCGCCATTCGGGGACGATCATTATTATCGGAGATGTCAATCCCGGCAGCAGCGTGGTTGCTGAGGGCGATATCTTTATCTGGGGACGGCTGCGAGGCGTGGCTCATGCCGGTTCGGGGGGTAACGAAAGTTGCCGGATTATGGCCCTGCAGATGCAGCCCACCCAGCTACGGATTGGGGACCGGGTCGCGCGCGCGCCCGAGAAGCTGCCGGAGCAATATCAGCCAGAGGTGGCCTACGTCGGTTCGGAGGGAATTCGCATTGCGATCGCATCTGAATTTGCCCTGACGGAATTAGCTCCAAGCGATCTGAATGTGCCCGCAACGTGAGATTATGGCTCACTAGTTCCCGGCTTGTGGGTAAGTACGGTGGGTAGTCGATTGTTTACCGGACCCGCGCACTTACCTACAGGCACTTATATTTGATAGCGTTTGTCCGCCTATTTATTATGAACCGCATTATTGTAGTTACTTCGGGCAAGGGAGGGGTGGGTAAGACCACCTGTACCGCTAACCTTGGCATGGCCTTAGCCAAGGCCGGTAAGCGCGTTGTCGTGATTGACGCCGATTTTGGTTTGCGCAACCTCGATTTGCTATTGGGGCTCGAAAATCGAATTGTCTACACTGCACTCGACGTGCTGGGTGGTGAATGCAGGCTCGATCAGGCGCTGGTTAAGGACAAGCGCCAGCCCAACTTAGCCCTGCTGCCAGCGGCCCAAAACCGCTCTAAAGAGGCGATTACGCCCCAGCAGATGAAGAAGTTGATTCAGGCCCTGAGCAAGGCATACAACTTTGTTCTAATCGACAGCCCGGCAGGAATTGAGATGGGCTTTCGTAATGCCATCGCCGCCGCTCGTGAGGCGATCATTGTCACGACGCCTGAAATCTCTGCTGTGCGGGATGCAGACCGGGTGATTGGCTTGTTAGAAGCCAATGATGTTAAGGCGATGCGTCTGATTATTAATCGGCTCAAGCCAGCGATGGTCGAAGCGGGGCAAATGATGTCGGTAAAAGACGTGCAGGATATTCTTGCGGTGCCGCTACTGGGGGTGATTCCCGACGATGAGCAGGTTGTGGTTTCTACCAACAAGGGTGAACCGCTAATCCTAGAGGAAAAGCTCTCTAGTGCGGGCATCGCCTTCTCCAATGTGGCCCGGCGGCTGCAGGGCGAAAAAGTGCCTTTGATGGACCTGAGCGTGCAGACAGACGGATTTTTGACCCGACTGAAGCGATTATTTGGTGGATAGTGGGCTTGAGCGGGGTAGGGTTTGTGAATAGGGTTAGAACATTCCGATGATTAGTGAACTCATCGACAAGTTATTTGGTAACCGTGATACCAGCCGCGACACGGTAAAGAAGCGGCTACAGTTGGTGCTGGCCCACGATCGCTCCGATCTCGATCCGCGCACGCTGGAAAAGATGCGTCAGGAGATTCTCAAGGTAGTTTCCCGCTACGTTGAAATTGACGACGAAACCCTAGAGTTTTCATTGGAGTCCGATCAGCGGGTTACGGCGCTGATCGCCAACTTACCGATTCGCCGCATCTACAAAAATCCGCTAGAGCCTGATGCTCCGGTCGAGATGCAGGGCGAATTAGACCTGGGTGCGCCGGAGCCGACTATTGACCCGGTCAAAGAGGACTCGATGACGGCAGATATTCCACTAGAGTAGCTGCTGCTCATAGCGGATACTGACGTCGATATTCGTACAGGGCGATCGCTGCAGCGGTATGCACGTTGAGTGATTCGACCTGGCCGTATTGGGGGATTGCGATCGCATCTTCGCACGCCGCCAACACGTCCTTCGGCACCCCGGTTAGCTCTTGTCCCAGAACCAGCACCGTCTTCTTGTGGAATCCGTAATCTGTCAGCTGCTGTGCCCCGGTCACCGTCAGCGCCAACCGTCGGTAGTCTGTCTGTTGCCCTAGCCAGTCCACCACCTGCTCCGGTCTGCACTCGCTCAGCGGCTGCCACCGCTGTCCCGACGCGGCCAGCTTACGAAACTCCCAGCTTTGCGTCAGTGCTAGATCCGGTATCACCAGTTCTTGTACCCCCATCACCTCGCAGGTACGGCAAAGCCCCCCCAGATTCATCGGGTTTTGCACCAGCGCTGCACAAACAATAATCACAAAACCCAAACCCCAAAATCAGAACGCCTCTACGATGGCAATTCGCCTGCGTAGAGAGTATGTAAAGAACTGGCACTTTATGCCAAGCTAGGCGTGCGTTACTACGTCAGTTACAATCCTGAATACTGGTGTCGTCATAATCATCAATGGCGTTGTCTAAATGGTGATTGAGGCCACAATGTCTCATGTTGTTTCTTGGACAGAAACACTGAGCGAAGACAGCCTTCCTATTATCTGTGAAGTCTCTGTAGGCCATCGTTAATACTCTCCGACCTGCTCTTCTCCATAAGTAGGAAAACTCAGATCTTGCACCTTTATATGTCAGGGTTGCCGTAGGAGCCAGAAAAGGGGAAAAAGGGCGTAACCAAAAAGAAA
>JBCBWI010000099.1:0-4584 GCA_039817185.1 Cyanobacteria bacterium J06648_16 | reverse complement strand
TATTGACCCTCAACCGGGCGCGGCAGCGTCCACAGCTCAGCCTGCTCATCCCTCTTCTGCCCTCTGCCTTCTGCCTTTTGCCTTCATCCTTCTGCCTTTACACCCCCCTTCTGCCTTTACCCCCTCCCTTGACGTCAGCTAAAAATCGCCCTATCGTCAATCCAACGGTTGTGATCCTTCGTGACCGTACAACAGAACTCATCTGCTGAAGCGCCATCGGTAGGTGCTACCAACACCGTACCGACGGCTAACTCCCGAGATTCTCAGGCAATCCCGAGAGCTAGGGTCGATTATGCCCCAGCTCAACCCGATTTGCACTAGTCAAGGGCTTGCTGGGGCAGATGTGTTCTGGTTAGGCCGCTGTGCGGGCGGCGGTAGGTGGCACGGCATGCTGTGCGGCTACAGGTCTACCCCGCAGCGGTTTCCTACCCTATCTGGAGACCAGAACCCATGTTTATTGACCCTCAACCGGGCGCGGCAGCGTCCACAGCTCAGCCTGCTCATCCCTCTACAACGCTGCCTGACTCACCCCCACAAGAGACCGTGCGGCACCTAATTTTTGGCAGCCTCAGCGCCGTCCGCGCCACCATCAAACACCTGCACAAGCTGCACTACGCCGAACCCAACGACTGGAGCCAGCCGATCTCGACCGGCAGGCCTAACGAAGTCATGGCGATTTTGACCAAACGAATTGGTTAAAGGCAGAAGGATGAAGGCAGAAGGATGAAATTTTGGACCTGACATTGTCCAACTCAAAAACCTTCTGCCCTCTGCCTTCTGCCCTCTGCCTTTAACACCCCCTTCTGCCATAATTAACCCGTCCTAACCGCTGTAGCGCTATGACCCGCTGGTTTAACACTGCAGGCCCCTGTAAGGCCGATATTCATTACATGCTGCCACCGGTTGAGCGCTTGCCAACTGTCGAGCGCATTATTGACCAGCAGGGGTACTTTGTCCTCCATGCGCCTCGGCAAACGGGCAAGTCCACTGCCATGATTGCCCTGGGCAGGCAGCTTACCGCCACCGGACGATACACGGCGGTGATGCTCTCAGTGGAAGTGGGATCGGCCTTTCCGCAAGATACGGCGGCGGCTGAGTTAGCGATCTTGAGTGCGTGGCGCAGCGCCGCCAGATTTCGCCTGCCCGCCGATTTGCAGCCGCCACCCTGGCCCGAAGCGCCGCCAGGGCAGCAGATCAGGCTTGCCCTGGAAGCCTGGACGCAGAATTCCACTCGCCCACTGGTCGTTTTTATTGACGAAATTGACTCGTTGCAAAACGAAGTACTCGTTTCAGTGCTGCGGCAGCTGCGAGACGGCTACCCTGTAAGGCCCGAGGGGTTTCCTTATTCGCTGGCACTCATTGGGCTGCGCGATGTACGCGACTATAAGGTGGCCTCAGGCGGCAGTGACCGGCTGAATACCGCCAGTCCTTTCAATATCAAAGTCCAGTCGTTGACCCTGCGAGACTTTAATGCGGCTGAAGTTGCCCAACTCTATGCCCTGCACACCCAGGATACGGGGCAGGTCTTCACCACCACCGCTGTTGAGCGCGCCTTTGAACTCAGCCAGGGGCAGCCTTGGCTGGTCAATGCCCTGGCTAAAGAAATTGTTGAAGAAATTGTCATCGACCCGACTCAGCCGGTTGAAGTTGAACATTTCGAGCAGGCCAAGGAAACCTTAATTCAGCGGCGAGATACTCATTTGGACAGCCTGGCTGAGCGCCTGAGAGAGCCCCGCGTACGTGCCATCATCGAGCCCATGCTGGCAGGGGAAAAGCTGGGAACAGTCCCGAATGAAGACCTGGAGTTTTTGGTTGATCTGGGCCTGTGTCGAATGGGCAAGCAAGGGGGGCTCGTGATTGCAAATCCAATCTATCAAGAAGTGCTACCCCACGTCCTGAGTCAGGCTCCGCAAGCGTCGCTTCCGCAGATCTCTCCGAGCTGGCTCACCCCTGCCGGAGCGCTGAACTCTGAAAAACTTCTACAAGCCTTTCTCTCTTTCTGGCAACAGCATGGCGAACCGCTGCTCAAGAGCGCTCCGTATAGCGAAATCGCACCGCATCTGGTGATGATGGCCTTTTTACATCGGGTGGTGAATGGGGGTGGAACCTTGACCAGAGAGTACGCTATCGGCAGCGGACGGATGGACCTGTGCCTGCGCTACGGTGAGGTAACGTTGGCAATTGAGCTTAAGGTGTGGCGAGACCAGCGCCCTGATCCGCTAGAGAAAGGTCTTGAGCAGATCGATCGCTATTTGTCGGGGCTTAATCTCAACACTGGCTGGCTGGTTATCTTTGGCCGTCGCACCGGCCTGCTCCCGATCGAAGAGAGAACCATAACCGAGACGGCAGCCACTCCAAACGGTCGCCAGATTGTTGTCATTCGCGGATAGCCGTTCTCCCCCTCTTCCTCACTTCCCCTCTCCCCCTCTCCCTCACTCCCCCTCATCTTTTAACGCCCGTCGCGCTAGCTTGGAATACGTTTTGGCGGTTTCGTAGGGCAAGTCCAGGTCGGTTGCAATGTCACCTAATCCATCCCCCTGTTCCCGCCGTGCCAAAATCGTCGCCCAGGTCTCAGCGGTATTTTGGGCTCGGTCCTTACCCTGTCGTTTTTTCTGAGAGACAAACAGCTCAGTGAGTTCAGCCATGCGCTCGGCCAGCAGCTGCTGTTGCGTTGGCAGTTGGGGAGCGCCTTCGGCCAGGTGCCAACCCAGCCGGGTCTCCCCCAGGCCAAAGGTGGTCTTGTGCCCCGTCCCGCAGTAGGGGGCCAGCTCGGTCAGCGCGTAAAACAGGGCACGAAAGTCAGGTTGCATGTAGGCCTTGCGGTCTAGTCCGTAGGTCACCGCGCCGGTAAAGCCCGTCACCGAACCCCGTTTGCCCGCCGCCACCTTAACCGACTCAATCTTGTGGCGCTGAACGATGGTGTAGGTATCGACCCAGTCGAGAAACTCCGCTTGATCGACCGGCTTACTGGCAAAGTGATTCCAGCGGCGCAGGTAGCTGTGAAAGACGTTAGTAGGCCAGGGCAGGGGCAGGTGATGCCCCTTGCGGCGAAAGCTGGTGGGGCTGACGAAGCTGAGGCTAACGCTGCCGGTGGTCTCTTTATGCTGGCGCAGCAGTTTGCTGTAGGTGGTGGGCGGCTGGGCGAATTGAACAGAATCGATGGCCAGCGGCGCGTTCTTGAGGTCGATCGCCTCCGGCAGCTGCCGAAGCCAGCTGGCCAGCCCCTGCACCACCCGTTTAGAAAAGCCGCTAACGCGCCAGTGGTAGGTGGCCCCCGGTTGTAGCTGTAGCGATTGGCTATGGCTAACAAACTGACCACTCAGCCCAGTCAAGCTAAAGGGCTTTTCGGATTCGCCATCGTGCAGGTAGGCCGACAGGTCAGGGTCGAGCTGGCGCATCTGGTCAAGAAACCAGGCATGCAGGCCAATCGTGTACTGGGGGTACAGGTTACCGTCAGACGTTGGGCGGACAACAAAGTCAAGGCTCACCAGCTCAGTCGTCTTGGGCCACAAGGCCTTAGCCGAGAGGTTGAGGGTTGTCTTCGCAGGCTGAGACTTTGACGGCCTGGGCTTGGCCGCTTCAGACCGTGTCGTTTGCGGTTTAACCGCTCGGGATTTAGGGGCCTGTGGTTTTGAGGGTTGCGATCGCACACGTGCCATACCTGCTCCTTCTGCCTTCTACCTTCTACCTTCTGCCTTCCGCCTTTCCCCCTCGGGGGACGCTAAGCCCAGCATACACCTGTTCGTCAGTCGTTCTACCAGGCCGATAAATCTAAATAATCAGCTAAGATTCCCGAAGTTTACGGTCGTATTGGCGGCGGCTCATCGGCCCATAATCAAAGCAATCAGGGGCGTCCGGACTCGCTATCTGCGTTTAGGAGACCCCAATGTCTACGATTTATCTCACCCATCAGGGCGGCAAAGTTACCAAACAAAAGGGCCAGTTCTCGTTTTACCGACCTGAGCAGACCGCACTAGAGTTACCCATTCGCGATATCAGCCGCATGCTGGTGTTCGGCAATGTTCACCTGACCACGCCGGTTATCGCCACCTGTCTGCAAACGGATATTCCTGTGGTGTTCTTGTCCCAAACGGGACAGTACAAGGGGCACCTGTGGAGTGCGACCCGTGAAGACCTGACAGCAGAAATCGCCCAGTTTGCCCGTTGGCAGGATAGAGCCTTTCAAAAGCAAATGGCGCGGTGCCTGCTGCGGGGCAAGCTCGAGAATTCGCGGCAGCTATTGCTACGGCTGAATCGCAAGCGGAAGCTGGCGCTGGTGAAAGGGGCCATTTCCGGCATCAATACAGACCTGCAATCGCTAGAGCGGGTTGACAATCTCGATCAGCTGCGCGGCTATGAGGGCGTGGCCGCAGCCCGGTACTTTCCAGCTTTAGGGCAGCTGGTCACCGTCACCGAATTCCAGTTTAGCCAGCGTAGCCGTCGCCCGCCTAAGGATGCTGCCAATGCGCTGCTGAGCTTTGGTTACACGCTGCTACACAACAACGTTTTGAGCATGATTCTGGTCGAGGGGCTCAACCCTTACCTGGGCAATCTGCACCGGTCTGACCGCAAAGAGACGCATCT
>JBCBWI010000098.1:0-4677 GCA_039817185.1 Cyanobacteria bacterium J06648_16 | reverse complement strand
ACCTTGGATACATGGCCTATCTCAACTGCTCAAATCAGAGCATGTTGACGTTAATTTGGGCAAAACTTAGGTACTTAACCCATTTTAATTTCGGCTTGATTTCGACCGACCTTTCGCCAACTGACGCCCTCGACGCTTTTTGAATCATGGCTGATCGGATTATCAACGCACTGCAGGCTGTTGACTTCAACTGGACGACTCACATCAACAGTGTCTGGAAAGCCCCAGACTACGACGTCAGCGATCTGCACCAGCGAGAGCGGGCAAAGCTGATAGCCGCAGCGCAGCAGCTGCAGCAGGCCAACACCCGGAATTCACCCCTAGGCCAGGTTGTATTGGGGCCACCCGGCGCGGGTAAAACCCATCTGCTATGCGCGATTCGGCAACAGGCCATTCAGCGGGGTATTGGCTTCATCCTGGTCGATATGACCGACGTTCGAGACTTTTGGGAGACCGTTTTACAGGGCTACATCAGCTCACTCCGAGAAGATGACGAAGATGGAACCCCTCAGTTTCAGCTGCGCCGACTGATTCAATCCCTGATCAATCAAACTAAATACAAGACGGTCACGGCTAAGCAGATGGCCCACCTGGACATCGACCGTCTCAAGAAAGGGCTCGCGGCGATTTTGACCGCGTTGAACAAACAGTATCCGAAAGAAGTGGCCCGGTTCCAGGACGTGATCCGAGCCATCGTGTTGCTAAATTCAGAAGATTTTTCGCTCTCCGATACGGGCTATTCCTGGCTGAGCGGGCTGGAAATTGACGCCGACGACAAACAAGCCTTTCGATTTAAGTCGGCCTGTAAGGAGAACTTGGTCGAAATTGTGGAAGGATTGTCATGGCTGATGAGCCTACAGTCTCCGTGGATCTTGGCCTTGGACCAGCTTGACTCTATTGTTGCGCAGCATCACTATGCAACCCGAATGCTAGCGGGCGACACCTCCGAAGAACAGCAGACCTCCCGACAGATTATCGAGGGCATCGGCGGTGGACTGATGGCGCTGCGTGACAAGACGGCGAGAACACAAACGGTCGTCTCTTGTCTGGATGTGACCTGGCAAGTACTGACCCGCGAGGTGGTGAAATCCTTCGGCGATCGCTTTCAAAAGCCGATGGTGCTAACTGAGGTGGTACAGCGAGATATTGCGGCGCAGCTGATTGCGCCCCGGCTGCGGGCAGCGTATCAAGCACACAAGTTTGACCCACCCTCCCCCACCTGGCCGTTTGCGCCTAGCTTTTTTGAGGACGCGGCCAGACGCGGCAAGTTGCCCAGACAGATTTTGCAGCGCTGTGACCAGCACCGACAAAGCTGTGTGAGTGTGCAAAAGATTACGGAGCTGATGGCCTTTGATGAGATTGCGACTGCTGCGGTCAGCACGTCCGATCTGACCCCGGTTGATCAGGCCTTCCGTAGTGCGCAGCAGCGGGTAGACGTGCTGACGGCCTGCGAAGAGATTCACGAGGACGATATTTTGGGACAGTGGCTGCAGACGGTCGCCTACTGTTTGGTGCAGGAAAATCCCACCTCCGACGCGGTCGATCCAGCGGTCGATGCCAGTTTTCCGGGCGGCAAGCGGTATCCGCAGCTGCATGCGCGAGTCCGGCTGATCTATCGAGAAGAGGGCGACCGGGAGCGGCATTTGTGTTTGCGGGGGCTGTTGAGATCGCACCATGCCGCCTACAGCGCTCGCCTTAAGGCCGCCATTGCCACCGCTGGGATCGACCGGGCCCTCAGCTTCCGCCGTCTGGTGCTGTTTCGCCAGAGCCCACCCCCTGGCGGAGCCGCTACCCAAAAGCTCACCGACCGCTTTACCAAGGCCGGAGGGCTGCTGATTTACCCCTCTCAAGACGAACTCCGCACCATTGGCGCGCTACATCAGCTCAAGCTACAAAACCTGCCCGACTTCGACCGCTGGCTACAGCAGCAGCGCCCCGCCTCCCAGCTTCCCTCGCTTCAGGCCGCCGTCGCCGGATTCTTCGACGCTGCCGCTCAGTTAACGCCCCCAGCCAATGTTGTCTCCGTAAACCCTATAGCCACCCAGCAAAACCGCCCACCCCAGCAGCAGCCCACCCCAGCAGACTACGAACAAATCACCCTCGACCAAGCCCCCATCCAGCCTGAACCTCTCCTGGACGGACACACGGCCATGCGCCCCCCCACCGCGCATCCTCACGCCCCCAGTCCCAACGAGCTGCCCCCGTCCATTCCTCCGAATCACCTACCCCTCGGCCATCGCTTTCCCCGCCGGACTCATCCTGTTTCTATCCCACTTGAGGCCTTGACTAAGCACACCGTCATTCTCGCGGGCAGCGGCGCGGGCAAGACCGTTCTTGTTCGCCGCCTAATCGAAGAAGCTGCCCTACGGGATATTCCCTCTATCGTGATAGATGGCGCGAACGACCTGGCGAGAATGGGGGACCCCTGGCCCACCGTGCCGGAGGTGTGGACCGACACCGACCGCGAGAAAGCCCAGCGCTACCACCAGAATGTAAACGTCACCGTCTGGACGCCGGGACGCGAAGCGGGCAACCCGGTCAACCTAAAGCCGCTGCCCGATTTTGCCGCTCTGATTACCAACGCCGACGAGCTGAGCCAGGCAGTAGACATGGCCCGCGACAGCCTGCAGGACATTGTGGCAGCGGGCAAAGGTAAAAGCGATCAGATCAACCGAGGGCTGCTGCGTAGCGCCCTGGATCACTTCGCCCACTCGGGCGGCGGTGATCTGGAGTATTTTGCCGAGTACTTGAGAGAACTCCCAGAAGCAGCTTCCGGCAGCATCAGCAAAGCCCAAAAGCGGGCCCAAGACATGGCTGATTTACTCAATGCCGCCATTGCAAACAATCCGCTATTGCGTCAGCGGGGGGCAGCTCTGGACCCAGCGATGCTCTTTGGCCTGGAGGCGCACAAAACCCGCATCTCGATCCTCAACTTTATTGGCCTGCCCGGACTGCCCCAACAGCAGCAATTCCTCAATCAGCTCGCCATGACCCTGTTTACCTGGATCAAGAAAAATCCCGCACCGGCAGGCGTACCCCTACGGGGACTGTTGGTAATTGACGAGGCCAAAGACTTCTTGCCTTCATTGCAAACCACTGCCTGCAAGTCGAGCCTCAACCGACTGGCCGCCCAGGCCAGAAAGTACGGCCTGGGCCTGATTTTTGCCACCCAGGCCCCCAAGAGCATTGACCACAACGTGGTTGCCAACTGTTCCACACAGTTCTACGGGCGGGCAAACTCGCCCTCAGCAATTGAGGTAGTAAGGGACCAGCTACGGCAGCGGGGCGGCGACGGGTTTGACATTGCCAAGCTGGGTCGGGGACAGTTTTACGCCGTGTCAGAGTCGCTGACGCCGCCGGTCAAGCTGCTGACGCCGCTGTGCTTGTCCCATCATCCGTCCAGCCCGTTAGACGAGAATGCGGTCCTGAAACGGGCGCAGGCATCGCGGCAGTAGTCCTCATCTCAGCTTGAATGAGGCCACAGTAGGTAAAGCCCAATCAAGTGCATTCCGAACTTGCGACGAATAAGCATGCCTAGCATCAGAGAACTGCCTTTTTAGAGAACTGTCTTTGGGGCTAACGCAATAGCCGCCTGCGTCCTGTTTGCACCGCCGTCTAAAATAGGGCTAATCCTGCAATTTAATTCCTGATAGGCATCCGTTATGGTGAGTACCGCTCCCTTGGTAAAGCAACCTGTGCCAAAGCCCATTGGTGAGCAGCGGGTGGTCTTGCGATCGCTGACCTGGCAGGGCTTCCTCTCCGTGCGCCAGTCCCTCAGCCCCGACCGCAATACACGCCTGACCTACGCTGAAGGAACCCTAGAGATCACGATGCCGCTTGAGATTCACGAGTTTTCGGCTTGGCTGATTGGGCGGTTTATCTACATCTTGGCCTCAGAGCTGGGCATGGAAACGAAGACAATGGGCTCAACTACGCTCGATAAAGCAACGCTGGACCGCTCCGGAGAACCGGACGCAGCTTACTACATCCAAAATCAGCCGCTAGTAGCCGGGCGAGATGTGGATTTAGAGAAAGACCCACCCCCCGACCTGATTGTTGAGGTGGACATTACCCACACGAATATTGACAAGTTGCGGCTTTACGCGACGATGGGTGTGCCCGAGTTCTGGCGCTACAATGGCGAAATTTGGCAGATTTACCAGCTGCAGGGTTCCAGTTACCAAGCAGTAGAATGCAGCCCGACGTTTCCACAGGTGCCAAAAACAAAGTTATATGAGTTCTTGACCACAGCGCGGACCAGCGAGATGAGGGCTGATAGAGCGCTGAGAGAATGGATACGCAACAACTTATAACATCGGTTACCCACACTACCGCTTCACCAGCGTAGCGCCCCCACCGAGCGCAGCGACCCTACCGCCTCACCAGCACTAGCGACTTCACCAATCCCGTTAGTCTCTAACCGGCTCTGAGGTTGCCTTTGCTATTTTAGGAGCATCAAATAAAACAATGAACTGTGCCTGGGGCATCAGCTGCCTCAACGTGCGCCGATGGTCCTCGGCATCGTTGCGTTTGCGAAAGCGTCCCACAACAATACGCTGGCACTTGGGTAGTAGACGGACGATACACCAGGGATGGAGGCGGGCTTTGTAAGTAGGGTAGGATTCCGGCGCAGGCGAAGCGGTCACCGCGTTGGGCGGCGTGGGGGCTGATATCATG
>JBCBWI010000097.1:0-4709 GCA_039817185.1 Cyanobacteria bacterium J06648_16 | reverse complement strand
TACTCTGATTCGACTACAACATCCATAGTCTATCGAATCACCCAGTTCTTGGAGCTTATACTATCCTCATTCCTAAGTCGGTTCACCCATAAGCCGGTTCAAGAAAATGGCGACGCGACGTGAGCGTCTAATCCGTTGAAGTTCAGGCATCAGCGCCTGGCATAAATAGAAGCGACAAAGAAACTATGAATCCAGCCGATGCATGGGTGTCAATCGTTTTGATAGGATTCTTTCCTAGCCCACTGGATGCTGTAGCTACGCTGTCACAGAACCACGGAAGTTAACCTCATATTAATCATGAGCTACGTAATAACACGGAAACTTTATCAAAGCTATACGGATGTAGAAAAATAGAACTCATAAGTTTATGATATTTTTATTTTTTTGGTACTCCTGTATTGATCGACATCAAGAAGGTTGTTTGTAGGTGAACCATTGTCAGACGATATACGAAGCAAGGAAGCCAATGGAACGCGTCAACGCGGCTGGAGTCAGATGGCAGCGATTCTTCATCGCGCTGGTGCCGCCGCAGGTGATTCAATCTGAGGCCAACGCTGTGCGACAGGTCTTTGCTGACCGGTTCAACAGCCGTAAGGCGTTTAACTCGCCGCCCCACGTGACGCTGCAGCCGCCGTTTCGCTGGCCGCTGGCAGAGATAGACCGTCTGTTGCAGGCGGTGGCCGCCTTTGCCGATGAGCAGCCGCCATTTTCGGTGCAACTGCAGGGATTTGGCGCGTTTCCGCCCCGCGTTATTTACATCGACGTGGTGAAAACGCCCGCGCTGGATCGACTCAAAGCCGACCTGTCGAGCCACCTGGCCGAGCAGCTCGGCATTCATGCAAGCGACCCTGACCGCCCCTTTTGTCCCCACATGACCGTTGCCTTTCGTGACCTGACCCGCAGCGCCTTTCGCCAGGCTTGGCCCGAGTTTGAGCAGCGGTCCTACCAGGCGGCGTTTACCGCCGATAAGCTGACCCTGCTAATTTTCAAGCAGCAGTGGGTAATCCACAGCGAGTATCCCTGCGGACAGGCAACTGACTCAGGCCCAAGTTAGCAGTTGGGGCAGGACTCAATCTCACCGGAATGTCCGGTTTTGAGGACTAGCTTGCCGCCTTTGACGGTGTAGTTTTCGCCGATGTAGCGGGTGCGGTCGTAAAGAATCTGGTGAATGTGCTGGTCGAGTTCGACCGGGTCGCTGATGCGATCGCGATAGTATTCCTTAATTTCGTACTCAATGCCGAGCCGTCCCAACCGGTCGTGCAGTTCACGGCTATCTCCAGAGAAGTAGGCATCGCGGGCTTCGGCATCCTGCCAGAACTTCATCAGCACCGAGTAGGGGACGCCGCCGAGAGTGACGGTACCGGTGGCAAAGAGGACGACCCAAGTGGTGAGGGTTGCGATCGCAACCCCGGCCAGTCCAATAATGATCTGCGCCGTCCGCTGCTTGCCCTGGCGCCGTCTTGCCTGTAGAGAATACATCGCTGATTGCTATCATCTGCCTGAGCCGACTCTAGCCAAAATCCCCAGCATCACGCCCGTGCTCGGCAAACGCTTGACACAACTTTTACGCGCTTCTACAGAAACTGTGGACTTGCGAAAACCGCTACTCCAGCGGTGTGGCAACAAACTCGGGCTGCTGCTCGGCCCTTTCTGAAAAGGTGGCCAGGTTGGTGTACTTGCCTGCCTCCACTACGTCGGGCAAATAATACTGGGTAAACCGCCAAGCAACTGCCACAGTGATGTCGGGCTGCATCATTTGATCGGCTATCAGCCACATTGGACGGTCGGCAATTTCTTTCTCGAGCAGTGCGTAGGCGGTATTGAGCTGGCCGCTGACCCGGTCAAACCAGGGCGCGTGCTGTTTTTCAGTCGGGCGGTTGCGCTCGTACTGGCAGTGAACGGTTTTATCACAGGCGTTAAGGGCCAGGCCAATCAGGCACAGTGCCTGTCAGTAGTCGCCCAGCGCCGACGGCATCAGGCTTTGGTCGGGGCCGGCAAGCTGTTCGACGTATTCCAAAATCAGGGTGGAGTCGGCTAACACAGTACCGTCATCGCAGACGAGGCTGGGGGCACGGATCAAGGGGTTGATCTGACTGAAGTCTTCAACCTGGCGAAAGACAGAGACGGATTGATGCTCGAAAGGAATGTTGAGGCGTTTGAGGGAGATGGCGACTCGCCGCACATAGGGAGAGTCCAGCATGCCGATGAGCTGCATAGGGCGAAATACGGGGTTAGCGATCGCCATTTTACAGGGAGAGCTATGGGTTGAGGATGGCGGAAATTGATGGTAAATATCGAGGAAATGGTTTGATGTTGGGGGTGCTGCGCAGGGATTTCCTCCTAACGTGAGGGAGCCAGACTCCCGCCACGAGAAAGTCTCTAAGAGGTGCGATCTCACTCCCGCGCAGCCAATGCTACGGGCAACGATACCGAACCGAGCCGGTCTCTGGCATCGTTAGCACTGAACCATCATCAGAGAGATCAAAAGTCTTCGTATCGGTAAAAGTGCTGCCCTCACTAGAGAGTTCAGTCGTCACCGTCATTTGGCGATCGCCCTGCATCACAACGCTCTGAACTGGCCCAGATGACTCCCAGAACTCAAGGCGATTTGATGTAATCGTGAGCCGTCCATCGCTGTATGGGGCCGCACAGCCTTCTAGGGAAGCATCCCACTCGCCCTGAAACTGCAAAGGAATCTGGGGCTGCTGTGCAACGGTGTTGGCCGGGGTTGCTGGCGTCGACGCAACAGGCGTTTCAAATGACCATTCTGCAACTTCAAGCCGAGAACCACCGGTTGTAATCACCGCCAGCACCTTGTTTTCAGTCGCATGCCCAAACTCAAACCGGCAGGGGCCAAGTCCAGTCCCCGAACAGGCGACAACCTCTGTAAAACCCGCATCGTACGCTTCCCGTTCTACACCATAGGGGCCTGGTTCTGGCGATTCTCCGGGAACCCAGCCTTGCTGCATTAGTATTGCCCGAGCGTTGTCATACTGCATACCGACTTCTAAGTTGACGGCGCTGTCAGACACAGTCTCTGTCTTACTTTCTGGCTGAGGATTGCTAGTGCTGACGGCTGGGGCAGGCTGTGGAGTGGGTGCTGTCTCACCAGTAGCTACCGCTTCGGTTGGCGCATCAGCTGATACCACCTCGGCTGGTGCCTCACTAACGGCATCAGGGGAGGGGGTAGAGACTTCGCTGGTAGAACAGCTGACTAGCGAAACAAGCCCCACACAAATCAGCAGTGTGTTAATGGGCTTAGAACGAAGGCGGGCGGAGTTTAGCATTTCAATGAGTTACAGGCCTGCAGTATGGTTTTCCAATGCATCCACTGCTTCAGCCGAGTCAGGTTTGTTTCCAGATGCCAGCTGAGGGTGCGGGTGGATTGCACCAAATCTTTATTCAAAGTTCCCTCGGGGCTATGCCAAGGCACAGAAATAGCCGAACTGAGCAATTGTGTTGTTGTGTGGGGTCATAGGTGAAGAGGTGGAGATTCTGCGCGGGGCTTTTCTCCCCGCTCCCCTCCTCCAGGCTCCCCCCCACCCCCCGAACGGTTTTATGAGGGAGGCTGGTAGATTGCGAAAAGGTTTGAAGGGGGTGGTCGGCTGTGTGGATCAGAATGCGCTCGGGCGCATTCTGAAAGCTCTGATTATCCTCCTCACAGGCCAAAAAGGGCCACCATGAGGCCAGAGGTTGCGAGAACGCAAAGGCTTTGTTGCATAAATAAATCCAGTCATATCAAGGGTTTCAGCGATTGAAAATTCAAAAAAATATCAGATCTAGCTTCTTCAAAGCCTGAAACCCTTGTATAGCCTCGATCTTTAATGCAACAAAGCCGAACGCAAATATTTGATTGAAGATGGGGCATCCGAAAGATCGGTCGTGAACCAAGCAAGCGTGGGATACGTCGTTAGGTCTAGTTGCGGCCTAGGCAGAAATCGATGGAATGTCCCTATTGCGACCATCCCAAAGCGCATAAGCATGACCGCACTAGTAAAGGTAGTCAACGGTTCAAATGCCCTAAATGCGATCGTACCTTTACAGAAACGCTCAATACGCTTTACTACCGCCGTCAAGTCAGGGCAGAAGAGGTTGAGACGATTCTCCAGTGCCACTCAGAGGGTAGCAGTCTGCGTGGCGTCGCAAGAAGCAGCAAACGGGCCTACGGAACAGTGGTTAGCTTGCTCAACGCCGCCAGTCAAAAAGCGCAACTAGTTCATAATCAGGAGGTTCAGGAGGTCGATACGAGGCAAATTGTGGCTGATGAGATGTGGTCATTTGTTAAAAAAAGCGCACCGCCTGCGCTGAGGAAACCTCAGCGTAAAGCCGGAGCAAGCAACAGAAGCACTGTCAGCCAGAAGAACGAGAAGTCGGAGACTGCTGGATAGGCATCAGCATAGCGCGTGAAAGTGGCCTGATTATGAGTGCTCGTGTCGGCAAACACACCGACGAATTTCTCAAAGAGCTTGTCACCAGTACTGAGGGAAAGACCGACGCTAAACTGTGGTTTACCGACGATTGGGCAGGTTATGAGCGGGTTTTGCCACCAGAAGTGCGACATGTGGTGGGCAAAGAGAACACGCAGCGTCTAGAACGTACCAACGGTATCGCTCGACAGCAAACGGGGCGTTGGCACAGACGACAGAACAAGTTTGGCAAGTTATGGGCACAGACCAAGGTAACGACTCGGCTAGTGGTGAGCTATTTCA
>JBCBWI010000096.1:0-4814 GCA_039817185.1 Cyanobacteria bacterium J06648_16 | reverse complement strand
ACTGGACCGATACGCTAGCGGCAAAAGTCTCTCAGTATCTGGCGTAACAACAGACAGCTACAGCCGGGAAATATAGCAATACCTGCTGCTCATAAAACTAAACCTAGACGGAGTTGTAAAGATTTGCAAAGCCACCTGGGTTCGTGTTATTTCTACAGGTAGGCACTCACACACTGACCCCTTCTCTTCGCAGCAACTATGACGGCGACGCTTCCAAGCTCATCACGGGTCACTACGCCAAAAACGCTCAGCGAAAACATTTCAACCCATCCAAAAAAAGTCATCGCCATCGGCGATAGCCTGGTGTACGGATATGGCGATAGCGAAGCGGGCGGCTGGGTAGAGCGGCTGCGACTGGGATGGATGGATCCAGCGAATCCTGGGCCGATTTTGTACAACCTGGGTGTTCGAGGCGATGGGGTTACGCAAATAGCCAGGCGATTTGAACGTGAGTTTTGCGATCGCGGTGAGCTGCGGCATCGCAAGCCCGACGTCCTGGTATTTTCCTTCGGCGTCAACGATTCTGCCCGTGCAGGCCGTGCCAATGGTCGCCCGGTCACAGACCTCTCCACCTTTGGCCAATCCGTTCGCCAGCTGTTGCAGCGTGCTAGCGACCTTTGCCCGGTCTACTTTGTCGGCATGGTCCCGGTAAACGAAGCCGCCATGCCCTTTGCCAATATTCTGCACTTCTCGCAAGCAGAGCAAAAGCATTACAGGGATGTGACTCGGCAGATGTGTGAGTCGGCTAATGTGCCTTATTTAGACTTGTTTGAGCAGTGGACGCAGCATGGTGATGAGTGGGTGTGCGATCGCCTCTGCCCAGACGGCATCCATCCCAACATCCTCGGCTATCGCACCATCTTTGCAGCAGTCCAATCCTGGCAACCCTTCATGAACGCTATCCAGTAAAGCCAGTTAATGTAGTGGCGATGCTGTTATCGAATGAATCGACTCCAAGACTATACCTCTCTTGATATCAGTCAAGGGTGTCTCCTTTGAATTCTCAGAATGGCTTTGTTAGAACGTCTTAGGGGGTTGCAGGATGCATCAACATTGCGCTCAGTGGCGTGAAACTTTGTCACGTCTGTCTACATTGCATTGTTATGAGTGGAAAATAAAGAAGGTGTTGATTTGTTAGGTGCCTGCCATGACGGATGCTAAACAATTCACTTGGGCACTCCTCACCTCGGGAACGGTGCTGTCAGCCCATAGTTCTATGTTGCCCTCAGCGTCTAAGCGCCATCTCACCGCTTCTACAGGCATATGACTCACAGGCTCACGACTCACAGCCACATCACTGAGCGTCGCTTCTATATCATCTCTCTCATATGAGCGCATAGCAGTCCTGACAGATTCACTCTCTTCGCCAGAGTAACTGGCTGACAAATCACGAACATCGCGCCACGGGTGGGTATTGACTCCCTCAATCGTCGTCGGGGCCACGGGTAGGCCACCTCGTCCGGAAGCAATAAATTGATTACTGCCAGAAGAAGAACATTCCGCAGCGACTTGGCTATCTGCGTCAACCGGTGTGGTTGGCAAAGTCGCCGCTGCGGCACCCGGATCTACCACCACAGCATTGATTTCAACTGTACCGTTAATGCCAAACTGCGAGCTGGCATTAATATCACTCTGCTCAGTGAGCTGAGAGCGAAACGCTAATCCCAAAAGCGCCTCAGTCGTGATAGAAATATTGCCACCATCACCCATCACCGCGCTGGCAACAATATCGCTGTTGCCCACACCCAAAATAACCGGCGATTGAATAATGATATTGCCACCATCCCCAGTGCCCGAAGACTCGGCATCAATGATGCTTTGGTTGTTCAAATTCAATAAATCGGCCAAGATTAACTCGATAGTACCGCCATTGCCAGAAGCTGTAATCGACTCAATTATCGCCTGCCTGTCTAGCGATAAGGCGTCTGCATCAATTGTCAGAGTGCCCGTTCTCCCTTTGCCGTCGGCAGAGGTGCTCAGAATCGCTTCGTCTGTTAGTTGCAGAGTGCCTGCCGCAATCAACAAATCACCAGAATCGCCATTGGCAACATCTGGCAGACCCAAAATAGCTTGTAAAGGCGTCCCGCCCAGTGAACTCGCAGAAGAAGCAATTCGGGTTTGGCTTGGCGCGTTACCTAGTCCAGAAATACCCGTCACCACCAGCGCCTCCTCAACATCGATTGTTAAGCGGCCGCCACTCCCCCCAGCAGACGTAGACGAAAAAATACCGGCGCCTTCCTGTACCGTTAGCTGAGGAGATGTAACAACAACATTACCTGCATTACCATCCCCAAATGTAAAAGAGTCAATACTGCTGGGTGCAAATGGCGAGCCGCCATGAAGGGCGATCGCCTCCGTCGCCGTGACAGCAACCTGTCCACCATTGCCCGCCCCCAATGTCACAGAAGTAATGCTAGCAGATGCCTCAATAGCAATATTTTGAGCGGTTATCGCAATATTTCCTGTATCTCCAATACCAAAAGTAGATGTCGCAACAGAACTCAGTTGGGTGGGATCTAAAACAAAAGCACCCGTTACCTTCAGCGCTTGGTCGCTGTTGACTGTAATGTTGCCCGCCCTAGAAGTTCCATAGTTATCTGAGCTAATAGTTCCGCCGTCGGCTAGCAGAATATTCGCCGCCTGAACATCAAGAGAACCGCCTACCCCTACTCCTAGCGTTTGTGTCCTCAGCTGACTCACCACAGCTGCCGAGCCACTCACCTCAAAAAGATCATCGGCAAATACCCTCAGCCGCCCACCCGCTTGAGGCCCAAAGTTTTGGTCAACAACAACAGATCCGCCCGTAACGCTAATATCTTTTCCCTGCAAAGTAACTGTTCCACCCCCGGCAGGCCCACTAATATTTAGCAAGGACTCGGCTTGCAACTGTATGCGGCCTAGCTGCACAGGTGAGATGCGGCTAATATGAGAGCCTGTGCGATCAGGCACAATAGAAAATTGTCCCTGATCAATCGCAGCTAAATTCAAGTCGCCCGAACTAGCAGAGAGCAGCCCACCGTTTAAAACAACATCGCGACCCACCAGCGTTAAGGCATTACCAGATTGCACACTTAATCCAGCCGGTACAGCTGTTAAATTTAAAGGCGTAAACCCCCGGCGGGTAAGATTGTGCCCATCATCGGTTACCGATAGCTGCCCCGAAGATTGGCCCATTTGTAGCCCGACAGGTGCACTGACGGTCAGCAAAGGCACTATGCCAGGCGCTGTTGCGCTAAACTCAAGAGCATCGGCGAATACAACCTGCTCAGCCGTAGTCGCGGTAAAAGCACCAGGCAATGACAGACTGGCGTTGCCACCAAAGGTAATACCGTGAGGATTAATCAGCAACAAGTCTGGATGGTTGCCGCCCGTCAATTTTAATTGGCCATTAATGAACGAGTCATTACTGCCTGTTACCCGGCCAATGACAAACTCTACGTTAGCTTGGCTAGTATCAAGCTGAAAAAGCACATTGGCTGCTGCCGGTGAAAACGCTTCAAAGCTATGAAACAGTGTATTGAGCTGCTGGGTACCGCCAGTAATTGTATAGGTGCTAGTACCTTCGACCGCTGTCCCCACATCGCCAAACCCCGAAGTCGGGGTAACTGTTTGCGCTAGGGCAGGGGGCAAACAACACAAGCTTGCACCAATACCCAGCAACAACATTCGCAACAGTTGTGGCATAACAGCTTACTCTTCAAGAATCATCCATCCAACTCACATTAGAATACCCAGCCTGTGTAGGCACTCAAGTCAGAGGCTGACATCCCAAAGTACGCCTGTACCGTCACAACGGATTCAGCCACCGATAAAATACCAGGTAGCATCTACGTAGTTTAGGCTCAGCAAGCCGTCGGCACAGTACACTGAAATGTGACTCTCTTCATCTTTCGCGCTTATAATTTCGAGATCACAATCTCTCAATTGAGTAAGGTCCGTGACAATTTAAATTCAGTGTACGCAGCTATCTATTTTTATTGACCTTTGCCGTCATCACGAGATCCCGTTGCGGATCGCTGCCGAACTGAAAGACGTGCTCACCCACAACTTTAAATCCATACTTGCCATAGAAAGCGATCGCCCTAGGATTATGCTCCCAAACCCCAAGCCATATATGATCCGCTCCAGCATCCGATGCTGTGGATAAAATCTCAGACATGAGTTTCTGTGCCACCCCTCGGCCATGCCACTCTTTTTCAACATACAACCGATTAAGTTCTGAAGGATGATCGGCAGCAACACAGTCTTTAGGCGATCGCAACAAAACCTGAGCAAAAGCAACTACCCGGCCCTCCATCTCAGCCAAAAGCGTGACACAGTTAGGCTCCAGAATCTCCTTCCGTTGAATCTCCGCAGCGAAGTTCTCCAAACAGTACAACTCCATATCAGCGAGATTATCTTCCGTTGCGAAAGTCTCTCGAAAGGTGCGCTCGGCTACATGGGCTAAGACTTCCGCGTCGTCAGAATATGCTTGCCTAATCGTGATCATTCTTAGTCCTGCTGGGTAGAGAACTGATGAGCACCAATCATAGATAGGACAATAGCAAACCCCAGCAGAATTGGGATGCTGTACCAGGGGAATTCTGCAAAGGGCTTGTAGGCGATCGCTCTCAATCCAATCGTCGTATAGGTCAGCGGCAGTGCAAACACAATCGGCTTCAACCCAGCCGGTAACATCGTCGGGTCAAAAAACGTCCCCCCCAAAAACGACATCGGCACAATCAAAAAATTATTAAACAGCCCCACACTCTCCAGCGACTTTACATTCAGGCCCACAATCACACCTAGCCCTGCAAACACCGCACAGTTCAAAA
>JBCBWI010000095.1:0-5424 GCA_039817185.1 Cyanobacteria bacterium J06648_16 | reverse complement strand
GATTGAGGCGCATGCTGACCGGACGGGTAGTGCTAAGGCAAAGCGTATTTTGGCAGACTGGCAAACTTATCTGCCGAAGTTCTGGCAGGTGGTGCCACCCTCTGAGGCGGACAGCGCGGAAGCGGGTGTGCAAAAAGAAAAGGTTGCTAGCAGCGTAGGCTAGCGGTTCTGAATAGTTCACGAAAAGTCGCTCCCGTTCTAGCGGTGAGCGACTTTTTCGTGGTTAAAGTCTCATGATGCCACGTCCCCTTTCAAATACGTGTCAAACCAGCGAAGTTGCTCCCAAATGACGTGCTCGATACTCTCCTTTGCTCGATATCCATGATCTTCGAATGGGAGCAACACTAGCCGGGTTGTTCCGCCGGAACCTCTCACCGCCTCGAAAAACACTTCAGACTGAAACGTAAGTGTGCCAGGATTTGCATCGGCATCTCCATGAATGATTAAGATGGGCTGCTTGATCTGGTCGGCAAAGAAGATGGGCGATAGCTGAATATACGCGTCCCTGACTTCAAACAGAGACCGTCGCTCTGCCTGAAAACCAAACGGCTGATTGGTTTTGTTGTAAGAACCGCTACGGGCAACGCCCGCCCGGAACAGCTGAGTGTGGGCCATGAGATTTGCCACCATCAGCCCGCCGTGGCTATGGCCAATTACGCCTACGCGCTTTGGATCTGCTACGCCAATCTCTACGGCCTTGCGTACCGCAGCCTCCGCATCGGCGACTAGCTGAGGCACGAAGGTGTCGTAGGCGGTCTCTGGATCACCCAGCATTGGCATGGATGTTTGGTCTAAAACGGCGTAGCCCTGCAGCAAAAAGTAGAGGTGAGAGGGTCCGTATAGTCGCATGAAGCGGTGGGCTGAGCCACGAACCTGGCCAGCCGTTTTTGCACTAGAAAACTCATCTGGATAGGCATAGAGCACGGTCGGTACAGCCTTGCCTGGTTCATAATTTGGCGGCAGGTGCAGGTGAAAGCTCAGCGGCACTCCGTCTTCACGCTCGTAGCGGACAATCCGCTTTTCGATTTGGCGGAGTTGGGGGGTTGGGTCTGCAAACTGCGTAATCGGGCGGCGTGTTAGAGACCGGGTCGCTTCACCTGCTGCCGCATCGACGGCATCGCCCAAGGTTGCTAAATAATAGTTCGGCACTTCTGTCTCAGATTCTGAGCGTAGGATAAAGTGCTCCTCGTCTTCTACAAACACGATAAACATTTCAAAGCGTTCAGGATCACAGCGGAACAAACGCTCTGATTTATCTGAGTTCAAGGAGCGCAGATCTAGAAAGGGACGTCTGCCTTCATCTGTATCGCCTTGCCCGGTAAAGTAAACGGCGTCACCTTTTTGGTGCAGCACCCAGCATCCGTTTGGCAGTGGGCGAAGTAAGGGCTCACCTGGATCTTGATAGCTATCGTCTTCGTCGAGATCGAACCAAAGGCGGGAGGTGCCTGCATCGACATCCAGCAGCCAGACGTACTGCCAGCGGCGAAGTCTCTCTCGCTGTGTGAGCATTAGCAGACCGCCTTCTGCGCCCCAGGCATTTTCGCCAGAGAGGATGCGATGCTCGGCACGGAAGATTTCTTCTGGTTCAGTGGTGAAGGGGGCGGTTAGGCGCATGAGGCGATCGCGATGCGGCACTTCAGCCTTTGGGTCACCGCCATCTAACGCCTCTACCCAGAAGAGTGTGTGTGGCGCGGTGGGACGCCAGCCGATGGAGCGTGGCCCGGTGGTGACGCCATGGACGGGGACGTTTTCGGCGACGGGAAGAGAGGCGATCGCCGCCACTTTTTCATAGTTTTTGTCCCATACCTCCACCTGCTCGGCAAACCGTCCCCATCCCACCTGATGGGACCAGGGCTTTACCAACCACTTAACCAGCAGGTACTCACCATCCGGCGAAAATGACGCAGAAAAATAGGGCGCGGGTGAGCTGATTACCTTCACCTGCGTAGCGTCACTGGCTGCCGGATCTATCACTGGTTCTACAATCGCGAGTTCGGAGGTTGAATAGTATTCAAACAGCGCATCATCGTGGGCGGTTTCGAGCAGGTTGCGGGACTCGTAGGTGGAGCGGGCGGAAGCACCGGAGCCTTCTAGGATTTCTGGGCCGGTGGGGATGGCGGGCGGTGTCGGGGCTGAGCCACGCTTGGGAATGCAGCACACAAGCAGACGCCTTTGGTCGGGGAGCCATCTTACGGGGTTGCTCAATAGCGGATTGAGGGCTAGGCCTTCGATCTTTTGGAGAGTGCCGTTTATGTCGCCTATCCACAGGCCGATGTGGTCTGGGTGGGACACGATAATGGCGATGCGATCGCCTGCTGCCGTCCATCGTACGCCTGTGACTGCTGCCGCTTCTGGTAGGTCGAGTGCTATTTCTGTGCCATCGGCAACACGGACGATGCGAGGAGAGGTTGCACCATAGCTGCCGTAGTAGCCGTTGTTGGCAGGGTTGACGCGCATGCCTGCTAGCTTATGCATAGGGGCGGCGAGTTTTGCCAGGGGCGGGTAAACAACAGGACCTGCAAGGAAGAGGTATTTACCGGTAGGCGAGTCGCTGACCCAGGGGAGCTGAGGTGCGTGGAGTACGGATAGAAATTCTTGCGAGGGAGACTGCCACTGATTTGTAGGGCGCAAACTGCTGTCAGAAGCGATAGCTTTTTCTACCGGCATGAAGTCAACCTGTGTGGGTGCAGATTAGATGGTAGAGCAAGTTCGATAAATAGAAACACGGCTCACAGGCGTAAAGCTGAACGAGTAGGTAACACACCACAAAGCCTACTCAGAAGCTGAGGGCAGCACAAACAGAGCTCACAGCCCTAACCGCAGCGAACGCGCTGCAAAAGAAGCGAAAGGACGAAGCCCAGTCGGCGACCGAAAAGAAAGACCGATACTTAGTCAAACTACGTGGTTGCCTAGCGACTTTCGTGTCATTGTCAAGACCGCCCTTGCTGAAGCCCCTCAGAGGTTAGAATCTCTACGTATTTTGCAGCAGCAGTTGGGGTAATAGTTAATACGCATCAGACGCGTTTCTTGAAAGAATGACAAACGTGGAGATATGCTAACCGACATAGTATTCGCATAGCTCGGCAAAATTCTCTATGTCATCCTCCGGATATACCAGAGCACAGCAACGAATAAAAGAAGCATTGAAGAAAAGTAATAGCTCCCTTGACCTATCGTACTTGAGCTTAGCCACACTGCCTCCTGAAATAGGCCAACTGCAAAACCTGACGCGGCTTTCCCTCAACCACAATCAACTAACCACACTGGCTCCTGAAATAGGCCAACTGCAAAACCTGACGCGGCTTTCCCTCGACCACAATCAACTAACCACACTGCCTCCTGAAATAGGCCAACTACAGAACCTAACTGTACTTTCCCCAGACCACAATCAACTGGCTGCTTTGCCTCCTGAAATAGGCTGGCTACAGAACCTGACACAGCTTTACCTTGAACATAATTTATTAACTGCTTTACCTCCTGAAATAGGTCAGCTACAGAACCTGATTGTGCTTTACCTCGACCGCAATTATCTGACTATTCTACCGCCTGAGATAGGTAAACTCCAGAAACTAACACAACTTTCTCTCGACCAAAACCAACTGACCACTTTGCCATCTGAAGTAGTTCAGCTACAGAACCTGACACAGCTTTCTCTCAACCAAAATCAACTGATCGCTTTACCTCTTGAAGTAGTCCAGCTACAAAACCTGGCACAGCTTTCTCTCAACCAAAATCAACTGACTGCTTTACCACCTGAAATGGGCCAGCTACAGAACCTGAGAGATCTTTCCCTCAAACAAAATCAACTGACTGCTTTACCACCTGAAATGGGCCAGCTACAGAACCTGAGAGATCTTTCCCTCGACCGAAATTTTCACTTTGAATCACCGCCTCCTGAAGTCTGCGGTCAAGGACTTCAGGCAATATTAACTTTCCTCAGAGAACAACAAACCGAAAATGAACACCAGTGGCTCTCTAAGCTCTTGATTGTAGGAGAAGGTGGCGTCGGCAAAACCTCTCTCATTAGAGCGCTCAAAGACGAACCCTTTCAAGCGCAACAGTCCACTACCCACGGCATAGAAATCACAACTCTACCACTGCCTCACCCCACCAAAACCGATGTCACAATGATGCTCAATGCCTGGGACTTCGGCGGTCAAGAAATTTACCATGCCACCCACCAGTTCTTCCTCACCAACCGCTCCCTCTTCCTCCTCGCTTTCAATGCTCGTCTCGGCTTCGAGCAGGGTAAACTCGTCTACTGGCTCAAAACCATTCGCGCCAACGCCCCAGAATCTCCAATAATTCTCGTCGCCACCTACGCTGATGAACGAGACGCCGACCTTCCCTTCATTGACCTCAAAAAGCAATTTCCAAACATCGTTGCTCTCTACGAGGTCAGCAACAAAACAGAAAAAGGGATTCCCGATCTAAAGCAAGCTATTACTCAGGCCGCAGCATGTCTACCTCTCATGGGAGAGCGTTGGCCTACAACATGGTTAAACTTTACCAACAGCATTCGAATAGGATCCGAAAAACAGACAACCCCTCAAGCGTTCTTTGCAAGCATGGAAAGAGCGGGCGTTTCGCAAGATGGCAAGCCTGTCCTAGCAACCTGGCTTCACGAACTCGGAGACATTCTGTTTTTTCAAGAAGATAACGACGTCAATGATCTTGTCATCCTCAAACCACAATGGGTCACCGAATATATCAGCCAAGTACTAGAAGCGGAAGAAGTTATCAAATACAATGGCATCTTCACTCGACAGTGCATGGACCAAATCTGGCAAGATCTTTCTATCGGTCTGCGTGACTTCTTCCTTCGCCTCATGGAACGATTCGACCTCTCTTACCGCACCCTGGAAAATCGTGATATCAGCCTAGTCGTAGAACGACTTCCTTTTGAGCAACCCGACTATCAACAACGTTGGGACGCCAAGCAGCAAGAAACAAACTGCAAAGAAATTTCCATGAAATTGCAGCTCAGCGAAATTCTTCCTGGCATTCCCACATGGTTCATTGCTCGCCAGCACCGTTTCACCATCGAACAGGGCGAACGACGCGGCATTCACTGGCGCACTGGCGTCCTCTTTCGAGATCGCAGCCAAAAGCACCTTGCCCTTGTTCGCACCCTCCGCGACGAAATCACAAACGCCGACCACCTCCACCTCACCGTACGTGGCCCCATACCCCACAATTTTTTCGACATCCTCCGCGACGGCCTAGAACTTACCCTTAGCCGCTACCCCGGACTCACAGTAAAACGCTTCCTACCCTGCCCGAACCCTCTAAACCTCGATTGTCATCACGAATTTGACTATGCTAATCTCACTAAACGCTTAGAGCGTAACCCACCTAAAAGCACCATTGAATGCCCTGATTGTCTAGAAACTATCTCCGTCACTCAACTTCTCTTTGGTCTCC
>JBCBWI010000094.1:0-5611 GCA_039817185.1 Cyanobacteria bacterium J06648_16 | reverse complement strand
GATACGGGGCGCAGCGCTGCGGACCTGGCGGTCGTCGTCCCAAATAACGCGGGTCATGGCATCTTGGGTGTGCTTGACGAAGTTGTCGGCGTCTAGCTCATGGCCGCGAAAGAAATAGGTATACGTGGCATCGACGGGCATGAGCAGCAGTGAGCGACCGGCCCAAGCTTCGCGGGCGGTGCTGGCAACGTGCTGCTTCCATCGACCTTTGGCTTTCTTGTTGTTGTAGCTGCAGGGGGTGATGCGGCTACAATCAATGACGAAGTCGAACGGTAGCAGGGGCTTGTTCGGGTCCATACTCCAGCGGGGTGTGGGTCGATGGGAGGGTTCCTGAAGGCGTCAATCTCAGATGAGTCTCAGGCACTATCGACATTAGATTGTCACACTCGCAAGCCGTAATGACGGCATGTGCCAATTCACAGAATTAGACCATTATTAGTCCGAAGCTTTACAGGACGGTCCATTCAGCACGAAATACCAAGGCTTGAGAGGTCGGGATTCCTGCCTCCTACTGCAACTACTCAACGAATCCTCGCCGTTTCAGCGATTGCGGCCGCATTTATCAATGACGGTTGATTTTGAAGATTGGCACATACTGTAGCTGCGCCTAGTCGATTGCGCTACGATTGCGTTATATTCCGCGATTTGCTGATGCCTCGCCCACTGCCGTACCCGCAGAAATGCCCCAAGTGCGCGACGCTCACTCACGAGCAGCGAGTTGAGCAACACGGGCCACGGGGCGACGGATGCTATCAGGGGAAGCCCTGCATAGAGCGTTGTAGCCGGATACGGCGACGTGACCGCGATTTAGCGGCGCAGCGCTATCGGCGGCGGTCTAAGCAGGCGCAACGGCTTGAGGTGCCCAGGCTGGATGAACCAGCGCCACCGCAGTATCACGCTCAGTTCGTCCGCTATGGGCCTCGGTCTGCAGTTCATGCGGTTCAGGTTCAGGTGTATGACGGGAAAGAGCTGGTTCATGAATCGGATGTCCAGCACACTAAGGGGAAGGGCGACGGCAGGCTGGCCCAGTGGCGAGAGCAGGTCAGGGCGTTGATTGAGGAAAAGTTTGGGTGCAGCGTTGATGGGGTCGTGCAGATGCCCCGTGAGTTATGTCCGTTATGTAGAGAAGAAAATGAAAACACCAAAGCAAATCGGTAACCGCCTTTACGATCTCTCGATGTCGGTCGTTGAGATCATCCCAATTTGCTGGCAGAACCTGGATGTTCAGGTGTCAGAGAATTTTGCCGATTTCTTGAATGAAAAGGGCGAAATTGTTGCCACAACACTTGGCTATCAGGAGGGTTCGGAAGCTTACGAAATCATCTGCAGTAGCCATTCCCCAGCGGATCGGCATGACGACTTGATAAACCTCGATGTAAATGGCTTTCTGGCTATTCTTGAAGGGCAGATGTTCAGGCCGAAGGGGCCAGGCCACTGGTCAAGTACCTGTGCCAGTATTCAGAAATATGTCTACAGTCCCAAGATTGAAGAGCTTCCCGCTGCAGTTTTGACAGCCGCTGAAAAGCTACGCGAACTCACTCACCCACGGTTTGAGGCGCAGGAGAATAACAATGAAAGTTGACATTGGTGACTGTCCACAAACAGAGACAGTGATTAATCAATTAACCGATGGATTGATTAGCGGCCTGGACGTAGGCGAGCCAGTCGGGCGCATTGCTGAGGCACTGAAGATAATCGCAGCGTATGGCTGGATAGACGGTGCCCATCACAAGCAATGGGTTCTGGATCAAGTAATTAGGGTGCTGGCTGGCGAATACTACTACGAGCAAATTGCAACTGCTGATGGCGCTGAATGGGATCAAGGGATAGCGCCATGACTCACGCTGATGGCTTCTCCCGCGACCCCATTCTGTCCGTCGCCAATAAGCGACTTTTGCCGCCTTCTAAGCAGGCGATAGCGCGACTTGAAGCGATGCAGGAGAGTCATCAGAAGTGGGTGAAAACGATTGCTGATTTGGCTGCCCGGCAACCTGCTGACGTGGTGCTGAAGCTTGGCTCGGTGGTGATGGAGCGAGACGCCACGGCCTACCACGATCGCGCCCTGCTGGACCTGGAAGACCTAGAGAATTGGGGCCAGGAGCCGGAGCTGGATGACGACTGGTTTGCGGCGACGCCAGCCCCAGAGCGCTGTGAGCCAAACCTAGAGGCCGCAGTGACGCCCCTCCCCAGAGCCCCACGGACGCCCAACGCATTAACACCGCAGGTTGTCCCAAAATGTGACGACCTGACCGAGGCTGAAGCCGTGGCAGCGGTCGGCGTGGCCCATGTTGAGGAGCCGATCGACGTGTTTAATCGGCGGGTGCGGGCAGCGTTCGCAGGGCGAAACCGCGTCGGCCTGCTAGAGTTGGCCGAGCAGACGGGCGAGAAGCCCAACGGCCTGCTGATACGGCTGCTGTTGGGTGGGTGGCGGCTGGAGCAGACGGAGTTTTACGGAGAGGTGGAGGTGCTATGCCCGTCCCTTGGAGCCTAGTTAAGGCTAGAAGAAACGCAGTCGAGGTTAGATACACCTGGAAAGACCTGCCCAGCGAAGGAGCGGGCAAAAAGCGCTCTGAAGTTACCTGCGGACACTGCAACCATACTCAAACGGTGAATGTATCGATCTGGGCTGCCAATGGCTGTACCTACTGCCTCAACTGTCATAACAGATGGACTTGGTAAATTGACCTATGCAGAATGAACAACCGACATTCCCAGCTGAGTGCGTAGACTTTTGCGACGAGGGATTGGTCTTTACCCTGCCGACTGAACTGGACGCTCAGCGGGCGCACCTAGAAGCCATCCGGGTGGGATCCTACCCTACCCAGGTCAGAGGTAATCAGCTTCTTATGGTGATGCGGAAAGCGGGTCAGGATGAGGTGTCTGACCGCTAGGCGCTGGTGCGCGAGGCGGTGAAGGAAAAGCTTCAGTCGATGGGCCTACTCGGCTAGCGGTGCGCCTGCTGGACCAGCGGGCTTAGGTAGCTCGTAGTCTGGGCAGCCTTCGCAGGGACCAGACGGGTTGATTGCGCAGCGGAGGTGTTGATCGCGGGCGTTGTTGCGGCAGGTGGGTTCGCCGATGATGCTGGGCATGCAGCGTGAACGTGGATGCAGCATCGAATAGTCAAACTCGTGACTTTGCCATGCTTCATACGCACTGCGCGCGGCCTCGCGGCGTTGTTCGAGGACGCGGGTAGCGGTTCGACGGATGTCTTGAGCTGCTGCTTGAATATGCTGCGTCAGCCACGGACGTGGTGGTGGGTAGAATCGCCGGTCAATCTCAATAGCTCGCCGGATCTCTCTGCTCGCAACTTCGTGGGGCCAATCAGCGGCGCAGTCTTGAGGCAGGGAGAAGACGCGATAGGGGCTGCTCCATCGGATCGGGGTCTGAGTGGAGAAGTCAAAGCGTTCAACATCATCGATCAACTCAACAGCGCTTGGCTGCAGGAGTGGAATCACCAGCAGGTAACCCTGCACAACGCTACTGAAGCTGATTTCTTCACGCTGGTGATGTTGGAACAAGTACAGCAGCCAATCGCGCTGTTCCGGTTGTGGCTGCTCCATCGTCAGGGTGAGCTGGTCGAATGCCCAGTCTGCCAAGATGCCGCTGCTGTTGGGCCAAGGGTTGCCGTTGACCCAGAGCTGCGCGAGATAGCTGGAAATTGTTCTCACGGCTGTTTCAGAAACTTGCCCCTATGCTACTCGACGGGGCGGCTATCGGAAAGTCAGACGTCTTCCTCAATCACTACGATCGCTGATCTGATTCCAAGCTTCTCGCCTTCTTCGACTCGAACGACTCTAAATCGAGTGTTGCTTTTGAACAAAACTTCTTGTTCAGCCGGGTTTCTACTGATCGGTGCAACGACGCGACCGTTAACCCCTTTAGACCTGATCGCCACAGTTACCCCACCAATACCGTTCAATCCGGCGTAGTTCCTGCCAACAGATTCGCTGGCGCTAGTGGAAGTAAAGCCAGGGAAGACAACGCTTTCACCTTGCCTAAACTGAGCAAGGATGCCATCTATCTCCCCAATGCTATCTGGCCGGATGCCCCGATAGACAACGCCTTCGTAAGCTGGCATTTTGTCAAGGGCTCGATTGACCCGCTGGACTTCCTGCTTGACATCATCGGTTGGATTTCCAGAACGTAATTGTTGATTGACTTCTAAGAAACGGTCTCCCGTGTAGAACTCCAACATCGATAAGTCTTCTTGGACCTGCCCGCCCTGATTACGAAGCTTGTCAACGTGTGTTTTCGCCGATGACATAGAGCGAACAACGTTTTCAGCTCTATCAGTCTTACGCCGAGATGCTGAAGCGGTGGTTTGCAGAGGTTCTGTAGACTGCTGTTTAACCCTTGAATCCTTCTTCTTGGCAGGTTTTGATGGCTGTGATGTTATTGCTGATTGAAGCTCTTTTGGCTTCCATACAGGCGTCGGCGCTGCAGTCGCCCCCGCCTGTTTCTCCCAGTAAGTTGGACCGTTGTCTGGCTTCTGCCCATTCTGCTTAAGCAGGTCCAGTCCCTGCTGTCGGTAATCTGCGATAAAGTCAGCGTCAATCAATCCGTTATCGATCCAGTCCTGACTTACGGGCAGCCACTGGCAGCGGCAGCGCGGATGCGCCGGTATTTCGACCTTGCCGACTTCATAGATATAGCCATTGCGGGCAGCGCAGATGCGACACAACTGCTCCGACGGCGTAATCATCCACTGCACATACTCAACACCCGACCGCTCATACCGCATCTGAGCCCCGTTGTTAAGGCTGCGGCTCATCTCGGTACGGGCTAAGGTTTCGGCTTTGCTCTTGGTCACGCCCAGCTGCTGGCGCATGAGCCGCTGTACCCTGCCAGTCCCCCAGCCCTGGATCAGCCCCTGCTCGACGATAGCGCTGACCTGGTTGCGAAATTCGTCGCTGTAACGGTACAGGCGCTGTCTGCCGTCACGGGCCTGCAGCGCAACCGCCTCTAGAGGGATACCTGCGTGATTTGCAATAGGCGATGTCGGGTCAATGGCGCTGAGGTAGGCGGCTGCGGCTTCCCCACCCAGCGCGTCGGCGTCGTTGATCAGGTCTTGCAGTAGCTGCTCATAAGCGTCGGCCTGCGGTCCCTGCAGCAGGTCCAGCAGGGAGCCCAATTCATCCATCACCAGCAATTTGCGCTGGGCAGCAATCAGAGAGCCTTCGGACTGCAGCTTTGGGTAGGTCTGGCGTAGCTGGCGTTCTAGGTCGCGGTAGGCGGCATCTAGTGCAGCGTTGACGCGCTGTAGGACGGATTGCTCTAGCTCGCCAGCGAGGGCGTCATAGCGGTCGATTAGGCCGAGAATTCGGGCGTCGAGCACAGTGCGTCAGGTGGCGACGCGGGGAGGGTTCCAGCTTCAGGGCTCTCTTACCGATAGGCTGAAGCTGACTTCAGCGGTGGGGTTGCTTTGTGAGATCGCAAACACCAGGGTCAGCAGTCGACCTATCGGCTGTGGGTCTTCGCTATGGATTTCGACCGTGCAGCCGGGGACCAGAAAGTTGCGGGACTGAGGCAACGGCAATGGCTCGTCGTCCGGTTTTTCGGGTTGGCATTCCAGCGTGAGTTGCACGGCATCAGCGGCCTTGAGCCAGCTGGG
>JBCBWI010000093.1:0-5869 GCA_039817185.1 Cyanobacteria bacterium J06648_16 | reverse complement strand
GAGCTTTCAGAAATTACTTTCTTAATTTTCACGAAAAAAGCAACCTCCTCACCGCTAAAAGCGAGTCTATGGGCATGCAGTTGTTTCAGGAATATACCTCTCGAGAATTTGATCAAATAATCGCGATTAATACTTCGATTGATGCCCATAGACTCGCTTTTAGCGGTGAGGAGGTTGCTTTTTTCGTGAAAATTAAGAAAGTAATTTCTGAAAGCTCTATAGTTATCTGTGGCGAAGCAAAAATAGATAGCGAAGTCATTGCCGATGCTGAATTTGAGCTTCAAGGATTAAAAATTTCAGAAAACAGAAAACAGATGAAAAAGATTACATTATTCTCTATGGATTCCCGTGGTGATTTGCTGCCAAGCAGTTGACGGACTAACGAGTGAGATTCGTGCCGATGAGCGCAACATTCCCGATTTATCTGAGCGGATGCTGCTCGCGGTCGGTGCCCGCTTTGGTCAGGACAGCGCCGAGTACAAAAAGGCCGGTGGCGTTCGAAAGAGCGAACGACAGCGCCCGACTCGGTCCGAGCCGTCTAGTGGTGACGTGGTTGAGAACGGTACCCCTACCGTTCAACCGGCTTAAGCCTCTCACGCTATCCCTTCCCCATAGATTCTGCCCTGTACTGAACCTATGGGGAAGGGGTAATACTAAACGAGACAGTTGGATAAGACACAGGAGTACTCTGGTGCCACCTGCCCCATCGGAACATAAAACGATATCCAAAACAACGAAGGAGCTAAAGGTGATAGAAGACAGAACATAAAAGGTTTCTAGCTTCTGCCTCCTGCATTCCGATGACCTATCCGGTCTTACCAATGATTGGCCATCCCTACTTACTAGCGCTGCATGCTTGAAGGATAGCAACACTAGGTAGCCATCGATTTACAAACGACTCGCCTTGAGGGCCGCACCAATCAGCCCCACGCTTTGGTTGGTCACCACATGAACGGGTATTTGCTCTAGCAGTCGGTTCATGCGGCCCTTATCGTTAAAGGCACTGATGAAAAAGTCTTCCTTGATCAGGTCCAGGTTCTTGGCAGCAACGCCGCCCGCCACGTAGAGGCCACCATAGGGCAGCAGCTTCAGCGCTAAGTTGCCTGCTTCTGCGCCATAGGCCGCAATAAAAATTTCCATCGTTCTAACCGAAAGTCGGTCGCTGCGCGCCTTCGCGGCTTTGGCAATAGCAGCAGCGGGGTCGGCAACCTGGCTGCGCTGACCTGCCTTTTGCTCCCAGGTGCGGACGATTTCGCTAATCTCTTCAGATTCGGAAACAAAGTTGCGATCGCGCAAAAACTGATAGATCGAAATAATCCCCTGGCCCGAGACAACCCGCTCCACCGAGACTCGGGTAATCGAATGCTTGTCGAGCAAGTATCGCAGCAGCTGAAACTCGATCTCTGAACGGGGTGCAAAGTCAGCGTGGCCGCCCTCAGAGGGAAACACGTGGTATTGGTTGTCAAGATTGATGAGATAGCCCTGGCCCAGGCCGGTTCCGGCCCCAATGATGGCGATGGGCGAAGTCGGGTTAGGCTGGCCTTCCTGCAGCGTTTCTAAATCGTCGGCTTCGATCCCCAGTACGCCATAGCCGACAGCCTCGAAGTCGTTGATTAGCTGTACGTTGTCCAGGTGGAGCGCTTCGGCCAGCCGTTCGCCGTTGAGCAGCCAGGCCAAGTTAGTCAGCTGGGAGCAGTTTTGGGTAACGGGGCCTGCGATCGCAAAGCAGGCCGTTTTGGGGTGCGCTTCACCCACTGTCTCCTTAGCCTCAGTCAAAAACTGCTCAACCATCGGCACCAGATCGGCATAGTCAGCGCTGGGGTAGCGGTTTTCGTAAAGCGTGTTCAGCGCTACCTGATCGGCAGGGCAGCTCTGCAGGTCGCTGCCGTTGGCCTTGACCAGGCGCAAAATCGTCTTCGTACCGCCAATATCGCCTGCCAGCAGTTGAATCATCATAGTGGGTGCCTTTCTGTCTATGGCCTTTATACCGCTTCTTATCCCAGAAACGATGTACTGCGGGACATCCTGTTGGTAGAAATGGGTGGGAAATTTACAGGGCCTTAACAGAGATCGACGACAGCGCCCCTGCTGCCGCTCAAAATCCTAGATCGGAGCGGGCTTTCTCCGCTGCCTTGAATACCTGACTATCGGACATTTCACTCCAGGCCGTCGTGCCAATTTCGGCGTAAAAGTCGGCATCGTAGGGGCGGGTTCTGACCACAACGGGCATAGGTACCGCATGCCCGAGGAGCAGTGCCTGCTGCTTAGAATCGAGCTTTGACAGGACAGAACGCAGGTTTTGCCCGCCGGAAACGCCGGTAAAAATGGCCTCGATATCTTTCTCGTCGTTGAGCAGGGCGGTAATGCGGGTGCCGACCTGGGACATGACCTCGTTATCGATGCCCGACGGGCGCTGATCGACGACAAGCAGCGTGACAAAGTATTTGCGCATCTCGCGGGCGATGGTGCCAAAAATAGTTTGCTTGGCCGTGGCCGGGTCAAGAAAGCGGTGGGCCTCTTCGATGGTAATTACCAGGGGCTGGGGGCGGTCGCTAGGGTTCTTGCTCTGCAAAAAGCGGTCGGCCTTCCGCACATAGCTGGCGTGAATGCGTCTGGCAATCACGTTGGTTGCCAGCATATAAGAGAGCATATTGGACTGCGAACCAAACTCAATCACCACATGCTTGCCCGCATCGAGCAAGTCCAAGATCTGACCCACGTAGTTGTGCGGGCAAGAATTGCGAATGTACTTCAGCTCGGCCAGTCGGGTGAGCTTGCGCTGCAGCGCCATGATCGAAGACTTGCTGCCCATTTTAGTCTCACAGAACTCCTGAATCTCTTCGTTCGTCAGGGTGAGTAGCCGATTGATCCAGCCTTTGCCAAATTCGTTCCGGAGAATAATGGCATTCTCTAGACTGGCTTCAGAGAGGTTGAGCTCGCGGCTGATCAGCGCCAGGTCTTCGACATCGATCTGGTCAAAGCTGAGAAACAGCTCCTGCGCATCGCGGACGCCGCGCCGCTGGGTCGATTCGGGGTCCAGCGTAAAAATTTGCACCTGCCCAGGAAAGAGCTGCCGTAGTCCCTTGACCGTACTGAACTGCTTCCCTTCGCTAACCGCTTCCCAGCCGTACTCCGAGTGCATATCGAAAATCAGGTTGACCGCCGCCTGCTTGCGGATAATGCCGGATAGGAGTACGCGGGTGAGAAAAGACTTGCCGGTGCCCGACTTGCCAAAAATGCCGTTGCTGCGCTCAACAAACCGGTCTAAGTCCAAACAGATCGGCACGTCCATATCGATGGGCTGACCAACCGCAAAGTTTCGCCGATGGGGGTCGTCTTCCCAACCGAACACGGCTCGAAAGTCTCTTTCGGTGGCGTCGTAGGCCTGGCTAAAGTGACCGGGAATCGTTTTAACCGGCAACAGCTGCAGCTGAGCGCTGCTGTTGGCCGCATAACTGGCGAGCCCGTTACGCTGTTGGCGGTCTTGAGGTTCCTGTTGGCCGGGTTGCTCTGGCTCAGGGGTAAACATCAGCATGGGTGTCAGGTTGACCGTGCCGTAGGTGCCGCTGCCCGCCAGTACCGCCTGCAGAAAGCTATTGCCCGGTTCGGGTGGGTTAGACACAACGCGGGGGCTAGCGGTGCCCAGGACAACATCGGTGAGCATGCAAAAGAATCGCGATCGCACCCCCTGCACGACCAGAAACTTGCCCACCCGCATGTCTTCTACCAGCACGTCAGGATGCAGACGAACTTCGAGCCCCTGGCTCAGGGAGCCCTCAATGACTGAACCCAGTGGCGTATCTGGCAACATTTGTGATCGCAATAGACGGCGACAAGTACAAACCTACGCTATTGTAGCCCGCTGTCCGCTGTTTGATACAAAAGATCTATTCTGATGGCGCAATTGGCGCTATCTCCGGCGCAGACAGAAACATACCCTGGACCCACCCCTCGGTGTAAGGCGGGTCGTCTAAGCGAATGTGGTTCCAGGTAGTTTTTGGATCGGCGTCCCCAAAATAGTCTCCGGCCTGTTCCAGTACCGTAACCGCACTGCCGCTAAAGCCATAACCGACGTTGGGCTGGTTCGGCGCAGGTCTCAGGAATAGGGGAATGGGCCGGTTGTCTCTAGGACTGATCAGTACAGCGGGCTGCTCTAGGTCAGGGGCATCATTCGCTGCCCTGGCAGGCACCGCCAAAAGACTGAGCAGGAGACTGAGCAGCAGAAGTGCGATCGCACCCCCCACCGTTGCCCCCAGCAAACGCTGGCCCATCCGCTGACCCATTCTCAAGGTGTTTTCTGTCTACTCAAACACTAACGGCCCAGATTCCAACCCACGCCGCCCTGAATGGCCGTGGCAGTACCGCCGTCCTCAAACGCATCGAAAGCAAAAATAGCATTGCCGAACACGACAAAATCACTGTTAGGAATCGCGTAGTCAATGCCAGGCTGAATTACAAAGCTCGTCTGGTTACCCACGGGAGAAGCAGAATCATCGCTACCGCTCGCAATCGACAAACCCCCACCCACATAGGCAGTGGTTTGATAGTTCAGATCAAAGTCATAGGAGACCGTAGGCACGATGGCAAAGGTGCCACCAAACAAGAAGGCCTGGGCCCGTAGAGAAACTGGAGCCTCTAGCAATCGATACCGGCCTGCCACGACCATGGCAAAGTCACCATCGTCAGAGTCATTACCGTTGAGCCCAATTGAGCCGCCCACGCCGACGTAGCTACCGTAGGCAGGCTGGGCCTCAGCCGGTTTTGCCAGCATCCCTAGCGCAGCGACGCTAACCAATCCAACTGCAGCCTGACCGAATGCTCTCTTTGACCAGCTGACCATATTCACAATCCTCACGGGGGTTCTGAGCCTCTAGGAACAAACTAAAAACGACACACGCTTAACTGAGCCGCGGGTCCAACAGTTTCGGACCACTCTCTATCAGCGCACACTCATATCATGCACACTCACATCATGCACACTCACGCACACCCAAAAGACTCTCCTTCGCCGAGAGCTTTTGTTGCTGGCTGAGTATAGCAGTCGGACAGACGATTAACGTGACCAATGAATACCACACCGCCAGCGAATAGGCACAGCCTACCCACTCCTCCGAGAAAATTGCACACAGTCTGAAGATTCTTCTAAGGTGTGGACGAGCGTCTCGTTCTCACCGTGAATTGTTCTCATCCCAATCAGCCCGTATTGCGCATCCCTGCGGCAATACCGTTGATAGTTAGCAGCGCCCCGCGCAGCAGCTCGCTACGACTGTAGCGTGACTGCACCCGCCCCGTAGACGCGAGCGAAACCCCGTTGCTGTGCTGGCGCAGCCGCTTGAGCAGCGATGCCTGGAGAAAGCCCAGCGGAACGATCGTCCCATTGCGCAACTGCACAGACTGCTGCAGCCCTGGATCGCCATCCAGCAAACGCTGGTGTCCAGTAATGCGCAGTACAATCTCGCGGGTCAGGTGAAACTCGTTAGCAATGCGGTCAAAGACCTGCTGAAAGCTGGCCTGTTTTTCGGGTGACTGGAGCTCGCTCATATAGTGAGCGGCAATTTGCAGGTCCACTTTAGCCAGGGTCATCTCGGCCTTAGAGATCACCATCTTGAAGAAGGGCCACTTATCGTAGAACGATCGTAATAGTTTCAGGTGTTCTTCGGGCGCTTCGGTCAAAAACTCGTCGAGTGCCGTACCGACGCCATACCAAGAGGGCAGCAAGAATCGGGCCTGGGTCCAGCTAAACACCCACGGAATCGCCCGTAGCCCGTCCAGGTTCTTCTTCCCGCCTCGGCGGGCCGGACGAGAGCTGATTTGGAGCTGAGAGATCTCTTGGATCGGCGTGACCTGATGGAAGAACTCAACCAGATCA
>JBCBWI010000092.1:0-5931 GCA_039817185.1 Cyanobacteria bacterium J06648_16 | reverse complement strand
GGGAGCTTCTAGATAAAGTCAGCCAGGCTTATATAGAAGCGCAAGATGCTGCCGCAAAACTTCGCCTGTGGATTGAGGAGGAGACCGGAACACCAAGCAAATCAAATGGCGAAACCCTCGACTGCTGGGAATGGCTTTCGACTGTGCATCTGCTCAGGCCAGATCAGGAAAAGCCCGACCCCTGCCATCGCTGGGAAGACCGGGACGTTGCTCACTTCAGATACAAGAATGCTGGAGAGTTGGCCGAAATTCTGAACTGCCGCCCTGATTGGCCTATAGGAATCTATGTCCTGCCACGAGCTGGAGTCAATATGGACTTCAAAAAATGTTGGTGGCGAGTTGGACTCTGTAGCGCCTAACCCCGCCACAGTTCCGATACCACAGTCGCCGCCGTCTCCCCATAGATCTACTCCAGCACCCCATTTGCCTGCTGAATCATCGCTGTCTGCTTCTGAAACTCCGCCTCAATCCGCTCCTGCTCCGCTTCCGGCGTCCACTGTTCCGGCAGACCCAGCTCACCTTTCTGCAACAGATGCAAAAACGTCTCGGTGCTGAGTTTGCCTGCATTGGCCACGCCCGTCAGCGCCTGGATCATCGCAGCATCCATCTGGGTCAGGTCAAAGTCACGGCTTACCTCAACCGTCGGCGCATTCTCAGGGGCAACGCCCATATACGAGCAATGCAGCCGCAAGCACTGATTTAGGCCTGCCTGCAAGTTCTGCGCTAGAATCGCCAGCTGACTATCGCCCTGCGTCCGGTCCAGCCGCTTCGCTGCTGCCGACTCACCGACGTTCTTCTGGGTGGCCATTGCCCCCACGCCCAGGCGCATCATTTGCACCTCAAGCTGCTCTAACCGCTGGTTGTTGGGCTCAAACGCATCAATCTTGGCTGAGTTCCATTCCGCCCGCGCTTCTGGGTTGGGGATACACACCGCCTCGTCTGATGCCCCGATATCGCCCAGTTCATCTGGCGTCGTGCCAAACAGAAAGAACCGAGGCACTGCAGCAATGTGGCAGTTATGGTCGATGTCTGCGCTGACTTGGAAGTGCCGGATGTTCAGGTATGCCACCTCTAGCATCGGCGGCGGCGCAACCCGACCTTTGCGATCGCTATGCAGATACACCACCGGCACCGTCGCCTCAGCCATCGCTAGCGCGCCTTCTTCAGAGACCGTCCACTCATCATCAATTTGTCGGTAGGTATGCCACTCAACCTGCTCGCCGTCCTGGCGGTAGACCATCACTTGCTCGACCAGCTGCTCGCCCCAATCGCCGTCGGGCTCAGTGCGGGTCTGCAGCAGCCGAATACGACTCAAGGCTTTCCCGCTACGGCGATCGCCCAGAATAGCCGGGCCGTTATAGACGCTCCAGTGGGGCCGTAGCCCTGCCGTAACCTCATCCGCACGGGTCTCAATACCTTCAGCACTGGGGTAAATCACCTCGACCGCTGCATGGCCGTAGTGAATCGCTGTGCATAGCCACTCGAAAGCAAACTGCTGCAGGTCGCTGCCCTCTTCGTCAATGTCTTCTAGGTGCCCCACCACAGCCTGCCCTGCGTCGTCTTCACCAGGGTGGTAGCCGATGATGGCGCGAAAGTCTGGCTCAGTCAGCCCGCCCGTGTTTTTGACCTGTATTGGCTTGCGGAGAATCATCGCCACAAATGCCCGCACCAGCCATTTGTAAATCGGGGCCAACGTCGCCCGATTCAGCCGTCGGTTGTAGGCGTCAGTGCCTTCCTGTGGCTCCTGAGCAATGTAGGTATCGGCTGCAGCCCGCATAGCTGCAGTTCCACCCAGAATGTTGTCAATATCGGCCCAGGCAGCTGCCATCGACTGATTGGCCAAGCTGGGTGTCCGTACAGTCGCTTCGGTCTTACCTGCCGTGGGTGCTGCCGGTGGCGTCCCCTTCGGTGGCGGCGTGCGATAGAGACGCTCCTGACTGTAGCTGTAGTTTTCGGGCATTGCTGTGGGAATAGCACTGCCCGGAGAGTTCCTAGCTAATGGGTGCGCGATTCGAAAGATGGGAAATCCCATGATTCAAATAGACCAAAGGTTTGAAGGTGCGCGGAAGCTTAAGAACGGAAACTCCCGCTCTTAGATTTAAAATTGCAGATCTGCACCTTTCATGCGCCATAAGCCTTACAGGTATTGAATCGCCACTTTTGTGGTTTTTGAACAGGTGCTGCAACCACGATGCTATGAACCCTCTAAACGGCTGAGAGATAAGACGCTGAGGGTGCTGGAGAGCGAGCATCATGCTTTGTAAAGCGATTGACCCAAAAAGACTGAAGCCTCAAAACTTAGTTACAGCGTCCGATTGAGGGTAATTGACTTAAAAACCAGCGTGGTTAGTTTCAGAAATGTTTCAACCTCTTGGTGTACAACGATTCTACTCATTTACACTCTTAAAACTGAAGTGAAAGATATTCTCAATAACAAAGGATAGAAGCCTTGATCATTATCAATCCTGTAGATTCTCAGTTTTGGAGCTAGTACAGCTTCAATCCACTGCGTTTGGCTGGACCACTCAGCCGTTGCTTAATCAACTTACTCAGGGCATAGCGGGCGCTATCCCAAACGTGGTCTTGCCCGTCCACAAGCTTCGGCAGCACGTCCCCAGTCAGCTTATCGGTCTTGTAGGACCACAGCCGCGCTTCATTAGCTGCAGTCTTACAGCGCGGATGAATAACAATCTGCTCAAAGCTGCGAAGAAAAGCAATGCCATCCTCCACACTGCCTTTCCATTTCTCCGCTGCCGTAAGCCGTCGCATCCCCTTACGACGAACATGACTGATGCTTTCGGGACGGGCGCTGTCGGCGTAGATCGGGTACTGCTCACAACCGGGCACATCGCGCTGCCACTTCTCAGCCGTGTGGTCTAGCTCCAACGCAACACCGACCGACTCTCGCTCAACGTACAGCCGATTGCTGTGGATCCACAGCTTCACCAACACCGTCGGGTCCTGTGCAAACCCCCAGTCCGCGCCGTGGTAGGGGCCGTCCCAACCGTCCTGGGGCAAAAACTCATCCACCACCCACTTACCCGCCAGCACCTGGGCATCGCTGCGGCTCCAGCACTCGCCCTCATAGACATGCTGATACAGGTCCGGGTCACTGGCCTGCATTGCCCGCCGCTCTGCGTCTAGCTCGAGCGGAAAGTGGGGGTTATCGCGCCAGTTGACCATGCGCACGTAGGTCTCACCGGCCAGATTCTCGGGATGTTCGACGAACGCTTGGTAGATCGGATCGTCGGCCTGGTCAGGGTTGAAGGTCACCCAAATCTCAGAACCTGGGTCACGGATGGTGGGAACCAGCGTTTCCCAACTTTGCTTACTGGTGCTGGCCGCTTCCTCAATCCAGACATGGGTAATGCCCGGTATCGACTTCAAGCTGCGGATGTTGTGGCGCAGTCCCTTAAAGAAGAACTCGGTGCCGTTGGGGCCGTAGATCTTCGATTCGTTGATGCGATAGAGGTCGTCTAAGCCCAGCGCTTCAATGCGATCGCACAGCAGCTGATGTACCGACTCACTCAGGCTGTTCTGAAATTCGCGGCCACACAGCACCCGACAGGTCCGCAGAATGCCGGTGATCAACAGCGCGTCAGCAGTAGCAAAACTCTTGCCGCTGCCCCGTCCTCCATACAGGCATTTATAACGGCAAGGCTGCATCAGCGGCTTAGCCCAGTCTGTCAGCGCAGCAATCAGCGGCGCTGCGCGTTCATCGTGGTTGTTGCCGTCACTAAACTCCGCCTCTAGGGCTTCCAGAAGCGCATTCTCTAAGCGCTCCTGTTTCGCCACTGGTCTCTCAGTTCCTCAACAAATTCCTGTGGCGTAATGCCCAGCTCCAACAACTGATGAGCCAGATCCACTGCCGTCGGTGGGGCAATCTTCCGCCGCAGCTCAATCAGCTTGCACAGTCCGCCTGCAATGCTACCGAGGCTGTTGGCTGGGGCAGCGTTGTGACCATCTCCTGTGCCGGTCAGCGCCGTCGCCAGCGTGGCGATCGCACCGTCAATGCTCTCCAGCTCATCAATGGGTCCGTCTAGCTTCCGCACTGGGCGCGGGTTGCTGGGCCGCTTGCGGGCTTCTTCTATGCTTGTAACTTTGGCGTACTCCTGCCGTTTTTCGGCAGTCTGTTTCCGCTGCTCTGCCCAGCTCGGTTGCTCGGCATTAGCCCAGCGTTCGACGGTGCGGCGGGTCTTGCCAATCTGCTGTGCCACGTCGTCGTAGGTCAGCGACGGATCGCTGAGATATAGGTTTTTGGCGGTGGTCTTTTGGTAGGCCGACATTTATCCGACAACGCGAGAGATCCGACACAGCAGTCAGCAGCAGGATTCCTTGCTGTGTAACGGTTTGTGTAGATGTCGGTTGCGGGTATAGTAGGGGCGATGTTCCTGAGAGTGCCGACAGATATGAATTGGGCTCCGCACGAAGAGATCAGCCAAGTCGAAGTTCCGATAGCGACAAACGGAGGCAGACCAATCTCAGCGCCTCCATGCGCTCAATGTGTTCACTGGAATCCACAAATCACTTTTAGACAAAGTGAGGACGGCCAGCGACCAGAGGGAGTAAGGCTCTGCCATTCTGAATACATGAGCAACGACTTCAGCTGTTTTAGAAAGATTGGGGTATGACCACCGCTCAAATCGCCATCGAAGACGCCATCCTCGAACAGCTGCAGCCGCTGACCGACATGGGCATCACCGTCCGCAAGCTGCCCGACAAACCAAACCAGTCAGGCACAGTTGCCGAGAACGGCATCATCACCTTGTCGCCCGTCACCAGCATTCAGTCACTGGGCACGAGCGCAGACCGCAGCGTGCAGCCGGTACTGCAGTCGGTGACGCTGGATGGGCGCGTGAAAAAGTTCCGCAGTAATGGCAGTGTGCTGCGGATTCAGCCGGAGTTGCAAAGGCTGTTAGGGGGATTCAGGCCGCCGAAGGGTGGGGCGCTGAGGTTCCAAAAGTTTGAGATGAAGGCGCGCGATGACGTGTACTGGATTTTTCAGGCTGAGTACCGGTTTCCGATGCTGTTAGGCACCTGACATTTTGCAAAGTGCGATCGCAACTTAGGAGATCACTACGGTATCCTGTCCAAAATCCTGACAGTCGCCATGCACAGCTATCAATTCAGCACCAACGGTCTCAAGCCCGAGCAGGAGTTTGAGCTCCACAAGTTCGCCGCCCAATTGGAAGCCGCGCCACCGTCGCAGCTGCGGGCCATGCTGCTCGATGCAATGCGACAGAACATGGTGCAGCGCAACGTGATTTCCCGGCAGGCTCAGTCTGGAGCCATGCCCGACCTAGCAGGCGTGTTGGGGCAGATGGGCTGATGTTGTTCAATTGGCTGGCGCGGCTACGACGATTCGGGTTAGACTCTGAGCGATCTCTCAATCTGGAGTCCCGAATGCTCGACACTTTCACCCCCTCGGCAGCCGTAGAACAGTCTGCTAAGCAACGCATTGAGGACAAAATTCGCGCCGCTGAGATTGCGATCGCAGATGTCATGAAGGAAGTCGCTGCCGCTGTGGTAGACGGCGATATCAAGGCTAATACCCATCTTTATGGAAGGCTGGGATGCGCTCAAGATTGTCTAAACGATATCCGCGAGAAAGTCAGCGGGAAGAAGCACTCAAAAGGGAGTGAGGGTATCGCCGCAGCGCTGGCCGAAGCGATGATGCGCCACTAGGGCGGCGGCTATACTCAAAAAGTGCGATCGCATTGCACTTTTGGGCCATAGACGGGGTCGATTCCAGGCACAGCCAACGCGCAACCTGGGAGACGTGGGTTCGAGTCCCACATGGTCCACTGCAAAACAGAAACCCCCAGCTTGTGCCGGGGGTTTCATCGTTCTCGGGGCCTCTCCTCTGTCTACCTGCCGAGTCGCCCAACGGGCCAGGTAAATTCTGGAGCCAGCTGATCAGGCTGGAGCGGC
>JBCBWI010000091.1:0-6083 GCA_039817185.1 Cyanobacteria bacterium J06648_16 | reverse complement strand
TAAACCTGACGCTATTCGAGAAAAATTTGATTTTGCTGACGCTCGCCCCTGAGATCAATCGCCGGTATGGCAGGCTGTACCACTTTTTGCAAACCGGAGAAGAAAAGTCCCAGACGGCGCCCGATTTGCCCATGGTCGATTTGGCCTTGCGCCTGCTGTGCCGCAACGATTTGGAACGCCGCCGCGCCCGTGCCAGGCTCAGCGGCTCACACTCCCTCATTTCCCGAGGCGTGTTGCACTACGTGCCCTCGCCCCACAACACCCGCCTTACCAGCTACCTGCAGCTCACCGAAAGCTGGGTAGACTATCTGCTCGCCGAACAGCCCGATCAGCAGATTCTGTTCCAGCGGCTTTCAACCCCACCGCAGCCATTCCTAGCACTGCCAGCCCCTACCCCCGCGACTCGCGCTGTCAAAATCAAGCAGCCACAGGTCTCCTGGGACCAGCTGATTTTACCGACCCCTGTGCTGTCTCAGTTACAAACACTCAGCCAGCAAACCTCTGCCGTACTGCTGACTCGTGCCAAGGTGGGACAGGTAGCATTGCTGGTGGGCGAGGCTGGAACGGGAAAAACGATGGCTGCAAGTGCGATCGCCACCTCCCTCAATCAACCCTTATCCGAACTCGACCTATCAGAAGTCGCGCCCGGTGACTGGCCCACTGTCCTAAAATCTCTAGACCCGGCTCGCTACCCGGTACTGCTCATTAAGTCCGCCGCGCTGTGGTTTGGCCGTCAGGGTGAGGGCGATAGTCACCTCAGTAAGGTTCAATTACAGCAGTGGTTACACATTCGCAAAGCAGCGCCCTGCCTGACCATGCTCAGTGCTCGGTATCTGCATGTAGTGCAGGCACATTGGCGACAGCAGACTGAATCGATTATTGCCTTGCCTATGCCATATAAGGTGGCGCGTAAAATAATGTGGCGGCAGGCGTTTTCGGGGATTGCCTGCAGTGACAAGATTGATTGGGTAGAGCTGGCAAAGCAGTTGAAGGTCAGTGGCGGTGAAATTCAGGTATTGGCTGAGAGTGCGGTTGCGATCGCGCAAACCAAACACGCTAAAACCATTACCCTTAGCCACATTCAGCAGGCGATTAAGCAGAGAGGCCTATCAGCGACTATCGGCTAGCGCGCATACTCATCTGCTGCACACAAGACAAAGCACTAAGCTAAGTTGGCTTAGTGCTTTAATGTGGCGTTTCAGCAACCAAATCTGGTGACGGCTGAAACATTCTCATGCGTGTTTAGCGAAGAGTATTGCTTTTGTTACGAGCATCAAGGCCAGCAATTCGCGCTTCCTGGACGTTGGTAACGGCCTTAGTTTGATTACTGAGGAAATCCAATCGAGCTTCCTGAATATCGCTCACCGCTTTGGTTTGGTTGTCCAAAAACTCTAGACGCGTCGCCTGAACGTTCGCAACAGACTTCGTCTGATTCTCTAGAAACGCTAGACGTGATTCCTGAATGTTCTCAATCGCTTTCGACTGACTGTTGAGCTGCTCCAGGCGTGCCTTTTGAATGTCGTCGATTGCTTTGGTCTGATTGTCCAAAAACTCAAGGCGCGCGGCCTGAACATTTTCAACAGACTTGGTTTGGTTCGCAAGGAATTCCAGGCGTGCTGCTTGAATGTTTTCAACAGATTTGGTTTGGGTCTCTAGAAACACCAGGCGACGTTGCTGGATAGAAGTAGGCAGCGTTTCAGCAGCGTTGGCAACAGGTGCGAAAGCGAGGGTAGCAGCAGTCAAAGCAAGAACAGAGAAGATTGCGTTTTTCATGATGTGGCTCCTTGGGAACTCAATGGGTTTGCTTCATTGAGTTAAGAATGCCAGCGATGAAGGGTTGCCTTCTGAGGGAGGCTTAAGGGATATCTGAGAAAAGGTGAATAGGTTGGGATGGGAGCACCCAGGGGATTCTCAGGGATGGCTCATAAAGCAGTATTGCCACACTTGTCAGCTGCCCTGACTGAGGGACCGACGTCTTCAGTACCGGTGCGTTTGATGTCAGATACCTGCACTGCTGATTTCTACAACTGCTTCACCTTGTTGCAGTTGATCCAAGGCTTGAGGCAGAGTGGCCGTCAACAGGCGTTTTAAATTTCGATTGGTAACATTGCCACAGGTCAGCCATAAAATTTGTGGCGGTGGCCCCAAACGGCAAACCAGATCAACAAAATCACTGTCTTTCGTCATAACGATTGCTTTCGCAAGCTTTGCAGCTTCAAAAATCTGGATATCTTGAGCATCCCGAAGGGTCAACTCTTTCAAAGCAGAGGCTTCTACGGAAAATGTTATAGTCAACCAGTCTGCCAAAGCTGGCGGTAGCTGAGCATCAAGCCATATCTTCATGCTGTTAGTCGAGGAAAGTCCGTACGCTTGGCAGCAAACAGCAGACAGGCTTGCACATCTGCCAGCTCTAGGTCAGGAAAGTCTTCTAAAATCTCAGCAACATCAACGTTTTCAGCCAACATCTCCAAAATATCGGTTACACGGATTCTCATCCCTCGTATACAAGGACGTCCTCCGCACTGACCGGGTGTTTGAGTGATCCGAGTCAGCAACCCAGTCATTGAATTCATCTGTTTGCGTTGCCCTTACTTACTTTCATACTCATATTACCTATACTCGTTTTTTACTGAATGAGTATAGATGACATCACTCGCCATCAAGCAATACTGCCGCGCTTGCGGGCTTCCTTAAATGAGGTGCCTACATTTTTGAGCCCGGCGCGGATCATTTGCTGTTCTAGTAGGGTGAAGAATCGAGTGCGATCGCCTCCCCTCACAACGGCCTGATTGTGCGCCTCTGCCAGCGATACTGGGTAGCCAAACCCCTTTTGTACCTGTGCCAACATCAAACTCAGCGCCGAATTTAGCAATTTGCTGTCTTCCACAACCCACTGTGGAAACTCAACGCGCGCAACTTCTGCACCTACATGCACGTAGCAAAAATACACGGTATGCTCGCCATAGCAGCTGAGGATATCCGCAGAGCTTTTCCACAGTGGGCCTCGCTCGCCGGGCGATAGCGATGTGGACCACAGGGTGACATCTCGTAGGGGTAAAAATGTCTGGCAGGGCATTTGGCTGCGCTGGTCCGCGCAGTGGGTGCGGCAGTCGGGTGCGTCGTAGGGGCAGGCCTGTAAGCGCAGAAAGTTGAGGGCTTCGCCGCTGCGGGAGGCGCTGATGTAGCCCATTACGGGGACTTTAGCCTGGCGTAGGCGGTCCCAGGATTCTAGGACTGGGTTCAATATCTCATCGCGGGCGGCGACCGGGACTTGTTCTAGGAACCAGTAGATGAGGGAGCCATCTGTCATGGCGAGGGTGGGGGGGATGGCGGCAGATGTGCCTGAAGATTTTGGCTGGGTTGGGACAGGCAGGATGCCCGTCCTACGGGGGGCACGATCCGGATCGTCGACGCTCCAATTCCCTAATTCGCCTAACATGACGGCTTCGGCTGCTGTGCGCTTGAAACTCATCCATTCCTCGGTGCGGATTCCCCACTGGCGGGATGCATAGAGGTCTTCGGGGCGGTAGATGACTTCTGGAATGCTATCGAGCACTGGATAGCGACTTTGGCCGTAGTGGATGATCACTCGGCTGATGTTCAGCAGGTAGCAGTAGGCGATTTCGTGGTGGCTGGGTGAAATTTGCGAGCCATCGGAGGAGACGACCGTGTGGGCTCCGGGGGCGGTGTCCAAAGCAACTTTGGTGCCCAAGGGTTCGATGGGTTCGGCAGCGGCAAATAGGAGGCGATCGCGATTTTCCTCCAACTGCTGAGTCAGCTTGCTCTGATTCCCAGCCGCCTGCTTCATCAAATTGCGGGCAATCTCTACCCGCCGCCGGGCTGCATCGGCCTCCTTGGTCAGATGGTCGCTAATGCCCTGCATTTGCCTGGCGAGCTTCGTGAGGTCCAGCATGGCAACTTACATCCAGCTATCGAACTTTTGTACTACTTTCTCCAATGATAGTAGATGAATTCGGCTGTCTTGTCTTGCCGCTTCGCGATCAGGCTCCAGGTTGTAGCCCCAATCTGCCAAAAACAGCTCTACCTTTTCTAAATCAGATTGCTCTTTCACCGCTCGCAGCGCTGGCAAACGATCTTCAATAAACCATATTTTCTCGGCGCTGTGCTTTTCCTTTAGCAGGCGCAGCGTTTTGTATTTGGGCCTTTTCACTTCCTTGCCAAAAATTCTCTCTTCCGGAAAGCTCAGGCCGCTTTTGGCGAGTAGCGCTTTAATAAATCGCCCTTCTTTGGTGCTGACAATATAGATAGGCACATCGCCAGACAGTAGCTCGCTGACGCGGTCGATCATTCCAGGATAAAACCGATGCAGATTTAGCCAGTCTTGCAGGTCGCGCTTAATCCACTGGTCGCGCACGCCATCTAGAGTTTGAACAGACTGCGTTTTAGTTAGGCCCGCCGATTCCAAATAAGGCAGCGCCATCTCTGGCCATTCGGCAATAATTTGTTCGTCACTGGCTTCTTTTACCAGGGCCTCTACCAGCACAGGCATTTCCCAGCCCGTCTCGATGACTGGGCGCAGCGGATAGAACTTCTCGGCTAGCCCTGCGGGGGGTTGATCGTTTGCGGGATTAAACAGCTGACAGTAGGCTTTCCAAGCCGTTTGGAAGTATTCGATTAGGCCGTCGCAAATCACGCCATCAAAGTCGAAGGCAATTAGGTCTGGTGGCGTAGATGGGGTCATGTTTGCTTAAGCTCATATTTCAGGGGCAACACAATAGTAAAGGTAGAGCCTTCACCTGGCTTAGACTGCACGAGAATGCGGCCCTGTAGTAGCTTAATCATTTGACTGGCGATCGCCAGTCCTAACCCCGTACTACTGGGTAACTGCTGCCCCGCCTTACCCTGGTAATAAGGCTCAAAAATTCGGCTTTGATCGGCGGCGTCGATACCATAGCCTGTGTCAGTGATCGCAACTCTTAGCTCATGGTCCTCGCTCAGCACCTGCACACTCACCCGAATGCTCCCCTGCTCGGTGTAACGCACTGCATTGCTAATCAGGTTGGTCATGACCTGCCGCAGGCGACCACGATCGGTCGTTAGCTGCGCCGCCTCGGTCGGACAGTCCAGAACGACCGATAGGCCCTTTTGCTGGGCCATGGTTCGCAGACCGCCGGTCGTTTCTCTTACCACCTCGCACACATCGACAGTCGTCAAGTTTACCGGCACCTGGCCCGCCTGATAAGAAGACATTTCCAGGGTGTCGTTAATAGTGGTGAGGAGCTGCCGACCGCTAGAGAGCACCTGCTCAATAAAGTTCAGCTTTAGCTCGCCGTTTTCTCCCTGCTGCTTGCGTAAAAACAGATCCGAGTAGCCGATGATGCAGGTCAGCGGCGTTTTTAGCTCGTGGGCCAGATAGGCCAGGTTGGACTGCTCGTTGCGAACCAGGCGATCTAGCTCCTGGTTACTGGCCATCATTTCGTCGTACAGCAAATTGATCTCTTGCAAGCGCCCCTCGGTGTAGTGCTTCAGGCAAACTGCGACCACTTTATCGATGGTGCCGTCAATCAGGCGAGTCGTCCTCAGCAGCGTCAGAGGTTTACTTTCTAGCAAGCGCTCCTCGAGCTGCTCAAACACCACATCGCGCAAAATGGCGTACTCGCGTACGATTTCTTCGGCATCGTAGCCCTGCTCGGCCCGTAGCTCGCCGTGGTCTACCGCCTTAAGCACGATTTCTTCTATGCCTTCGGTATCGGGATGGGAAAGGAGATGAGCGATCGCATCAATCAGTCCCGGTAGGCTGTCCAAAATCCCCTTGTAGGTCAGCTCCTGGGTGCTTTCGAGCACCTCGTCCTGACGCACCTGCGAAATCCATGAGCGGACAACATCGTCCTTCTTTGTCGCCAGTACCTGACCCACATTCATTGCGATCGCCCATATTCTTAAAAGAATCTTATTTATGAGCAATAAATTAACAAACTATGCGGTCAATGTAGTCACTTCTAAGAAACTCTATGCAACAGAAGCTTGTTGAGGAACCAGCTCAAAGCCCATTTGCTTAGCTCGTCGCTTGAGATTTTTGACCACTCGCTGTTGATACTGCTGCTCATAAGCATCAACGCCCA
>JBCBWI010000090.1:0-7051 GCA_039817185.1 Cyanobacteria bacterium J06648_16 | reverse complement strand
AAACTCGTCTACGGGTTCCCGCACAGAGGTAATTAATCGACGCCACTGCAAAACATTACGCTGTAGCGGATCTGGCTCCTCGCCAGCAGGTTCTGCATAGGCCCAGATATCAATCGCAGGCTTATCCTTAGCCTGTTCTTTACCGAGAACAAACTGAGCCAGGTTTTGCAACAGCGGGAAATTCTTAAATCCCATCACTTAATTCGCGTATCCAACATTTCAGCCAGTTCCTGTTCTTCGAAGGCACGAACCACCTCCGAACGCAGATGATCGACAAACAGATTTCGATGGTATTCAAACCCTTTGCTCATCATGTCGCGAGGCCGATTCATATCGATAGGAATTTGCTCTAACACCCGACCGGGATTCGCGGTCAGAATCAGGACACGATCGGCCAGGTAAACCGCCTCATCGATGTGGTGGGTGACAAAAACCACCGTTTTGTTCGATCCCTCCCACAGTTCCAGCAAAAACTTTTGCATCTGATGACGGGTTTGCACATCCAGCGCCGCAAAGGGTTCATCCATCAACAGCACGTCGGTGCCCAGACAAAGGGCACGGGCAATGCAGGCGCGCTGCTGCATCCCACCCGAAAGCTGATGGGGGTAACGGTTGGCCGACTTCAGTAACCCCACCTGCTGAAGGTAATGCTTGGCACGATCGGTGCGCTCTTTTTTGCCGATGCCCTGCAGGTCGAGGCCAAACGCCACGTTATCGATTACCGACAGCCAAGGAAAGAGCGACGCCTGTTGGAAAATCATGGAGCGATCGGTGGACGGCTCGCTGATAGGCTCACCGTTGTAGATCATTGCCCCAGAAGTGGGCATCTCCAGCCCCGCGATCATGCTGAGCAGCGTGCTTTTACCACAGCCACTGGGACCGATGATGACCAGAAACTCTCCTGGATTTACGGTGAAACTCACGTCATCAATGGCCAAATTGGCATCCCCGCTATCAGGATTCCAGACCTTTGAAACGTGGTCACAAATGATTTGTCCCATAATTTTCTGCGTTCTTTTATCCCTTAAATCGATATAAGTAGGCGTATTCGATTAATTGTAAAACCGTATAGGCAATCAGAATATAGGAGTGAGGAGCAAGAAGGCTTCTGTATTCTGACTCCTCACTTCCATAACAGAAATCTAAGCCTTTTAACGTCAATTTGGCCGACCTACTTAGCTATAGCTGTGAAGCCCCCTTCCACCACAGCACCCGATTCTGAAGCTGCCGGAAACCCACATCCAGAAAATAGCCCACGAGGCCAATCACCGCCATGCCGAGGAACATGAGCTTGGCGTTAAACATTTGCCGACCCACCATGACAATGGCACCCAGGCCGGTGTTCACCCCGACCATTTCAGCGGCCAACACAGCCATCCATGCGGCAAAGAAGTTAATGCGCAAAATGAAGAATAAATCCGGGATGATCGCTGGCAGAATCACTTTAAACATCACCTGCCGCCGACTGGCCCCTAACACCCTCGCGGTATTGATGTAAAGCTGATTGACGCTGCGAATGGCGTTGACCGTTGCCAGGGTTAGTAAAAAGAAGATTCCGATAAACACCACAAAAATTGCGGCATTGTCTCCAATTCCAAAAGCCATGATGGCGAAGGGAATCCAAGCAATCGGCGCAATCGGGGCCAGTAGCGTAATCACTGGTAAGGTCAGCTTGCCAAACAGATCAAAATAACAGGCTAAGCCCCCAACGCCCAGCGCCGCTGTGAAGCCCAGCACTAGACCAATCAGCACTCGCTTCAGCGTTGCCACAATGGCCGTTAGCAGTACGAAATTTCCCCCGGTGCGTTCAACCCCAATCCTCGGCGCTAGAAACTGCTCCTGATTCGCGATTTCTGCAAAAAACTCGTGAGGTGGCGGCAGAATGATGGTGTTCGTCCACCCCAAAACCGTGACCAGCTCCCAAATGCCAATAAATAGCCCTATAGAGATGACCCACCACATTACCGACTGAGCCGCATTTTTGGCCCAGCGGGTGCGCGCAACCTGGCTCGACCGATGACCGGAGGGGGCACGGGCCTGACGGGACAGTTTAGGCTGCATTTTGGTTGTCATAATGGAGCGGTGACAAGATTAACAGGACGAGATGCGATTGGGGGCGGCATACTGTCAGGAACAGACCCGCCCCGTGCCATTAAGTGGTTTTGACCTTAACGCGTTCCCAAAGGTCGGGGCTTTCTGCGATCACCTCTTCAAGCAGAGAGAAGTTGACGAAGTTGTCATCCAGCTCGGCATTAATATAGTTCAGCTCCTTCATGCTTTGGGCGCGGCTGTACATAAATTCGCGCTTGTCTCGAATATCAACCCCAGGGGGCTGGGCTTGAGCTGCAGCTAGCAGACTTTCCATATCGGTCTTGTAGTACTTGTCGATGGTCGCCTGGGCGGCTTCTTCAAAGCTGTTTTCGATTTGGTATTGCGCTTCAAAAAATACGCGGATGACGTCTTTGACCACGTCGGGTTCGGCCTCAATCACTTCGTTGCGTACGGCCAGAACACAGTCAGGATAGCCCGCCCCATAGATGTCGGTGCCGTCTCCCAGGATGTTGCCGTTGGTGGAGGTTTTGGCCTTGGTGGCGTAGGGTTCGATGTGGCTGACGGCATCTACCTGACCGGCGACGTAGGCATTGAGCAGTTCTGTGGAGTCGCCCAGGTACACCATTTCCACGTCGTCGTAGGTCATGCCCTCTTTTTTGAGATAGTCATAGACCACGACATCCAGCGTGTCGGCCTGGAAAGTAGCTACCTTTTTACCTCTGAGGTCAGCAAAGGACTGGATTTCGGGCTTGGCGACCACGATCAATCCTTCCACACCGCTACCCGCCACAATTTGGAAGGAAGCACCCTGGGTATAGGCTGCGATCGCATTCGTAAACGGAATCACCGCCATTTCCACCTGGCCAGTGGCCAGCTGCACCGCCACATCCGCTGGCATGGGGGTCAGGGCGGCGGTGCCGGTAAAGCCATACTGGCTAAACAGCTGCTTCTCCGCCGAGTAAAACAGGGGCATATTACACAGTCCAGCCCCATGGGCGAACTTAATCTCTCGACCGCCGTGGGAGGCGGTTGAGCTGCCGCCGCCGGTGCAGCTGCTCAAAATCGACAACATTGTCGGCGTTAGGGCCGCGCCCAAACCCATTCCCAGAAACCGACGACGACTGCTAGTAGACCGAAACATGATACGTTTTCCTCAATTTAAAGTGACAATGACAAAACCAACAATCTCGATCGACTCGATGCGATCGGTACGAGACGGTGCCGAAGCCTAGCACGCCGGACAGCGACAGTTCGGGCGAGAGAAAGACTCGTAGGACTTGGGATCAAACCAGCCGTCGTAGACCTTCTTCACATAGGGGAAGACTTCTTTCGCCAGTTCCCGTCGCCGCAATTCTTCGGGTGTCAGCGGTGCTTGCATTAACTCGGCCAGGTCCTTGAGCAGGGCATCTTTATCCACGCGGGTAAACTGGCGATCTTTGAGAATGACCTCGCCGTTACACATCACGGTGTGGATGCCGTGGGTGCGGCTGCGGTGGAGGACCGCTTCCAGAACCGGGATGGTGTCATCCAGATAGGGATAGGCCAGATGGTTCCAGTCCATCAGCACAATATCGGCCGCCTTGCCCGGCTCTAGAGTGCCGACCTCCTTGGCAAAGCGAGTGGTGTGGGCTCCGCTTTCCGTGGCCATCTGGAAGACCTGAGCCGCAGCCGGAACCAGACTGTCCATGCCCGGTTCGCGGTGCAGCTTGAGCACCAGGCGCATCTCTTGCAGCATGTCCCGGTCATCATTCAGCCCCGCTTCGTCTAGCCCCATGCCAACGCGCACGCCTTTCTTCGCGTAGTAGTTGAGTGGTGCGATGCCACTCTGCAGCCGCAGATTTGAGCTGGCATTGTGGCAAATCATCGTGCCGGTTTCGGCAATCAGGTCAATGTCCTCCTCCGTCAGCCAAACGCCGTGACCCAGGGTCAGATGCTCTCCCAAAATACCGAGCTTATTCAGATGCTTGACGGCAGTTGTCCCGGTGCGCCGCTTGGCATATTCCATCTGGTAGGGGGTCTCCAGCAGGTGCATGTGCATCCCCACCCCGTACTTTTGGGCGTACTCGTTTTGCTGGGTTAGGGCCTCGTCATCACACCAATGCAGGTTAGCCGGTGCTAACTGAATGCGGATGCGATCGCACCCTTTTCCCTCCCAATCCTTCCACAGGGATTCAAAAAAACACAGATAGTCCTCTAGGGGCACCTCATGGGGCTTCAGCAGCGCCTCCATATCGGCGGCAATACTGGGCGGCAGTTTGGCCACAAACGCATCATTGGATTCGTAGACAAAATGGTTCTGGGTACGGACGCCAAAGCAGTATGACACCCGCATCCCAATATCTTCATAGGCCTGCAGCAGACTGGCCGTGATGCCGGGCCAGATCTCCGCAGGCCCTGGCAGCCAGCCGTGAATGTGCTGCACCGTGGTGATGCCCGACTCGATCATCTCGAAGGCGGAGTACATCGTGTCGAGGTAAAAATCGACCTTGCGTGCCGCCAGCCGCGACGCAAACCAGAGTTCTAGCGGATGGTCGAGGGAACCGAGCTGCAATGGGGTCAGGCCCACATGGTGATGGCTGTTCACAAAACCTGGCATCACCACATCATGCTCCGACCCCAGAACTTCGTCGGGCTGATATTTAGCCGCTAACTCTTCGTAGGGGCCAATTTCAACAATGCAACCATCCTGCTGGAAAACGGCGCCATTCTCTAAAATTTCTGCCTCAGTACGACTGAGCGCCTTAGTAATGACGTATTTGCCGCGAACAAGCGTTGAAGCCATATCTCAACTGAATTAAATAGGCAGGACAAAATAGACCGAAAAGAGATCGATATGGCCAATCAGCACAGGGCCAATCAGCTAGCAGGTAACGTTTGAACGCATAGCTGAACCATTACCTGCCTCAATTGCTCGAAGCAGAGATCAAACCCTGATTTTAGTAATTACTTCTCTGGCGCAAGTAGGCCGGACTTAAGGCTAAACAACAAAAAGTGGCCAGAAAAGTCTTCAGGAATCGTTGCGCTAGTGTCCAGAGGACACCTTCCTGCAGAGGCTTCAACCACGCCAAGCTAAGCCCGAATCTGTTGAGGGAATAATACGAGTGACGTGACGGTTAGTTTGTGTAAGGGATTACACTTAGGTTCGAATAGATCGGAAAAATTATTGGTAAGCGCTCACCGGTCGTGGCTGTGATGCTACCTACATCAGCGGTAATTGCCTTAAATGAGGGCTTTTCAGGGCGGTGCTTGCACCATCAGATCAAAACTCATAAGGACCGAGGTTTAACTCGCGCCTGTATGAATGTTTGTAAAACAACCAAGCCTAACCGCTGCAATTCTCAAAGCATGATGGAATAGCTCAGTCGATGCAATATCTCACCGCAACAGCAGCCTTAGCGACGATTCAACGTCGTGAACAGGTGCCCTCGCAGCTGATAGAAACCTATTTGGCCCGGATTGAGCAACGGGAACCCACCGTCCAGGCATGGGCGCATTTAGCGCTTGCCTCAGCCCGTGAGCAGGCTATCGGGTATGACCAACGGCAGCGTGACTACCTGCCTGATACGCTTTCGATCGAAAAGCCTTTATGGGGAATTCCTGTCGGCATAAAAGACATCTTTGCCACCATCGATATGCCTACGGGATGGGGATTTCCCCTCTACAGCGGGCGTTATTTGTCAGAAGAAGCGGACGTCGTAAGTAGGCTCAAAGCCGCAGGGGCTATCATTTTAGGCAAAACCGTCACGACGGAACTAGCCACTGCCGCTGCTGGAACGACAGGGAATCCCCACAACCTTGACTACAGTCCTGGTGGGAGTTCCAGTGGGTCGGCAGCCGCAGTGGCCGATGGCATGGTTCCCATTGCCATTGGTTCCCAAACAATGGGATCTATCCTGCGTCCCGCAGCCTACTGCGGCATCTTTGGTTTCAAACCTAGCTTTGGTCTCATTTCACGAGCAGGCATGATGCCGGTTTCGGTCGATCTGGATCATGTGGGTATTTTTGCCACCTGTTTAGACGATATTCGACTCGTATTCGAACAACTGCTTGACCCAGGCGCTCTCCTCTCAAGTCGAGAAGATATTATCGGGTCTCAGCTAATCTCTTCCCCACGGATAGCTTGGATTAAAACCCCCCATTGGCATCTGGTTGAACCCATGGCACAGGCTTGCTTACAACAGGCCGTTGATGCTTTGTCCCAAGCAGGGGCCACCGTTAGAGCAGTTGAACTACCGACTCGCTGCACAGATTACTGGGAAACGACACAGATCCTTTGTGCCTACGGACTTTATCAGCACCATGGCGGGTTGCTTAAACAGCATTTGCCACTATGTTCACCCCAATTAAAAGATTGGATGCTGCGAGGCCAGCATATTAATGCCTCCGAATATGCAAATGCGCTCCACAAAAAAGAACAATATCGAGCCGATATTGACAATATCTTAAATCACTTTGATGTGATTTTGACTCCGGTAACCTCTGGGCCTGCTCCTATGGGACGGGAGCAGACAGGTTCTCCTCTGTTCTGTTCCCTATGGTCACTGTGTGGCTTGCCTGCGCTCAACATCCCTGCGGGAAAAACTGCCAATGGCTTGCCTCTAGGCTGTCAGTTAGTCGATCAGCGCAATCACGATCGTCAGCTTTTTCAAATTGCCCAATATTGCTGGCAGCACATTAAATCCCGGTTTGGTGGCATACAAGTTCCAGGAAAATGACGAGCTCCCAGATGGACCAGTACATAGGTCTCCACTAGTATTCTGCCTTAAAGCTTCCAGAGGGGGAGTGGGAATGGACGTAACTGGATTCGAACCAGTGACCTCATCGATGTCAACGATGCGCTCTAACCAACTGAGCTATACGTCCTAACGGTTCATCACGATAGCACAGGGCAGAGCACGGCGCAATCGGCTGCGCTGCCTACGCAGGGCAAACGCATACTCAGACATTGAGGACTTTGAGTAGGTAATCGTTGTCCCATCCAGCCTTGAGCCGTTTGGCT
>JBCBWI010000008.1:0-126255 GCA_039817185.1 Cyanobacteria bacterium J06648_16 | reverse complement strand
CAAAGACTACTCGACGAAACGAGCACGCAAGCTGGCGGGCAGCGTCGCTCAGTGGACCGATGACCCCTTTCAGCCAGGGCGACAAATTGGGTTGGTGACGACGCCAAGCCAGGATGACTATTGTCAACCGGTCGTCCGCATTGCAGTACGCTGCCGCAAAAACAACGGACAGTGGGCCATTGGCGTTCTGGTTACGAATCTGGCCCCGGATGAGGTGGCGGCCTTGGTGGAGATTGAACTGGATATTCTGGAGAATCCTGCCGAGCTTTGGCTTGCCTATGTGCTCTGCTACGACCAGCGGGGCGGAGGCGTTGAAACCTCCTTCAAGCAAGATAATCAGGCCTTGGGCATCAAAAAGCGTAACAAAAAGCGATTCGAAGCTCAACAGATGCTCACTCAGCTCAATGCCTTAGCTCACAACGTCTTGGTCTGGGCCAATGGCTGGTTGACCCAAGACCAACCGATGCGCAAGCAGATTGGCTTTGTCCGGCTGATGCGAGATGTTTTCACCACCACAGGGCGACTCTGCTTCGACGAGCTAGGACGATTGGTTGAGATTCGATTAAATGAGGCTGACACCCTGGTCAGACCTTGGATACATGGCCTATCTCAACTGCTCAAATCAGAGCATGTTGACGTTAATTTGGGCAAAACTTAGGTAGTAGGTTAGGTAACAGCTTAATCGGGTCGGTTTCCCAGTCTCGCTTGATCTCGCTCAGCATGTGGTGACGGTAGCCGTAGTCTACTGGACGGCGATTGTCTGGGTCCACCAGGCTAAAATCCCACATTTCATTGCCCTGGTAGATGTCGGGCACGCCAGGGGAGGCCAGCTTGACCAGCGTCTGGGAGAGGGCGTTGTAAATACCGTAGTCGGCAACCTGCTGCTGAAAGGTTTTGAAGCTTTCCAGAAATCGGTTGTCTTTTGAGTCGGATAGCAGGGCTTGGGCAAAGGCGACAAAGCCGTCTTCGTAATCGGTGTCAGGCCGCAACCACGCGGTATGGACCTTGGCCTCGCGTACGGCCTTGACCACGTAGGCGGTAATGCGATCGCGAAACTCGCTCAGGTCATCGGTATCAAACGGCATCGCCCCCACCAGCGTTTGATACAGAAAGTACTCGTCGTTAGTATCGGGTACGACCTGATCGTTCACGACCCGCTTGTGAGATCCGTTCAAGTTGCGCCACAGTCTGAGCTGGGTCTCCCAACCCTGGGGTATTTCTGAGAGGACGTTGAGCCGCGCCCGGACATCCTCACTGCGCTTAGTGTCGTGGGTGGACGAGGCATTTATGGCATAGGGCCAATGCTTCTGCTGCCGTTCGTTGAACTTATGAAACTCTCTTGTCGAAACGCCAAAGTGTTCGGGCGCACCCCCCACTTCGTTGAGGCTGATAAACCGGTTGTAGCCGTAGAACAGCGTATCCTCGATGCCCTTAGCCATAAGCGGGCCGGTAAACTGCTGGAGCCGCATGACAAAGTGTAGCCACTGGGCTCTCTCCTTCTGGGGCAGCGAATCTTCGTACTCCAGGCGTAGAAATTTCTCAATCAGGTTTAGTTCGTTGACGAGTTGGGGAATATACTGTCGCGCTCGTTCGATGGCGATGCTGATATAGTGCAGTGCGCGCTCGGTGACGCCGTTTTCGTTGATGTAAGTACAGTAAATCGGGAAAGCGACGAGGACCTCTTCGATCGCCGTGCGCAGGCCATAGAGGGTCAGGTCTCTGCCGTAGCGGTACTGACTCGACACCCGTTTGAGATAGCGGGCCAGGTTGTCAATGTCACCGACTAGGTTGGTCTCGGCCATCAGCCGCTTTTTGTCTACAAAAAGGGTTGGGTAAGGCACCGTCTGCCCGGTCAGCTCGTGGTAAATTCGGGTGAACTCTGCCTCATTCTCTCTTTCACAGAACAGCCCGTTCATGTAGTTCAAAAACTCGTAGCCTGAGGTGCCTTGAATCGGCCAATCTGTAGGCAATTCTTCATCGAGTTCGAGAATCTTTTCGATGACGATATAGGTGTCGCCCAGACTCTGCCGGAGCCGTTTCAAGTAGCCGGATGGATCGTAGAGACCGTCAATGTGATCAATGCGGATGCCACTGACTTTGCCTGCCTGCACCAATGATTGAATCAGCTGGTGGGTTTGCTCAAAGACCTCGGGAACGTCTACTTTTAAGCAGATCAGCTCGTTGACGGTAAAAAAACGGCGATAGTTGAGTTCTTCAGCTCCGACTTTCCAAAACGCCAGTCGGTAAAACTGCTCTGACAAAAGCTCGTCCAGTAGATTAAAACTCTCCGGCTGGTTGGGGACGCCGTTGAAAGTCGTCAAATTTTGATCGACAAAAGATTTAACGTCTGGATTGCTCTGGTACAGCTCCCACAGCAGTTCTTTGACGAACAGCGTCTGTTCTCGGCGCTGGTGAGATGAGAGACCCGAAAAGGCATCCTTCACCATGTAGAGAATGCCGGAGACCTTGACGTAGGTGCGGTCTTCTTCGCCCAGCTTCTCGACCAGGCGGCTAATGTCGTGGGTCAGGAAACGGCGATAGGATTCGATCCGAACCGGGAATTTGAGACCGTAATAGCACACGCTTAGGCCCGATTCGTCATAGCTTAGCTGAATCTCGCCGCGCTCTAGACAGCGGTCATAGAAATCCCCCAACAGCGGTGCAAGGACGCGCCCGTTCATCCCTTCGTAGCCGGTCTCCCACTCGATGTCGAAGTAGTTGAAGTAGGCCGAATCATGGCCGTGCTCTAGCACGTCCATGAGGTAATGGTTTTGGCCGTCGTAGGCCATGTGGTTGGGGACAATGTCCTGCAGCCAGCCCATCCCACGCTGGTGTAGCTGCTCAATCAGCTGGTCAAAGTCAGCCTCGCTACCCAGGGCTGGATTCAGCTGGTTTTGATCGACCACGTCGTAGCCATGCATGCTCCCTTCCCGTGCCTTAAAGATGGGCGATGCGTACACGTCAGAAATGCCTAGATTTGCCAGGTACTCAACAATGTCTCTAGTCGTTCCAAACCCGAAGTCAGGGTTCAGCTGCAGGCGGTAGGTGGCAACGGGTATGCGCATAATTATCCCTTCCCTTATCAGATTGAACGGGCAGACGCCTGACGATTGAATCAGGCGACGATTGGATCAGGCTAGGTTGATCGGTACAGGGCAAAGCTCTGGGGAGCCAGCTTTATCGTATCTAAGGCTCGGATCTGCTCGGACAGTACCGCTCCGGGTCCGCCCCATTCTGTAGCTGCTGAATCAATTAGCTTTTGCCAGGGATCATGTGACTTGGGGACCGTAATTTGAGCCGCTTTCTGGCTGAAGTTCATCAGACAGAGAACGTGGCCATCGGGGATGGGCCGCTGATAATAAACGATTTTGTGCTTTTCTTCGCTGAACACGGTAAGGTCATCGGACACCGACGGGGCGCTGAGCTGCAGCTGTTTGCGTAGCTGGATCAGGCGCTGGTAGTAATGCCAGAGTTGCTGGTGGTGGCCTTGTTGGCGCTTGACCCAGTTAAGTGTCGAGTCCTTGAAGGTTTGAACGGCAGCCGCATCCGGTGGGGAGCCGCTGGCATAGAAGTCTTTAAACTCTTCGGTGCGACCTGTGCGGACGGCTTCAATGAGGTCGGCATCACCGTGATCAATAAAATAGAGGAAGGGCGCGTCTTCGCCGTATTCTTCACCCATGAACAGCATGGGAATGTAGGGGGCCGTCAGGAGAATGCCTGCTGACAGCTTTAGCCCCTCAAAGGAGACCAGGTGAGTAAGCCGTTCGCCGAGCATGCGGTTGCCCACCTGATCGTGGTTCTGGGCGCAGATAACGAACTTGCTGGCGGGCAGGTCGCTGGCGACGCTACCGTGGTAACGTTGGCGAAATTTGGAATATTTCCAGCTGTAGACAAAGCGTTCGTGGAGTGCGATCGCAAGCGCTTCGCAGGTGCCAAAGTCGCTGTAGTAGCCGTTGTTCTCGCCAGTCAGTAAGGTGTGTAGCGCGTGGTGAAAGTCGTCACTCCACTGGGCATCAAGGCCGAAACCACCCTGGGTGCGATCGCGAATAATCCGCACGTCGTTCAGGTCACTTTCGGCAATCAGGTAGTGGGCCTTGCCTAGGGATTGGGACAGGTCCTCGACCCGCTCAGCCAGGTCGAGTAAAAAGTGCCGAGCGCCAAAGTCGTAGATGGCATGGATGGCATCGAGCCTAAGGGCGTCGATGTGGTAGTCGCGCAGCCAAACCAGCGCGTTCTGAATGAAGTAGTCGCGGACACCGCCGCTCTGGGCGTCGTCAAAGTTGATGGCGCTGCCCCAGGGGGTCCGGTATTTGGGCGTCACGTAGGGACCGAAGATGCTGGTGTAGTTGCCCTCGGGGCCGAAGTGGTTGTAGACCACATCCATGATCACCGCCAGCCCTTCGCGGTGGCAGGCATCGACCAGCGTCTTAAGTCCGGTGGGCCCCCCATAGGAGTTTTGCACAGCAAAGGGGCAGACTCCGTCGTAGCCCCAGTTGCGCTCACCCGGAAACTGAGCCACCGGCATGATTTCGATTGCAGTAATGCCGAGGGATTTTAGGTCGGGCAGCCGGTCGATGATGGCACTAAAGGTACTTGCGGGTGTGAAGGTGCCCACATGCAGTTCGTAAATGATGTAGTCGGCCAGATCGGGGTTACGCCAGTCTGCATCTTGCCAGGCATATTGACTGTGGTCGACGACTTCCGACGGACCGTGAACGCCCTCCGGCTGGTAGTAAGCGACCGGATCGGGGCGCTCGTTACCGTTGACAATATAGAAGTACCGAGCACCCTCGCCTACATTCTCTACGGTGGCCTGCCAGTAGCCCGACTCTAGCTGGGTCATCGGCACGGTTGCCGGTTGCGGGCTGACCAGCTTCAGTTCGACCGTGTCGACCATCGGCGCCCACAGCGTAAACTGGCAGTGCCCGTTGCCCTTGGGCATCGCTCCAATACTCATTGACCCCACCATAGTGTCCGCCTGCGATTCTACATGCACTGCTCGTCAATTTATCAAGCTGGCGAGGCGTGTCATATCTACTGAAGGATAGATCCGGTAAGCTGACGGCACTGCTGTCAGCAGCTAGTCTTCCAAGACCATTTAGAATTTAGCTCTATGGTGTCGCTGCAGAGTAGCCCGCTAATCTCACACATCAGCAGTGCCAGGTAATGCTGGCCGTGCTATTTACCCTAGACTTGTCTATGGGTTTCAGTAATCTAAAAGTGTAACTTATTACGCCTGAATAACCGTATAAATACTAAGATTAGAAGTATAGACAAGCATCTCGTAGAGCTGCAATATCAGTTTTGTTATGGACTGCTTGGTAATTCACCATTGGCTGCTGCTCAATTCGGTGTCCTAACCAAACAGCGCAGGCTACGGATAGACAGTTTGTCGCTGTCAGGTTCATCACCCTCTTATATCTATCGAGCTTCAGGTATTGACCGTTGTTTGAGTTAACCGTGCGCCATCATCGCTACAGGCAATAGGGCGTTGCTGCGGTGTCATCTCGTACAGCTCTGGTGTCTTGAATCAGCTGTCTTGAATCAGCGATCGCTGCTATGGGCTCAGCAACGAGGGTGCCTGGGGTGCGAACCTACTATCGAGGTGACATCATGACCACCGCTCTCTCAACACTTTCGTTCACTCGTGGCGCTGACAGTTTTGAAGTTCCGGATGCTGTGATAACAACCGGCAACATCGTCAACACTCTATCCGGAGATGACACCCTTATCGGTAATCGCGTCGACAGCGGAGCGGGTCTCTTCATTGAGGCTGAGAGCCGCCTCCAAACGAGCACCGGCAATGATGTTGTTGCGGGGCAGTCCCAATCGAATATTGGGCTTGAAAACCTGGGTTTTATCAATACGGGCAGTGGCCAAGATCAGGTTAGCGCCCTACGCATTACAGGCGGTATTCCGGGGCCCATTAGTTTGATTAACCGAACCGCTGCTGTCATGGCTCTCGGCAGTGGGCAAGACAGTCTCACCGCTGCGGGAGTGCTCAGAAATGAAGGCGGTATTGATCTGGGCACTGGCGATGATAACATCTCCGTCACAACGTTTTCCATCGGCGCTAATCTACCGCCTTTTAGCAGTCCGCTAATCAACAGCGGTTGGATGCAGTTGGGTAGAGGAAACGATACTGTTAGCACCATCACTTTTGAAAATAGCGGTTTGATTCGAGCGGGCAAAGGGGACGACCGCATTGAGGCTCTCAATCGCTCTAGTAAAGGGAGTAATCGCTTTAACAACGGCGGCGCTATCCTAATGGAGGCTGGGAATGACATTATTGAGGGCCGGGGCGCTTCTATGGGTTTGAACAATACCGGCACCGTTAATATGGGCGCGGGTAATGACCTAATCATTGGTGAGGGGGTTAGGCCCTTCATGGCTCCCAGCTTCATCACTCAGGGCGTTCTCAACGAGGGTGATCTCAAGCTAGGCTCAGGGCACGACCGGATTGACGTCAAAGGAGCCCAATTTGCCTTGCGTAACACCGGCAGCATTGATGCCGGTAAGGGAGACGATGAGATTCTTGGCATCAGCGACCCGACAATCAGTGTACCTTCAGGCGTGCGCGCAGGCATTGGCATTGACAACAAAGGAGAGATTAATCTAGGGGCCGGACGCGATCGCCTGACAGGTCAACTCATTCTCAACCAGGGAGAGATCGACATGGGTAAGGGTGACGACATCGTTACGGCTGATACCTTTGAGGGGTATGGTAGCCTTCTCCTTGGTAAGGGCAACGATCAGGTCATGGGCTTTGGCGATCAGTGGGTTGATGGGGGTAAAGGCTACGATATTGCTGAACTGGGCATTGATCCGGGCGATGTGACTGAGATTGTTTTGGGTGCTTCTCCCCGGGCATTAACCACCGTTACAGCTCATGGCATGAGCATGGAGTTTGTCAATGTTGAGGCCTTTAGCTTTGCTGGCACAGCGCCGATCCCTTTTGACCAACTGGCCGATAGTTTGCCGGTTGTATAGCAATCTCCCCTTGCTTCGTTAACTATTTATGCGCTCTGTGTTTACATGGAGCGCTCCGTATTTGAGAGACAGCGACCTTCGGTAACTCAAGCGAAGTGGTCAAGGTATAGGACTAAATAGCCGAATGGGATTGTTTTCTAGCCCGATACCAATTCATTAGCGGCGAAGCGGTGACCCCATGTAGGCAGATAGAGACAGCAATCGTCAGATAGCCTATCCATGTGAGCCGGTCTGCTAGCGGATTTTCGCGCCCCTGGCTCAGCGCGTAGGTGAGGTAGTACAGCGAGCCGAGTCCGCGAATACCGAACCAGCCGGTGAGCCAGCGTGTGGGCATAGGCTGCAGCCCTCCCAGCAGGCTCAGCTGAGCCCCCAGCGGGCGAATGACTAAAAGGAGTAGACCGCTCAACAGCAGGACATCTAGCACGTGGGGTCCCATTAAATCAAAGTCTACCTGCTTTTGCGCTTGCAGCTTCAGGTCGTTGATTCGGCTTTGAACCTGGTGCTCTAGCCGCTCGGCTTTCTGCAGCGCACTGTCGCGAGCCGACTCTACCTGGTCAATCACCCGGTTCACGTCGGACTCAGAGAGCGAGTCGTGGGAGCTGACAATTACCACCAGCGTATTGCGGTCAAACTCCGACAGACGCATGCGCAGGGCATCAAACCCAGCCTGGGGGGCGTTAAACAGCCGCGCTTAGAGAGGGGCATTCTCCATCCGCATGCTCCCATTGGCAGGGGTTCTCAAGGGTCGTGGCGTGCCGCCATCATGAGCTGCCGCCGCAGATTTTGATGGCGGCGGCAGCTGCTGAACTCAAGCAGCCATATCGAAAACAAGCACCTCTGTATTGTCACCTGTCCCTGTCAGTTGCAGCTGGGTTTCGCTTGTCAGGGCTGCGCCGTCACCGGCCGTCATGGACTGGCCATTCAAAAGAACAGCACCCTGTGCAACCTGCACCCAGACTGCCCGATCCGAGGTGATATCGTGAGTCACGACTGCATTTGCATCTAGCACCGTCGCATACAAATTCACATCTTGATGGATAGTGACGGATCCTTCTCGCCCATCGCGCGAGCCAATCAGTCGAAGCTGGTTGTGTTTGTCTGCAGGGGTAAAGTGAGTCTGTTCGTAGCCCGGCGCCAGACCTTTCGTGTCAGGCATGATCCAGATTTGGAGAAAGTGAACCGGATCGGCCTTTGAGGCGTTGTATTCGCTATGCATAATGCCAGTACCGGCCGACATCCGTTGTAAATCGCCGGGACGGATTACCGACCCTGTTCCGATGCTATCTTTGTGTTCTAGCGCACCATCCAGCACATAGGAGACAATTTCCATGTCGCGATGGCCGTGGGTTGGGAAGCCTTGACCTGCCGATACTTTGTCTTCATTAATGACACGCAGGTCTGCAAACCCCATGTGAGCCGGGTCATAGTAGTTGCCAAACGAAAAGCTATGTCGGCTGTCGAGCCAGCCAAAATTAGCTGTACCACGGTCTTTAGCGGGACGAAGGGTAATCATAAGGAGACCTCCCGAGGGGAAACCAACAGGCCCTCTTTGGGGGACGATTCCATTATGATTTAGACTTTAAAGAAAGACAATACTGCATTTTAATGGCAGTTTGTTGACTATTTTTTGACAATAGCGCATGCAGGCCCGGTCCTCCTACTGCCGCTGATCGGAGATCGAAGCACCCTACACCTCAATCATCCGTGGATTCCAGCGAGAACGCTTTTCTTCGATGTGCATCGTCTCTTCCTTTTTATTGAGGTGCCGGGGACTGCTTTCAAAGGCTAAGGAAGAGGGCAGCGCATTTTGACCGTATTCAGCTCGAATGAAGGCATCTACCGCTTCGTAGGAAGGGGGGAAGTCTACTTTCAGGCTTTCCTCTGGAGACGACTGATGTTGCCTCAGTGCGGCTGAAAATAATCCTGTTCCATCGTCGAAAAAACGCTCCGAGGTTTCCCCATACTTGCCATAGGGATAGTAGTCGATGTCTTCAGGTGCCTGTGCCGCTACCCAGGAGACATAGGACCAGTATTCACTGAAGGTGCCAAAATCGTTGGCTGAGCGCATCATCAGTAGCAGCCAGTGATCGTCGGATTGGTAATACTGTCGAATTTTCTGAGCAAACGATCTGAGGTGGGACTGCTTGAACCACATATGATGGGGAACAAACGTACCTTCTGGATCTTGCAACCCTGGCACGCCCAGGACGGACTGAATCCAATCCTCCCACTTTGAGACGATAGCGGCATTGCCCCAACCGTTATGCTGAATCAGGGCAAAGCTATGCCGGGTTTCGTCGTTGACTTCCCGTAGCAGCGGCCACGTATCGGCAGGTAGCAAGTCGCTATCCCATACGAGGTACCACTCGCTGAGATTGGCAATCCCCTCAAATGCACCGAGTTTGAGTAGCTGCTGATAAAACCACCCAGGCGTGTAAAGCGATTCGCCTAGATCAAGTTCTGAGCAGATCCTCTCCTTTGTTAGTCCTACGGGGCTAAAAAAGTCTTCTTCAGGATGAATGAAGAGAGGTGCTGTTTTCCATCTGTGAGCTTCTGACTGGAGTAACTTTGCTTCTGGAGCGGGCGTAATAATATGAATGGAGCGAGGCCGATAGTGATGGGTGAGTCCTTCTAACACTGCCCGTGTATTCCAACGTACCCGGAACAGCGGAATTACGATGTCAAAGTCTTTTTGATTGAAATCTTCCTTAGCCATCTTTATTCTTCCCTGCAAACTTTAGAAACTGCCGGTATCCAGCCCAAACGGAGGTGCGATCGCACCTCCGCTGAGACCTCGGAGTTAACTATTCTACACCCGCTATACAGCAGAGAGTGCCTCTTCTAGCCCCTCCGGATGGGCTGGAGCTGTCATGAGGCTGTGACCCACCGTAGATGGGTCTTCTAGGCCAACATCGCTGCAGTGAGGATCAATACCCCATCCTTCCCGGGGATAGCCAGCGCAGATAGCCTTGTATTCCTCAATGGCACTATACAGGTCGTCTTGGCTGAGCGTATTGAGATAGCCACACTGGCCAATCTCATCCTTCGGCAAGGGGGCTGCCAGATTTTGCCCGCGCTTTTGGAAAATCTTTTCTTGCGATTCCCAGAGCGTGTTTTTGTTGTGCATGATGTCGTGCCACAGGCTCAGGCCGAAGGCGCTGATGAGTCGCAAAATGCGGTGCATCTTGTCTTCGGTGATCCAGCCCAGACGGTAGCTAAGGTAAGCGCCGAAGCCCATACCGATAGCAACGGCGTGACCGTGTAGTAAACCCGCTTCAATCTCAAATCCGGGTGACCAGGTATGACCGTAAGCATGGGGACGACATTGGTGGGTCTCATACATGTTGTCATACTCCGCAGCCACATAGCTGCGGAGGGCACCCCCCAGAATCTTCTGCGAAAGCGTATTAATCTCATCTGCGGGGGCACAGTCTAGCGTACCGAAGCGAGTTTCTATCAGCGCCGGACCGGCTTTCTCCATGTTTTCAAACAGCTCTAGATCTTTGACCACAGCCATCTTGATAATTTCAATGATGCCGTGGCGTAACCAACCTTCTCGCAGTGTCTTAAAGAAGAATCGATCAGTAATCGATAGAACGGGGGGGTGATAGGCCCCAAATAGGTTCTTGTAGCCAAAGCCATCACAGCAAGTACGGGGCGAGGGGCCAGCGTCGATACCCGCCACAATAGACGTAGACAGCATGACGTAGGGCGTGTTGCGGTGGTACAACGCACAGGCTAGGCCCGCCGTGTCGGCCAAGACCCCTCCACCAACAATTAGCACAGGCTCGTTGCGAGAGACGCCGATACGCTTAAAGTCACCGAGCATGCGCTCGACTGTGGAGATACCTTTATCGACCTCCATTGCTCGGTAAACAATCTTTTCAAGAGCAATATTGTGGTAATCGAAATAATGCTCGATTTGTTCACCAAAGTAGCGCTCGACATTCTGATCGACCACGCAAACGCAGCGACCAAGAGACTTATAGGTATCCTTCAGCAGCGGCTGTTCGGGGTCGAGAGAATGGTCTACGAGCCTAACTGAGGTAAATGTGCTAGCCCTTACTACGGCTTCGATGTGCTGGTCGTCGTCGGTGCTGACCACATACCCACGACTCTCCCGGTAGCTGGAAGTAGGGTAAATCGCGTGGGGATTCTCTTTTGTTAGCCGGTCTACCAGGGCCTCGTAGAACCCTTTGTCGCGGCTGCGGCGGAGTCGGTCTAGGAGCTTAGCATCACCTATATTGGACAGGTGTAGCCGATCAGAGAACGCGGCCCATTCTTGTCCGGCGGCCTCGTCAAAGGCTCCAATCAGCTCTGATAGCAGAGCAAAAAAGCGTTTTAGGGAAAAATTCAGACCACTTCGTAGGCTACGGCAGGCTGATAGACCCGCAATCGCACCCGTTTCTGAGAACTCTTCCCCAAGCTCTTGGGTAAAGGCAGGGGCGTCGACTAAAGAGAGCAACAAGCCTCTGAAGTGTTTATCGCAACAAACTGCCTCCACCGCGTTGTCTAAGCTCTGATAGGTTAAAGGCTCACTGCTATACGCGGCTACAAAGGACTTAACTGCCGAGGTCGTTTTCATCATTACCTAATTGTGGAAGAAACCGCATCAACAGCGTTTTTCCAGGGACGCTGAACCCTTGCTCATACTAAAGGTAAAACAATCTTAAAACAAGTATGCAAGAATTATCAATTAATTGTTGCCAGATACCGCGTGATTCGCTGCATATCCCCCACCACTGGCATTCTGATTTTTCTTTCTTGCACAAATAAAACTGTTTTGTTTGGATGGTCTGTTGGATTTCTGCCTGCTATCGGCCAACATGGGACTTCTGAAAGTCTAGCGGTATTGACAACTTACCTGCCTGGATGTACAGCAGTTAAGTCGGGTCAAAAGACAAATAACAGGAGTACAGTGCAGTTATAAACCGCACCGCGTTGGATCTGGACCATAAATATCTGGACCCTAAACAGTTGAAGCAGCATCTGGGCGTAGCCAAAGCTGGCATGGTCAGATCGGTCGGATGAGCACTATTAATGTGCTGTTATGGTAATGCGCTGTTATGGGGTTGTTATGAGCAGACTACGTGCAAGAATTGTTATGAGGCACTACAAAGCGTAGTCCCTAAATAAAAGAAAGCCACTGATTAAGTGAGGCAGCACTGAAACATCTGAATCAATCGCTGTAGTTAAGTATGGCTCATTAATACGGTAGCTGCAACATCTATGTCTGTATGCTTCGATACTTCGACCATTGCCCTCTGGGTAGGGGAAGTGGCCTTTCATGATGTAAAAAACACTGCTTATTCAAAATTACGACTAATTTTGCTTTTTTTAAGCTGATATCCTCTCGAAAGGAGACGTCTGTCATGGCTGGTAATGATAAGTATAATTTATGGAAGAGAAGGCAACTCTTAGGTCCAGTTGTGCGCTGCGGGGCTTTGGAATTCGTTGTTAAGACTGCGGCGCGCGTCATGCACTGCAGTCGGTGCCTTGACTCAAATGGCGTAGATATGTAAGTGGCGTAGAGGTTACATGGCGTAGTCTATGTAGACTGCCATGAAACGGATCACAGTCGTGCGTCGTGGACCCTCAGGGCCTGGCGCTTCAAGTCCTGACTGACTGTCCTACAATATGGGCTGAAGGTTCAGGCTATCGGCAGCGTCGGCTGGCGCGCGATATTGAGACTGGTGGGTAATCTCCTCGGCAATCTCATTCGCCTTTTCTTTTACCCGCCCCGCCAGTAACAAGTCTTTCGACAAGGCCAGACCCCGATCAATGGTTTCAGTAACGCCGCTGCGCCATAAATAGAATCCGCCATTCCAGATAACAGAATTGGCTAGGCTATTGAGCTGCCCCGCCAGCACCGCCTTCATCTGCTGCTGCAAGTCGGTAGGTGTCCCTAGCGGGGGGTCCTCGTCTGCAAAGCCAAAGTCTCTTGGGTGGAGCAACAGCCGTTCAAATGGGGTATCTGGATTCTGCAAGCCGATGATGGCCGTTCTAGCTCGGGGCAGATCGCAGCTCCCTTCTACTCCCTTGACTGTGGTGAAATAGTTTGTGCCGCGCTGAGCATAGGCCTGTTGTGTGCGTTCTTCGGTGGGCGGATGCACGTAGCTGCTGACAACATGGGCGGGGCCATTATAGGGGGACCACATCAGCTCGATGGTGGCAAGAGGGGGGCGTTTGCCCAACTGATCGCGGTAGGGAACCAGTCCCTGAGCTGCGGGGAAATGCTCAGGCTGATAAACGAACCCGAGTCCGGTCTGTTCAAACACGGTTTGGACTTGGTCCAGCGTCAATAATTGCCAGTTGAGCCCCAATGCCTGCCAAACTTCAATGAAGGGCAGGCCGTACTTCGTCGGCATCCGGTCGCTGCCGTGGAGAACAGCGGGGGCCTCAGCGGCCGCTAAGACAAGTGCCGTCAGGGGACTGACCGGAGCCGTCCGGGTGCGCCCATCGTAGGGCGAACTGAAAACAGTGACCGGATATTTGGAACCGATGGGCTGCAGTCTGGGGCCCAATTGGTCGTAGCAGTCAAGCATGCCTGCTAGTTCAGTGGGGGTAGGGCGGCGGATACGGTGGGCGATCATAAACGCGCCGATCTGAGCGGGGGTTGCCGTCTGAGTCAGCATCATCTCAGTCGCGCTGGCAGCTTCGGCCCGCGTCAGGTTTTTGGAGGTATGGCTGCCACTGCCGACCTTCTTGAGGAGTTCTCGGAAGGTATCGCTCATCGGTTTGCTCCGCTTACCCTACTAACAGCATTGGCAGATCGTCCAACGCTTTGAAAGAGGCGTCGGCTAAGTCCTTGACCATTTCGCAAAAGTGACGCACTGGCGGCAACTGGAGCCGATCTTGGGTGGTGACCATGACAACTTTTCGGGTTAGCTCCGGCTGGGCGGTTTTGCGTACGGCGAGTCCGGTATCGCGACGGCTCTCTGCCAGGGCTGACTGGGGCAGGAGCGCGATCAGGTTTCCCTGGCGGACAACGCCCCGAAAGGCGTCAAGCGTGTTCAGCTCTAGGGCGACTTTGAGTTCGCCATCGACCTCGTTGAATTGGGCCTGCACCAGTCGCTGCATGCCATAGCCGTCTTTGAAGACGACCTGGGGATACTGGGCCAGCGCGGCCCAGGGAATAATACCGTGTTGGCTGAGGGGATGCGTGGCAGACATTAATACCTCCACCGGTTCTTCGTACAGTGGCGTGACCACCATCTCCTGGTTACTGGTGAGTAGCGGATTGTGCATGACCACGGCGATATCGACCAGCCCATCGCGTAAGACTTTCAAGGAGCGATCGCTGCCTAGGGCCGTGACTCTTAGCTGTACGTCTGGATATCGCTGACAGAACTGAGTAACAATGGGCGGGAGCAGGTGGGCGCAGACTGAGTGGATGCCTGCAATACACAGTTCAGGCTGCCGCCCGGCGACCAGATCTTCGATGTCCTTGGTGGCCTGCTGCCATTCCTGCCAGATTCGCCGGGCACGGGGCAGTAGCCGTTCGCCGCCAACCGTGAGCTTAGCCTGGGCTGTACGGTGATACAGCGGCAGGCCCAGGTCGTCTTCGAGGGCGCGAATCTGTCGACTCACCGTAGACTGTGTGATGCCACAGCGCCGAGCGGCTGCCTGAAAGCTGCCGGTATCGGCAATGGCGAGGAACGTTTGTAGCTGCTCTAGGCGCATAGCTTATCTGGGACGATCCGTATCTGGACCGATTCCGTATCTGGACCGATATGTAAACCGATATGTAATTAGCCTAGGATAGGCTGCTTGAAGCGACGATTTGGTAGGGCTGGTTACCGGAATACAGCAGGGCTGGGCTGGGCCTATAAACTTGTTTGCCTGCTTTAGCTGACCTACAGGACACGGGTTACCCATCATGTGTTGGACTTTTAACGTGTCCTTGGGGTGAGGCTGATTTGAAATTCTGAAATATATTCGTATTCCGAAATATCTGAATATTTGAAATATATGCTGATCTTAAGCTCGCTTTAATCGAGTGACTTCAGATTACCATGCCGCTAAATGGGCTTCGATGGAGGCCTGGACGGCAACGGGCAACTCGCCACTGTCTAATACCGCCTGTAATTGCTCAGCCAGATCGTGGGGGGTGAGCTGCTCTAGCGCTCGTAAACAGTGAAACTGAACCTGCTGATTCGGATCGGCCAGCAAGGGGACCAGCGCTAAAAACGTGGTTTCATCCCCAAGCTGGCCTAGGCTGAGGGCAGCTGCTTGCTTAATTTCGGTCGGTAGGCGCGACGTATCTTGAAGCAGCGTGCGTAAAAAGTTGACGGACCGGGTCCGAGCCGTTGTCATCTGTCTTAATCGGCGAAGGATTTCAAGTTGTGCGATCGCAGGCAGTCCCTCATAGCACTCGAGCAGGACGGTGAGCGCGGTTTCAGTGTCAATCCAGGTGAGCGATCGCACCGCGTGTAGCAGCAGCGATTCAGGCGTTTGAGAAGCAGCCAGTAATTTTTCCAGGGATGGCACTGTCTGGGGAAGCGGCAGGCGGCCCAGTGCGATCGCAGCCTGGCAGCAAACGGCCAAATCAATATCCCACAGGCAGTCCTGCAGCGGCATTAGCAAATCAGGCGTTCCACAGAGATCGTGCCGGTGTCCGAGGGCTGTAATGGCCTCTCGGCGTACGGCGGCGCTGGGGTCGTCAAGCGCCGCCAGCAATACCGCCGTCACCCTAGGGTCATGAAAGCTGCCCAGGGCTTCAATGGCCGTCTGACGTAGCTGCGAATCGGTATCGGTCACCACTGATAGCAGGGGCTCAATCACTGCGCGCTGGCGAATTTGGGCCAGTGCCCGCACGGCTAGCGGTCGCTCTAACGGATGATCAAGGAGGGGAATCAGCGCTGCTACGGCCTGGCTTCCCATGCCTGCCAGCTGCTCTGCTGCCAGCACACTCAAATCGTCCTCATCGACCTCGGCAACCAACTGTGCCAGTGCCGCAATTGCTTGGGGCGTGGTGAACCGCCCCAAGCTACGAACAGCAAACCATCGGCTTTCTAGCTCTCGATCGGGGTCTCGGGCAATCGCTAGCAGGGGTGCTACAGACGATTGACCCACATCAGGAAAGCGCTTGACAACTTCCCAGCGTCCGTGGAAATCACCCTCTGACAAAATAAGCAGCGCCTGCTCGACTTCGGTCACTCCCTTGGCCCGACTGACCCAGTCCGTACCATGCGCTGCCATTGGCTGCATACGAGATCGCTCCTAAAACATTCAAATAATAGTGTTAGCCGCGCTGCTTGGGACACCCAATATCGCTATCCTGCTAGCGGTACAGGAGGCCCCGTACAGAAGGTCCCGTGCAGAAGGTCCCGTGCAGAAGGCCCAGCATAGAAGGATTCGTGACTCGTCATCACAACGAAGGCATATGGCTATCTATTATCCAGACTCAGTTCAACCTCTGACAAAGGTTAAATGCGAATAATACATGGTTTGATTTTGATTTACGCATAGGCGTGACGCGGGCACATCATTGGCACATTACGTGAATCACCCATCAGCTATCTAAAAATGTCCACATCTGTAGCGTTTCCGCAGTCGAGCTCAGGTAGAGAGTTGGACAGGAATTGTTGATGCGGAAACCTTTTCAGCTGCTGGTTTCAGGCTTTTTTAAGCAGTGTTTCGTCGTCGATGTTCAACAAGCTTGAGCCCGGTTGCTGATCGTCTTCTAATAACCGCCCTGGTGCACAGCCAACCCTATACAACCGATTTGAACCGATTTTTGGCGCGGCCATCACTGCTCAGGAAATGCAAAAAGCGCACTTTTCATATGCGAATGTAGCAAATCCTCTTTCAGAAAGTAGCGATTCATACAAAAACGACCTAGAAACTTCACTAGTCTGATGCTCAATTGACAGTAAGTGAGTTAACAACTCCTGAAGCGGTTCCTTATCAGTGTGTCTGGCGAGTGGAAGGTTAGTCCCTCTCACTCGCCTTTTTCCAGCCTGAGAAGCGCAGCGCTGGAGTGTTTACTGTCGAGGCGAACTTGAAGTAGATTACTCAAGACAGCCCAATTGTGACGAGTAGGTCATTGCCGTGGTAGCAGCGTCTAAGAAGGTTAAGCTCAACAAGTTTGAGAAGTACAAGGCAGAAAAGGACGGTCTGGCTGTTAAGGATGAGCTAGACAAGTTTGCTGAGATGGGCTGGGAAGCCGTTGATGAAACCGATCTGACCGGACGGCTAAAGTGGTTAGGCATTTTCTTTCGTCCTGTTACGCCTGGCAAGTTTATGCTGCGCATGAGAATGCCCCACGGCACGCTCAGCAGCGATCAGATGAGAGTTCTGGCTGAAATCGTCCAGCGCTACGGCGACGATGGCAGCGCTGATATCACGACTCGTCAGAACCTGCAGCTGCGTGGCGTTCGTCTAGAAGAGATTCCTGACATTTTCAGTCGCCTGAAAGCCGCTAACATGACCTCCATGCAGTCAGGGATGGACAATGTTCGCAACATTACTGGTTCCCCGGTGTCAGGCCTCGATGCCCGTGAGTTGCTGGACACGCGCAGTCTGGTCAAGGCCGTGCAGGACATGATTACTAATAATGGCGAAGGTAATTACGCGTTTACTAACCTGCCGCGCAAGTTCAATATTGCCATTGAGGGCAGCACCGACAATTCTGTTCATGCCGAAATCAACGACATTGCCTTTGTTCCCGCGTACAAAGACAGTGAACTCGGTTTCAATGTTCTGGTTGGGGGATTTTTCTCCTCGACCCGCTGTGAGGCGGCAGTACCCCTGGATGCCTGGGTACCCCCAACTGAAGAACCTGTGGTTGAGCTGTGCCGAGCCATTCTGGAGGTGTACCGAGACAACGGCTCTCGTGGCAACCGCCAGAAGACGCGTATGATGTGGCTGATAGAAGAGTGGGGCATGGAGAAGTTCCGGGCAGAGGTCGCCAACGTCTATGGGAAAGAGCTGTCAACGGCGGCCCCGGAGGATGCCCTCACCGACGAGAAGCGCGACTATCTCGGCCCTCATCCGCAGCAGCAGGAAGGGCTTTATTATGTGGGTCTCCACGTTCCGACCGGGCATATGCAGGCTGAGGATATGTTCGAGGTCGCCCGCGTTGCCGATGTCTATGGCGATGGCGAAATTCGCCTGACGGTTGAGCAAAACGTCATCATTGCCAATATTCCAGAATCCCGACTGGAGGCATTCCTGACTGACCCAATCGTCGAAAAGTTTCCTACCGAGCCCACACCGCTGGTGCGATCGCTCGTTTCCTGTACCGGCTCGCGGTTTTGCAACTTCGCGTTGATTGAAACCAAGCAGCGGGCCCAGGCTATTGCTGAGCAGCTAGACGCTGAGCTGAATCTACCCGAGTCGGTGCGGATGCACTGGACCGGCTGCCCCAACTCGTGCGGACAGCCTCAGGTAGCTCAGATTGGCATGCTGGGTACCAAGGTCCGCAAAGATGGGCAAATGGTTGAGGCCGTCGACATCTACATGGGCGGCAAGGTAGGAAAAGACGCCCAGCTCGGCGAACGGGTCATGCAGAAAGTGCCCTGCGACGAGCTGCATGGGGTGTTGACAGATTTGCTGGTAAACGAGTTTGGGGCAACCCCAAAAGTACCAGTGGAAACGGGTGCATCTATGGCCGGTTAGCGGCCTGATGGTTCAAACCCAACAAAAAAAGAACCTGCTGGCAGGCAGGTTCATGGTTCATATCTTGTTCTAATTAGGAGCGTAGCACAGATGCTCGGAGAGTTGTTTACTAGGGCAACTCAGGGCAGGTATAAGATCTTACACCTGACTTGGTTTGCCTTCTTTCTATCGTTTGTGGTGTGGTTCAACTACCCACCCTTCAAGACGACCATCGTTCAAGAGTTTGGCCTAACGCCAGCTCAGGCCGGTACTATTGGCCTCTGTAATGTAGCCCTGACGGTCCCCGCCCGAATCATCATCGGTATGCTGTTGGACCGCTATGGCCCTCGTCTCACCTATTCGTTACTGCTGATCTACGCAGCCATTCCCTGTATCATTTTCGCCTCAGCGCAGAGCTTCAACCAGCTGGTTGTGGGCCGTCTGCTGATGGGTATTGTTGGTGCGGGTTTCGTGATTGGTATTCGCATGACGGCAGAGTGGTTCCCGCCTAAGGAGGTGGGTACGGCTGAAGGGATCTACGGTGGCTGGGGTAACTTTGGTTCTGCCTTTTCCGCGTTCACCATGGTTATCTTTGGTGTCGCCCTGGCTTTCCTCCCCGGTGCCTTCAATTTCGGTGAACCGGAGACGTTCAAGATTCTGTTCTTCCCAGCGTTTGAGACGCCGGTTCTAAACTGGCGCGCTGCGATCGCAGGGTCCGGTATCATTGCCGCGCTCTACGGCATGTTCTACTACTTCAATGTGACCGACACGCCACCGGGTAAGGTGTACCGTCGTCCGAAGAGTGCTCGCGGTCTGGAAGTTACCACCAAGCGCGACTTCTGGTTCCTGATGCTGATGAACGCGCCCCTGACCGGCATCCTGATGGTGTTGGCTTGGCGTCTAAAGCGGGTGGAGTTCCTGTCTACCGGGGCAATGTACCTGGTGTTTGTCGCCCTGATTGGTCTATATCTGTTCCAGTCATACAACTGCTGGAGTGTCAACAAAGACCTGCTATCGGGTCGTAAGGTATACTCTGCCGAAGACCGCTATCGCTTTAAGCAGGTGGCCATTCTAGAGCTGACCTACATTGTTAACTTTGGTTCAGAGCTGGCGGTGGTGACCATCTTACCGGCTTTCTTCGAAGGGACCTTCACGCTAGACAAGGCGACCGCCGGGATTATCGCCTCCAGCTATGCGTTCATGAACCTGATGTCGCGTCCCGGTGGCGGCATCATCTCTGACAAGATGGGCAGCCGCAAGTGGACCATGGTGGTTTTGACCGCTGGTATGGGCATCGGCTACCTGCTAATGAGTACGGTGAACAGCGCCTGGCCACTGCCGCTAGCAGTGATCCTGACCATGGCCTGCTCCTTCTTTGTACAGGCGTCCGAGGGATCGACCTTTGCGATTGTGCCGTTGGTTAAGCGTCGCGTCACAGGCCAGATTGCCGGTAATGTAGGTGCTTACGGTAACGTAGGTGCAGTGGCCTACCTGACCACTCGTCTGCTGCTGGTGGATTCGTCTTCCGCCGCGAACGGCGGTGAACCGATTATGTCGGCGGTTAACTCTGGCTTCTTCCAGGTACTGGGGGTTGCGGGTCTGATTGTGGCCTTCCTTTGTGCCTTCTTTCTGGATGAGCCTCAGGGGTCGTTTGCTGAGTTCCATGAGGGCGAGTCGGAGGCTCACCCATCGGCAATGCCCGACGGACAGTCGGCTCGCGTGGTGTAGGTAACTGACAAGTGCCTAACCTGCTCGTTTCGAACGTTCGGTTACGACAACTAGTTAGGTAAAGATGTGCAGAGCTAGGGGCGGTTACTCGCCCCTTTCTGCTCTGTATACATACAGAAATAAATGTTAAGACGCTCACTGCGAGCAGACGCCGCGTCGTCTATTGCAGTATGCCAAAAGCAGATGCAGTGTTCCTGTGGTCCGGCTTGGTCAATGCACTCAGCCGATGCGCGTCCTCTTCAGCAATCAGCGCTCCACAGCCAGCAACCCCTCTACTCGCCCGTCGGGAGGTCCTGAAATGAGTGAATCAGCCAAAACCCTTTGCCCCTACTGCGGTGTCGGCTGCGGTCTAGAGGCGCTGCCCCCGGCCCGGCCCGGTCGGGCTGTTAATCGTGACAGTGAGGGCAATCCGGTGTGGCTGACGCGGGGAGACCGAGCGCATCCCTCCAGTAAGGGCCAAGTTTGCATTAAGGGCGGTACCCTGGGCGAATCGCTCGATAAAAGTCGGTTGCTGCACCCGATGATGCGCGATTCTCTAGACGAGCCCTTTCGCCAGGTGAGCTGGGAGACGGCTCTAAATCGTATTACGACAGAGCTGCAGTCTGCCCTGCGCAACCGAGGCCCCGAATCAATCTGCATGTACGGGTCGGGGCAGTTCCAAACCGAGGACTACTACACTGCCCAAAAGCTGCTGAAAGGCTGCCTGGGTACGAACAACTTTGATGCCAACTCGCGGCTGTGCATGTCGTCGGCGGTAGCAGGTTATATCCAGAGCTTTGGCGCGGACGGACCGCCCCCCTGCTACGACGATCTGGAGCTGACTGACTGTGCCTTCTTAATTGGTACCAACACCGCCGAGTGCCACCCCATTGTTTTCAATCGCCTGCGGAAGCACCACAAGAAAAACCGCAAGGTCAAGCTGATCGTAGTGGATCCCCGTCGCACTGAAACCGCTAAGGCGGCGGACCTGCACCTGGCCATCAAGCCAGGGACGGACGTGGCACTGCTCAACGGCATTGCCCATCTACTACTTCAGCACGGTTGGATTGACCCAGCCTTTATCGACGAATGCACAAGCGGCTTTAGTGACTTCGCGGAAGTGGTACAGCACTATCCGCCCGATCGCGTGGCCGAAATCTGCGGCATCACCGTGCAGCAGCTGATCAAGACGGCGGCCCTATGGGGTAAGTCGCAGCGAGTGCTGTCGATGTGGTCGATGGGCGTGAACCAGTCTACCGAGGGCACAGCCAAGTGCCGCACCATCATTAACCTGCACCTGATGACCGGCAACATCGGTAAACCCGGAGCCGGGCCCTTTTCACTGACGGGGCAGCCCAATGCAATGGGCGGACGCGAGGCCGGGGGGCTCGCCCATATCCTGCCGGGATACCGATTGGTGAAGAACCCAGCGCATCGGCAGGCGGTGGAAGAAGTGTGGCAGCTGCCGCCGGGCAGTATTTCGCCAGAGCCAGGGCTAGCTGCCTGGGACATGATGCTGGCGCTAGAGCAGGACGCCGTCGGTGTGCTGTGGGTCGCGGCAACCAACCCGGCGGTGAGTATGCCAGACATTAAACGTACTCAGGCCGCACTGAGACGGTCGCCCTTTACCATCTGTCAGGATGCCTACTACCCGACCGAAACGGCCCTGTTTGCCCATGTGCTGCTGCCGGCTACCCAGTGGGGCGAGAAGGCGGGGGCGATGACGAACTCGGAGCGGGTGGTGACTTACTGTCCGGCGTTTCGTCCGGCCCCAGGTGAGGCACGAGCTGATTGGGAGATCTTTGCTGAGGTGGGGCGACGGCTGGGCTTTGAACGGCAGTTTAGTTTTGCCAACTCAGCAGCGGTCTATGCAGAATTTGTGTCGCTGACGGCGGGGCAACTGTGTGACATGACCGGCCTGAGCCACGAGAAGCTGGCGGCGGGGCCGATCCAGTGGCCTTACCCGGCGGTCGAAACGCCTGAGACGGCGGCGGATAAGTTTGATAAGCGACTGTATACAGACTTGCGGTTCCAGACGCCGGATCAGCGGGCGCGGTTTGCGGCCTTTCACGCGAAGGGGCTGGCAGAACCGCCGAACGCGGACTATCCGTTTGTGCTGACGACCGGTCGGCTGTACGGCCATTGGCATACCCAGAGCCGCACGGGGCGAATTGAGAAAATCGTCAAGCGGCATCCCGCCCCGCGACTGGAGATGAACCCCAGGGACGCCCAGAAGCTAGAGATCCAAGACGGGGATTGGCTCGAGGTCAAATCTGCGCGTGGCTTTGCCCAACTTCAGGTACTGGTCACGCAGAATATTACGCGGGGTACTGTCTTCATGCCCATGCATTGGGGCTTTTTGTGGGCCGACAATGCCGAGGTCAATGCCCTGACCCACGCTGAGGTCTGTCCAATTTCCCTAGAGCCAGAGCTGAAGGCCTGCGCAGTGCAGCTAGTGCCTATTGAGGGTCCGACAGTGACTACTCGTGATTGGGGCGGATGGACTGTGGCGGATGCAACTACTGAGCTTACTCAAACGACATTGGCGACTCGTTAGCCTTTTCATGGGTCTCGATCCGGTGCATGTGTGCCTGTTCAGGGCTAAAGCCGGTGGGAAAACGGGTAACACCCACGACATACTCAGCCTCTGATAAATCTGCATCGGCCAGAATCGCGTCTCGCAGATCGGTGCCAATTAGGATGGCTCCCCGCAGGTCTGCCGCCGTCAAATTGACCTTGCTGAGTCTGGCATAGCTCAGATCGACGCCGCGCAGGCTGGCTTGGCTGAGGTCTAGGCCAGTCAGGTCGGCATAGCTAAAATCAGCGCCCTTGAGATTGGCACCGCCGAGGGCCGTATCGGTCAGGTCGATGCCCGCAAAATCTCGCTCACCGTTGAGGTAGCGGCTGACTAAATCAGGTTGTGTGATCGTCATTTGGCTGTCCTGTCTGTCGGTTGAATTGCCCAACACTCATACTCTATCGGCTCATTCATACTCTATCGGCTATTTACGGGCCTAGGTAGGATAGTCATATTCGTTAATAGACTCCGTGCGCGGGGGGCAAGCAAACGCTGCTTAAGGCAAAAGGTAGGATTCCTGCCCGCGAAGAGAGCCGTACTAAAGGGCTACAATGCTTTAGGCTTTAACGCCGGGGCAGCAGCGATCGAGACTTAGGGATGCATATGGCAAGACGGCTCAAAGATTACGTCGCGTGGCGGGCCAGCGATGAGGGGTTTCTAAAAGGGGCTAGTCAGTTCGAGAGCCTGGTCTCTAAGTTCTTGGCAGTGACCATGCTGGTTGTGATCATTGTGATCATGATCGATTTGGTTCGGTTTCTTGCGATCGCACTTTTTGAGCCCAGTCCTCAGGGTTTCTTTGCCACCACCCTGAGCGAAATTTTTGGATTGTTCTTAAGCGTGTTGATTGCGCTTGAGATTCTTGAGAACATCACGGCCTACCTGAAGCGCCACGTGGTTCAAGTCGAACTGGTGATTGTTACCTCGCTAACCGCCGTGGCCCGAAAGATTATTATTCTCGACCTGGAAAAGATTACTGGGAGCCAGCTGGTGGGCCTGTCCCTGGCTGTTTTTGCCCTGTCGATCAGTTACTGGATTGTGCGCAATCTGCACCGTAGTCGTGCCTAGCTCAGAGAGAAGAGAACGATGCCTGCTCCCCTGCTCGGCGAATCTATGACGAACTGGCTGGTGGTCACCGACCTGGATGCCACCCTGCTGGACCACGAAACCTATAGCTACGCGGCGGCGCTACCGGCCATCGAACGGCTGAAAGCGCGAAATGCCCCGATTATTTTCAACTCCAGTAAAACTCAGGCCGAGCAGGTGCGGTTGCGTAGCGCCCTGGGTCTGCAGGCCCCCTTTATCGTCGAGAATGGAGCCGCCGTGGTCATTCCGCCCGGACAGTTGGATCATCCCTCGACTGCTGCGACTGACAAAATCCAGTCCTTTGGGCCTGCCTACGATGGGTTGGTGCAGCAGGTGGATGAGCTGCGGCGGCAGCACGGGTATCGCTTTCGAGGCTTTGCCGATATGAGCGCGGCCGAGGTTGCTGAGGTCACTGGTCTGAGCGCCCCTGAGGCCGAGGCCGCCAAACAGCGCACCGGATCAGAGCCCCTGCTTTGGCAGGACAGTGAGGCCGCCTACGGTGCATTTCAAGGTGATTTGGCCCATCTCAATCTCCAGACCACCCAAGGGGGGCGGTTTCGCCACGTGACGGCCCAAACCGACAAAGGGCAGGCGCTGACCTGGCTGGTCAATCAGTATCGCACCCTGTTTCCGGCGGTCAGCTGGACTGTGGTTGCCCTGGGCGATAGCCCCAACGATATTCCCATGCTGCGGGTTGCCGATGTGGCCATTCTGATTCCAAATCCCCATCGGCCTGCTTTCGTAGTCACTGACATTTCCGGCCTCAAGCAGGCCACTCAAACTGGCCCGGCGGGATGGGCCGAGACCATACTGGGGCTACTCTAGGAAATGGTTTGGGGTCCTTCACGGGTTGTCAGCCCTTCACAGGAGCCCTTCACACTTAGTTGTATTAGATACCGACGTAGGGGGGGGACGTTGGGGTATGTTCTTTTTGATGTCGTGGTAGAAAACAATGGCCGATCTGTTTCAGCACGGTGCGATCGCAACCCTCCACAACCTGACCCAGCGACCGACCGCCGAACTCGAAGCAGAGCTGGTCGAATTCTCCCAACAGCGACGGCTGGGGCTGATCCTTCCGACGCTCTTTTCAGAGCTAGAGTCTGACGCCCTAAAACAGATTGTCGAAGAACTCAGCCAGGTGCCTTATCTGTCCGAAATCGTGATTGGTCTCGACCGAGCAGATGCGGAGCAGTGGCGCTATGCCCAACACTACTTCTCTAAACTTCCCCAGCACTATCGCATCCTGTGGAATGACGGTCCTCGCCTACAGTCCTTACAGCAGGAGTTGGTCGATCGAAATATTGCCCCCCGACAGCGGGGCAAAGGCTACAACGTCTGGTACTGTCTGGGGTATATCATCGCCTCCCAACGCACCGATGCCGTAGCGCTACACGACTGCGATATTACGACCTACGATCGGAGCCTGCTGGCGCGGTTGCTGTACCCGGTGGCCAATCCCCAGTTTGACTATCGCTTTTGCAAGGGCTACTACGCCCGCGTCAGCAACAACCAGCTCAAGGGCCGCGTCACCCGACTGCTGGTGACGCCCCTGCTTCGGGCGCTCAAGCTGACCCTGGGACACACCGACTATCTTGACTATCTCGATAGCTTTCGGTACTCCCTTTCGGGGGAGTTCTCACTGATGACGCGCATTATTCCAGGGCTCAGAATCCCCAGTGACTGGGGTCTAGAGGTGGGTATTCTCTCCGAGATCTATCGCAACCATGCCGCCCATCGTATCTGCCAGACCGAAATTTTAGACATTTACGACCACAAGCATAAAGATCTGTCTGAGGCGGATAAGGCGGCGGGCCTCACCAAGATGAGCATTGACATTACTAAGGCACTCTTCCGCAAGCTGGCAATTCACGGTCACATTCTCACTAAAGAGACTTTTCGGACGATTAAAGCCACCTACTATCGCACCGCGCTGGATCTGGTGGCCGTGTATCAAAATGATGCGGTTGTGAATGCGCTGAGCTTCGACCGCCATAGCGAGGAGCAGGCCGTAGAAGCCTTTGCCGACTGCATTATGGATGCGGGCGACATCTACATGGCCAACCCCAAAGAAACGCCGTTTATCCACTCATGGGAGCGGATTCAGAGTGCCATGCCCGATTTTCTCACGCGGTTTACTAAAGCCGTTGAAGAAGATAATTTACAGGGATAGGGCTGAGCGGCTACACGCGACAACGGTCTGTTGCGCACCCTTTCCCGGCCCGCTCGGCCAGCAGGGTCTCTAAACTGGGCCGCCCGGTCATGCGTAGGCGCTGGTCGGCCCAGAAATCGTACAGGCGATCGGCCAACCAGCCGAGCACGGGGACTTTGGTAATGGCATAGACCCAGCCCATGCCCAAAATCTCATAGACGCACCGGAAGACTTCCACGTTTTGAATCACGCGACCGTCGGGCATGATAGCGTGAATGCGGCCCATGGCGGTTTCAAAGTCGATGCCAGCGTTGTCATCGGGGTCGTAGCCCTCATCGGCGATATCGACAAAGGCGACCAGCCCGCGTCCGTTGTCTCGGCGCTGTAAAAAGTCGACTTCCCGCACACAGAGAGGGCATTCGCCGTCGTAGAGCAGTTTGATTTTCCAGGTGGGTTCCATCAAGGCGGCTTTAGGCAGAAGTTTACATAACTTTATGATACTGTGCCTGGCCTGATTATGCGGTCAGATAGCTGGGCTCGGGCGGCAACACTGGCAGGGGGGTAGGGGCCTGCTCGTACAGATACTGTAGCCCCAGGTGCTTGGCGATGGTGTGCAGCAGCAGCTCTCGCTGGAAGGGTTTATGAATGCAGGCATCGCAGCCCGCTGCGCGAATGGCCCGCTGCTGTTCTTTGAAGGTGCTGGCCGTCAGGGCGATGATGGGAATGGGCTGCGACTGGGCCAGGTGCTTAATCTGGGCGGTGGCCTGGTAGCCGTCGAGGACCGGCATCTGCATATCCATCAAAATTAAATCGGGTTGCCAGGTTTGCCAGAGTTGCACGGCCTCTTCACCGTTGCAGGCTTCTTTGATCTCGAAACCCACGGTACCCAGCACTTTCTTAAGTAAGAGTCGATTGGTTGGTGCGTCTTCGGCAATGAGCAGGCGACAGGGCCTATGTCGATTGGCTTGTCGATTGGCTAGCCGTACAACTCGATAGGTGCCGCTTTGGGAAGGGTCAGGCGTGATGGTCTGAACGGGGGTTATCGGCAGTCGGACAGTAAATGTCGTGCCCTGGTCTGGGCGACTGTTAACGATGATGTCTCCATTCATGTGCTTGATGAAGCCATTGATAATGGCGAGCCCTAACCCAGTGCCTTCTTGCATGGGGTGGGACTGGGACTGATAGAAGAGTTTGAAGATGTTGGCCTGATCGTCTAGCGAAATGCCCGGTCCCGTGTCACTGACGCTGAACTCAAGCTGGCGGTCAGCAGGGCTATGTAGGGTCAGGGCAACGCTGCCCGTGTCGGTAAACTTGATGGCGTTGTCCAGCAAGTTGATCAGGATTTGTCGAAGCTTGCTTTCGTCGCCGTGCAGGTATTGGGGGACGGTGCGATCGCACTTGAAGGTGAGCGTCAGCCCTTTCGCGTTTGCCTTCAGCTGCAGCATATCTTCGAGTCCTGAAAGCAAGCCCAGCAAATCGAAATCCGTTTCGTGGGCAGTCAGCTGTCCGGCTTCTACCTTGGTGATTTCTAAGATGTCGTTGATCAGCCTCAGCAGGTGTGCCCCGCTGCGGTTGATGATCGCCAGCGTCTGACGATGCTCGGCGGTGAGCTGATTGTCCTGGGCCATCACTTGAGCAAAGCCCAGGATGGCGTTGAGCGGCGTACGCAGTTCGTGGCTAATCTTGGCAATAAACGTACTTTTAGCCTGGTTGGCCGTTTCGGCCAGGGCCTTTGCCTGGGCCAATTCAGCGGTCCGCTGCTGAATGCGGACCTCCAAATGGTCATGGGCCTGCTTGAGCGCCTGCTGTGCCCGCTGTCGCTGCAGCTCGGCTGAGACCCGCGCCGCAAATACGGACATAAAAGATTTGGCGTACTGCGGTCTTGAAAGTGGCTCAGAATGTCGCAGGCACAGCACGCCAATGGATTCGTCGTTGACATCGAGCAGCGGTACACCCAGATAGCAGTCAACCGTTGCCCGCTGTAGTCCGAGCGCCGCTGGAAACTGTTTTTGGACCCTCGTAGGACAGTAATAGAGGGTCTTTTCCTCAAGAATGACCTCACAGGGCGTACCAGGGATGTCATACTCTACCGGGTCAAGCAGCTCACCATCGGACCAGTAGGCCAGGCTTCTGAGCTGCCCAGCGTTCTTTTCGAAAATACAGACATCGCGCACGTCCAACGCCGTTGCCAGACTGCCGGTGAGGATGGAGAAAAATTCGGGACCGGTCGCTGCTGCGGTGCAGGCCACCAGGGTGCGCAGTGTCGTCTCTGCTTCCTTGCGTTCGGCAATCTCTTTTTCTAGCTCAGTGTTAACCGCCTGTAAGTCTTCTGGTCGCTTTAGCAAGAGCAGTTGGGGAACCAGGCTGATTAGCTCGAATGCTGTATAAACTGAGACCAGTGCGGTCAGTGCTCGCACGGTCCCAGCCAGCCAGTAAACCGGGTACCAAAGGGTAACAATGTCAAACAAGTGGCCCGTACCGCACAGCACGATAAACCCACTGAACAGCAGCGTGACTTTCTGAGACAGCACCTGCTGCCCGTAGCGATAGGTCGAAATGAGTAGAACAACAGGGATCGAAAAATAGGCCAGGGCAATCAGCAAATCGCTTGTTACATGTAGCCCGACTAGCGGTGTCTGCCAGAGATAGCAGTGCCCGTGGGGCATGTACTGCTGAGGGGTGAAAATAGCTCTGATTAGCGCCTGCATCGTTCTGAAACAGCCCAGTGGTTTGTCTCAGATTGCCCAGGTGAAAAAAGCGACTGACTGAGCCAGATCACGTAATCTCGTGGCAGAATTTCCCGATTTTTTCAGAAAAGGTCGGTCTTTTTCTCCTCTCTATAGAGAGATTTTCAGTACTTTTGCCCCCGTATAGACCGATCGAGTAATTGCATCGGGTGAAGTACGGAAATCTGCTGATGTTGCAATTGTAAATGCTGTTGAATTTGCAGAGCGCAGCCCGGGTTGGGAGATACGATCAGGTCAGCGCCGGTATTGACTAGATTAGTTGCCTTCATCTGCCCTAGCTCGGCTGCGACCTGGGGCTGCAGCATGTTGTAAACCCCAGCGCTGCCGCAGCAGAGGGCCGCGTCTATCGGTTCTTTCAGGGTCACACCCGGAATCTGCCTGAGCAGTTGCCGAGGCGGGGCGCTGATTTTTTGCCCGTGCAGCAGGTGGCAGGCATCCTGGTAAACCAGCGTCAGCGGCGCGTCCTGTAGCGGCTGCAGCGGTGCCGTCAGCCCCACTTCGGCTAAAAACTCCTGTACGTCGCGAACCTTGTTGCTAAAGGCCGCAGCCCGTTCTCGGTAGGCCTTGTCGTGACGGAGAATATGACCGTATTCTTTCAGCGTGTGGCCGCAGCCTGCGGCGTTGATGATGATGTAGTCCACATCGGCGTCGGCAAAGCTGTCAATCATCTGGCGGGCTAGCTGTTCGGCCTGGGCTTCTTCGCCCTGATGCTGGGGTAGGGCCGAACAGCATCCCTGCGTTTTGGGAATGACGACTTCGCAGCCGTTGGCCGTCAGCACCCGAGCCGTGGCTTCGTTCACGCCTGAAAAGAAGATACGCTGCACGCAGCCGAGGATCATCCCCACCCGGTAGCGTTGAGTGCCCTGTGCAGGCAGCCGTTCTGGCAGATTGTCCTGAAAGCAGCTAGGCGTTACCTGGGGCAGCAGCGTTTCCATCGCAGCCAGGTTAGGCGACAGCCTGGGCAGCAGGCCGGTTGCCCGCAGCAGCTTAGAGAACCCCAGGCGCTGGTAGATTGCCAGCGGCGCGAGCAGTAGCCGAATCCGGTCGGGATAGGGAAATAGCGAAAAGATCAGGCGGCGTAGGGCCTTTTCGGGCCAGGGGCGAGCATGATTGCGCTGCACCTGAGCCCGAGTGGCGCTGATCAGCTGGTCGTAGGGTACGCCTGAGGGGCAGGCGGTGGTGCAGGCCAAACAGCCCAGGCAAGAGTCAAAGTGAGATACCGACGTGGGTGAGAGCGGCGCTTCCCCTTTATTAATGGCATCCATCAGGTAGATGCGGCCTCGGGGCGAGTCGGTTTCTTTGCCGATGACGCGGTAGCTGGGACAGGTGGTCAGGCAAAAGCCGCAGTGAACACAGGCGTCAATACCTGCCTGGGGAGGGGGATCGTGGGGGTCAAAGCCGCTACTGTTATCCAGGTTGCTGTCAAGGTCGGTATTGAGTTTAAGGGGAGCCGAAGTCATTGAAGCAGGCCGCAGGTAGAGTCAACGGGTAGAAACACCGTCCTCTTAGCTTATCGCGGGCGGCGGCGGTCGGGCGACGGCGATGCCTACGCCGTTTCAATGGCTTGGATAGTGAAGTTTCGGGCCCATGTTTCAAGTGACTACAGGGCCTGACGGAGCAGGTTGACAATCGTGTTGTTGCCCTGTTCCTGTGCGATCTCAATCACGCTACGCCCCTGCAGCTGTGTCCGAGGATTGGCTCCGTAGCTCAGCAGCAGCCGTACCAGAGTGGCATTGCCCGTCTCCACCGCCCGATAGAGGGGAGTCGCTTCCAGAACCCGCTGGTTCGGATCGGCCCCGCCTGTCAGCAGCAGACGAACAATCGTCGTGTTGCCCGTTTCAACTGCGCGAGCAAGCGGCGTTATGCCATAGTCCGACACGTTGGGGTTCGCCCCTGCCTCAACCAGCAACTGGACGATCTGTCGATTGCCCGTTTCCGTAGCCCGGTAGATGGGGGCAGGGCCGTAAGCCGGGGTGATATCGGGGTCTGCCCCGCCCTCAAGCAGAATCGTCACCAGGGCCGCGTTGCCCATTTCGACCGCTTTGCTCAGGGGCGTTTGACCGTCGGAGCCAACGACGTTGACGTTGGCTCCGCTACTGACCAGCTGTTGCAGGATTTGACGGTTGCCCTGGGCGGTTGCGATCGCAACCCCATACCCGCCATTGCCATCCCCCGCATTCACGTTAGCTCCCTGACGAAGCGCGGCTTCAACGCCCGCCCTATCCCCCTGGCGAACCGCCGCCAGCAAGTTCTCGTCAACCGGGGACAGACTAACCCGTTGCGCGACCGGAGACATGGGCTCACTCATCGATCGATTATTCAGGTGAGTCTCGGGCTCAATCGCCCCGTTCATAATCAGCGTACCGAGCAAAAAAGCGAGAGAAGCACTGTCCGTCATGGTTCGTTCTGAGGCAGAGATATGCTTTACATTCTACGAAAATCTACGGAAGTACTCCCCAATTATCAAGACGCTTTGCAGACACTCGATAATTGGCAAGTCCCTGGCAGTAAGCGCAGACGCCGCCTGCGACTACCAGATTGATGGTGATTGATTTTGTAGATTGATCTCGTAGACAGCCTGAGCAGGGTATCGAAAGCCATGTGTCTTATCTATCTGTTTGGATTCACCTGCTTTGAAGAAGTGCGATCGCAACGGTAAGGTATAACCCGAGCGCGACGGAACAGGACAGCGGTCATGCTGAGTAGCCTCATCTGGATCTTGCTAGCGGGCTACTTTGCCGGGCAGGTTGCCTATCGGTTCCGGGTACCGGCCCTTGTCGGCAGGGTACTCGCCGGTATCGGTTTAGGTCCCCAGGTGGCCAACTTGCTGGATGCAGACATGCTGGCCTCAGCCGATAGCTTTCGAGCCATCGCGGTCATGGTGATTTTGATGAAGGCTGGGCTGGGGCTTGACCGTGACAAGCTGGCCCAACAGGGGACAGTGGCGCTGCGACTGGGCTTTTTACCGGCGGCCTGCGAAGCAATCGTTGTGGCGCTAGCAGCGGTATGGCTATTTCAGTTCAGCTGGGCGACTGGGCTACTGCTGGGTTGTGTGCTGGGGGCCGAATCCCCCGCCGTCATCGTACCCGGCATGCTGCGGCTCAAAAGCCTAGGCTGGGGGGTGAAGAAGGGCATCCCCGACGCGATTTTGACCGGGAGTGCCCTATCGGATGTGCTGCTGCTACTGGTCTTTAGCCTGCTGCTGGCTTTTTTATCCCAGGGCGCGCGCCCGGCGCTGCCGGGCGGTATCGAACTCAATCCTCTACTGCTGCTTCCCCTTCAGGTGGTTCTCCAAATTGGGCTGGGGGTTGCGCTGGGTTGGCTCACCGCCCGCCTATTGGTCTGCGTGCTGACCCGTCGCCGCTGGACGCAAAACACGGTGCAAGAAACGCTGGTGGCGGCAAGCTGGGCGCTGTTGCTAGTCGTGGTAGCAGAAAGGGTGCCCGTTTTCTCCGGCTACCTGGCCGTCATGGCCGCTGGCTTCTTTCTAATCGAGCGAGACCTGCCCCTGGCTCGGCAGCTACGCAGGGGCTTTAACAGTTTATGGATCGTCGCAGAGATTCTACTGTTTGTCCTGCTGGGCGCCAGTATCCAGCTGGATGTGCTTGGCCATGTCCTGTGGGTTGGGCTGGGGGTCCTGGCCCTGGGGACGCTGGTGGGCCGCTCCCTCGGCTGGTACCTGGCCACCCTGGGCAGTAACTGGACCCGTTCTGAGCGGATGTTTTTACTCGCGGGTAACTCGGCTAAGGCCACTGTGCAGGCCGCCATCGGTGCGATTCCTCTAGCCCAGGGCATTGAAGGCGGGGAGACGATTTTGGCGCTGGCCGCGCTGTCGATTTTGGTCACCGCACCGCTGGGGGCCTGGGCCATTCCTACCTTTGCACCCAGATTGCTAGAGAGAGGTATAGTGGACCCTGCCAAGGTGTCGGTCGATGCGAAGGTACAGCTACTGGCGGTGGTCGACCGTGCGAGTGCCCCTCGGGTTTTGGTAAAGGCCGCTGAGCTGGCCCGTCGCTGCGACGGCAGCATTGTTGTCCTGCCGATCAGTCTAACGGCTGCCAACCTGGCTTCTCTGCAGCCGCAGATCCGGCAGCATCTAGCGGATATTCGATATCGGGTACTGGCCACCGCTGCAGAGGCCAGTGAGGTTGTGCAGATCGCTCAGGATGCTCGAGTCGATGAAATTGTGATCGGAAAGGGCGCTGATGGGGCGGGTCAGGTCAGTGCGATCGCACGGATGATCCTCAACAACAGCTCCATTCCTGTCGTTGTGGTGGAATAGGTCAGGACGTGCTTACAATCCCGAGCTGCGGACTTTATAGGGAATTTCTTCCACCGGCAGATTTTCGCTATCCCAATCGCCGTACTGCAGCTTGAGCCGCTGTTCTTTTGCATAGGGTACCAGCTTGCCACTGTAGCGCCTGGCCTCGGTGCCCATGCTTTGAATACGAACCTTGCCGTTAAACACGGTTGCTCGGGCCAGGTAAATCACCAAATCATCCCGCGAAGGGCGATTGACCGTAGTGCTGGCAGTCAGGTGCGCCAGCCCCCGCTCGTCCATCTCCTGGGTCAGGGCAAAGGCCGTGTTGCGAATGCCCCGCACCGCCACAATAATTGACGCCACGGCCATGGTGATATCCACCCCGTCGTCGGTTAAAATCTGCTGGCTCGACAGGTATTGAAAGTTACGCTCTCCCAGGTCGCTACGAATGCGGCGATGAATCAGGTTTTCGGGCTGATAGTGAGTCAGCGCGCCCACGATAGCACCGCAGGCTGCACGGGGCTCTCGCCAGGGCGACTCGCGAGTTTTACCATAGACCTGCTTGCCCGCTTCCCGCAGCCGCCCCACATGGGTCTTCAGGTCAATTGCCACTAAGGAAATCGACTCGGGGTTCCCTTCGTAGATTCGCCGCTTAAGATGTTCGTCTAGCTCATGGGCAACGGTGACGTGAGCCAGGGTCGCCCCGTTGTCCGTCCCCCCTCCGGCTGGGAAAAAGGCTTCCAGCTTCAGTTCGCCAATCTCTGACAGTGTGGCAAACCGAGACGCTACCACATCCCGGTAGCGCTTGGTTACCTCGCCCTGGTGAATGCGATCGCCGCAGTTGGTGTAGGCCAACGTCGTCACCACACTGGGCAGGCTCATATCCGCGCCGCAGGCTTTCATGTCGGTCGGGCTCAGAGCCGCAAACTGCAGCTCATCGCGCAAAACCTGTAGTCCTCTAATCAGCGCATAGCGATCGCTGACGATTTCGTTGAGATAGTTGTGGTAGGCATTGCGCTCCATACCAAAGCTGGCCGACAGCTGCCAAAACTGATCAACCCGTGCTTGTGTAGCGGCCGCATCAAAGGGCAATGACATGTATGTACCCACAACGAACTAGGCCGATAGTAGCAGAAGAATTTGGGAACGTTGGGACCCGTTTGCGGAATCCGTACCTTTCCAGGTGAAGTTGACTGCAACAGCTGCTAAGGACCCGTGCCGTCCCACAGGATTCGTTACCGGCGTCCCGAGTGACAAGACAGATTTTTACCGGCGCGTGCCAAACAACCATTCTCAAAAGCAAGAATGCCCAAAAACAAGAAAATCTCTAGGCAAAACGCTGGCTGTGGCTGTGGTAGCATTCCCATTTCTCTGATTGTTGTTGTGTTAGGGGCCAGTGCATGGGGGTTTACCCGGCTAGACGATTGGAACCTGAACCGCTTTGTACCTGAGCAGATCGGAAACGCGATTGCAAACCTCCCCCTATCCCCAACCGCCACACCCGCTGCGCCCCCACCAACGACTGCTCCTCCCGTTCAAGATATCGTCAAAATTACCGCGCCCTCTACCCCGGTTGAAGAGGCCGCCCCAGCCGCTCTAACACCTGCACCCGCACCGCCCTCTCAGCCGACCCAAGACGCTATCGTCCCTCAGCCCCCCTGGCAGCAAAAAGAGATTCGAGGGATTTATCTTAGCCGCTACCAGGCGACCAACAACGCGAGTGAACAGGCTATTCGAGAACGGGTCCGCTATTACCAGGCTCAGGGGTTTAACACCATTATTCACGGCGTTTGGGGGAATGGCTGCACGATGTATCCCAGTGAGGTGATGCAGCAAACCTTTGGTATGCGGAGCTGCCCTAACCAGTTTCAAGATGACTGGATTGACTGGCTCATTGACGAAGCGCACCAGCAGGGCATGCAGGTTCACGCCTATTTCGAAAAGGGTATCAAGCTCGACGAAAACAGTCCCATTTTCGACGAGGCCATTGCCAGCCGCTGGATTGTGCCTGGCGTGGATAGGACCTATCCCGCGGTTGACCACTATTTGCTGGATGTCGAAGATCCAAAAGTCGCTAGCTTCTTCAACAACATTTTGGTGGAGTTTGTGCAGAAGTACCCCGAAATCGACGCCGTCCAGTGGGACGACTATTTGGGTTACCACGATGACCTACCGGGCAAGGTCGACCGCACTGAGCAGCTGACCGCTTTTGTCCGAGCGCTTGAGGCTGACATGAAGGCCGCTAACCCTGATGTCAGCTTCGATATCTGCCATCACAATCCCTACTGGGGCAAACGTTACTTTGCTGCCGACTGGGACAATTGGAATGTCGATCGGGCCTTTATTCAAATTTACAACGACGATAACTTTGCAGAAGAAATTGCCTATGCAGAACAGTATGCGGGCGTGGCCATCACTGAGAATCAGCTTCACCGCCTGGACGCGCTCGTTAATAACGACAAGATCGGAAGTATTCTTGTTTTTCCTGCTGCAGGACAGCCCGAAGAGGCGGCTGCCAAAGTGAGTGATGCGATAGCCGATGTGGCAGATGACAAAAAATAGGCGTGCTCTGCTGTCCTAAGATTGTTGTGCCAGAATTGTTGTTGCCTGAAGATGATTGTGTGGGAGTTATTGTTTTTAACCCCCGTTCTTGTCGCTTGACAAAACGTTGCCTGAATAACGTTAAGCTTTGGCAATCTGACGTTTCCCGACCAAAAATTCGACCTACCATTAGGAATAAGTTAGCGCCCTGTGTAGTTCTTAGAATCGCTAGGGAGTTCAAACCATGACAAAACTTGGCTACCGGCTGCTTCAAGATTCGGTCTTGCTGGGGTTCGGCCTGTGTCTGATCGCGCTTACGCTAATGGCTATCCGGGTCGAGCGGTTTACGACATTGCCTGAAGCAGGGCCGACTCCAGAACTGAGTCATGTCCAGCCCGCTGACTGACCCCCTGTTGATTAAACTATGGGCAGGACGGACAATCCAACTGCAGTGTAGCGCTCAGGCGCAGCTGAATCTGACATGATTAGAACAGCGACTGTTCTACATGAGGTGTCAGGTATGCTGTGTGCGGAATTGTTACTGCAGATGAAGCCGTTTCAGGCGCTGCCTCGGGAGCGGCTAGATTGGATTTGCGATCGCACCACCCCCGTTCACCTCAGCCCAGGCGAGGTGCTGGTCCGTGAAGGCGAACCGGTCAAAGGGTTTTTCATCCAGGTCAGCGGTCAAATCACCGTGAGCCGTCTGAGTCAAGGAACGGATATTCCTGTCGGGCGGCACGAAAGCCCTGCTTTTTTTGGCGAAATTCAGGTGCTGACGGAGGATTTGGTGCCCGTTACGCTGACGGCCGACTGCGATACCGATCTGTATCAGCTCAGCTGTTGTGACTTTCTGGAAGTGCTCCACAGCTGCCGTGAGTTTGAGCGAGATATTTTCCGTACGGTGGGGATGCGCCTGCGGGGGTTAGAGTCTTTTGTCCGGACGCGAGAAAAAATGGCGGCGCTCGGCACCCTTTCTGCCGGGCTGGCCCACGAGCTTAACAACCCAGCGGCGGCCCTGGTGCGGGCGCTCAAAGATATTCAGCCTGCCCTGCTAGAACTGCAGCGTATGAACCTGGTATATGGTCAGCAGCAGGTGGACGAAGCCCACACGGCAGAGTGGCTGGCCGTACGCGATCGCGGATTTGAGGCGATCGCCCATCCCCTCAACGACCCGCTGGCCCAGGGCGACCGCGAAGATGCCCTGACCGATTGGTTAGAAGACTACGGCGTAGACGAGTCCTGGAAGCTGGCCGAGCCGCTAGCAGCGGGCGATGTGGAGCCGAAAACGTTAGATCACCTGATGGAACGCTGGCAGGACAGCCAAACCGAGCTGCGGGATATGGGCCTGCGCTGGTTAGCCCTGTCCTTCGACGTGATGGGGATGGTGCAAAACGGGCTGAACGGCGCTGAGCGGATCTCGACCCTGGTGCAGTCAATGAAGGCCTACTCGTACATGGACCGATCTGCCCAGCAGCAGATCGACATTCACGACGGCATCGAAGACACGCTCCGTCTGTTTGCCTTCAAACTAAAGCACGGTGTCAAGGTCGAGCGCCACTACGACAAAACGCTGCCCAAAATCATGGCCTTTGGCAGTGAGCTGAACCAGGTCTGGACCAATCTGATCGACAACGCCATTGACGCCTTGACGGAGAGCGGCACTGACGCGCCCAAAATCATTATTCGCACCTGTCAAAAGAACGACCAGCTACGGGTCGAATTCGAAGATAATGGACCCGGTATCCCCCCAGCGATCAAAAACCGGGTGACAGAGCCTTTCTTTACGACCAAACCCATGGGCAAGGGCTCCGGTCTAGGGTTAGACGTGGTGCGACGCACTGTCGAAAATCGTCATGGGGGGAGTCTGATGATCGAGTCCGGGCCGGGCCGAACTTGCTTTGTGCTAATGCTGCCCCTCAGCTAGTCCTGCCCAGCACCTGACTGCCTGCGCGGCTGAGATCCCTTCATGGGTCGGCAAACCCATTCGCCCATGCAAACCATCCAGGTTTCTGTGATGGCGATTAGATCCTGTTCTACCTGGGCGTTGTTAATGCCCTCAAAAGCAAATTCTGCAGACAGGTCTTGCCAGAATTGATGGCTGGCCGTGGCTGGCTTGGGGGAATGCGGGACTAGAAGGGGTTGGCTCATTGACTGTTTGGTGTGACTTGAGAACATTAATTTGGCCACTTCGCTCACGGCGACGAATGTTGTTTCGCCCAATGCCCTGTCGCTTCTGTGGCTCATGTCCGTACATGGAAAAAATGACGGATACCGGATTGAACAAACCGACGTTCTCAGAATGACCAAAAAGCCTGCCAGAGTTCGGAAGACCCTGAAAGTCCAGTAATTTCTATGATCTTCATCCTCTGTTTATTCGGTGTCTCTGGGGAACAATCCCAAAGAAAACAAGACCTTGTTGATTCTTTTATGAAAGGCTCCAGTATGCCTACTGTGGGTGAAGATACGAGATCTGTTGGCCAGAATAACGGTGCTAGGGCTAGTCCACCTGGCCCATTAACACAAACCCGGCCCAGTTTTTAGGATCGGGGTGACGATCTTTGACCGCTAGCATCGCTGTCCGCAGTGCACTTGCCTTGTCATCGCCCTGTTGCAGCTGCCGATAGAACTCGGTCATCAGCATTGCGGTGGGCAGGTCAGGAACCTGCCACAGAGACACCACTACGCTAGGCGCTCCGGCCACGATAAACGCTCGTGACAGGCCGACTATGCCGTCTCCCGTGATGCGTCCACGTCCCGTATTGCAGGCGCTGAGCACAACCAGCTCAGCGTTGAGGTCGAGCGCGGCGATCGTTTCGGCGCTGAGCCAGCCGTCTGTCTGGGCCTCTGGGGCGAAAGCCAGTACGCCCGGTAGATTGACGCGCACTACGCGCTCCTGGGCCAGGGCAATCTCGGCGCTGATGCCGCCTACACGAACGTTATCTCCAACGATGACCGCACCGGGTGTCACGATCACGCCGGTTTCTGAGCGGGTGGGAATCTCGGCGGTGGTCGGCAAGCCAAACTCGTTGAGCTGAGCGTCAAAGTCGAGCAGGCCGTGGGTTGCAAAGTGGAGAATTTGAGGTTCGGCGATGGCCGCTAGGATGGCGGGCTCGGTGGCTTCGGTCGCAATCAGAGGATCGACGTTGAGGAGGGTTGCGATCGCAACGGCTTCGGCCTCGGCCCCTGGCAGTGTGGGCAGGGGCTGGGTCGCTCCTGGCAGCGTCGGCATGGAGACCGGGTTGCCCACCACCAGTGCCGACTGACTGAGCTCAAACGGGGTATCGGATTGGGTGAGCTGCAGGGTTTGAAATGACGGCGACACCGACAGCGTATGCTGCTCTGCCAGATAGGTCCCATCCGGATCACGCAGCGCCGCAAACGGCACCAGAAAGAGCGCCCCTTCTGGCACGAAGATGACCTGCGCGTTGGGGTCGGCCGGGAACGCGTCGGCGATTGGATCAATCAGCAGCTGGTGCAGCAGCTTGAGGGATTGTGCCTCCAGATCAGGTGCGTTAGTGGGGCGGCGAGTGCTGGCAAGGGTCCAGTCAAAATCACCAAACCCTCGATTGCCGACCCCCAAATCCGAGCGGCTCACCTGCACCAGTGAGGCCAGCGGCGATAGATTTTCGATTTGCGCAGAAAAGTTTTGCCACACGGACGACAGGGGTATCTGCTTGAAGGTCAGGTGGCCGTTCGGTGAGACGACCCAAATGAGCAGGGCGGTCTCGGTATCCGTTTCGTTACCTAAAATTCGTCGACCGTCGGTCAAGATTGAGTAGGTGACCACCGTTGCCTGTTCCTGTCGGGCCACCTGTCGTAGATCGCTCAGCGTCGGTAAGGCGGCCTGCCCGTCTGTCAGTACGTCGGCGAGGGCCCGCCCCCGGCTGCGTTCGGCCCAGACCAGTGCTGCCTCAATCTGTCCCTGCTCGACCAGTACCCGCTGCAGTAGGTTGTAGGTATAGGCCTGCTGCTCAAACAGGGTGACGCGGTCCAGGTCGGCATCGGTTTGCGATCGCACCGACTCCCATCCGGTAATGGCGGCCTTCAGCACGGTCTCTGCCTGGTCATAGCGGCCTAGGTGGTAGTAGGCCAAGCCTAAATTGCTCAGTTCGGACTCGGTGCGATACTGCGCGGCTTGGTGAATTTCGATCAGGGCTCGCAGCGGTGCGATCGCCTCTTCGTAGCGCTCCAGCAACAGCAGTGCTCGACTGATTTGGCGCAGCAGGTGACGCCGCTGGGTGGCTGGGCTCGGGGCCTGCTCAACGGTCTGTAGCGCTGCTTCGTAGGCCGCTAGTGCGGCTGCATACTGCTGTTGCTCGAATAGCCGGTCGCCCGCCGCAGCGTCCGCAACGGCTGCGTATAGGGGGCTCGCCCCCCGTGCAATCGACTCAGCCCCAATCGGTGCAGTTGTTAGCCACGGGCTTCCCCAAAGTCCAAGCCCCAGTACTGCTGCTAAAATCCGCTGATTCCGCATCTTATTCCGCATCGAGATTGAGACTTAAATAGCAACAATTAAAACTGTCCTGGCACGAAGCGGCAGTGGTGGAACCGGGTGGTCGCCCATTGCTGCTTCGTGCCATTCCCGCCCGCTACGATGCCTATATCCAGCTGTATTCAGCCGGTTTCGTATTGACTCGGGTCCGTCCCACTGACAACCGGCTAGACCCGCTCGGCCCCTCTAGCGGTGTAAAACAAAATAATTGTGTTCTCCGTAAAAGCTCGGTCACCACCTGTAGAGATTCATACGGCCTATTTTCACTTTTCCCGGATCTTGTAAAAACAATCGGTTGAATAGAACAAAACCAGTGGTCAAGACCGGGCTGCAAGGCTATAATCGTCGGCAAATTACCGTTAGTACCGGTTGGTTAGCCTACCCAGTGCTGTCCTTTCGACGCTAGCGTGGATCATCGCTCCAGCTGTGCCATCACTCCCAGTTAGACCTAGCCCCAGTTGACTTAGCCCAGTTAGTCTTAGCCGTCGAGTCTTGTTGACCGATGTTCGTAGCCGTTTACCAGGGACCGTTTACCAGGGACCGTTTACTAGGGGCTGTTTACTAGGGATAGTCGGGTTCGGTTTTCTCGACGGGCAAACCCCACCCAATCACCTGTTTCCTTCGGTCATGCTGTAACAGCAGTGCTAGGTGCTACTGATTTAGATCATAGCTTCGTCGTCTGTATACCGATTTTGACTTCTCAGGAAGATTTAATATCTGCCTCAGTTGTTCCCCGGTAGCGGTTGGGAAACTATGAAGTACCCAATACCCCTGATGGCTGTGTCAGTTTCAAAGCGCTTTCCCCAAGCGATCGCCCCTGTTTTAGGCCTAACGGTTGGAACAATAGGGTGCTAAAATAAACTCATAATGAATTCGTTTTAGCAGACCCAGCCCCTTAATAAACCCAGTCCAATGGATGACAGCCTGTCTGGCTTGTGAAGCAGAACAATTTGGTCAGTTCATTTTGGTTAATTTATTTGGGTATTCCGCTTTCCACTCCAGTCGGCTAACTGGCCGATTGTTGACTCCAAGAGTTATCAAGTTCTGTTGATATTGGGAAGGCTAAAGCAGCGAGCACCGATTGAGAGTGTTTTGCAAGTGAAATCTACTTTGTAAGTGAAATCTACTCAGTAGAAGTCTACAAAGTCCGTGTTGGCCGCCATCTGGGTGCGATCGCAACGGTCTAATCCAATACCGTCTTAAACGCTTCGGCTTTTGTGCCCCGAGTGCTGTCCCATTCCCTAAGCGCCTTTTTATTTCAGCGGAGGTCCGATACACCTAATGACCCAATCCACATCCAAAACCGCACCCCAAAACGCCCCCCAGAACGCTCCTGAGACGGTCAAGGGCAAAAAAGCTAAGCAGCGCAGCCAGGCAGCCCCCCTCTACACGACGGATGCTGTACGGACCTACTTACACGAGATCGGCCGCGTACCGCTGTTGACCCACGAGGAAGAAATCATCCTGGGCAAGCAGGTGCAGCGGCTGATGGCTCTGCTCGAGCAGCAGGCCCAGCTAACCGCATCGCTTGAGCGCGAGCCTACTCAGGCTGAGTGGGCGGCGGCTGTCGACCTGACCGAGTCTGCCCTTACCAAGGCACTGCGTCAGGGCAAGCGTGCCAAGCGCAAAATGATAGAAGCCAACCTCCGTTTGGTTGTAGCCGTTGCCAAGAAGTATCAGAAGCGCAATCTAGAGTTTCTGGACCTTATCCAAGAAGGGACCCTTGGCCTAGAGCGCGGGGTCGAAAAGTTCGACCCGATGAAGGGATACAAGTTCTCGACCTACGCTTACTGGTGGATTCGTCAAGCCATCACCCGTGCCATTGCCCAGCAGTCGCGCACCATTCGCTTGCCCATTCACATTACTGAAAAGCTCAACAAGATCAAGCGCGTCCAGCGCGAGCTTTCGCAAAAGCTAGGTCGTAGCGCGCTGGTCGGTGAGATTGCTGATGAGCTGGAGCTAGAGCCTGAGCAAATTCGAGAGTATCTGACTATTGCCCGTCAGCCCATTTCTCTAGATGTGCGGATTGGCGACAACCAGGACACCGAACTGCAGGAGCTGCTCGAAGACGACGGCGATTCCCCCGAGGATTTCACCGTACGCGAATCGCTTCGCCAGGACATTCGTAACATGCTCTCTGAGCTGACGCCGCAGCAAAAAGAGGTAATCAATCTGCGGTTCGGTCTCGATGATGGCACGCAGCTCTCCCTCGCGAAGGTGGGGCAGCGCATGGGTATCAGCCGTGAGCGCGTACGTCAGCTAGAGCAGCAGGCCCTCAAGCACCTGCGGCGGCGGAAGTCTAACTTCCAAGGCTACTTGGCGGCTAGCTAGAGCAGATAAATAGGCGCAACGGCGAATTCCGGCTTCAAAGCCACGCTGATTTGCTCAGCGTGGCTTATCTAATGGTGGGCTCTCAATGGGTTGGCCCACAACTGCCGTCGGCTGGCAGGATCTATCCAGCTTCGATGCCTAGGTAGGTTTTGGTCAGATAGTTTGCCAATCGCTGAAAGCTGTTTTGGGTCACGGCTTTTAGCGTACTGCCGGGTGCGAGCCCGACCCGCTGAGCAAAGGCGTCCTCAGAAAGTTCGCCGGACTGCAGCTGCTGAAAGGCGGTGACGACCGTCATCAGCTCCTCGGTTGTAAACTCAAACCCCTGACTGGCGGCGAACTCTGCCACACGGGGCGCCCGCTCAGTCAGGGCAGTGGATTCAGCCGGATCGAGTTCGGCTGCGCTGCTAATATCGCCGTCTCCGGTCCCCAGTAGAGCTTCCAGTTGCTGTTTCAAGTCAGCGTCGGTACCGGTTTTTTTCATGAAATTCAGAACGGCTGTTGTTGCCATGGGAGTGCCTCATCTCTAGGTCTTTTCCCTCGGTATAGCAAGTCATAATTGGGTTTGCCGTTAACAAAAACGAAAGTCTTTGCCTGTGCGATTCGGGGTGGCTTGAGCCCTACCGGGTACCGCCGGAACGACCTGAATTAGGACGGCTGTTAGGTCTAGGGCGATAGCGGTGGCGATTACGACGCTTGGCACGCTTGCTGAGGGCAACGGTAGACATAGGGGATACCTCCTGTAGCGGGAATGCAATCAGTGGACGCTGTCATGAAGGTATTCATCCTGACTGATCGCAATTCCGAACAATCCCACCCGATTGTATGCAATGCTGGCGTAATCAACGCGAAGCACGACTGCGTCCTCAGCAAGGGGGTAAAGCGATCGACGTCGCTGGAACGGAAAGGTATGCCTATGGGCGCAACTCCCCCCAGCGTCTCGCTGCGCCGGAACGAGAGAATCTATAATCTTTGAAGATTTTTGCCCCTAGAATAAATGACTCAGCCTGACCTCGAACAGCTAACCCATGACCTAAAAACCGGGGGCTTGAAGGAAAAGAAGCTGGCCCTCGCAGCCCTACGCGAAGTTCCTCCCGAGTCTGCTGTTCCGCTGATCAAGCTGGTGCTGGACGATCCGAATCAGCAGGTGCGGTCGATGGCTATCTTTGCACTAGGGGTAAAGCCGACCGAGGAGTGCTACCCGCTGTTGGTCAAAATTTTAGAAACCGATCCCGATTACGGTATTCGCTCTGACGCGGCAGGCGCGTTGGGCTACCTAGAAGATCTCAGGGCCTTTGAGCCGCTGCTGCGGGCGTTCTACGAGGATACGGATTGGCTGGTACGATTCAGCACGGCGGTGGCGCTGGGCAATCTAAAAGATCCACGGGCACACGATGCGCTGATCAACGCACTCAACAGCAAGGAAGTTGTGATTCAGCAGGCTGCGATCTCAGCTTTTGGCGAAATTGGCGACATGACCGCCATCGACGATATTCTGCGCTTTGCCCAGTCCGACGATTGGCTGGTGCGTCAGCGTCTGGCCGAAGCGCTCACGAACTTACCTAGTGAAAAAAGCCTGTCGGCTCTGCGCTATCTGGCGAAAGACAGCCACTATCAGGTGGCGGAAGCGGCCCGCATCGGCCTGGAGAAACTGGAAAACAAGGGCTAGCAGGCCGTCAAGATCGGCATCTGGAACGGATCCCTGGCCTGCGAAACGCCCCGGCGTGGGCTGACCGGCTTTTATTGCGGTGCGATACCGTCTTCCGGGAAAACCCACTTCGGGCCCTCGGCGGCCTGGGCCTGGCGCTTTTTGCGAACGGCTTCCTCAGCCATTTCCAGCATCTTATCGAGGGAGGTTGTCTCGATAAATTTAGCGGCTTCTTCCTGGTATTCCTGGTTGGGGCACTCATCCCCTAAAACACAGCCGTTTACACAGTCCACGGCGCAGTTAACTTCGGTCGGCATAGAAAGAATGTGGGTTGACTCGGCCTCCCCATTATATAGAGTCCATCAGTCCCAACATCGTCTGTCGGGTGTGTAATATCAGCCGCTCTATTCGCTGACGTCGGTTTGCTGGACCGGCTTCTGGCATGATCGGTTGACCGATGCGAACGGAGACTGCGCTGTATCGAACCACCTGCTGGAGTCGGTCGAGGTCGTGCATTTGGGCAATGTCAGCACGAATGGCTGCGGGAATTGTTAGTGGCGCTAGCCGTTCTGCCTCAGGATAGACGACGCAGGGCACGACCGGCACGTTCCATCTCGTCGCCAGGGCCGCAAAACCGGGATAGAAATCGGTCAGCGGTGCGGAAAAGTCATTTTCAAAAATGTACTGCTCTCCTTCTGGAAAAATGCCTAGCAGCCCGCCTCCCTGGAGTATCCGCTGAGTCTGTCGCAGGGTGCTAGGGGCGACCCGACCGGTCACGCTGACCGGGACGGCTCCGGTCAGCTGCATCAGCAGGCGACTCACCGGCAGTTGGGTCATGTAGTCGGCTGCCATCCAGGCGATGTAGCGGGGGATGGCGCTGCTCAAAATGGCCGGGTCCGTATCCGAGCGGTGGTTGCTGACGAGAATAGCCGCCCCTGCAGGCGGCAAATAGTCCCGTCCCGTCACGCGAATCTGAACGCTGCGTTGAACGAACGGCCTAGCGATGGTCCTGAATAGGTGATAGAAGGTGCGTTCAGAGGCGAGAGCCATGGTGGATAAAGGTTCAAATGTTGTGAAGACCTTCCACAAAAATACCCCCCACTGCCTGACAAACGGAGCAAGGGGGGATTGGTTTAATAGTCTAAACGGGGTTTTTGAGAGCGGTTCCGACCGAGATTAGACCGCGAGATGGCGAGCAACTACCTCCGCCAAGGAATCCGTCCAGTGATTCATCAGGTCGGCGTCAGCGGCCTCAACCATGACGCGAATGACAGGCTCAGTGCCCGACGCCCGGACGAGCACCCGACCCTGATTGCCCATCGCCCGCTCCGCTTGGCTAATCGTCTGCTGTAGCGCATCGCAAGCCTGCCAGTTACGGCGACGCTCCCGGTCTTCGACGCGCACATTCTTAAGCCGCTGCGGATAGGGTTCAAAGCTTTGGTCGATCAGGTCAGGCAGGCAGCACTCGGCCCGCTTGATCAGGTCTGCTAGGTGCAGCGCTGTGAGAATGCCATCGCCCGTCAGACTGTAGTGATGACAAAGGATGTGGCCCGACTGTTCACCGCCCAGCATGGCTCCCCGCTGGACCATTTCGGCGTGGACGTGCTGGTCGCCGACTTTAGTGCGCACTAGCTGACCGCCCAGCTTTTCCCAGGCGCGCTCGAAGCCCAGGTTAGCCATGACGGTAGAAACAATGGTGTCATGAGGCAGCTGTCCCCGCTGCTTCAGCGTCTGGCCCCAGAAGTACAGGATGTAGTCGCCGTCCACCACGCGTCCATGGCTGTCTACGGCTATGACCCGGTCAGCATCGCCATCAAAGGCAAAGCCAATGTCTGCCTGGTGCTGACGCACGGCTGTTTTTAGACAGTCCAGATGCGTCGAACCGCAGGCTACATTGATCAGATCGCCATCCGGCAGGCCGTTGATGATGGTGACGTCAGCTCCGGTGGCCTCAAAGACTGCTTTCGCCACCCGTGTGGCTGCGCCCCAGGCCAGGTCGAGAATAATCTTCATGCCGCTGAGGTCAGGGTGAGGCTGGAAGGGCTGGTGCAAGAAGCTGACGTAGCGATTGACCAACTCCGGGCGGAAGTAATTGCGCCCCCACTGGTTATGGGTCGTGCCGCCGCTAAATCGCCCTTCGCGCAGGCTTGCCTCTATTTGCTGCTGCTGGGCCTTAGAAAGCTTGGTGCCATCCGGGCCAAAAAACTTGATGCCGTTGTCGGCAGGTGGGTTGTGACTGGCAGAAATCATGATGCCGCCGGTCGTCTCAGGTAGTCCGGCCAGGTGCGCCACCGCTGCCGTAGGGCACAGCCCCATATCCCAGACATCGACCCCGGCGGAGCTGAGTCCGGCAGAGAGGGCCGCGGCAATCATACTGCTGGAATTTCTAGAATCTTGGCCGATGACCACCGGGCCATCGTGTCCGAGCACCTGGGCGGCACAAAAGCCGACCTGCAGGGCCAACGGTGCGGTTAGCAGCTCGCCTGCCTGACTGCGGATACCGTCGGTGCCAAACAGCGGCGTCGTGGGCAGCGCGAGTGGTTGCCAGCCGGTACCGGGCGAGGTTTGAATACGAAAAGGGGCAGCTATCATACTTGACACTCCAAACAACACATCCACAGTGGGAGAATATCACCTCTATTAAGGTTTGTTTACAAAGATGAGCCGGTCCAAGCGCTGGTCCCCACCGTTGGCGGTCCTGATTCCTTGATTAGAACGGGACCGTACAGTCTGCACTTTTCCCGGAATTTCGAAAAATGCAACAAGTTTTTTAATTTCTAACGTCAACTCACTTTCTTGCAATGGTCTCAGCGGACGAATTATCGCTGCCAGACGAATTCTGGCAAGGCTTAGCCCAGTTCAACCGGGGCGATTATTACGATTGCCACGACACGCTAGAAGCGCTGTGGATAGAGGCCCCTGCGGTTGATAAACCCTTCTATCAAGGAATTTTGCAGATTTCGGTAGGGTTTTATCATCTACGCAATCGCAATTGGCGAGGAGCGGCCATCTTGCTCGGAGAAGGCAGCAGTCGGCTGTGCCCCTTCGAACCGAACTATGGACAGGTTGACGTGGCCGATCTGGTTGATCAGAGTACCGACTGGCTGACGGCTCTACAGCAAACCGGGCCCGAGCGAGTTGCCGAAATTGCCCAGCAGCTAGATCCGGGCAGCCCCTCAGGGAACCAGTCAATCGCGTCGCTGAGTGTCCCTAATATCAGTCGTGCTGCAGGCTGAGCTGGTTTGTTAGAGTGCGATCGCACGCCCTTCGTTCCCATCCGCTGATGAAGTTTTCACACAAATTGACGCCAAACCAATCAACGAACCGGCTACCGGAACCGCTAAAGCGGTTGCCGCAAGTTAGGCTGGAGAGTGTTCTGACATATACAAAAGAGCTAGAGCAGAAATGGATGTAGGGTCATTTAGAGGGGCATTAGTGCGGACGCTGACCCGTGTCCGCCGGTCGCGGTTAGGCCTGTCTATTCTTTTTCCAGGCCTATTTCTGGGCATATTATTATCAGTGGCCGGTCGTCCGGGGATGGCCCAGTCAGGCAATGCCATTACCTTGCGGGCCGACGTGCAAGAAGCCAACGCCGGAACTGGTATCGTCACCGCCCGTGGCAACGTCCGGATTGATTATCCGGCTCGCGAAATATCAGCAACGGCTGCCCAGGCCCAGTACTACAGCCGGGAGCGTCGGATTGTCCTGACGGGGAACGTTTTCATTCAGCAGGAGGGCAACACGCTGCGAGCCGAGACCGCCACCTATTTGATTGACGAAGAGCGGTTCGTCGCAACGCCCGGAAATGACCGCCAGGTCGAATCTGTCTACATCCTGCCCGAAGCGGAAGCTGCGCCCGAAACAGCCAGCGAACCGGAGCCCCTGCCGCCGCTACCGGAGACTGCCCCCATCCCCGCTGAGCTGCCCAATCTACCCGTCGAATAGCCCCTCCCTGCTTATTCGAAAATATAGAACATTGATGCAACGCCCTCTGGTAAAATTTGAGCCGCCAGCACCGTCGTTACTGCCGCGGACAACGCCGTTGAAACTGGTCGTAGAAAGCGTTCAAAAAAGCTACGGTAAGCGCCAGATTGTTAAGGGCGTGAGCCTTTCGGTTGCCCAGGGCGAAATCGTCGGTCTGCTGGGTCCGAACGGGGCGGGCAAAACTACCACGTTTTACATGGCTACGGGCTTAGAAAAGCCAGATATGGGCCGGGTCTGTCTCAATGATATTGACATCACCCATCTGCCCATGCACGAGCGGGCCCGTTTGGGCATTGGCTATCTGGCCCAGGAAGCGAGCATTTTTCGGCATCTCACCGTACGTGACAATATTCGCCTGGTGATGCAGCAAACCAACGTGTCGCGCCTTGAGCAGGACAAGCGTCTGCAGTCGTTACTGAAAGAGTTTCGCCTCGAACAGGTGGCCAATACCCTGGGTATTCAGGTATCGGGGGGGGAGCGACGCCGGACCGAGCTGGCCCGGGCGCTAGCCGCTGGGGTCGATGGCCCTCGGTTCCTGTTTCTAGACGAGCCCTTTGCCGGGGTTGACCCGATTGCCGTCGCTGAGATTCAGCACATTGTCGGCGAACTGCGCGATCGCAATATGGGCATTCTGATAACTGATCATAACGTCCGTGAGACCCTGAGCATCATTGACCGGGCCTATATCATGAGCAACGGGCAAATACTGGCCTACGGCAACGCCGAAGAACTTTACGATAATCCGCTGGTGCGGCAGCATTACCTGGGCGAAGGCTTCAAGCGCTAGCCCTCTGTACGGGCACAGCATGCTGTGCCGCTAGCAGCCCCATCCAACTAGCAGCCCCATCCAATGAGCTATGGATATGGACGCACAACCGACCCAACCTGATTTCCCAGCTGGAGACAGCTGGTGGCCCATTTCGATCATGGACCGCTACATTGCGCGGGAGCTGACGCTACCGTTCCTATTTGGGGTAGGCGCGTTTTCTTCCATTGGTGTGTCCATTGGGGCGCTGTTTGAGCTGATTCGCCGTGTCACTGAATCGGGGTTGCAGATTTCTCTGGCGACCCAGATCTTTCTGCTGCGGATGCCCGAGTTCATCGTGCTCGCCTTTCCCATGTCTACGCTGTTGGCCACGATGATGACCTTCAGTCGGTTTTCGGGTGACAGTGAGCTGATTGCGCTGCGGGCCTGCGGCATCAGCGTACGGCGGATTATTGCCCCGGCGGTGGTCCTGAGCATTTTCGTCACGGGGCTAACGTTTGTCTTTAACGAGGTGATTACCCCGGCGGCCAACTATCAGGCCGCGATCATGCTCGAAACTGCGCTGAACGACGAGCGCCCGCCGTTTCAAGAGCGCAACATCATGTACCAGGAGTTTCAGCCTGCCAGCGATGGCGAAGGGGAAGAACTGGGTCGCCTGTTCTATGCCCGTCGATTCGACGGTGAAGCCATGCAGGATTTGACGATTCTAGACTTTTCCCAGGATGGGCTGGCCCAGATCGTCAGCGCCGACTCCGCTGTTTGGAACTTCAGAGAAAACGTCTGGCGCTTTTCTGCGGGAACGATCTATGCGGTCTCCCCGGATGGCTCGTTTGGCCAGATTGTCAAGTTTGATGAGCAGGAACTACAGCTCCCCCGTGCCCCGCTTGACCTGGCCTCGCGGAATAAGAGCGATACCGAAATGAACATTGCTGAGGCGACTCGCTACCTCAAGATTATCCGCCAGGGTGGTGACGACCGTAAGATTCGGACCTGGGAGTTGCGCATTCAGCAAAAGTACGCCATCCCGATTGTTTGCGTTGTGTTCGGTATCGTTGGCTCTGCGCTGGGTATTCGTCCCCAGCGCACTAGCCGCGCCACCAGCTTTGGCGTCAGCATCGTGATTATTTTTGGCTATTACCTGCTGGGGTTTGTCACCGACGCTATGGGCAAAGTGGGGACGATCAGCCCCGTTGTTGCGGCCTGGCTGCCGCCGTTGATCGGACTAGTTGCCGGTATTTTCCTTGTGACCCGAGCGTCGAAGTAGGCAAAAAAGGGGTAAAGCAGGGGCACAAGGCCAGTGCTACAGGCGGGGAGCGCTACAGGCGGGGCCCCACTTCCCAAGGGCGATACCCGGCGCGGATGCAGCGCGTCAGCGAATCGTCTACCGACAGATCAGCCGCATCCACCAAATCCACTACGCAAACGCCGTAGCGCTCCGGTAGCAGGCTGCGACCACAGAAGGTATGGGCGGCGAGGGAGGCATCCAGCAGCAAACTGTCATGAATATTGATTGTGCAGTTAGCGACTTCGTCGGGGCGGCGGGAGCGTTCGCAGACGTTCAGCGCATCGGCAGCGGCAATGCCGGTAACGTCTGCTACATCGACTGCACAGTTGCTCAGCTGTCCCGGATAGCGAGACGACGCACAGGCAGCTGTCGCGGCAGGGCTCGAAATGCCCTCTGCTAAAAGGTCAGCGGTACAGTCAAAAAACTCGTCATCTGCCGCTACGCTGGGCTGAATAGCCAAAGCGGCCAAAGACAGGGCTGAAAATGGAAACAGGCAGGCACGTCGCCACAGGCCGCGATGGAGAGGAGTCATAGTCACTGGCGGTAAAAATCTGCAAAGGGTTCTGATAATTCTATGGGATGGCGGACCTGCCAGTCAGTGTGCAGAAGCTCGGATTGCGTCTATGGTCAGGTTAAATGGGTCGGGTAAAGTCTGACGATTCGACACATTCCCGTTAGAGTTTCCACGGGTGCCCCCCATCTAATCTACAGTTAAGGGGTGATCGTGATTTAATTCCATCCGATTTAATCCCGCTCACATCAAACAGACAATACGAGGGTATCAATATGCATCTGAGTGACATCACTCACCCAAACCAGTTGCATGGCCTGTCTATCTCCCAATTAGAGCAAATCGCTCGCGAAATTCGAGAGAAGCACCTCGAAACGGTCGCCACTAGCGGCGGCCACCTCGGACCCGGACTGGGCGTGGTTGAGCTGACCCTAGGGCTCTACCAGACATTAGATTTAGACCGCGACAAGGTCGTTTGGGATGTGGGTCATCAGGCGTATCCCCACAAGCTGATTACCGGTCGCTACGACGATTTTCACAGCCTGCGCCAAAAAGACGGTGTGGCTGGGTATCTAAAGCGCTGTGAAAGCCCCTTTGATCACTTCGGGGCTGGACACGCTTCAACCAGTATTTCGGCCGCGTTAGGGATGGCCATTGCCCGCGACCTCAGCGGTGATACCTACAAGGTGGCCGCCATTATTGGTGACGGTGCGCTGACGGGTGGCATGGCGCTAGAGGCGATTAACCATGCGGGACACCTGCCCAACACCAATCTAGTTGTGGTCCTCAACGACAACGAGATGTCGATTTCGCCTAACGTCGGCGCGATTCCCCGCTACCTCAACAAGATTCGCCTCAGCCCGCCGATGCAGTTTCTCTCGGACAATATTGAGGAACAGGTCAAGCATTTACCCTTCGTTGGCGAGTCACTCTCGCCCGAATTTACTCGAGTCAAGGAGGGCATGAAGCGATTGGCCGTGCCCAAGGTGGGCGCAGTCTTTGAAGAGCTGGGCTTTACCTATATGGGGCCGGTCGATGGGCATAACCTAGCCGAACTGATTCATACCTTCAAAGAAGCCCATAAAATACCGGGGCCGGTTCTCGTCCACGCAGTGACGGTGAAGGGGAAGGGATATGCGATCGCAGAGGAAGATCAGGTGGGCTATCACGCCCAGTCGCCGTTCGATCTGAAAACGGGCAAGGGCCGCCCGCCGAAGAAGCCGACACCGCCAAAGTACTCCAAGGTCTTTGCCGAGACGCTGATCAAGCTGGCGGAGAACAATTCAAAAATTGTGGGCATTACCGCAGCGATGGCGACCGGGACGTGCCTCGACAAGCTGCAGGCCAAACTGCCTGAGCAGTACATCGATGTGGGCATTGCCGAACAGCATGCTGTGACGCTGGCAGCAGGCATGGCCTGCGAGGGCATGCGCCCAGTGGCGACGATTTATTCCACCTTCCTGCAGCGGGCCTACGACCAGATCGTCCATGATGTCTGCATTCAGAACTTGCCCGTTTTCTTCTGTTTGGATCGGGCGGGCATTGTCGGTGCCGATGGCCCTACCCACCAAGGACTCTATGACATTGCCTACCTGCGCTCGATTCCTAACATCGTCGTCATGGCGCCTAAGGACGAGGCCGAGCTGCAGCGCATGGTGGTTACCGGCATCAATCACACGAGTGGTCCCATTGCTGTCCGTTACCCCCGTGGCAGCGGCTACGGTGTGCCCCTGATGGAGGAGGGCTGGGAGCCCGTCCCGATTGGCAAGGGCGAGCTGCTGCGACAGGGTGACGACCTGCTGCTGTTGGGCTACGGCACTATGGTCCAGCCAGCACTACAGACGGCTGAAATTCTCAGTGAGCATGGCATCAGCGCAACTGTTGTCAATGCCCGATTCGTCAAGCCGTTGGACCGAGACCTGATTCTGCCGCTGGCCGAGCAAATTGGTAAGGTCGTCACCCTGGAAGAAGGGTGTTTGATGGGGGGCTTTGGCAGTGCGATCGCAGAACTCCTGGCCGACCACGATGTCATGGCCCGGCTGCTACGTCTGGGGGTGCCGGACGTGCTGGTCGATCACGCGAAGCCCGACCAGGCAAAGGTTGCACTGGGGTTAACGCCGTCTCAGATGGCTGACCGCATCCTGCAGCGGTTCAAGCTAGGGCAGAACGAACCGGCCCTGGCCGAACTGGGTTAGCCAATCCCGATCAGCTCCTTAGCGGTCCGTCATGCTGCACCGCTGAGGAGTTCATTGGTGTGTGTGTCTTCTATTTGTCTTCTATTTGTCTTACGTGTCAGTTCCAGTTTTGGGGACGGACAGCGGTGGCAGTGCGGCATTCGTAGGCACTTTCAACATCGACACCGGCTGTCCCCCGGTTGGCCGAGGTCGATGCAGCTGTCCTAGTAGCTGGGTGGTTGTCTGACTTATCAGTGTCCCTAGCGACTGGCCCAGAACGGGGGCATGATGAATGTCTACCAGCAGCAGCAGCGTACTCGTCAGCGTTGCGGCGGCGCCAACTACAAACAGCAGCAATGCAGCCATGATCAGCCCATTGGCGAATATCAGCATGCGCAGGGCCAGCAGGAACACGCTCAATAGGAGGGCTGCCAGCGTGTAGTGCAGTATCAGCATACTCCCGTAGGCCAACCGCAACTGTCGGCGCAGCCGGTAGCGCCGCTGTCGCAGCTGCTGCAGGCGATGTTCTCGATCGGGCTTGGCATTGACAAATAAAATTTGCTGAGATCGCTGAACCTGCTGAAGCTGAGCTGTTAGCTGCGTCTGACGATACCAGGCCCAGGCCCAAAGTAGCCCAGTTAGCAGCACCATCAGCGCTGAGTTAAAAATTAGGGCAATCAGCTGCGTGGTTTGCTCCACACTCATACTCTTATCTCCATGACTGGATTGTATGGTTCAAATGTACTAAATATTTCTGAATTCCTCAATCGACCTTTGTCGTGACTTGCTCTCAGCTGATAGCGCGTACGGGTGGCTGACGGTCCCCCATAATGTTTTGACTTTTTGCTGTATTCCGGTGAGGATTGGCGCAGACTACCTGTAAAGCACTGCTTGTAGGGACTATCTACGGATATCTGGTTTCGATATTGATTGCCAGAGCGGATGGTTGAGTGCTGTTAGCCCTGTGTCGACTGAGTCGAGCTGCCTGAGTTCATGCGATCGCACCCCAAAAATTACCGAATCGTCCTCTACTTTCTGATTGGCCTGACCCTCTGTTTGGCAACGATTGGTCTCAAAGTTATTGCAACCTGGGCTGTTGAGACCTACCTTTACGCGCTGCCATTGGTAGGCGGGCTATTTGCCAGTCTAGAGCTGGTTGAAGTCACCACCGTAATCTTGGCAGCGCTGTTGGCCGTTAGTTTGGGCGCGCTGACGGTCTATCTGCCCGTAGCCTGGCCCTTAGTTAGCAAGCTGGCTTTGCTGGTCGTCACCCTGCCGTTGATCATGGCCGCAGGCTACGTCACCCGACAGACGTTATGGGTTCGTCAGGTCAGTCTTGAAGCCGGGGTCTCGCCGGTACAGGCACAGGAAATGACCGATGCTTTCCTGCGGCGCGAGGTGGGAGAATCGGGAGCATGGGCCTACTATCGCTATACGGCCACAACGCCCCAACCCCCCGTGCAGTTTAATAACCTCACCACCCTATCAACCGAAGATATGGCGGCCTTACAGGATCAGCTCTCAGCCGTCAGTGGCGTAGACTCGGGCCTGTTCAACACCTTGTTTAATACCGTGGGCTGGCTCATTCGTCTGGTTTATATTGTCCTAATCGGGCTGATGAGTTTGATCTACTTTTTTAAGGGCAAGCTATGGGCCGACCGTCGCCCCTCTTAGGCACACTTGTGCCAGACTTGCGCTGTACCGCACTCATTCTGGCAGGCGGTCTGAGCACTCGGATGGGGCAAGATAAGGCACTCCTCTCCTACGCGGGACAAACCCTGCTAGGGCAGACCTGTACTGCTGCTTTAGCCTGTACGCATGACGTGCATGTCTTCACGCCCTGGCCCGATCGCTACCGTGCTCACGTGCCCGCTGGCGTTACCCTACACTTTGAACCCAGAGCAGCCGGTACCGCTCCCGGCCCCTTGGTTGCGCTCTCCCAGGCGCTTGGCTGCCTAACATCGGCTGACGGCTGGCTCCTGTTGCTCGCCTGTGATTGGTGGGGGCTGTCGGGGAGCGTGCTTGTGCAAGGCCGTCAGCAGCTCAGCAGTCTATCCGTCGAAACCGTTGCCTATCTTCCCCGCTCCGCCAAGGGCTGGGAGCCACTCCATGGGTTCTACCGCTTGTCCCACCTGCGCCAGCGGTTGCCCGCTATCATTGCCCAGGGTATATCCGCATTCCAACCCTGGCTCGCCTGTGAGACTGTCACCGAGTGGTTGCTGGCGAAGCCAGTCCCGATGAACTGCAACACCCCTGCCGATTGGCAGCGGGCTCAGCCCAGGATGGAGACGCGCTAGCCAGGCGCAATATCTCAGGCACAATATTAAGGACTGTAATATTTTTCTCATCTCCCTAGGGAGGGCTCCGGCGCTCCCGTATGATTGAGTTTACAAGTTTGTAAGATTTCATAAGAATCTGGAGACTCGCACAGTGCCGCTTCCTTTGTTAAACTACCGACCCAGCAGCCAGAACGCTCGCGTTGAAGGCTACGAGGTGCCCGGCGACGACCAGCCGACAATCTATTCGGCTGAGGCCACGACGCCTTACTCAGACGCGATGCAGAATCTGATTGAGGCTGCCTATCGCCAGTTTTTCTTTTATGCCTTTAAGTCTGATCGCGAGCCGTTTCTGGAGTCTCAGCTCCGCAATGGTCAGATTACCGTGCGCGACTTTGTGCGGGGTCTGCTGCTGTCTGAGACCTACCGCAACAGCTTCTACAAAATGAATAACAACTATCGTTTTGTAGAGCAAACCATTCAGCGAGCGCTGGGTCGCGACCCTTACAGCGAGCGTGAAAAAATTGCCTGGTCCATTGTGATTGGAACCAAGGGGATTGAGGGCTTCATTGATGAGCTGCTCGATAGCGAAGAGTACATGGAGAACTTTGGCTACGATGTCGTACCCTTCCAGCGTCGCCGGGTGCTGCCCGGTCGTGAAGAAGGGGAGCGACCGACTAACATCAAGTCGCCTCGCTACGATGAGTACTATCGTTCTATCTTAGGCTTTCCTCAAATTGTTTGGCAGAGCGAAGTCAAGCGCTTCATCCCGCAGGAGCAGCAGCCTACTGCGGGCAGTCCGGCGCTTTACATGGATATGGCTCGTGGCCTGAGAAATCGGGCGGTGCAGCCACCCCGTGTGGCGACTGCCAATATCAATATCGGTGCGTCGGTGCCTTACCGCAAGGTTGATTTTGAGATCAAAGGTCCGGCGGTGTCGGATGCTTAGGCGCTAGAGGCCTATTCGAACAGCCTCAAAATAACGACTCAACACGGGGATAGGTCATGCCTATCCCCGTGTTTTAAGCCTATTTTCGCGCAGGCGCTTGCCAGCCGTTCTTCTAGGCTAGGGGGGCGCTTGCGATCGCTGCCGTAGCCGTCGCAACAGCTTGGAAAAGTCTTCGGGGAGGGGCGCTTCAGCTGCGATCGCAACGCCCGTCACCGGATGGATCAGGGTGAGCCGAATCGCATGCAGTGCTTGGCCGGTCAGGTTAACGCCTGTCGATCGACCCGATCCGTAGGTCGCATCCCCTAGGATGGGGTGCCCCATGAATGCGCTATGTACGCGGATTTGGTGGGTGCGTCCAGTTTCTAGCTGGTAGTGCAGTAGTGAATAGTTACCCAACCGTTCACCAAGTTGCCAGTGGGTCACGGCCTGACGACCTTTGGCGATATCAACCACCGCCATTTTTTTGCGATCTTTAGGGTGCCGTCCGATGGGCTGATCGATGACCCCTGAGGGCTCACGCGGCGCACCGTATACCAGGCCGATATACTCTCGGCGTGCCGTTTTCGCCCGAATTTGATTTTGTAGGTGATGTAGGGCCGTTTCCGTTTTGGCCACGACGATGGCACCGGTGGTGTCCTTATCGAGCCGGTGAACAATGCCGGGACGGTACACCCCGCCTACGCCGGTTAGGCTGTCTCCACAGTGATACAGTAGCGCGTTGACGAGGGTGCCTTTGGCATGGCCGGGGGCTGGATGGACCACCATCCCAGCCGGCTTGTTAAGGATAATCAGGGCATCGTCTTCATACAGAACATCGAGCGGGATTGGTTCTGGTTCCAGTGCCAGAGGGATGGGCGTCGGTACCCGGACATGGACCTGGTCGCCGGCTGACAGTATGGCCTTCTTGGTCGGACAGGGAACGCCATTGACCTGGACTGCCTGCTGTTCAATCAGTTTTTGGATTCGGTTGCGGGAAAGCTGAGGCAGCTGGTCGGCCAGCCAGCGATCGATCCTAATGGGGCTATCAGTGTCGACCTTCAGATCGATGGCCTGCTCGCGTTCGAATAGGTCTGGCTCGTCAGACGAATCGCTATAGGAATAGAAGTCGTCTGCCACGGATACGTGTTGCTAGCCTGTGATGCTAGGCCAGTGTGAAGATTGAGTGGGGGAGCCAGGCATCAGGTGGGGATGAAGTTCGACCACACGACCGATGATTGCGATCGCAGGGGCCTGAAAATTTTGCTGCTCAACCCGCTCGACGATCGTCGCTAGCGTTCCTGTCAGCATCTGCTGCTCAGGTCGGGTGCCCCAGCGAATTAGCGCAATGGCCGTACTGTTTGGCTGACCGCCCGCCATCAGGGATGTCACAATGTTACGCAAGTTGTGAACCCCCATGTAGATCACAATCGTTTCTGAGCCTTGGGCCAACGCTGCCCAGTTTACCTCAGGCCGGTACTTTCCCGTCGCCTCGTGACCCGTTACAAACGTTACCGAGGAGCTGTATTGCCGATGCGTCACGGGGATACCCGCATAGGCAGGTGCCGCAATGCCAGCCGTAATCCCTGGCACGACCTCGACCTCCACCCCGGCTTCGAGCAGCGCAGCCATTTCTTCTCCGCCTCGACCAAATACAAATGGGTCACCGCCCTTAAGCCGCACCACCGTACCGTGCTGGCGCGCCTGATCGAGCAGCAACTGATTAATATCTAACTGACTCAGTGAGTGTCGTCCCCGTCGTTTACCGGCCTCGATCCGATGGGCCTGGGGATTGATCATTGCCAGTATAGGTGGACTGACCAGCGCGTCATAAACGACGACATCCGCTCCCTCCAGCAGTCCCTTGGCCTTGATTGTGAGCAAACCCGGGTCACCGGGACCTGCCCCTACAAGATAAACTTTGCCAGTGCGACCCATACCAACGTTAGACGCCATATTTGCCCAGAAAGCTGTAACGACTGTAAGCTAGCCAGCCATCGTTACCATTCCGGGGGGATCTCGGTATAAAACGGTATCCCTCAATGGCAGCGCCCTCAGCGTCCTTGACATGGCAGCGCCCTCAGCGTCCTTGACATGGCAGCGCCCTCAGCGTCCTTGACCGGATGGCGAGCACAATACCCTGGGCTGGTTCTGGCTATCAAAGCAGTACCCGTTATCCTAGGACACCCGGGGACTGCTTTGCTATTTAAACAACAATGCTGGACGACGTTTGCTGCGGAGGCTACGGTTTCTAAATGAAGTCAACGATGATATCAGCCAAGCGAGAAGAGGCGCCTAAGGGAGGTAGCAGGCGAAATTTGACCTTAGGAAAGCGCTCTGCCAACTCCTCTGTTCGGTGGGCGACTGCATCAGTGATACCGCCTGGAAACAGGAAGTAGGGCAAAATAGTCACGGTTTGTGCGCCTTGCTGCATGAGCATGACCACCTGGGATTCAATATCCGGCGGTATTGACCAGTAAGCAATGGCTGTGCCTAAGCGTTTGGCGACGGCCTCTACTGCCCGGTTGCCGTGCCGCTTTCGGCTACCGTGAGCAACTAGGAGCTGCCCTTGGCGAGGCAGTAAGGCTAGCCGATCCTGTAGCAGCTGCTTGAGCCCAGGTTGACTGCCTAAATGATCACACAGGCTCAGTTTGAGCTCACTGCCCAGCTGCTGTTGGGCTGCCGATACCTCTGCAGGAATGTCGTCTACCACGTGAACGCCCGCCATTAAAAAGATGGGAACTAGCTTCAATTGCTGAATCCCTGCCGCCTTAACACGATTGCCAAACTCGCAGATCTGCTGTTTCAGCGAGAGTGGACCACATTCTAAAACGGCTGTCCCCACGATTGCTGCAGGACTCAGGACAGACGGCTCAGGTCTTGGCAGTGTAGTCGTTACCGATGGGGTCGTAAAGGGCGAAGCTGATGCCCCCCAAGCTGAGGCATTGAGCGGAGACCGATTGAGTGGCCGCAGCGCATTGGACGCCATGACAGGTCGGTGAGATTGCTCCTGAGACAGCTTTTCTCGCACCAGCTGGGCCAGGCGATTCATTGCCGCCTGGGGACGCGGATCGCGACTGCCATGGGCAATTAAAAGATAGGCTGTAGACACTGTGGAAGGTTCCAAATGATACACCGGGCGACAGTTTTATACTTAAGGCAAAAGGTCTGGCGAGGCCGTACTCTGCACCTAATTATTCAAGGTTTCTGTAAAGAATATATGTAGCAAAAGCTGCTTTAAAGGGGGCCTTACCCCCAGGTTTTGAGCTTTTCATAACATCTGCAAGGGCGATGGTGTCTGACTACAAGGGCGATCAGAGTCAATGAACGCAAGCGAACTGCCGTGTCGTTTGACCGTACTATCAGTCTGTATTGTCAGCCCTCATGTTCGTTGCCTTGCATTCTTTCAGCGGATACGCCCTAGACAAGTGCGTCTTGATACACTAACACCCTTAAAAGATTTTAGGCTCTCACCTTAGCGGGTGGTTTTATTCTAGTAAGCCCATTTCTATCGCTGTCTACACTGAAGTTGATCGCCTATTTGAGGATTGATCAAAAGCCGCTTCGACCTGGCTGTAATGAAAAGCAAAATGGTATAATTGGGGACCCAATACGGCGAGCGTAGCCAAGTGGTTAAGGCAGTGGATTGTGGTTCCACCATTCGGGGGTTCGAATCCCCTCGTTCGCCCTTTATTTTCAATGGGCTGAGGTAAGCTGGGCTGAGGTAGGCTGGTGTCGCCTCAGCTGAATGATCTCAACGCTCGGTTTATTTGCCGTGCTATCTGAATGTGCGGTTCATCGGGGACAACTGGAATGATGTCGGCCCGAGTTCCCTGACCTAACAGAGCGATAACGCGGTTTGCCGCTTCTAAACCGGTTACATAGGCTTTCTCCTGTGACCAAGACCCGTGGCGGTTGACAACCCAGTCACCGCTCATAAATACGTTGCTAAAGCAGGTTGTTCCTGGCAGCAAATACTGATAGCTACCGGGGGAAAAATGACTTACTGCCTGAGGCAAGCGGATGACGCTGGCATCGACGATCTTGGCATCGGCAAAAGCCGGTAGGCAACCGGCAAGGTTACTCTGTACCTGCGGCAGAATCTGGTCATCGTCCAGAGGTAAGAACTGATCGGCATGGTAATAGTCCACTTCGATAACGCTGCCCGGTTCGCTCGCGTACTCGTCGTGTAGTGCATTCAGGTCAAAGAAAGTCCAACCGGTCGTGGGGTGAAAGCCGAAGCAGGCATTGGATGGCAAGGGCACCTCGACTTTTCTGTCGAACCACAGGCGTGTGGCCAGCACATCGACCGCGCCCAGATTACTGAGGTTGTAAAATTCAGACCGCTGCCGCAGTGTAGCGCTACCGGCAACGATTTTTTTTATTCCAGTGATGCCGACCGAAAAGATCACGGCGTCAGCATCGAAGACCTCGTCATCGCAGACAACACCGGTGACGGTATTGTTCTCATCTGTTCGTACATCAGAAACGCGCTTATTCGCCAGTACGCATCCGCCTGCTCTTTTAATCCGCTCAATCCAGGGGCGAAAGATCATCTCTCCGGTTGTTCCTCGACACCAGCGCACGTCAAAGTCTGGCTGGTGCGCCAGGATAAAGTAGTACAGCATGCCCAATGCTGCAGCCGCTGAACATTGCTCACCGGGCGCGAATAGCCCAACCAACAGCATTGGTTCAAAAGATTCTTTATACAGCCGCTCAGATACCCCGAACTGTCTGAATAGCTCTCTAGCGGTCACTTTGTCGTAGCGCTTCCAGGCGTCGTCGGAATTGTCAAAGTCGATGACGGCATAGAGTAAAGGCAGGGCAGTGAGCCGATCGGCTAGCGGTAGCCGTTTGAATCGAGTGTGGACAAAGGTGCCCAAAGGACTCGGTAGATAGGGCTCATGCTGGAACAGGGGCGATTCTACCTCTAGCCCCGCCGGGGAATACTGAGACGAGCGGGTATAGGGCGTAAATGGTTGAATGCCCAGCTCGTCTACCAGGGAGAAAATATTGTTGTAGGGATACCAGAACCCGTGAATACCGGCTTCAACCGAGCGCCCGCCTGCTGTCTTCCAACCGGCCACTAGCCCGCCGGGCTGCGGACCTGCTTCAAGCAGAGTGACGTTATAGCCCTGCTTGGCAAGATGGTAGGTTGCGCTGAGTCCGGCCCAGCCCGCGCCAACCACAACAACTTTTTTTGTCATCAGAGCTTCTAGTGAACGGCCTCTTGTACTGTATGACAGAATCAAGCTTAAATGGCTTGCCTGCCTTGCCATTGAGGAAGGCTCTGCCACAACGATCGTCCTGCTTTTTTAGATGCTGCCTGCGATGACGCGCTCCCCGGAATGATTTGGAATGCCATTGCTGGCATCGATCGTCACAAAAATTTCGGTTGCCTTCGTGCCCTTCGGAGGGGTCTCTGGGGGGGTAAATCGAATAAAGACTGAACCGTCAGCACGGGTGTTGAATTCGCCGCAGTAAATCACATCACCGTTTTCAAGGGCTAACCACATTCGATAAACTTGGTCAGGGGGCTGGGGGGGTAAATCTCCCAGAGATACAACGACTTCTTGCCAATTGCCGGGTGTAAACAGCAGAGTCCCGGCCGCATCACTGCTATCGTCGGTGAGTGCAATGAGGCGACTGTTGGGCTGCTGTAGAATCGACGCAACCTGTTCGGGCATGGCTTCCTGAGCAAGCCGATAGCGGAGCCGAAAGTTATCTGCAGCCAGTGCCAGGATAGTCAGGGTTGCTAGGCCAACAATGGTCATTGGCAGCCAGCGTCGAGTGAGAGCGGCTACTGCTGCAGGCTGAGAGTTGGGACGACGGATAGAAGCGCGTTGAGCAGCGGACGGTTGAGCAATTGTATCCCGTAGATGTTCCGGGGAGGGGACCACCGATAGGGCGGCTGGCAACAGTGCATAGCTGGCTTGGAGCGCGTGAATCTCTCGCCAGATGTCGGGGTTTTCAGCGGCAAGCTGGTCTAGCTTCAGGCTCTCTTCTGCAGTCAAATCGCCTAGAACGTAGCCTGCAGCCAGCATTTTTTCATCATTTGAAAGTGAATCAGACAGGTTACTTTCATTCATTCGACCGCACTCCCCAACTGCTGCCTTAGTTCTATCAAACCCTTACGAGCGCGAGTTTTGACCGTACCTAAAGGAATGTTCAGCTGACGGGCAATTGCTGCATGGGGCATGCCCTGATAAAAGTTCATTTCTAGGATCTGGCGCTGTTGTGTTTTGAGCTTGGATAGGGCCTGTTTGACGGCTTCGTGCTGCTCCAACCTGGACGCATTTTCTAGCGGTGTCGAACTGCGGTTGAGCAAAGGCTGCTGCTTGAGTCGCTGAAGAGACCGTTGTTGGCTGCTACGTTTGGACAAACGGCTGAGGGCTCTGGATCGCGTGATCAAACCTAGGTAGGTACTCAGTGCGGCTCTTGTCGGATCGTATTTTTCCTGCTTCCAGAAGTTGAGAAAAATTTCCTGCACTAAATCTTCAGCTTCGGTAGGTTGTTTTAATAGCCGGATGGCAACCGTGTATACCAAACCTGCATAGCGGTCGTAGAGTAGCGTCAGTGCTGCTCGGTCACCGGCTCTCAGACTTCGAACCAGATCAATGTCAGGAGTATCACTGGAAAAACGAGCCATATATCAAGAACGAGCCATGTGTCGCGCCGTACGCTAGATTGATTGGGGCTAAGTCTGATCTAGAGGATTGCACAGCTTTGTTTCCCTCTCTTCAGGGTGTAAAGTTAGGGCACAAAGTATTTCTGCATTTTAAGCATAGGGCACTACGGTGGGGAGGCAAATGACTCGGCATTCTGGGGTACGGATGCGTTGTCGATATCCCTTCTCTAGGGTTTACTCATTCCACCCGTCTTCGGATTTAAAGCACGTGATCAGGCTGCACGGAATCCGTGCCCGCGATTGTCTTGACCGCTCCACTGACCGTTACCCGGTCGGTGCTCGCTGCCAGCGATTCGACCTGACGCCGATTGGGGTAAGCCACTATCTCGGTCGTTTCTTGCTGTAGATACGCCGCAATGGCTTCGGGGTTGAGGAAGTGGACGAACTTCAGCGATTTTATGCCCTGTAGAGCAGAGGCTCGGTCCGAGGCTCTGCCCAACGGACGTTCCCCCCCATTCGTCTCTTTGGTTTAATGGCTCTACTCTCCCAAAATGGTCTCCATGCGCCCCAACGTCCATCTCATTTTCAATCCGGTTTCTGGCCAGGGCAATGCTGAGCTGGATTTGGCGCAGGTGCGATCGCACCTTGAACCCGCCTTTGAACTCACGGTTTTTGAGACCTCCCCCGAGCGCGATGCCAATACCCTTGCTGCCCAGTCGGTTGAGCAAGGCGTCGACCTGGTTGTGGTATCTGGAGGGGACGGCACGATCAACGCTGCCGCCGAGGCAATGATTCAGTCGCCTGTCCCCCTTGCGATCATTCCTAGGGGCACGGCCAATGCCGTTGCCTCCTGTCTTGGCATCTCTACCGATTTAGACCAGGCCTGTCAAGTGATCCTTGACGGTGACGTTCGAGACGTGGATACGGCTCGGTGTAATGGTCGCCCGATGGTGCTGCTGGCGGGGATCGGTCTAGAAGCAGACGTTATCGAAAACGTGCCCCGCGAACGTAAAGATCGGCTAGGCGTACTGGCCTACATTATGGCTGGTCTTCAGCAGCTAAGCGATCTCCCCTCCTTTGATGTCACGCTGGAAACCAAAGACAAGGTCATTTCGGTTCAGGCTGCTGCTATCACGGTTGCGAATATGGCTCCCCCCACATCGATTCTGGCCCAGGGACCTGCAAGGGTTTCTGCCGATGACGGCTTACTAGACATCACTATTTTTGCCCCTGCGGGTGTGGGAAGCACAATTGCCGCCTCGTACGAGCTGCTGCGCTCGGCGATGAGCGGCGAAGCGACCCAGCGCGACGACGTGGGCTTTATTCGGAGCGAATCGGTCACGATCGCGACCGATCCGCCTCAAAAGGTCGTACTTGATGGCGAGCTCTGCGGTGAGACGCCCGTAGAAGTTGTTTGCGTTCCCAAAGGGCTCCGGCTAGTCGTTCCCAAACACGCTTTGATCAACAAGTCCGAAGACTTAGAAGGGTTGCCGGGTCTAGAGGTGGAGTACAAGCAAGGTACCGCCGCCACCGAACTGCCGCTGAATAAGCTGGGCCAATAAGGCCACGACCGCTTCGATGTCGAATCGCTTCGACCGCTCGATAAGCGAACATTGCGGCGCGCAGACCTGAGTCACAAGTGCGAGCCCCTGTACTTGGGGAATAAGACTATTCAGTGTCTTTGGCCAACGGTTGGCTGCGTGAAGGGTTGTAACAACGGGACCTAACCAACGCGAGCGGGTTGCAGGTGGTGGCGTACACTGTGTAGGCCGGTTTTGTAGCTTGAATATCCCTTGGCAACTAAAGCACTGCGGCTGATCTACCGCTTAATCTGGTCCCGATTTTTTAGGATTGTCCGTCAAAGGCTCTGAATGAAAACGATGACCGTCATCGTTTCTCCCGATGATTTGGGAGTGTTCCTTGTTTTGATGTACGGCGTTCTCACTCAGTTTGGGCATCCTCGGGCGTGAACCTGTCCCTGCTTAAATCGATGACTCAGTTTAGGTCGCCCCAAGCGGACACAATCCGCTGCTGGGTTCAAGACCACAGCTTCAGTATTTTGTCAATTTTTAAGGATAGAACCTATGAAATCTTTAGGTCGGCATATTCTAGTCGAGTTTCACGGTTGCTCTGCTGAAATTCTCAACGACGTACCTCGGATTGAGTCGAGCATGGTCAACGCGGCGAAAGAATCAGGCGCCACAATTATCAGCTCAGTCTTTCACCACTTTTCTCCCTTCGGCGTGTCGGGCGTCGTGGTCATTCAAGAAAGTCATCTGGCGATTCATACCTGGCCCGAGTATCGCTATGCTGCCGTTGACCTGTTTACCTGTGGATATTCAGTCTCTCCCTGGGTTTCCTATGAACTTTTAAAGACGGCCTTCGAAGCTGCCCACGGTTCGGCGGTCGAGATCAATCGCGGACAGCTAGAGCTGTTGGAAAAAACCGATATCGACTTGGGCGAGCTGCGTGACCAAGCGACCCAAAAACTAACAACGCCCAAGTACAGCCGCAGCGTCTGGTTTACCGATCGAGACGAAGACACGGCGCTGTCTATCCGCCATAGGGGAAATAGCCTCTTTAAAGAAAAATCTCCTTATCAGCTGGTCGAGATTTTCGATACGTTCAAATACGGCAAGATGCTCACCGTTGACAAGATGGTGATGTGTACGGAAAAGGACGAAAAGGCCTATCACGAGATGATTATTCACGTCCCGATGGTGGTGAATCCCCAGGTCAAGGACGTGCTTGTGATTGGCGGCGGCGATGGGGGTAGTATTCGCGAGATTTTGCGATACGAAACGGTCGAAACGGTCACTATGGTGGAAATTGATGAAGCCGTAGTGCGGGCATCTAAAGCGTTTTTGCCGTCATTGTCGGCTTCGTTTGATCATCCCAAACTCAACCTAATTATTGACGATGGCATCGAGTATCTAAAGAACACATCGGCAGAGAGTTTTGATCTGATTGTGATTGACTCTTCAGACCCGGTGGGTCCTTCGGAAGGGCTATTTAGTAAAAGCTTTTACAGCGACGTGTATCGCTGTCTGCGCCCAGGCGGTGTCATGACGGCCCAGAGTGAGTCGCCCCATTTTAATCAGGGCGCATTTGTCGACCTCAACAAGTGCCTGCGGCAAATCTTTGATCCGGCAGCGGTCTTCAGCTATTTGGTGTTTATTCCCACCTACCCGACGGGCATGTGGAGTTTTGCCTACTGTGCTAAAGATGGGCGGCATCCTATCAGCGACCTCGATGAGGCGCGGTCCTGCGAGGTGGCCTCGGCCTTCGACCTGCAGTATTACAATAGCGGCATTCACCAGGCGGCTTTTTGTTTACCGACATTTGTTGCCAACTTGATCAAGGGCTAATCCTGTTGTAGTCATCGCTCACTTTATGGGTGATTGTGCGACAGGGTGTGCCCCATATTGGCGGGGCAGCGGCACTTAGATGCCCCAAACAAAGTCGTCAAAGCTATGAATACGCCCATTCCGTTCTCTTTGTATGCCGACTAAAGCAGATATTCTGGCCAATTTTGACCCCAGCAATGCAGGGCTTGATAACGGGCAGTTATTTGGGTTTCCCTTTGACTACGACTCGGCAGACATCATAATTTTGGGCGTTCCGTGGGAGGTAACGGTGTCCTATCGGGCGGGCACTGCAGCAGGCCCGGCTGCGGTGCTCAAAGCGTCACCCCAGCTCGATTTTTACGATCTGGATAACCCGATGGGCTGGCAGCAGGGCATTTTTATGGAGCCCATTTCTGCTGAGCTGCAGCGGCAGAACCGTCAGCTGCGGGCCAAGGCTGCCCGTGTGATTGAGGGCATTGAACAGGGAAAAGCGAGCGATCCGACGCTGGTGCAGCTGCTGGCAGAGGTCAATCGAGGCTGTGAGGCCATGACGGACTGGGTGTGCGATCGCACCCTGCAAGCCCTCAACCAACATAAAAAAGTGGGCCTGATCGGCGGTGACCACAGCGTTCCGCTCGGCTACCTTCAGGCGCTCAGCCAGCACTATGCCGAATTTGGCATTCTCCACATCGACGCCCATGCCGATCTGCGCGACGCCTACGAGGGCTTCACCCAGTCCCATGCCTCGATTATGTTCAACGCGCTGGAGATCCCTCAGATTACCCGACTGGTGCAGGTGGGCATCCGTGATGTCTCCCAACCCGAGGTTCAGGTTGCCGAGCAGTCAAATGGGCGAGTGCAAATCTACTTCGACGCGCATCTGCAGCAAGAACAGTTCAAAGGGACGCCCTGGCATACTCTCTGCGAGCAGATCGTCACCCAGCTCCCCCAGCAGGTGTACGTTAGCTTTGATGTGGATGGGCTTGACCCCAAACTCTGCCCCAGTACAGGTACGCCCGTACCCGGTGGGTTTGAGCTAGAAGAGGCCTACTGTCTACTGCGCGAAGTCATTCACAGCGGACGAGAAATCATCGGCTTTGACCTGTGTGAGGTGGGCAGCACCGAGTGGGATGGCAACGTCGGTGCGCGCATTGTTTACAAGCTATGCAGCCTGATGGGGCTAAGCGGGCGCAGGAGGCTTTAAGCCCTGACGTAGGCAGCGATTCGCTCCCATCGGTCAGGAAACTCGGCTTTAATCGTCGCGGCTTGCGCAATTTCCATATCGCGGTAGTCAAAGCCCGGCGCAACCGCTTCACCCAGCAGTCCGTATTCACCCGATTTGAGTACGGCGGCTTTCCAGTAGCCGCCGGGGACCAGCAGCTGGGGTACCTCACCAGCTGCTAGGTTTAGCCCAAGGGTGTGGGTCTCTAGCTGTCCGTCGGGGGTGATGAGCAGGTAGGTAATCGGCGAACCGGCCTGAAAGTAGTGGAGGATGTCGGAGCGATTTTTGTGCAGATGATCTACCGGGCGGTCGTCGGTGAGCAGGTAGTAGATGGAGGTGAGGACGTTGCGATCGCACCCCACCCGTTCAGTCGTCATCGTTGCCTCAGCGCGGTAGGTCTCGGCAAAGTACCCGCCCTCCACGTGTTCAATTAGACCCAGCTGCTCAATCAAATCTTGTTTATTCATAGTCCCAAGCATACCGCCTCCCTTTTAGAATGAGCAGTGGTGCAGCAGGCGGAGTATGAGCGAACAGGACGAGGCCAGGATGGCCTATGCAGTGGGGCAAACCGCATTTGAGCGGGGCAGTTATCGGGAGGCCGTGACCCAGTTCGAGCGGGCAACGGCGCTGGCAGGCAAAGGGACCGTATTGGGGGGTGAAATTCAGCTGTGGCTGGCCAATGCCTACGCGGCGGTGGGTGATGGGAATCGTGCGATCGCAACCTGTCAAGCGCTAGCCCAACATCCCGATTCAGAAATTAGCAAGCAAAGCAAGCGGCTGGCCTACATTTTGCAAGCGCCTGAGCTGGCGACCAAACCCGAGTGGATGAGTCAGATTCCTGATCTGGGCAATATTGAAGGCGGCAATGACTACACGCTGACCCAGTCGAAGTATGGGACGACGGCCAGCCGTCCTCGCCGCCGACCCATGCCTGAACCGGAGCCCATCGACTTGAGCAAGGTCAATACCCAGGACAACCAGTTCGTATGGGTCGCCCTGTTCGGCTGCGCGTTGGTGATTGGAGGCTTACTGTGGTTCAGTTAGCGGTTAAACGCCTGGTATTGATTGCCCTGGCCCTATGCCTGACGGGCTGTGTTGACTACGACTTGGGCATTCGTTTCGATAGCCAGACCCACGGTGCCCTCACCCAAACTCTACACCTGAGTGAGCGGGTCGCCCAGCTTAACCCCACCAGCGCCCAGCAATGGCTGCGACAGTTTGAGCAGCAAACGCGGGGGAAAGTCCAACGCTTGGATGGCAATACGGTAAAAGTGACGGTGCCCTTTTACAACGGCACAGACCTGAGCAATACCTTCAACGCCCTGTTTGATACTGACAGCAACCCCACCCTGAGCCAACTACCAGGGTCACCCCAGCTGCCTGCCCACCTGGACCTGCGTCAGAAGAACTGGCTGTTCGCGCTCCGTAACCAGATTAGCCTTGACATTGATCTGACCTCGCTGACGGAGCTACGTGCCCAAGCGCGGGATAGCTGGCGGGTGCTGAATCTGGCGTTTCACCTGGTAACGCCCTGGGGGGTGCAGTCTGCAGTCGGAGACACCCTCATGCGCGGTCATGAAACAACCTGGATATTGAAGCTGGGGCAGGTCAATCATATTGAAGCGATTTTTTGGGTGCCAAGCCCGATTGGGCTTGGGGCGGGGGCCATTACGCTGGTTGTGATCGCAGGCTATCTGGTCAAGTATGGCTTGGGCAAATCGTGACCTATAGCAAGTTTCAATGCAATTGAAACTTGCGCCTCACTTGACCTGCTGCTTTATCGAGCTTTTATCTGAATACAGAGAGTCAAGTCAAGTGAGAAACGCTATAAATTGCTCGCTCCAGCGCTGGCCCTTTCCAATTTTGGAAAGAAACCTGTCTGATATTGCCGCAGTCGGAATGTCATGACGGCCCTTCTCTGACCATATTGTTATTGAGCTAAATAACAGAGCCTATCCATCTCGCACGCTTGTTTGTTGATTCCGTCCGCTTTCGGGCACGACGGTGGCGACAATCCCATACATAGCAATTGTCGATTTCAACCCGATGTTAATCGACAGTTAACTGCTGCCTGAGTCAATAGAGAGTGTGTCGATTCAAACGTCAGAAAAAATGTTGTTCTCTATACATGGAAAGAGGACTGGCTAAAAAATGATGCCAATGAAATTTATTTCACATAATTTAGTCCCACACAATTTCCTGGATGGGCTGTCCCTGATCCTACTGACCCTAGGGCATCTTTAAAGGAACTTTAAGCATGCTTCACACGTTCTTTAAACCCATTTGCGTACTCAGTTAGTACCTAGTAAGAGCAAGGACATAGCCGGAATTTTCGGTCTTTTATCCCTGGTTTTGATAACTTGAGCCTAAGTATATTTCATGTATATTTAGGAAAGTATGTGAAGGTTGTCCGTAATTCTATTAATTCGTCCGGGTTCGTTATTTGGTTAAAAGTGATACATCCATAAATAGCTGGTCGGTTGGCTGACTAGTTGCCATCCGCTACTGCTTCCGTCCTAGATGTACGACACCTTCCCTTTAATCAAGACTGAAATTGTTTATCTGATAGCCATTGTTGCTGTTTGATAAGAGTGAGGCTGCGTTGCGCTTGATACTACGCTCTCTATAAACCTTTAAAGGTCATGTTCAGAAAAACGCTGCATTCTACCTTTGTCTTTGCCACCCTGACTGCGTTGACTTGCCTCTGTGTAGTGATATCTGGCTGGGGATCAGGTGCGATCGCACACAATACTGGTCAGAGCTATCTCTACTTTCAAATTGCCGAAGATACTGTTACCGCTCGAGCAGAAATTCCCGTTCTAGATCTCAACGAAGTCGCCGATCTGGGCCTACCAACGGATAAAAAAATTCACGGCGAAGATATCAAGCCCAGCCTTGATCGAATCCAAGACTATGTCTCTAAGCATTTGAGCATCGGCTGCGAGCCGCAAACCTGCGAAGCTGTTTTTCAAGACTACGATTTTCTCAACACCACGTTTTCTCAGTTTCTGCAGCTGAACTATGTGGTAGAGGGCTTTGAACAGTTGCCCGATGCCCTGCAGGTGCAGTATGACGTCATCCTGCCTGAAAAGCCTCAGCACACTAACCTACTACTCATTGAAGAAAACTGGAAAACCGGTACCTTTGGTAACGAATCCAATGCGCTGTTGGTTTTTAATCAGCCAGGGCAAGTTCAGACCCTAGATATCTCTTCGGGAAGTTTGTTTCAAGGGTTCGTTGGTGTTGTTAAGCTGGGCATCGAGCATATCGTAGAGGGCATTGATCACGTTCTGTTTCTAGTTGCGCTGTTGCTACCTTCGGTGCTGCGGCGTCAAGATGATCGATGGCACCCCGTTGGTAAATTCTCTACCGCGTTTATCTACATCATCAAGATTGCGACCGCATTTACCGTGGCCCATAGTCTGACGCTAGGTCTAGCGACCTTGGGTATTGTTCAGGTGCCTTCGCGCCTGGTCGAGTCGATCATCGCCGCTTCTATTGGCCTAGTTGCGGTCGATATTTTTATCCCTATCTTCAAAGGTCGCTCCTGGCTGATCATTTTCTTATTCGGGCTTTTCCACGGGTTTGGGTTTGCCGACGTACTGGCCGAATTGGGCGTTACTAGCCAACATGCGTTGCTTTCTCTTTTCGGTTTTAATCTAGGGGTCGAAATCGGCCAGCTGGCGATTATTGCAGTTGTCTTTCCGCTGCTGTATCTGGTCCGGAAGCAGTTTTTCTACTCTCGCTTTGTCTTGCAGACGGGTGGGCTTGCGCTAGGGGCAATGTCGCTCTATTGGTTTGTAGAGCGAGCCTTCGATGTAAACCTGCAGGTCTTACCGGTCATTCAGGGGCTGCTTTGACCGAAGGGCGAGTGAAACCGTTTATCCCTTTTTGACGGTGACCGCCCGGTGGAGTCTGCCGATACCCACAGGCTGATCGCCTTACGCCAGTGTTTACTTCATTTATTAGCCCTTTTCTACATGATCGCCTCGCTCTCTGCCCCCACTAACAATCGCCTTTCGACGATGCGATCGCCCTTGCAAACGCCCTTGCAAACACAGATCCTCTCGGTTGGTGATACTCGCCAAATTGCCCAGCATGTCGGTCTAGACGCGCTGATGGACGAGATGATTGTCCGACTTGACGACGCGCTTTGCCATTTCGATCCCGCTCAGACAGTCATTCCCGTGCGTACAGGCTTCAACTACCGCCAACCGAACGTGGGTTTAGTTGAGTGGATGCCGCTGTTTCAAAAGTCTCAGCAGATTGTCGTCAAAGCGGTTGGGTATCATCCCCAAAATCCAGAGCGGTATGGGTTGCCCACGGTTATTTCGACGATTTCAGCCTACGACCCCGCCTCTGGACATTTGTTAGCGGTGGTCGATGGCACCTTTTTGACGGCGCTGCGGACGGGGGCTGCTTCCGCTTTGGCCAGCCGCTACTTGGCCCGTCCCGACAGTCGAGTTTTGGGCTTAGTGGGGGCAGGGGCGCAGGCAGTGACGCAGCTTCATGCCCTATCGCGATGTTTTGACCTTAAGCAGGTTTGGGTTTACGACATTGACCCAGACGTGATGACCTCATTTGCGGAAAGAGTTGCACCGCTAAACATCAAAGCCGTCAAGATTCAGCCGGCTGAGCTGACTGATGTCGTCGCCGCTGCTGACATTCTCTGCACGGCCACGTCGGTGGATGTGGGTGAAGGGCCGGTGTTTGCCGATTGCGACCTTAACCCCTGGCTGCATGTGAATGCGGTGGGGGCTGATTTTCCGGGGAAGATTGAGGTGCCGCTTAGCCTGCTAGAGCGCAGTTTTGTCTGTCCTGACTTTCGTGAACAGGCCCTGGTTGAGGGGGAATGTCAGCAGCTTATGACGCCCCAGGCGATTGGGGCCGAACTATTTGAGGTCATTCAACATCCGGAGCGCTATGGACCTTATCAACAACAGCCAACTGTCTTTGACTCCACCGGGTTTGCGCTAGAAGACCAGGTCGCCCTGAATATGCTGCTCGACTACGCTCACAAGCTGCAGGTAGGGACCTGGACCCATCTAGAAAGCGCCGCAGCGGACGTCAAGAACCCCTATAGCTTCGTTTCATCGCCTCTATAAGAACACGCCGTTGGTTTGTCATCGGTTCGCTGGCTCTCCGTCTTGCCCCTTCTTCCTTAGTTTCTCATGGACTTTTCCTGGTCAGACGAACAACTTGCGTTTACGCAACGGGTCATTCAATTTGCTCAAGAACAGCTAAACGATGACGTGATCGAACGCGACTATCACGGCAAATTCTCCTGGGAAAACTGGCGTCGCTGCGCGGAGTTTGGCATTCAGGGGATGTGCGTGCCCGAGGCGTACAGCGGTTCGCCTGCCCTCGATATTATGACAGCGGTGCTGGCGATGGAGGCGCTTGGCTATGGCTGCGAAGACAACGGCCTGACGCTGGCCCTCAACGCTCAGATGTGGACAGTTCAAATCTTGCTTCAACAGTTTGGGAGCGAAGACCAGAAGCAGCGCTATCTTCCCCGCTTGTGCAAGGGGGAGTGGATTGGCGTTCATGCCCTGTCAGAGCCCGACTCGGGATCGGACGTATACAGCCTTAAAACCCAAGCCGAAAAGTGTGAAGGGGGTTACCGTCTCAACGGCAGCAAGAAGTTTGTTACCTGTGCGCCAATTTGCGATCTGGCCTTGGTGTTTGCCACGCTTGATCCGACTTTGGGCAAGTGGGGATTGACAGCCTTTTTGGTTGAGCGGGCAACAGAGGGATTTTCGACCGGTCCGGTCAAAGAGAAAATGGGACTGCGAACCGCGCCCTTTGGCGAAGTGTTCTTTAAAGACTGCTTTGTCCCCGACGAGAACCGGCTGGGTCCTGAGGGTGCGGGATTCAGCTTCTCCCATAGCTCTCTGGAGTATGATCGCTGTTTTAATCTGGCCAGTGAGCTAGGTACGATGGAGCGACAGCTAGAGAAAACCGTGGACTACGCTAAGTCGCGAGAGCAGTATGGTCAGCCCATTGGCAAGTTTCAGTCAGTTTCTAATCGCGTAGCGGACATGAAGCTCCGGCTAGAGACGGCGCGACTGCTGCTCTACAAAGTGGCCTGGCTAAAAGAGAGAGGAAAGCCCGCCATGCTAGAGGCCGCCCTGCTGAAGCTGTACCTGAGCGAGTGCTTTGTCGCGTCAGGGCTAGACGCGGTGCGGATTCACGGGGGTAACGGATATTTGACTGAAATCGGGGTCGAGCGAGACCTGCGCGACGCGATTGGTGGGGTGATTTACGCAGGTACCTCCGACATTCAGCGCAACATTATTGCCCGGTCGTTGGGACTGTAGGAGCCAAACGATGATGTATCTGCTATCCCAGATTCTTGACTGCTCTGCCGAACGGTTTCCCCAGCGGGAGGCGTTTCGATTTGAGGGAGAGGGGCTTACCTATGAACAACTGCTGCTGCGGGCCAACGGGCTGGCTCTGATGCTGGTCAATCACGGCGTGCGTCGGGGTGACCGAGTCGGCATTTATTTGAATAAAGGGTTCGAAAGTGCGATCGCACTTTACGGCATCTGGAAAGCGGGTGCCGCCTACGTCCCTCTGGACCCGAGCGCCCCCATTTCCCGTACGGCCTACGCCATCAACCACTGTGGTATCCGCCACCTGATCACCCAAAAAGCTAAGCGCACCCGGATGCCTGATTTGCTCAACGCGGCTCCCGGCTTGGCGTTTATTTTGGGGCTGCCAAAAAGTTTCGAGCTGGTGTCTTCTATCGAGCGCTGTGACTGGTCCGAGGTTGTTCCTAGCGAGACGCCGCCCGCCGTTTCACTGATGGAGCAGGACCTGGCCTACGTTATGTACACCTCGGGCTCGACGGGCACGCCCAAGGGCATCATGCACACCCACCGCAGCGGGTTGAACTACGCCCAAATGGCGGCGCATACCTACGGCCTGACCCATACCGATCGGCTCGGCAATCACTCACCGCTCCACTTCGATATGTCTACGCTGGACTATTTTTCGGGGCCGCTGGTGGGGGCAACAACCGTGATTATTCCCGAGGCCTACACAAAAATTCCGGCCAGTCTTTCCCAGCTGGCGCAGGATGAGGCCCTGACGATTTGGTACTCGGTCCCCTTTGCCCTGATTCAGCTACTGCTGCGCGGGGCCCTTCACGAAAGAGACCTACGCTCACTTCGGTGGGTGCTGTTTGGGGGCGAGCCCTACCCGGCTAAATATATGTACGACCTGATGGCGCAACTGCCACAGGCCCGGTTTAGCAACGTTTACGGTCCAGCCGAGATCAACCAGTGCAGCTATTACCACGTGCCGCCGCTGACCGAGGGGCAGCCCGTACCGGAGGCGGTCGCGCCCATTGGCCGGATTTGGGCTAACGCCGAAGAAATGGTGGTCGATGACGACGGCCAGCTAGTGCCTTCGGGCGAAGTGGGTGAACTGCTGGTACGGACACCGACCATGATGGCGGGCTACTGGCAGCAGCCAGTGCTGAACGAGCAGGTATTTTACCGAACGAAAATCGCCAGCCAAGCAGCCGTGTTTTATCGCACCGGAGATTTAGTGCAGCAGCTGACTGACGGCAACTACCAGTTCATTGGCCGCAAAGACCGCCAGATCAAAACCCGAGGCTACCGCATTGAGCTAGACGAGGTCGAAGCAGCTCTAGTTAGCCATCCTCAGGTTGAGGAAGCCGCTGTTTACGCCGTCCCTACTGATACCGGCAGCCGTCAGGTGGAGGCCGCCGTCATCCTTAAGGCTGGTGCCGGGTTAACCGAAAACGATCTCCTGCGCTTTGTGGCCGAAAAGCTGCCTGCCTATGCAGTCCCGAAAGGGGTTGCGATCGCACCCACCTTTCCACGGACCGGCACTGGCAAAATTGACCGCCGTACTCTGCAGCAGCAGGCCGAAGCCAACCGTCAACAACCCAGCCTGCAAGCCAGCTAATCAACGTCTTTACTCTCTTGCGCTCATGGATACCCAAGACATTCTCAAACAGTACATCAGCAAAACGCTTCTCAGCGGGCGTCAGCAGGTCGAAGCCGATGACGATCTGCTCGGAGAAGAGATCATCGACTCGATGGGCGTTATGCAGCTGGTGGCCTTTGTCGAAGACCGGTTCGAATGCGAGATTCCCCAGTCAGATATCACCATTACCCATTTTCGGACCATCAAGGCCATTGATGCGTACCTCGCCAATAGGAGCCTGTAACTGAATGATTGCAGTCCCCCGTTCCTTACCCGACTTAGACGCGGCAACGTCAACGCAAACCGAGCTGACAACCGCGCAACAGCTACTGTGGCTCGGTCAAAAGCTGGCTCCCGATTCGCCGCTTTACAATATGGCGTTTCTCTTTACGCTGGCGGGCGAGGTTAGTCCAACCCATTTTCAGGCGGCGTTCGAGGCGCTCGTTCTGCGCTGCGATGCCCTGAGAATGGTGTTTGAAGACGTTGACGGTGTGAGCCAGCGGCGAGTGCTAGCCAGCAGTCACAGCGAAGTGACCATGCTCGACTTCAGCCATTGCGAGCACCCGGCGATGGTGGCCCGAGACTGGGCGCAGCAGCGGTGCCAGCAGCGGTTTGATCTGTCCAAACCGCTCTTTGATACGGCGCTCATTCGCCTGGGGCCTGATGGCTACGCCTGGTATCTCAATCAGCACCATCTCATTACTGACATTGCCTCGGTGCAGCTGTTGTACCAGACTATGGCTGATTTCTATCGGCGTGCTGTAGAGGGTACCCTAGCCCAGGCTCCCGAACTTCCGGCCTTTAGCCAGATCTCGCTGCCGCCCCCATCTAATCGAGCATTGGCTTACTGGCGACAGCGGCCAGCGACACCGTCCGACCTTTATCAGCGCAGCGCTACCCAGGTCTCGGCTCAAACGCGGCGCGTTTCGTGCGAGCTAGATGCGCAACAAACGGCCCGGCTCAAACGGCTCGCTGTTCAGTCCGAAGCCCAGGCGCTGACTCCCCAGCTGTCACTGTTTAACCTGATCGCCAGCATTTTACTGGCTTACCTGCACCGGGTCAGTGGCAACCGCTCAGTCGCGTTTGCCACCCCCGCCCACGGTCGGCCCACGGCTGAGCTAAAAGAGACTGTCGGGGTGTTCATTGAGCTGTTTCCTCTACAGACAGAGATCGACCCAGGAGAAACCTTCTCGACCCTGTTCAAGAAGGTCAATGTCGCCAGTAGCGGCCTGCTGCGCTACGCCCAATCCGGTGCGAGCGAGGCCGCTAGTCGCAGCCCCAACGTTGTTCTCAACTTTATTCACAACCAGCTGCCTGACTTCAATGGGCTACCGGTTCGTTCCGAATGGATTCATCCAGGGGCAGGCGATCCGCGTCATCACCTGAGACTACAGGTCCATGACTTTGATGACCGAGGCCTTCTGCAGCTGCACTTTGACTTCAACTGCGACCTGTTTGAGCCCGCTCTGCAGGAACGGGCAACGAGTCATTTTCTGGCGCTAGTCGATGCGATGTTGGCAAACCCTCACCGCCCAATTGCTGAGGTCGCGCTGGTTCAAGAACCGGAGCGGTCCCAGCTAATAGACCTGGCGTGCGGTGAACCGCGTGAGGTAAGCGAGACCGTGGTGCAGTGGTTTGAGGCCCAGGTCACCCAGACCCCAAACGCGGTAGCGCTGATTTGCGACGACCAAACCCTTACCTACCAGCAGCTGAACGCGAAGGCCAATCAGTTAGCCCACTACCTCTGCCAGCGGGGCGTAGCGGCTGAGGCCCCCGTCGGCATCTGCCTGCGCCGCTCGGCTGAGATGCTGATTGCGATTTGGGGGGTGCTCAAGGTAGGCGGAGCCTACGTGCCCATCGACCCAGCTCATCCCCAAAAGCGGATCGCCCACATCTTGAACGATACCCAGGCGCGTTGGGTGCTGACGCACTCAAGCTTCTCGCACTGCCTGGACGGACAGACTGAGGCACTGCTGCTGGACCAGCTAGTCTTAGACGCGCAGCCGAACAACAACCTCGATACGTGCCCAACGACCCATCAGCTGGCCTATCTGCTCTATACCTCGGGGTCTACCGGACAGCCTAAGGGCGTGGCGATTGAACACAGAAATCTGACGAACTACGTCTCTTGGGCTATTGAGCACTACGTACGCGGTCGCACCTTAGCGTTTCCCCTGTTCTCGCCAGTCACTTTCGATCTCACCGTTACCTCTATCTTCGTTCCGCTACTGTCAGGTGGGCAGATTGTTGTTTACCCCGAAAGAGATGAGGCAATCGATCTCTCGCTGCAACGCCTCTTTGAAGAGAATCGGGTCGATATTATCAAGCTGACGCCCTCCCATTTAGCACTCGTCCAGGGACAACCTATCGGTTCTCGCGTAAAGACGCTGATCTTAGGTGGGGAAGATCTAAAAACATCCTTGGCTGGAGCGATTGCTAACGCCAGCGATCACCCAATCGAGATTTACAACGAGTATGGGCCGACAGAAGCCACCGTCGGCTGCATGATCCATCGTTTTGAACCGGCCCCTGTTGCCCCTACCTCTGTTGCTATCGGTAGACCGGCAGCTGGGTCGGAGATTTACTTGCTAGATGAGCGGCTTAACCTGGTGCCTCAGGGCGCTGTGGGTGAAATCTTTATTGGCGGACCGGGGCTAGCGCGGGGCTACCTCAATCGGCCTGAACTGACCGCAGAGCGGTTTGTTTACCGAGGGCAGCAGAGACTTTACCGCACGGGCGATTTGGGGCGCTGGCAAGAAAACGGGCAGCTGGCCTATCGGGGTCGGGGCGATCGCCAGGTCAAAATCCACGGCACTCGCATCGAGCTAGGCGAGATTGAGGCCGCGCTGGTGGCCCATCCCGGCGTTAGCGCTAGCGCAGTTAGCCTGGTTCTGACAACGGCACCTGCCCAGACCGGGCCGGTAACCTACTGCACTCGCTGCGGTATCGCCTCTAACTATCCGGGCATTACTTTCGATCAAGCGGGCGTCTGCGATATTTGCCAGACCTACGAGACCTATTGCGATCGCACCCAGCAGTACTTCAAGTCGATGGACGTGCTCAAGGTTCGTCTGGCGGCGGCTCGCCAGCGTCGGCAGGGCGAATACGACTGTATGATGCTGCTCAGCGGCGGCAAGGACAGTACCTATGCCCTGGCTCAGCTGGTCACAATGGGCTATCGCGTATTTGCCTTCACCCTAGACAATGGCTACATCTCAGACCAGGCCAAAGACAATATCCGTCGTGTGGTCAGGACGTTGGGCGTAGACCACCAGTTTGGCACCACGCCAGCCATGAACGAGATATTTGTCGATAGTCTGAACCGCCACTGCAACGTTTGCAACGGCTGTTTCAAGACCATCTACACCCTGAGTATGCAACTGGCCTACGAGAAAGGCATTCCCTGCATTGTGACGGGGCTTTCTAGAGGGCAATTCTTTGAAACCCGACTGACGGAAGAGTGGTTTACTGAGCTATTTGGTCAGGAGCGTTTCGACGTCGAGCAGATCGACCAAACCATCCTAGAGGCCCGTAAGGCCTATCACCGAACTGACGATGCGGTCTCTCAGCTGATGGACGTTGCGGTATTTCAAACTGACGATATTTTTGAGGCGGTCGAAATTGTTGACTTTTACCGCTACTGCGATGTTGAGCTGGCAGAAATGCTGGCCTTCTTGCAGGATCAGGTTCCCTGGATTCGACCGTCAGATACGGGACGCTCGACCAACTGCCTGATCAACAACGTGGGCATTCACCTGCATACCCAACAGCGGGGCTATCACAACTACGCTCTGCCCTACAGCTGGGACGTGCGCATGGGCCATAAGACTGTCGAGGCTGCGATCGATGAACTCAACGACGAGATCGACGTTGCTGAGGTCGAGAGAATTCTACAGGAGATTGGCTACGAAGACGCTCAGATCAACAAAGCGCAGCTGGCTGCCTACTATGTGGGAGCGGTTTCTCCTACGGATTTGAGAACATTTTTAGCCCAACAATTACCTGGCAATCTGGTGCCTGCTTACCTCATCCCGCTTGAACAGATGCCGCTAACGGCCAACGGCAAGGTCGATTTTGCGGCCCTGCCAGACCCTCAAGCGACGCGCCCAGAGCTGCAGTCAGCCTTTGTGGAGCCTCAAACGGCAGTTGAGAAAACGCTGGCAAAGACCTGGCAACAGGTACTCAAGCTAGACCGCATCGGCGTTCACGATAACTTTTACGAGCTGGGCGGCGACTCGATTATGGCTATTCAGATTGCGGCTCGCCTGTCGGAATCGGGGTTTGCGCTTTCACCTAACCAGATTTTTCAGCACCCCACCTTGGCCCAGCTGTCCGCCGTGGTTGCGCCCGAAGTAGAGACAGCGCCAGAAGATCTGACGGGTCCGGTGCCGCTGACGCCGATCCAGCGTGCCTTTTTTGAACAACCGTCACCCGAACCGGAGCAGTTTACGCAGACGGTGCTGCTAGATGTCGCAGAAACACTTCAGCTGCCAGTTTTGCGGTCTGCGCTGACGGCAGTGGTCAACCACCACGACAGCCTGCGTCTCCGCTATACCCAGACTTCCACGGGCTGGAAGCAGCGCTACGGCGAAAGGGTTGACTCGGTATCTGTGATGAAGCTGGACTTGACCGCCCAGCCCAATCCCCAACAAACCGTCTCTGACGCGATTGCTCAACTGCAGGCCCAGCTTGACCTGACCAGAGGCGATCTGGTGAGAGCCGTGTTGTTCGACTGGGGTGACCGGCAGCAACTGGGACTGGTGATTCATCACCTTGCAGTGGATGCCCTCTCTTGGCTGACACTCATTCAAGATTTAGAAACGGCCTATCAGCAGCTAAACCGGGGAAAGACACCGGATTTCCCGCTCAAAACCAGCTCTTACAAGTCATGGGCTAATGGTCTAACAGAAGTGACGTTACCCCAGGCAGAAGTTAGCTATTGGCAGGGCCAATCCCTTCCTTTGAGGCAGCTAGGCGGAAGCGCTCAGACTGAGGCCGAAGCCCGCACGATTTCTCGACAGCTAAGCGATAAGCTAACCCAGGCGTTTCTGCAGGCGGCTCTTGCCCGCCCTCAAGAAATGTTGTTGGCGGCCCTGGCGCTGGCCATGCGGCAGCAGACCGGGCAGGAAAGGGTACAGGTCGCGCTAGAAGGTCATGGGCGAGAAGAGGCGATGGTCCCCAACAGCCGTCTCACGCGGACGGTGGGCTGGTTTACGTCACTCTTTCCGGTGAGGTTTCAGACGGTGGCGAGTGCGGATGAAACCCTGCAGTTCGTTAAAACAGCCCTCAGACAGGTACCGCGAAAGGGCATCGGATATGGCATTTTGCGCTACCTCAGCGAAATCGGCGTTGAGCCAACCCAGCCTGAAATTTTGTTCAACTATCTCGGCACGCTGGAGCAGCTGTTGCCACCTGCCTCAATCTTCCAGTTTGCGCAGCCGCTGCAGGTTTCTCGCAGTCCCAAGCAGGTGAGATCGCACCCCCTCGAAATCAGCGCTTATATTAGCCGGGGACAGCTCCACATTGACTGGCGCTACAGCGGTCTAGAGGCCGATACCGTGCAGGCGTTAGCCGACGGCGTCATGCAGCATCTGCGAACGCTGCTAATGGCCCCAAGTAGGCAGGTCACGGCAACCGATTTTCCCCTGGCTAAGCTCAACAGCAAAAAGCTCGACAGGCTCTCGGCCCTGCTCAACAAAGCGGATCGTCCTGGAGGCCAAAGGTAATGGAAAACGTCGCTGATATCTATCCGCTTTCGCCGACGCAGCTAGGAATGCTGTTTCATACCCTGGCCGACACCCAGACAGGTGTTTACATCAACCAGTACACCTGTAGGCTGACGGGAACTCTTCAGCCAGCGCTATTACAGCAGGCGTGGCAGCAGACGCTGGTGCGACATCCGGTGCTGCGTACGGCATTTCTGTGGGACGGGCTAGATGAGCCGCTGCAGGTGGTGCGCCAGCAGGTGACGCTGCCCTGGCGAGAGCTGGACTGGCGAGGCATGGACGAGCGTGAGCAAGCGACGGCGCTGGCGGGATTTTTAAAGTGCGATCGCAACCAGGGATTTGCCCTAGACCAGGCTCCCCTACTACGCCTGACGCTAATGCATCTAAACAGCAACACCTACCAGCTCGTTTGGAGTTCTCACCACCTGCTGTTTGACGGCTGGTCGCTGCCGCTGATTTGGCAAGACATGCTGACCTACTACGGCGCGCTGCAGCAAGAGACGGTTCCCCGACTGGCTCCGGTTCGCCCTTACCGAGACTACATTGCCTGGCAGCAAGAGCAAGATCTGACGGTAGCAGAGTCTTTTTGGCGCAGTCAGCTTGAGGGTTTTACCGAACCAACACCTTTACCAGCTGCCCGTACCGGGCCCGCCCAGCACTATCAGCAGCGGAGTCAGGTGCTCTCCCCAGCACTGACAAAAGCGCTTAAAAACTTTGCCCAACAGCATCATTTAACGTTGAATACGCTCATTCAGGGCGCGTGGGCCATCTTGCTCAACCATTACAGTCGTGAGGCTCAGGTCACCTATGGTTCGGTTATATCGGGTCGCCCAACTGAACTGAGCGGCGTTGAGTCGATGGTGGGGCTGTTTATCAACACGCTGCCGCTGCGGGTGCGGGTCGAGCCTGAGCAGCCGTTGATCGACTGGTTACAGGCCCGGCAACAGCAGCTGCTTGACTTACGACAGTATGAGTCCACTGCCCTGAGCGATATCCAGCGCTGGAGCGATCTGCCCAAGGGCAGTCCTCTATTTGAAAGCATCGTTGTCTTCGAAAACTATCCAACGCCCGCCGCCGCCGACCTTGGCTTTGAAACTCACCAGGTGCAGTATCTAGAGCAGAGCAACTATCCCCTGGCACTACTGGTTGTTCCCGGCGAATCGCTGACGCTGCTAATGCTATTCGATTCGGGACGATTTGAAGCAGGGGCCATTGCCAACCTACAGGATCACTTGGCACTGTTGCTCAATGCCTTTGTTGAACAGCCCCAGGCCAAGCTGGGCCAGCTACCCTGTCTGACGCCCGCTGAACAGCAGCAGCTCGCTCATTGGGAGACGATTGACTACCCTCACGACCAGACCATTCACCAGCTAATTGAAGCTCAGGTTGAGCGCACGCCAACGGCGCAGGCGGTCGTGTTTGAAGGCCAAACGCTGACCTACGATGAACTTAATCAGCGGGCCGATTGGCTGGCTGAGGTGTTGAGATCGCACGACGTTGCCCCCGGTGAGCGGGTTGCTCTGTGCCTGAATCCATCCCTGGAGAGAATCGTCAGCATTCTAGCGGTGCTGAAGGCTGGGGGAACCTACGTGCCCTTGGACCCGGCGTACCCGGCGGATCGGCTGGCGTACTGCTTGCAGGACACTCAGCCCCGGCTGCTGCTAACCCAATCGAAACTCGATCGGCCCCACGGAGAGATTTCGACTATCTATCTGGACAAGGATGGGGCAATTCAGCCCTCTATCAGCGCACCGGAAATGCCTGCCGCCCCGGCTCGCCCACCTCAGCCCGACGATCTGGCCTACATCATTTACACCTCTGGGTCGACGGGACGTCCCAAAGGCGTGATGGTCAGCCATCGGAATTTGATGCATTCTACGGCGGTGCGATCGCACCTCTACCCAGAACCGGTGGGCCGCTTCCTGCTGCTCTCGTCCATTGCCTTTGATAGCTCGGTGGCAGGTATCTTTTGGACGCTCTGCCAGGGGGGAACGTTAGTGCTACCGCCCCAGCGAATCGAACAAGACCTGCAGCAGCTGGCCCATCTGGTCGCCGACCAGCAAATTACCCATACTTTATGTGTCCCCACGCTCTACTCGCTGTTGTTGGATGCTGCGACACCGCAACAGCTAGCAACGCTGCAAACGGTCATTGTTGCCGGTGAAGCCTGCCCGCAAACCCTCACCACCGAGCACTACGCCAAGCTACCCAGTGCAACTTTGTACAACGAATACGGACCGACCGAAGCGACCGTTTGGTGTACGGTCTACCGCTTTCCGGTGGAGCCAGGGCCGGGACCGGTTGCCATTGGTCATCCCATTCCCAACACTCAGATTTATCTGTTGGATGAGCAGCTAATGCCGGTTCCAACTGGGGCTGTTGGCGAGGTCTACATCGGCGGTGACGGGGTCGCGCAGGGCTATCTTAACCAGCCCGAACGGACCGCTGCAGCGTTTATTACATCCGATCAGTCTTCTCTCCTGCCGTCGGGGATTCGCCTCTACAGAACCGGCGACCTGGCCCGTCGCCGCGCTAATGGTTTGCTGGAATGGCTCGGGCGATGCGACCGGCAGGTGAAAATCCGAGGCTATCGGATTGAGCTAGGAGAGATTGAAGCAGCGCTACAGGCTCACGACACCGTACGGGAGGCGGTAGTAGTGGCAACCCAGCGCCGTGATGACGTTGAGGATTTGGTGGCAGCCCTTTCTGCCTTGGAGCCTGATAAAGCTGAAGTACTGTTGGCAGCTGTCGAAAGTGAGCCGTAGCACTGACCCCGATTACCCGTATCGAACAGATATTTCAAAAGCCCCTCAAAGAAGCGAATGACTAATACAGCCTGGTTAAAACACACCGCCGTTAGAGGGCTCAAGAAATTGGGGCTCTATCAGGGTGGACGCTTGAGACAGCAGCTCCTTGATGCAGGCCAAACTCGCTGGTTAGACCTGGGCAGTCGACGGTTTGAAGCGGGCTTTATCTGTCTCGATCTGGGCTCTAGCAAAGATCTGTCTCCTGAGCTGGCCAAGCGATATTACGAGGCCAACATCTATCAGTTAGGAGAGTCTGACCGGAAGCGGTTAGGCGACTTTGACCTGATTAGGATGCAGCACGTTTTCGAACACTTCAGCTTTGAAGAAGGCGTGGACCTGCTGAAATTTTGTGCCAGCATCTTGAGACCTAACGGCTATCTGTTAATCACGGTTCCAGACCTGCGAGCCCACATCAACGGATATTTCACGAACTATCGCCACATGGACTATTTCGTGAAATACGCCCAGCGTCGAATTCCCAAGGACGCGCCTGCCAGCTTTCTCTTCTCGTTCCACGCCCATCAGTTCGGCTATGCCCCGGTCGACGAGCCTGGGCAGATCCACAAGTGGAGCTACGACTATGAGGGTTTGAAGTATCAGCTTGAGAGAGTCAACGAGTTCAGCCACATCCGGCGGCTGGACCTGCTCGATCCGCTCGCCTCCGTTCCGTTTACCCACAACATGCCGGTCGAGGATCTTTGCGTCCTGGCTCGAAAGTCTGACCGGGGGGGAGCTTAGTCATGGCACATATTGTCTGTATTACCGGGGGACTGACTGGTATCTTCCATGCCAGTCTGGCACTTGTTCAGCAGTTAACGCAGGCGGGCCACCGGGTTACCTATGCGAGCCCTCACGACTTTCGCCAAGCGGTGACCGCACAGGGCATCGACTACGTGCAGCTCGACCGATGGCTGGTTCAACCCGCCGATCCGCCGATGAGCCGATGGCAAAAGCTGTTGACGCTGCAGGCACGCCAGCAGCGGGCCGTCGATGAGCTAGGGGTTCAGTCTTTTACTCAAACGCTTCAAAATCTCGAACCCGATCTGGTTCTAATTGACATGGAAATGACGCCCCACATCATGGCAGGCGTGATGAGCGGGCTCCCAATGGTGCTGCTTTGCCAGTTTCTGTCCATTTGGAAACGGCCCTGTTTGCCCGCCATCAGTAGCCCTATCATGCCCGCAAAAGATCGGTGGGGCCGCTGGTTAAGGGCTGAATTGAGCTGGCTACGCAACGGATTTACGACCTGGAAAGCAGTCCAGCAACAGCGATGGGTGAGGGTAGGGCTCGACAGAAGATCGATTTGGGGCTGCTATGCCCGGCAGATTGGCTACCCATTTTCAGAACAGTCTGGCTTTACCCAGTGGCTGATTCCTTTCGGTCAAGGTCAGCTGCCCGTCCTCTGCTTTAACGCCTCAGAGCTCGATTTCCCCCATGAGCCCCATCCCCTGATGCACTACGCTGGCCCAATGGTGAGCGAGGCCCGTCAAAATTCGCGCGTTACGCCTGACACCTGGAAGATTTTAGAACAGCGCTTTGAAAACCGACGTTCTCGTGGGCGAACGCTAATTTACTGCAGCTGTAGCACTTTTGCAAAAGGGCATCGGCAGTGGTTGAGCAAAGTGATAGCGGCTGTCGCCGACTGCCCAGAATGGGACCTGGTTGTTGGGCTTGGCAACCAGCTCGATCGAGAACAGCTGGGCACGCTCCCCCCCACTGTCTACGCCTTTGGCTGGGTGCCTCAGCTTGAGGTGCTAAAGCAGGCAGACTGCGCTGTTGTTAACGCCGGAATTAACACCATCAACGAGTGCATCGACTCGGGCGTGCCCATGCTGGTTTATTCGCTGGGTCATGCCGACCAGAACGGGAACGCGGCTCGCGTGGCCTACCACGGACTGGGCCTTGTTGGTGATCGAGAGCAGGACACGGCTGGTCAGATTCGTGATTCTATTCGAACCCTGCTGACTGAGCCGTCCTATCGAAACTGCGTTGAGCAGATGTGCGATCGCACCCGTCGCTATCGCCACGAACAGCGAGCCGCTCAGATTGTTGAAGCCCTGCTGGCAAAGCAGAAACGGTCCCCTGCGAAAAACGGGTCTCCTCCCAGACACGCACAATCTATCCCGTAACAGCTGTGGCTTCCCCGAGTACTTGACCCATGAATTCTGCAATGGCCCCCAATCAGGCACTATATCAACGAGTAAGGTCGCTCTCGCCGCGCCAGCGAGAGGCCCTGGCGCGTCAGCTTGGGGTAGCGCCCCCCTCGTCGAGCCAGCTGCCTCAAAAACTGGTGGCGTACGTTGTTCTAAAAGAAAACGCGCCTCAGCCCAACGACTTGAGACATGCACTGGCTGCCAAACTGCCCAACTATATGGTGCCAGCAGCTATCGTGCCGCTAGAGGCTATGCCCCGTAATGCCAACGGCAAAGTCGATGTCCAGGCGCTGCCTGCGCCTCAGCTAACGCCTCCCAGCGTATCAGCTACACCCCGCACGCCTGCCGAAGCAAGCCTGGCTCAGATTTGGAGTAGCGTGCTGGGCCTCGATTCGGTCGGTATTCACGACAACTTTTTCGAACTTGGGGGCGATTCGATTCTCAGCATTCAGATCGTGTCTCAGGCAAGGGAAGCAGGTCTGAGGCTAGCACCCAACCAGCTGTTTGAGCGACCCACTATTGCCGAACTGGCAGCGGCGGCAAATCTGTCACCTGAAGCCGTCATCAGCCAGGACGAGGTTACCGGTGTGGTCCCGCTGACGCCGATTCAGCACTGGTTTCTGCAGCAGGGGATGGCGGACCCCTATCACTGGCATCAGGCCAGACTGATTGAGCTACCCGAGGGGGTCGATTTAGAAGCGATAGAGCGTGCGATCGCAACCCTCTGGTCCCACCACGATGCCCTCAGGCTGTCTTTTTATCCAACCGAAACCGGCTGGCAGCAGCACAACCAGGACAGCGCCCAGCCGCCCGCCCTTGAGGTTTTTGATATTGCAGGACAGAGTCAAGCCGAACAAATCCAAGCAGTCTCTCAACAGGGCAACCCGCTCTATCGCAGTACCGACCCGGCTGGTCTAATGCAGGTCGCGTATTTTCAGCGGGGCTCCCACGAGCCGAACTGGCTACTCTTGGGCCTGCATCACTGGGTCATCGATGCAATCTCCTGGCAGATTCTATTAGAAGATTTGACTCGTGTGCTGACCACAGCTGACGGCCTGCCCGCTAAGACAACCGCCTTCAAGACCTGGGCGGAGGCCCTGCCGCATCATCTGCCGACCGAAGAAATCGCCTTCTGGCGTTCTCAGGTTGAAGAGCCGGGGATCTCCTTATCCAGAGATTTCGAATCGGCGTCCACAACCGAGGCTGCTACCTGCACCCTAACCGTAGCGTTGGACAGTGCCGATACCCAGGCGCTGCTCCAGTCTGTGCCTGCGGCCTACAATACCCAAATCAACGACGCCCTGCTGACCGCCCTTGTCCAAACGCTGCTGCAGTCAGCGGGCGAGGCTACAGGCAGCGTCCGGGTTGAAGTCGAAGCGCATGGAAGAGAGCACATTGTTCCCCAAAGCGATCTCTCTCGTACGATTGGCTGGTTCACGACCACCTATCCCGTCAGACTGACGCTTTCAGAAATAAATTCGACCGCAGCGCTCAAGTCAGTCAAAGAACAGCTCCGCCAAATTCCCAAGCGAGGCATTGGTTATGGCCTGCTGCGCTATCTCGGCGATGAAGCGACTCGGGCTCAGCTGGCACAGTCGTCTCCTGAGATTTTGTTTAACTACCTGGGACAGCAGGGGGCAACTCGTAACCTATCCGTTAGGGAAGATATTCACCTGGGCTGCCTGCGACATCCACAGAATGCAAGGGGCTACCCGCTCGAAATCAATGCTTGGGTGGCAGACAGTCAGCTCCAGGTGAACTGGGCCTACGATACGGGGGCCTATCGGTCTGAGACCATTGGCGATCTGGCCCATTGCTATATTCGCAATCTCAAGACGCTGATCGCCGACTGCACGAACAACAGCGGCGGCTTTACGCCCTCAGACTTTCCCGATGCTGACCTCGACCAGTCCGAGCTAGACAGCTTTATCGGCCAGCTGATGCAGGAGGTGCTGTAATGGACAAACAGAATATCGAAGCGATCTATCCCCTAGCACCGCTGCAGCAGGCGTTTCTCTGGCATAGCCTGCAGACCTCTGCTCAGGCAGGTCTCTTGCATGTGCGCTGCACCCTGCAGGGCTTAGTCAATGTTCAACAGCTGCGACAGGCTTGGGAGTGGGTCGTCGGTCAGCACCCTGCGCTCAGAACTTCGGTTCACTGGGAGGGCGTCAAGCAGCCGCTGCAGGTGGTTGCTCGGCAGGTGACGCTCCCCTGGGCTGAGGTGGACGGTCGGGATCATCCCCAACGGGTTTTAGAAGATTTCTTGAGCGCCGATTGCGATCGCACCCTCACCCTCACTCAAGCACCCATCATGCGGCTAGCCCTCATTCGCCTGACCGATAGCCAGTACGAACTGGTCTGGACCTGCCACCATCTGATGCTCGACGGCTGGTCTGGCGCGCTGGTCCTCAATCAGGTGTTCGACACCTACGCCCAGCTGCAGCAGGGGCAGGCTTTGGAGGTCAAACGGGTTACCCCGTATCAAGCGTACATCCAATGGCTGAAGCAGCAGGATAAGGACGCAGCGGAGGCGTTCTGGCAGCAGACCCTGGCGGGGGGGACCGAGGCAGGGCGTCTGCTAGACGGCAGTCTACGCCAGGACACAAAGAAACCGCAGGCGAAAGCTTCTCTGACATTAGACAGCGCATTGGGTGAGCAGGTGACGGCATTATTGCGATCGCACCGAATCACGTTCAGCACGCTGATGCAAGGTGTCTGGTCACTGTTACTGCACCAGCTCACGGGTCAAACCGATATTCTCTTTGGCACTACGGTCTCGGGGCGGCAGGCAGACCTACCTGGGGTTGAATCTATCGTCGGCCTGTTGATCAGCGTCCTACCTGTACGAGTGCAGGTTGCTTTAGAACAGAATGGGCTGAGCTGGCTGCAGACGTTACAAGCCCAGCAGGCCACTGCCAGTCAATACGCCTACGCATCGCTGGCGCAGATTCAAGACTGGTGCAGTATTTCAGGGCAGCTGTTCGATAGTCTGCTAGTGATTGAGAACTACCCCATCCGCGAGGCAAACGCAAATGGCAGCTTGCAGGTAAACAACATTCAGTCGGGCGTGGTCAGCACCTACGGGCTAACCCTGATAGTTAAACCAGGTGCGGCGATCACGCTACAAATCGAAGGCAATGGGTTTGACTCAGCGACGCTCAAATCAGTGCTGCAACAGTTTCAGTCTCTGCTGATATCGCTGGTCGAGGCGCCTACTCAACCGCTCGGGAGCGGGCTACCCACTCTAGATATAACGCTTGCCGCAACTGCGCCAGATAATCCTGCCTACGCCCGTGACCTCAGTCGAGCAACCCTGGAGGAGACCTTTGTCGCACCGGCCAATCCACTAGAGCTCAAGCTAGCTCAGATATGGGAGACGGTTCTAGAGGTGCGTCCCCTCAGCGTTGAGGCCAGTTTCTTTGACCTGGGGGGTAACTCGCTCCTGGCCGTTCAGCTATTTAATCAAATGCAGCAGCAGCTTGACTGTGCGCTGCCCCTGGCGACGCTCTTTCAAGCCCCGAACGTTCGTCAGTTTGCAGCCCTGCTCAGCCAGCGGCAAACATCGCTTCAGTGGACCAGTCTCGTCCCGATTCAAACCAGCGGCAGCCAACCACCTCTGTTCTTTCACGGGGGATCTGCTGACGCGCTTACCTGGGCGCGGTTTGCTCACCTGCTCGGCCCCGAACAGCCCTTTTATGCCCTGCAGCGGCCCGATCTAGACGGTAGCGACGTCGTCCATCACACGGTCGAAGCCCTGGCAACAGACTGCATCAAAGAAATGCGGATGGTGCAGCCCGCAGGTCCCTATCTGGTAGGCGGACACTGTTTTGGCGGTGCGGTTGCCGTTGAAATTGCCCAACAGCTGCAGGCAGCGGGCGAAGAGATTGCGGAGATTGTTCTGATTGATGCGTATCGGCCCGCGTCTTTAGCGAACCAACCTTTGGTACAGCGGCAGCTTCAGCTCCAGCAGGCCTACTTTTGGCTGCGCAAAAACTACTACTACCATGGCGGCTGGGAGCGGCTGGCACAGCTACCGACTAAAATCTGGCGGCGCATTCGGCCTGCGGCCGTCACTGTGCAGTCTGCTGCAGCGCAGTCTGAATCTGTCTCTTCTGACACGGTACCTGACCCGACCGGGGCCATTCCCTACGAATATCGCTATGCCCGCGCCCAGGCAGCCAACGAGACCGCTGCTGATCGCTACGATCCCCAACTCTACGCTGGTCGCATGACGCTCTTTCGCGCGCGGGTACAGACGTTGGACTGGTACTTTGGGCCGTCTCTGGGCTGGCAGGTTGTTGCCAAAGACCCGATCGAGATTATCAATATCCCTGGATTCTTTGGCAATCTGTTCAATCAGCGGTCTGGACCGCTGCTAGCCGAGCGGGTGCGGCAGCATCTGGCTCAGCAGCATTTGGCTCAGCAGCATTTAGCTAGGCAAGCCTCACCATAGCTGCTCAATTAGGTTCTCATCGGTTCTAAAAATAACCGCATTCTCCATCATGACGAAGCCCTGCAGAGTTCTACAAATTGTTCCTCGATTGTCTCCTGATGTGGATGGGGTGGGTGACTATGCGCTACAGCTGGCCCAACAGCTTTCCCGACAGCACCAGATTGCCTCCGAATTTCTGGTTTTTAGACCGAGTCGTCGAACGACTCAGCAGGTAGCAGGGTTTCCAGTGCATCGGCTGACTGAGCACACGATTGACGGTTTGCTGGCATGCGTTCCCAAGGCGATCGATACCGTTTTGCTCCAGTACAGTAACTATCCCTATCTGCGTGGCAAACTGGACGCGCCGGGTTGGCTAGTGGCTGGGCTCGCGGCGTTCAAACAGCGCGGGGTGCGAGTAGTGGTCATGTTTCACGAGCTGCCAACGCTCCGTTATCGCCGCATTCGTTGCCCCAACCCGATTCAGCGGCAGGTTTCGCGTCGCCTGGCCCAGGTTGCCGATGCGGTGGTGACCAACAATACGGCCTTTCAGCAAACGCTGTCGACCTGGGTGACAGGATCGGTCCGCTGCTTGCCCAATTTCTCGACGGTGGGGGAGTCAGCGGGGGGGAAGCCACTGTGCGATCGCACCCGCGCCCTGGTGGTGTTTGGCAGTAGCGATCGCAGTCGTGCCTACCGCAATAACCTGTCAACGCTGCAAACCCTCTGCGGCCAGCTTGGCATTCAGACGCTCTACGATGTCGGTCGCCCGCTTGACGAGACGCTAGAGGAGGTGGCATCTCACCTCCAAATCAGGCTGATTAGAACGGGGTTTCTGCCTGCAGAACAAGTAAGCCAGCTGATGGAAGAAAGCTTTGCCGGTCTGTTTGACTACCGCCGATTCCCGAACAATCTGGCAAAATCAACGGTCTATGCGGCCTACTGTGCCCACGGACTGCTGCCCATCAACAATCAGCAATCGCTGCGCCCTCAGGACGGCGTGGTTTCGGGGCGGCACTACCTCTCTACCGCTGAACTGACGGCCCTGCATCTCCATACGCCCGACCTGCTGACGTCCTTACAAATTGTCGCCACCAACGCCCACCAACAATACCAAACTCGTACCCTCGCGATCTGTGCCCAAGCGTTTGCGACCCTGCTCAGTCCAGAAACGATTGCTGTTTCTACCTTGCCCCCTACCCATACCCTAGTGCGCCAGTATGAGTAATGCCCCTTACCCCAAGCTGTTCGTGGTTGGCTGCCCCCGGTCAGGCACCTCCTGGGTAACCTCGCTGCTCGCAGGCCATCCAGAAGTAGTGGCTGTTCCGGTCGAGACCCATGCATACCGGCTCATCTACGAACCTTTTTTGACCCTGCCCGATCAGCCCCTGGCTCAGCGGCGACGCAGCTGGAGGGGAATTTTACGACGCTACGGCCCTAAGCCGCTGCTGTTGGGGTTTACCCCCGCTGATATCTGGCGAGGGATCCTGCGCGACTATGACATCCTCAATCACCCCCACAGTCACGGGCTACACGGTCTTGCCGATGCGGCTGACTTCAGAGCGTTGGTCGCGGCAGCACAGAAAAATTCTAAACCCGCCTCAGCCCAGGCCGAGGACCTGATTCAGTTGCTGCTAGATCACTTTTTTCAACAGCAGAACTGCCCTGGTCTGACGCTGCTTGAAAAAACGCCCCTGCACATTCGCTACGTTGATCGGATTCTGCAGCGTTTTCCAGACGCCAAAGTGGTTGAGGTCATTCGCGATGGCAGAGATGTTTGCGCCTCTTACAATGCCCTAGCCGCTACCCAGTCCTGGGCCAACATTGGCACAGCGGGGGCGATTCGCCAGTGGCGTCGCTGCATTGACTGGGGTGAACGCTACCGCGCCCAGCCTGAGCTATCCCCTCGAATTCACGCCGTTCGGTACGAAAGCCTCAAATCCGAGCCGGTTGCCAATCTCAAGCGCCTATTTGATTTTGCACACTTAAGCTGGAATGATGCTCAAATCAGTCACATCATTCGTGCCACAGATATCAGCAAGATTCGCCGCAAAGGTGACGGGCAGTACATTCGTAAAGGCGCTGTCGGAGACTGGAAGCGGTCGCTGTCCCCCGAAGAGATTAGTCTCTGTCAAGAGATTGCTGGAGACAGGCTTGCTTGCCTCGGCTACAGTGAAACGAGAGTTCCTGTTCAATCTGTTTAGGTTCAATCTGTTTAGCGCCATAGCGCTCATGGGGTCTAGACTGGTCAGCAGTCAGTTTAGGCAGCCCTGAGTCACATATGAGTTTGGGATATCTGGCGACGGGCGTGGGTGGATCTTGCCAAGCGACGTGCGGCTTATGCAGCATCAAGTACCGTTTGTGTAACACAAGCCGCAACTTTTGCGATACGAAGCGGGGGCAATGGCTATTGCGTTGCTGACAACTTCACCCGCCGGGTCAAAATGGCCATGACTTCGTTAGGTCTGCCGGTGGGTAGCAACCTGCTCCAGTCGTTGGGTTCAGCGTACTGCCTGCGGTGCAGGTCTCGAATGCTAAGCCGGACGGCGTCGGGGCTGCCAAACAGCATATGGCGGACGGTCTCTTGATTTGAAGCGGGCTCGGGTAGTCGAAAGCTAACCTGCGTCAAGGGTTCGGCAGATTGAGCGGTGGACGCCTGCGCGCCCGATAGGGGGGTAGTCAACATGTAGGATCTGGCCTCCAGTAGTGGATTTGGCCGCTGTAGAGGCACAACATGTTATGCCCCCACAGTGGCCCACAGCCAGAACCCAAAGCTCAGCCGCCCCGCAAAGTGTGCAAAACGGGACGGCCTGGGTCAAAATAACACCCATGCCTCCGAACTGCTCGATCAGTTGGGGGGAGTAGCTAGCGGTCGGTGTTGGTAGCACCTGCCGCTAGTGCCAAGTATTGAGTTCTGAATAAACGACAGCAAGGGTATTACAGTCGTTTGAACGAAGATAAATCAGGCGGATGGGAAAGTCAAGCAATCGTTTGTTGCGGGCTAAGGCTTACGGGGTGCGCTGGCTGTTGCTAATGCATAAAGTGCGCTTAAGTAGGTCAGCCAAATTATTTGTGTAATAGAATGCGAGATGTCATTCCGAGCGGAGTCGAGGAATCTCTCGATATACAACGGTTTCGTCGAGATGCTTCGACAAGCTCAGCATGACATCGGTCTACCAAATAACTAGGCCCAGGTACTTATGAGGGAATCGGGTGCAAACCGCTGTTAGAGAATCGCAGTTGCATCAAGATCTGTTGCTGCTGAACTTAGATCTGTCGCAGTTGCATCAAGATCTGTTGCTACCAGGTTCCGGTTTGCTGCAGTTGCATCAAGATCTGTTGCTGCTAAAACTTGATCTGCTGCAGTTGTATAAAAAAACGTTGCTCTCAAGTTCCGGTATGCTGCAGTTGTATAAAAAAACGTTGCTGCTAAAACTTGATCTGTCGCAGTTGTATAAAGATCTGTTGCTGCTAAAACTCGATCTGCGATGCTCTACCGCAGCCAAGCTATGGGGCATGGCTGATCCGCGACTGGCGGTAGCGGCGATACCTTTGTGGGCGGCTTTGTGGGCGGCTTTGGGTTAGCGCATTCTAGAACCCGATTAAGGGGCAGGGGGTAGCTGGAGTTCGATATTGGCTTTTTTAGCCAGGTCGGTGATGTTGTTGGTAAAGTCGGTGACGGCGGCGACGGGGCCAGCGATGGCAGAGGCCGTCACGAGCAGGGCCAGCAGGCGCTTTTTGAGCTTGGGCTGGCTACGCTGGTCGGCGGGCTTTTTGAGTTAGGTTTCGACATCGTCGATGTCGATGTTCATATCTTTCTTCTTTAGCGGCGGGAAACAAGGCGGTGAGCTAATGCAGGTGAGCGCGATTCGCCGTTTTACCTGACTTGCTAAGCAAGGCTACTCAATCTGAGGCAGATATACTGCAACTTTCCATATATCCACCCAATATAGGCATACTATATGGACAGTCTGCAGTATATCCATCTGAATAAGGCGAATATACTGCGAACTATCCGTATATCCACCCGATTTGAGGTAGACATACCGCAAAAGTCAGTTCAATCAATAGTTAGACATCCTATGAAACGTGAGGAATGGACAGCACGTGAGTTAAAAACTCGACTAACGCAGTTAGAGACTTCTACTAGCGTTCAGCAGAATCAATTAAAGTTTGATCAGTGGCCCACCCTTTGCATCAAAGTTTTGCACGTAAGCCCAATTGATGAGACCCAAAACAGCACCGTTCTCCAATTTCAGATTCAGACGCAACTTAACGTAGAACATTCAGACTCATTTCTCATGAGTCATTGCACGGGAATCGGCAGCGATCTGAGCCAAGCCATCCAAGATGGAGTCAATAGTTGGATGCGTTCAGAGGCTCCATTAATCTTCTCGCTTTTGCGAAGTCATCCTGTACAACAGACAGAATGGTTCTCGAATGGTGATCCGCTGGGCATTCCAGGGTGGGATCTCTTTTCAAGTCCTTACATCATCAGAGGAATACCGACTAGCGCCGACATTCTCCGGTCATTTATACAGAATCATCCACTGCTAACACCTATCAGACAAGACTTACCCCAATTTTTGGATCGACAGCGTATGCTTCATCTGGTTTCAATCTATCACGGTGTTTCAGGCGGAAAGCATTTTGCCGATTGCCGTATCAACGGTGAGGTCGTGTCTCCCTTAAATCAAATACTGCTGCTGTCTGATTGGCCTCTAGGAATCATAGAATGGGCTAGTGTCAGACAATCGCTTTTACTCTTGAGCCCGCCATCTGGTTGACTGACAAAACATGATCGGCAACCCCACAGAACCTTGGCTAGCAGGCGTTTCGAACACTCAAAAAGCGGAACCCTATATTGCGTCACTGAAACCCTTGTGATGAAAGGATTTGAGCCTTGTTTGAGCAAACTTTTGCCAGTTAATCAGGCCCGCCATAGTTAGTGCTTCGAGGATAATTCGATCATGGCACCCGTTGGCATATCTTCATTAACCTCGACCAGAGTTCAGATTTTTAGCCTACATTCCGTAGGTTGCTTTTAGTTTTTAACTGTGCATTGAATAGGCGTAGCCCGAAACCTCGTTCTGAGCAACCCTGATCCCGAGCGATTTTGATGTTTCACAATGTTAAGAACGGCGGTGAGGTTTCGAGACATCTGCAAAACCAGAACCATTGCTATCAGAGGGTTACAGCTGTCTGATCTCACTCTACATATAGAGGGAAATTCGTCAACCTGCGGAACGTTGGTTTTAGATTGAGGATCGGAACCTCAATCTATTGCAGACTCAAATAGCCGTTTTATTTCCTTAGTGGAGAACTGACTCTAAATGGCCGGTAACTCTATTCAAAACTTACTCAGATGGTTGCGCTCTAAACTTTTTCGGGGGAAGTTTAGAGAAACAAATGTGTTTGTCAGTCGAGGAAAACTCATTGAAAATGAGGCGGAACAAGAGCCTTTTATTAGGGAGGCAAGAGAAAATTCACGTTTTATCAAACTAGAACAGTATCTATTGAGCGAGGGATTCTCTGTAGATGGACGGCCTATTGTACAAGCAGGTCGACGATATGACTTGAGAGACTGGCGTGAAAAGGTTCAAGAGCCGTTTTTATCTCACAATTTACTACAACATCTAAAGCAATTTGAATGGCAACCATCTGTAAACAAAGTCTTGATCAATTACAGTACATCCGACCAGTTTCAGAGTGCAACTGCTTATTATGTTACCATGTCGAATGCATCTGGCGACACGATGATTTATGTCATAGCACACATTTATCAAGCAAAAAAGAGGGTCTATTCTGTGTCGGTTGATGCTGACCAGAATCTCACTAAAAACTTTTAATAGTGACAAATAAAAACTGGTTATTTATTAAGTGCTGATGCGGCAAAGTATTATTCATTATTTGAGGTATTTCAGCTTCTGGACAGTTGCTTGGATGGTTTCATTTAAGCTCTCTTACCTGGTATTTTGGAGCCCTGATATTGACTTTTTTATCGTTAGCCTGCTGTTTTTTGCCAGCATCATCGGCATCCTACTGCATGAGTTAATCTTTAGACGGTCAGAAAGTCGCTTTATTCGATCGCGATCGCTCTGGAAAACAGCTCTATTTTGGACAGTGTTCTGGAACCTACTGGTGCCAGAGATAATGATGCTGTGGTGGTGGATGAGTTCTCGCGATTGCACTTGTGGGGAGGCGTGGATTTGCTTTTGTCCACCTGACAACCTATTGCTTACACTCACCCTGGGGTTAGGGCTTTTGTACCTCACTATCCCTGGCTTTTTGCTGATCGCACCGCTTGTAGGATTGATGTGGGAATTAGTGTGGCGTCGGTTTAATAGTTAATTGTTGAGTCGAATTACTGGGCCGCTATTGTCGGTGTGATAAGTTCAGAACTGGTTATCGTGGCACTGGTCTGCTAAGAGGACATGCACTCAAAGCCTCTGCTGTTAAGGATTTCCATCCACATAAACGAGACTTTTTTAGCGACTGCGCGTAGTTCTGGGTCGTATCCAGCATCATTTCTACCACCCCCTCAACCTCTCGACTCTCAAGGCGATCCCCGCCCACGCCTAGTCCTAACCGCCGAGCGATAGAAGAGCGCACGTCTTCGACATCAAATATCTCTCTTTCTATCGCAGAAGATTGCACCACATTGCTGGTTAGGGCACCGAGCGTCGCCTCCTGCTGCAAGTCAAAGCCATCGGTCTGCATTCGTCCTAACAGCAATTCCTGTTGGTGCCGAACCGCTGCAAGATCTGACTCCAGCGCCGTACTATTCCAAGTAAAGTTCGGCAAGTCAGAACGCTGATTAATCCACTCCACAGTCAATCACCGCAGTTTCTGCGGCGATCATAGCGTTAATCACCGCAAGGATACACGCCCTTACTTTTGCATTTAAAGGGCTGCATCAAGGAAAAAAGCCTTGCTCGCCTTGTCTCAGTGACATGGAACTTTTACCCAGTAGACCGATAAGATGGGGGCTGGCAAATTCTTGACTCGCTAGTTACCTCTAACCAATGGCTGCTGACTCCACCTCGACCAACCCTCAACCTAACGACGACCGCGACCTCCGTGCCGCGCGCGTACAAAAGGTGGACGACCTCAAGCAGCTGGGCCTCAACCCCTACGCCTACGCCTGGCCCGTCACCCACCCCACCGCCGACCTGCAGAGCAAGTACGCCGACCTGCCCGCTGGCGAAGAGGTGGACGACACCGTTGCTGTCGCTGGCCGCATCATGGCCCGCCGCGTCTTCGGTAAGCTGGCCTTCTTTACCCTGCAGGACGAAACCGGCACCATCCAGCTCTATTTAGATAAGAAAACCATCCAGGCCGCGATGGCCGATACCGACGAGCAGGCGTTCACCCACCTCAAGCAGCTCACCGATGCGGGCGATATCCTCGGCGTTAAGGGCACAATCAAGCGCACCGACAAAGGCGAGCTGTCGGTCAAGGTCTCCGAATACGCCATTCTCACCAAATCCCTGCTGCCCCTACCCGACAAGTGGCACGGGCTCACCGACGTGGCCAAGCGCTACCGCCAGCGCTATGTGGATCTCATCGTGAACCCCGAGGTGCGCGACACCTTTCGCAAGCGGGCCCTGATCACCGCCTCCATCCGTCGCCAGCTCGACCAGCAGGGCTTTATCGAAATCGAAACGCCTGTGCTGCAGCCCGAGGCAGGCGGGGCCGACGCCCGCCCGTTTGTGACCTATCACAACACGCTCGACATGGAGCTGTACCTGCGCATCGCCACCGAGCTGCACCTGAAGCGACTGCTCGTAGGCGGCTTTGAAAAGGTGTTTGAGATGGGTCGCATCTTTCGTAACGAGGGCATCTCGACCCGCCACAATCCCGAGTTCACCTCCATCGAAATCTATCAGGTCTACATCGACTACGACCAAATGATGGACATCACCGAAGCCCTCATCGTCACCGCCGCGAAGGACGTGCTAGCGGCGACAGCCGTGACCTACCAGGGCGAAATCATCGACCTGACTGGCCCCTGGAAGCGCATCACCATGCACGATGCCGTACAGGAAAAAACCGGACTCGACTTTGCCCAGTTCACCGACCTGGACGAAGCCAAACAAGCGGCCAAGCAGGCGGGGATCACAAACATCGACGACTGCCCCAGCCTCGGCAACCTGCTCAACGAAGCCTTTGAGCAAAAGGTTGAGGAAACGCTCATCCAGCCTACCTTTATCACCGACTATCCGGTCGAGATTTCACCCCTGGCCAAGCCCCACCGCAGCAAGCCGGGGCTGGTTGAACGATTCGAGCTATTTATCGTTGGGCGAGAAACCGCCAATGGTTTCTCAGAGCTGACCGATCCCCTCGACCAGCGACGGCGGCTAGAGGCTCAGGCCGAGAAAAAGGCAGCGGGCGATCTCGAAGCGCAAGGGGTCGATGAGGACTTCTTGACCGCGCTGGAGTACGGCATGCCTCCGGCGGCGGGCATGGGCATGGGCATTGACCGGCTGGTGATGCTGCTGACCGACTGTGCCAGCATTCGAGATGCGATCGCATTCCCCCTGCTCAAACCCGATAGAACGTGAAGTACTGTCTAGAGATGAACCCTGGCCAAATATGGGGTTAGAGTGAAAGCGTCCGCTGGGGCAATATGTTCATACAGGCATCGCCTGTGGAAATAGGGCACACCACTATACCTACCAACCTATGGGTCAGTCAGCGTCGAGCAGCGTACTAGCCACTCTGTCTCAGTCTAATCAGGCGGGTCACCTGATTGAACGGGTCAAAGACCTGCCGACGGTCGACTTCGTGCAGCTGCTAGAGCACATTACCCGTGAGTTTGAGCACTTTCTCAAAGCGATTGACCTGATCAATAATCAGGCCCTCGAAACGCTGCTCGAAGAGTTGCTGGCTGCCTTCACGCTAAAAATCGGTCAGATTTTACAGGCCGAGCGCACCACCATTTTTATGGTGGATGAAGAAAAGCAGGAGCTGTGGTCAAAGATTGCCCAGGGCGACGGTGAAGACGCCCTCGAAATCCGCGTGCCGATGCTGGCGGGCATCGCTGGCTACGTCGCCTCGACGGCCCAATGTCTCAATATCCCCGACGCCTACGCCGACCCCCGGTTTGATGCCTCAACCGATAAAAAAACGGGTTACCGCACCCGCAACATTCTCTGTATGCCCATTTACAGTACGGGTAAAAATGTTGTTGCCGTCGTACAGCTGCTGAACAAAAAGGGGAGGCAGCCCTTCTCCCACGCAGATGAGACCAATTTTGAAGAGTTTGCCAGCTCCATTGGCATTTTGCTCGAAAGCTGCAACTCTTTTTATATTGCCGCCCGCAATCAGAAGGGGGTAGGCGCATTGCTCAAGGCCATCTCTTCCCTCGATCAGAGTCTCGATTTGGAAGTCACCCTGCAGTCGGTCATGGCCGAAGCCCGAGACCTGATGCAGGCCGACCGCAGTACCCTATGGCTGCTAGACGAGCGCAAGCAAGAGCTATGGTCTAAGGTCAAGAGCGCCGATGGGCAACAGCTGCTGGAGCTGCGGCAGCCTGCGGATAAAGGCATTGTTGGACACGTTGCTTCAACCGGCGAAACGCTCAATATTCCCAAAGCCTACGAAGACCCCCGATTTGACCCGACCGCCGACAAAAAGACTGGGTATCACACCCGCACGATTCTCTGCATGCCGGTGTTTGACTCCAATAGCAAGCTCATCGGCGTCACTCAGCTGATCAACCGAGCCCAGGGCGCGTTCAACAGCTCCGACGAGTCTTTCATGCGGGCGTTTAACATTCAAGCGGGGGTCGCCCTGGAAAACGCCAAACTGTTTGAAGCCGTGCTGGTCGAAAAACAGTATCAAAAAGACATTCTGCAAAGCCTGTCCGATGCGGTGATCTCCACCGACATGGCTGGCCAGATTGTCACCATTAACGAGGCCGCGCTGGCGCTGCTGGGCTGTCCCCTAGACGGCGACGAAGGCAAACAGACCGCCCAGATTTGGGAGAGTTACCTGGTCAACCGCCCGATTTGGGAGGTGATTCCCATCGAGCGGCTGCAGTTTCGGCTAGAAGACAGCCTGCAGTATGGCTCAAAACACTACGTCCCCGAACAAGCGCTGACGGTCGGGGTGGCCTACCAGCTTGAGAGCGAAACCTACGCGTTGGTGACCCCGACTCCTGAGCAGACAGGTCGCTACCGCCTCTGGGGCGATGAAACCACGCCCGTTCTCGACGACTCGAAACGCATTCAGCTACTTGAGCGTAGCCTCAATCTAACGGTCAATCCGCTGACCAATCCCGAAGGGGGCGTGCGCGGCGGGCTGGTCGTACTCGAAGACATCAGCCAGGAAAAGCGGATGAAGACGACCCTCTACCGCTACATGACCCCCGGCGTGGCCGAGCGAGTCATGGCCCTGGGCGAAGACGCGCTGATGGTCGGCGAGCGTAAGGACGTGACCGTTCTGTTTTCTGACATTCGCGGCTACACCACCCTAACCGAAAATCTAGAAGCCGCCGCCGTGGTCTCGATGCTAAACGAGTACTTCGAGACGATGGTGGAGGCTGTATTTAACCACGAAGGCACGCTAGATAAGTTCATCGGCGATGCGCTGATGGCCGTATTTGGCGCGCCGCTGCCGCTGCAGAACCATGCCTGGGCGTCGGTGCAGGCGGCGCTGGATATGCGGTATCGACTGGTGGCATTCAATCGCGATCGCAACGCCAAAAACCAGCCCGAAATCCGCATCGGCATCGGTATCAGCTCGGGTGAGGTGGTCTCGGGCAATATCGGCTCCCAGCGCAAAATGGAGTACACCGTGATCGGCGACGGGGTTAACCTTAGCTCCCGGCTAGAGGGCATTACCAAACAGTACGGCTGCGACATTGTCCTGAGTGAACACACCTACAACCTGTGCAAAGAGCACATCTGGGTGCGCGAGCTAGACTCGACCCGCGTGAAGGGCAAGCAAAAGCCCGTCAAAATCTACGAGCTGATCAACAGCCGAGACCGTTCCCTGGATAAGGAAACTCTGTCGTTTCTCGACCTCTATCAGTCGGGTCGCGAAGCCTACATTTCTATGGCCTTTGACCGAGCAATTCAAATCTTTGAGCAGGCTCAACAGCTGCGCCCCTACGACAAGGCCGTGCAGATTCACCTCGATCGCGCCCAGGCTTATCAGCAGACCCCCCCGCCCGCCGATTGGGATGGCGTCCACACCATGACCACGAAATAGCCTGGTTTGCTAGCATCAACGAAGAGAGGAATTCCTCGGCCCGCTCACTATCAAGCCGATGACTGCCCTACAGCCTTCAACCAGTCCCTCTAAAACGCTGTACGACACAGACTATGTGAAGTGGGTCACAATAACGGTTGAGCAATTACGTCAGGAGGCCTATGCACAGGTCGATTGGGTTAATCTTCTTGACGAAATCGAGGATATGGCAAGGCGAGAACGGCAAGCGCTGAAAAGCAATCTCAGGATTCTGCTGCTGCACTTGCTGAAATGGCAATACCCACCGAGCAAAAGGACGAGGAGTTGGGCGAGTAGTATTATCGAGCATCGAGAGCGTGTTTACGAAGTGCTAGAGGCGTCACCAAGCCTTAAGCCTGATTTAGAGACAGTTTTAAGTAAGGCTTATCCAACGGCTGCAAAACGAGCGGTAACAGAAACAATGCTGCCGGCAAAAACCTTTCCGGATGAATGCCCGTTCACAGTGGCCCAGATTATGGACGAAAACTTTCCGCCAGAGATGATTCAGGAATAGAAACCGCCCCAAGTTACAGCCATGTCAAATTTGGGACGTTGGGTTCGCAGATGAGAGATATTGGACAGGTTATTCACGGGTTCAGCGAACCCAACCTACGGACCCATGCCCCAGCCCCCCAAAACAAATCACGGCCAAAAGCTCTACGAAGGCAAAGCCAAAATCCTTTACGCCACCGACGCCCCCCAGGTACTGCTGACCTACTTTAAGGACGACGCCACCGCATTTAACGCCCAAAAGAAGGGGACGATTGCCAATAAGGGATCAATCAACTGCGCTTTTTCAACCCACCTGTTCAAGCTGCTAGAAGCTAGCGGCGTGCCGACGCATTGGATTGACACGCCCAGTGAACGTGAAATGCGGGTCAAGGCTGTCACCATTGTGCCGCTAGAGGTGGTGGTGCGGAATCTGGCAGCGGGCAGCCTGTGTAAGCAGACGGGGCTGGCGCTGGGCACCGAGCTATCGCCGCCGCTGGTGGAGTTTTACTACAAGAATGACGACCTGGGCGATCCGCTGCTCACGCTCGATCGAATCCGAGCAATGGGCTTAGCTGACGACGCCACAGTGGCTCAGCTGCAGCAGCTGGCCCAGCAGATCAACCAGCTTATGACCCAGTTCTTTGCTGACTGCGGCATTACCCTGGTGGACTTTAAGCTGGAGTTTGGCACCGACGCTGGCGGCACGCTCATCCTAGCGGACGAAATTAGCCCCGATACCTGTCGCCTGTGGAACCAGGCAGAGCCCGACCCCAAAAAGCGCGTCATGGATAAAGATCGATTCCGCCAGGACCTTGGCGAGGTGGAATCGGCCTATCAGCAGGTGCTAGATCGGATTTTGGCACAACCGATTTAGGTGTCTGGTGGAGCAGTGCGGTAGAATCTGTTGCGATTGTTAATTTTTGACAATCTGGCTGGTAATCGAAGTTTACCGGTCAAATTCCTATCCCTGTTTAATCAGGGAACGGTGTGAGGAGTCCTTTATTACATGGAAGTGAGTATGCGCTTTTCGCCGACTCTACTGGCTTGCTGCACAATTTCAGCCCTGGCGGCCCTTCCCGCTCGGGCAATGCCAGAGACGACGGTGCCCACCAGCGACGAAGCCGTCGCCGTCGAACTATCGGTGGCCGATCCGATCGTTCCCCCATCGGCGACAACGCCCAGGTCTGAAATCGCGTCTCCAGACCTGGCCCAGGCCGACGAAGATGCTAACCCAGCGGCAGAATCGGCCCAGGAGCGTCTAGAGCGACTGCGTGACGGTATTGGTAATCCGCCGGCTCCCCCTGCTGAACCGCCGACCGCTGAACCCGACCCCCTGCCAGCGGATGCCGAGCCGGTACCTGAGTCAGTCCCCGAAGCGGCTGATCCAGAAGAGGCCGAACCGGAAGAGGTACAGGTGCAGGTGGCGGAAGTCGCCGTCGTCGATGAAAGTGGCAGCTTTTTACCGCCCGAGCTGGTCGATGAAGTTTACGGTGCGATCGCAACCCAGCCGGGCCGCACCACCACCCGTTCCCAGCTGCAGGAAGACATCAACAGCGTCTTTGCCACTGGCTTTTTCTCCAACGTACGGGCTATCCCCGAAGACACCGTCCTGGGCGTACGGGTCACCTTTTTCGTCGACCCCAACCCCGTACTCACCCAAGTCGAGGTGCGCGACAATCAGGTACTGCCCGAAACCGTAGTCGATGAAATCTTTAGCCCCCAGTACGGCAGCATTCTCAACCTGAGAGACTTCCAAGACGGCATTTTGGACCTGAACGCGTGGTATCAGGACAACGGCTACGTGCTGGCTCAGGTGAGTGCCGCTCCCCAAATTTCTGACGATGGAGTCGTCACGCTGATCGTGGCTGAGGGCGTGATCGAAGACATTGAGGTCCGCTACATCACCGCCGATGGCGAAATTGTCGATGACGATGGCAATCCCATCGACGGTCGGACCCGGCCTTTCATTGTCACCCGCGAATTTGAAACCCAGCCAGGCGACGTCTTCCGCCAGTCCGACATTGAGGCAGACCTGCAGCGCGTGTTTGGCCTGGGCATCTTTGACGACGTGCGGCTGTCGCTCGACCCCGGCGACGAAGACCCCCGCAAGGTCAAGGTCGTGGTCAACGTAGCCGAGCGCAGCAGCGGCTCCATTGGTGCAGCAGCGGGCTTCAACCTGTCTGGCGATATTTTTGGCAGCATCAGCTACCAGCAGGACAACTTCGGCGGCAATAACCAAAAGTTTCGGACGGAGGTTCAGCTGAGCGCCAGCGAATTCCTGTTTGACGTTAGCTTTACCGACCCCTGGATTGCCGGTGATCCTAACCGGACTTCTTACACCCTCAATGCGTTCAATCGCCGGTCCCAGTCGCTGATTTTTGACAACGGCGAGACCGAAGTCAATCTGGCGAACGGCGACACCCCTCGCATCAACCGACTGGGGGGCGGCATTACCTTTGGGCGGCCCCTGAGTGACAATCTCTCCGCCTCCCTTGGCCTCGAATATCAGCGCGTCTCGATCCGTGACGACGATGGAGATCTTGAAACCGTCGACGAACTCGGCAACGAGCTCAGCTTTAGCGGGGACGGACGCGATGACCTGCTCACCATTCCCTTTGGCCTCGTCTGGGACAACCGCAACGATGGCTTCGCACCCACCAGCGGCAATCTAATTCGGTTTGGTACCGAACAGTCTATCCCCGTCGGTAGCGGTAGTATTTTCTTCAATCGCCTCCGGAGCAGCTACAGCCAGTATGTTCCTGTCAATTTCACCGGCTTCGGTGAAGGGCCTGAGACCCTGGCGTTCAACGTCCAGGCGGGTACGGTCCTGGGTGACCTGCCCCCCTACGAAGCGTTCTCCCTAGGCGGCACCAATTCCGTTCGCGGCTATGAAGAAGGCGATTTGGGCAGCGGTCGTAGCTTTGTTCAGGCGACGGCTGAATACCGCTTTCCTCTCTTCACGCAGTTCTTGGGCGGCACGCTGTTTGTGGATGTGGCCTCTGACCTGGGCAGCGGTGACTCGGTATTGGGTAACCCTGCCGGGGTGCGTGACAAACCCGGCAGCGGCTTTGGCTACGGCGTTGGCATCCGGGTAAATACCCCCCTGGGTGCGCTGCGGCTGGACTACGGCTTTAACGATCAGGGCGATAGCCGCATTCACTTTGGTTTAGGAGAACGCTTCTAGTGACGCCCGCCACCCAACCCGATAGCGCGACTGTAAAATCCGAGGCCGCGACTGCGCAGCGGACCCTGGCCCAACCGTTGGTCCGTGAGGGGGTCGGCCTGCATTCGGGCAAACCGGTTCGCGTTCAGGTCAAGCCCGCTGCTGCGGATGAGGGGCGGTATTTTGTCCGCACCGATTTGCCAAAAGCCCCCCGCATACCGGCCACGGCTGCAGCCGTGGGGCAAACGACCCTCTCCACCGAGCTGACGGTCGACGGGGCCAGCGTTCGCACGGTGGAGCACCTGCTGGCCGCCCTATGGGGCCTGGGTATAGACAACGCGCGCATTGAAATTGACGGGCCGGAGGTGCCGCTGTTAGACGGCTCGGCCAAGGAATGGGGGGGTGCGATCTCAGCCGCCCAGGTCCAAGCCCTGCCCGTTGATCAAACCCGCCTCCCGGCCCTGACAGACCCCATTCATGTCCACCACCAGGACGCCTTTGTCACCGCCATCCCGTCCCCCAGCCTGCGGTTTACCTACGGCATCGATTTTGAGGTGGCCCCCATCGGCAACCAGTGGCACAGCTGGTCCCCTGATAGCGAAGCCTTCATCGAAACCGTCGCCCCCGCCCGCACCTTTGGCCTGGCCCACCAAATCGAAATGCTCCAGGCCCAGGGGCTGATCAAAGGCGGCAGCCTCGATAACGCCCTGGTATGCGGCCAGGACAGCTGGGTTAATCCGCCGCTGCGGTTTGGAAACGAACCCGTCCGCCACAAGCTGCTAGACCTCATTGGCGATCTCAGCCTGTTGGGCGTCCTACCGACCATGCATGTCGTCGCCTACAAGGCCAGTCATCGTCTGCACGTGGCGCTTGCTCAAAAGCTGGCAGCGGTTTACGCTGCTAATCGGTAGGTGCTCGCAGGTGCGGCCATCTCCCCCTGGTGCATCTCTTTCGCCTCTGTTGTTTATTGAGGGAGCGTGTTCCCCAGTTAACGATCTCCCTTCCATCGGTCCCTATGTCCACTGTTGCCCAAGACCCTTCGACCCGTCCGGCTGCTGATATCGCCGCCGATGCGACGGCTGACGCCAACGGCCAGGCTGTCGTCAAAACCACCTATACCCTCGAAGAAATCCAGCAGCTGCTGCCCCACCGCTATCCGTTTGCCCTGGTCGACCGCATCATCGACTACGTCCCTGGCGAGCGCGCCGTCGGCATCAAAAATGTCACCTTCAACGAGCCCCACTTTCAGGGACACTTCCCCGGTCGGCCAATCATGCCCGGGGTCCTGATCGTCGAAGCGATGGCCCAGGTTGGCGGCATTGTGCTCACCCAGATGCCTGGCGTTAGCGGTCTATGCATGTTCGCGGGCATTGATAAGGTCAAATTTCGCAAGCCGGTCGTACCGGGCGATCAGCTCGTGATTACGACCGAGCTACTGACTATCAAGCAGCAGCGCTTCGGCAAAATGCAGGCCAAAGCCCTGGTTGACGGGCAGCTCGCCTGCGAAGGGGTGCTGATGTTCTCTGTCGTTGAATTTGACTGATGGCACCTGCACAACCGGGCAGGGCGATCTCACAGAGCCACATCGGCTGCTGACCGGGCCATCCTACGGGGCAAGTCTGCTGGAGACAACATGACCACAATGACCTTAATCCACCCAACCGCCGTCATTCATCCCGGAGCCTCGCTCCACCCCAGTGTGAAAGTCGGCCCCTATGCTGTGATCGGAGAAAAGGTCAGCGTTGGCGAAGCAACCACCATTGGTGCCCATGTAGTGCTTGAAGGCCATACCGAGATTGGGGCGCGTAACCGCCTGTTTACAGGGGCTGCCATTGGCCTAGAGCCACAGGATCTGAAGTATGACGGCTCGGTCAGCCTGGTTTCGATGGGCGACGACAACGTCCTCCGAGAGTACGTCACCATTAACCGTCCCACCAAGTTTGGCGAAATCACCCGCTTGGGCAATCGCAATCTGCTGATGGCCTATACTCACGTGGCTCACAACTGTGTGATTCAGGACAACGTGATTGTGGCTAACTCGGTGGCGCTGGCCGGACATGTCCACATCGAATCCAACGCCCGGATCAGCGGCCTGGTGGGCATTCACCAATTTGTGCATATCGGGCGGCACGCCATGGTCGGCGGCATGAGTCGGATCGAGCGCGATGTCCCCCCCTACTCCATGGTCGAGGGCAATCCGTCCCGCGTGCGGGGGCTCAACCAGATTGGGCTGCAGCGTTCGGGCATCGCCGATCTAGACGAAGGCCGCGTCTACAAAGAACTTAAGCAGGCGTTTCGGCTACTGTACCGATCGGGACTCACCTTTCAAGAGGCGCTGGAAAAGCTGGCGTCCATCGGCAACAACGAGTATGTTCGCCATCTCTATGCCTTTTTGATGGCCTCGCAGGAGAAAGGGCGACGGGGATCGATTCCCGGACGGCGTCTGGGCCGATCTTAACCGCGGGAGAACGCCATGACCACGACCACCAGTGCCTCGACACCTGTAGCGGCCGACCCAACTCGCCCGGCTCACATCTATATCAACACAGGGGAGGTATCGGGAGACCTGCAGGGAGCACTGCTGGTCGAAGCGCTCCGACGACAGGCCCACCAGCGCGGCTACTCGCTCACCATCAGCGGCATGGGCGGCGTGCGCATGGAAGCGGCAGGGATTGAGCTGCTGGGCAACACGGTATCGGTCAGCTCCATCGGCATTATCGAGGCCCTGCCGTTTGTCTTGAAGGCCCTGAAACTCCAGCGCCAGGCGCAAAAGCATCTCAAAAACAATCCGCCCGATCTCGTCGTCCTGCTGGACTATATTCAGCCCAATTTAGTACTGGGCCGGTTTGTTCGCAAGCATTTTCCCCAGGTGCCGATGGTCTACTACATCGCACCCCAGCAGTGGGTATGGGAGGTCAATCCCAAAGACACCGCTCGCGTACTATCCGTCTGTGACAAGCTGCTGGCGATCTTTCCAGAGGAGGCCCGTTTCTATCGGGAGAAGGGCGGCACCGTCAGCTTTGTGGGGCATCCGCTGATCGACACCTACCCCGACACTGACCGGCGAGCTGCGGCCCGAGCCCAGCTGGGCCTGGGTGAGAACGAAACGGTGGTCACCCTATTACCCGCCTCTCGGGCCCAGGAGCTAAAATACCTAGTGCCATTGATGTTAGAGGCCGCCGTCGAGATTCAAAAGCAGATGGGGGCGGTGACGTTTTTATTGCCTGTTTCCCGGCCCGACTTTACCAGCAAGATTGAAGCCATTGCCCAGCAGTTTGAGGTGGCGGTCCGATTGGTGCCCTCGGACCCCGAAAAAAATGCGATCGCAGCTGCTGACTTAGCCATTGCCAAATCCGGTACGGCCAACCTAGAAATTGGCCTGATGAACGTTCCCCAGGTGGTGGTCTATCGGCTTAGCCAGCTGACCGCCTGGATTATCAAATACGTCATCGGTTTTGGAGCGCCGTACCTATCGCCAGTTAACCTGGTCGAAATGGAGCCCATCGTACCGGAACTGGTGCAGGACGAGGCAACGCCAACAGCCATCGCCGCAGAGGCCGTCTCACTGCTACAGGACGCTGAAAAACGACAGGCGATGCTGGCCGGATACGCGCGCATGCGGCATGCGCTGGGAGAATCGGGGGTATGTGATCGCGCCGCCAACGAAATTTTAGATATGCTGGCCCCAACCGGACCTTGAGCGTTTTGGATTAAAAAGGTAGACCAATTGACCAATCTGCCCCACCATAAGACCTGAAGAAATTGAAATGCTCTAAACTGGTCACGGCGGTGCGCCCCCACCAAAGGCACATGCCCACCAGAGGCACATGCTAGGAGAGAACCCTTGAATATTACAGACCTGTTTATCCGGGGCGGCCCCGCCATGTGGCCGCTGCTGTTTTTGTCCGTACTGGCCCTGGGCACCATTATCGAACGCATTTGGTTTTGGTCACGCATTTTAACCCGAGAACGGGAGGTCTCTGGGCGTGTGCTGGAAGCCGCTCGGCGCGAGTGGTCAGCCGCGACTGCCATTTCTCAGCGAGCCGGTCGGCTACCCATGGGCCGGTTCCTGTTTTCGGCGCTTAAGCTGCATGACCCTGACCCCGAGGTCTTTCGCCTGGCGTTAGAAACCGCCGCCAACGAAGAACTGGCCGCCATGCGTCGCGGGGACAAGGTGCTGGAGGCCGTCATCGCCCTTTCGCCCATGCTCGGGCTGCTCGGTACGGTCCTGGGGTTGATTGGCGCCCTGGGCTCCATTGACTTTACCGACCTGGCCGTCGGTGAAGCCGCCTCAGACACCGCTTTCGGTATTGGTCAATCGCTCATCAGTACAGCATTTGGTCTGGTCATCGCCATTCTTAGCCTGGCGTTCTACCGATTGTTCCAGGGCTTCGTGTTTGGCCAAGCCAAGGTGTTCCGCCAGGCAGGTAGCGAGCTAGAGCTACTCTACCGTCAGGCCTGGGCGCTGAGCAGCGGCAAACCCAGCTCGCTCGGCAGTTCCGTCCAGCTCAGACCCGAAATCAAATCTGATTTTCGCCCTGACAAGGCAACGGATGGTAAGGCAACAGATGGCAGGGCCGATCAGGCCAACCCGGCGGCTACGCCTGAGCCGCCCCGACCGCCGCGCGAAGCGAACGAGTTTTAGGAGCTGCTATGAGGCTAGATCTAGACAACCCGAATGAAGAGGTGCGGATTGAAATCATTCCGCTAATCGACGTTATTTTCTGTATTCTCACCTTCTTCATCCTGGCAGCGGTGAGCCTGACCCGACAGCAGGCGATCAATCTCGACCTGCCCGGAGCCAATACCAGTGCCCCCCTCCCCGCCCAAACCGATGAGCGTGAGCGCATTTACGTCAGCGTAGACGCAACGGGGACCACCTATATTGACCAGAGCCCGGTGCCGCTGAACGTGGTTGAAGACGTGCTTCAGCAGCATCGCCAGATCTATCCCAACGGTTTGATTGTGCTCTATGCCGCCCGCGATGCCCGCTACGAAAACGTGGTTCAAGTCCTCGATCTGCTGCGAGAGGTGGGGGGCGACCGGGTAGCGTTAGCCACGCTACCTAAGGCGAATCCGACGACGCCTGACGGTCAGTTACCGGGCCTCGATCCGCTTAACCCTTCTGCCGACCCGCTCAACCCCGCCATCGACCCCCTACAGCCATTACCGGGCAGTGCCGATCCGCTCAATCCGGGTCTGACCAGCCCCCCCGGTAGCGGACTGCCCCAGCTGCCAGGGAGTACAACCTCGCCTTCCCCAGGCACAACTCCTAGTAACCCGCCCAGCCCAACACCGGATACGGACGTCCCTGGGGAAGGCGAATAGATGGCTGCGGTGGGTCACCGATCCAGACCGCCTCAAGCGTTTCGCGGCGCGTTTCTAGATTTCGTTGCCGACCCTTTTCATGCCCCTGATACCGACTGCGTTCGCTACTTTGCGGACGGGCTTCTGGTGGTCGAAAATGGCCAGATTCAGGCGCTGGGACCCTACGAAACCCTACAGTCGCAGTATGGTGACTTACCCGTTACCGCCTACCCCGATCGGCTAATCCTGCCAGGATTTATCGATACCCACGTTCATTACCCGCAGACAGAAATGATTGCGGCCTATGGGGAACAGCTGCTGAGCTGGCTCAGCCAGTACACCTTCCCGGTCGAGAGCAAGTTTGCAGACAAGACCTACGCCCAGAAAATTGCTCGCATTTTTCTCGATGAGCTGTTGAGGAATGGCACCACAACCGCGCTGGTCTTTGCCACGGTGCATCCCGAGTCGGTGGATGCCTTCTTTGAGGAGGCGGAGCGGCGGAGCCTGTGCATGATTGCAGGCAAGGTAATGATGGACCGCAACGCCCCGGCCACCGTATGCGACACGGCAGAGACGTCCTACGCCGACACGAAAGCGCTCATTCAGAAATGGCACAATCAGGGCCGTCTACGCTACGCGGTGACCCCTCGCTTCGCCCCTACCTCAACGGCAGCACAGCTTCAGCAGGCCGGACGGCTGCTGAAGGAATTCCCAGATGTGTATCTACATACCCATCTATCGGAAACGGCGGCGGAAGTTGCCTGGGTGCGCGATCTCTTTCCGGACTGTAGCGGCTATCTGAACGTGTATGACCAAGCCGGACTGGTGACCCATCGGTCAGTGTTTGCCCACGGGGTGCAGCTAACGGATGGCGAATTTGAGACATTGGCAAAGAAGGGAAGTGCGATCGCACATTGCCCCACGTCCAATCTTTTTCTCGGGAGCGGGCTGTTTCCCCTTGCGAAAGCCAAGACCCATCAGATCAGCGTTGGCCTCGCCACCGACGTCGGTGGCGGTACCAGCTTTTCCCTGCTGCAGACCATGAACGCCGCCTATAAGGTGGCTCAGCTCCGTCAGCAAAATCTTTCGTCCTTCCAGGCCCTGTTTCTGGCGACGCTGGGCGGGGCGCAGGCACTGCGACTAGCGGATCGCCTGGGCAATTTTGAACCGGGCAAAGACGCTGACTTCATTGTGCTAAACCGACGCCCAACCCCGTTGATGGCCTTACGAAACCAGGAGGCCACCCCTCAAAGCCTCACTGAGCTGGCCGACCAGGCGTTCGCGCTGATGATGCTTGGCGATGACCGGGCGGTACAGGCGACCTACATTTTGGGGGAACAGTGGCTGGAAAAGCAGTGTGGTAGAAGCTAGATCTAGCGCTGACGGCGGCTATAAACGAATGGGGAATCTCAAAAGAGATTCCCCATTCGTTGTGTGAGCAAACCGCATCCAACCCAGTTGACAGGCCGCCCTACTGCTGAATGTTCTTCATGTCGAAGATGAAGGGCACTGAACTGCCAGAGTCGCCGGTCACCAGCACGCGGGGCATTTGGGCACCGCCTTCTTTCCAGGCCTCAATCGCTTCTTTCTGAAGCACCAGCTCGCCGCCTTGCGCTTTTAGCGTCTCCGCCAACAGCCGCTGAGCTTCGGCGCGACCCTTCGCCCGGTTAATTTCAGCCTGAGCCTCTTGCTCAGCTTCCTGCGCGACGTACACGGCCCGCCGGGCTTTCTGCTCAGCGATTTGTTTTTCTTCAACTGCTTTGGCAAACTCAGGAGAGAAGGCCAAATCAACCACGCTGGTATCTAGCACCACAATGCCATACTTTTTCAGGCGGCTGTCGAGGGCATTATCAAAGTCTTCTTTGAGCTTGGTCCGCTCGGTAATGGCTTCCTCTACGGTGCGGCGGGCCGCAGCAATCTTGAACGATTCCTGGGTTTGCGGCGCAATCACCTTCGCCACGACATTGGCCAAGGTCCCTTGCTTACGACGAATGTCGACAATTTCAGTCGGATCCAGGCGAAAGTTAATCGCAAAGCGGGCGCTGAGGTCCTGCAGGTCCTTAGTCGAACTTTCTGCCGGGACTTCAAATTTCTGAACGGTTACGTCGTAAATATCGACGAATGAAACGAGCGGGGGTTTGACGTGAACGCCCTCTAGCAGCGGGGCATCCTGGGCCTTACCCAATACGCTGAGTACTCCGGCCTGCCCTGGGTTAATGATAACGACACTGCTGGTGGCAACGAGCCCAATGATGATGGCGATCAGTGCGATCGCAGCGGGCTGCCAGCTTCCTGTCCGAACAGTCAAGGTCTCTGCCTCCAATTAATTCGTAGCGAATGGTAATCGATCTGACCGTATCCTAGCGTTCTGGTAGACCAAGCACCATTCCCGTACCCTCAACCACGTCGCCAATTTTGTAGGCGGAAATTGAATGGGTTTCAAAGTGCTGCAGTATCGGTGATGTAGCGGCAGGCGGCACCACCAGAGCGTAGCCAATGCCCATGTTAAATGTTTCAAACATGTCGGCATCCGAGACCGAACCGGCGGTTTGCAGCCATTGAAAGATCGTGGGTACCGGCCAACTATTTGAATCTATATATATAGACTGCCGCTCGCCTAAACACCGGGGCAGATTTTCCGGCAGGCCGCCGCCCGTAATGTGGGCCATCGCGTGGATTTCGAGCCCCGCTGATAGCGCGGCTCGAACGGATTGAACGTACAGCTGGGTCGGCTGCAGTAGCGCCTCGCCCAGGCTCATCCCATTCAGTAAGGCAGGCTGCGCTGACCAGTCATAACCGATTTGCCCGTTGGCGCTAGCGCTCTCGGCCACAATCTTACGGACCAGGCTGTAACCGTTACTGTGGACACCGCGACTCGCCAGGCCGATCACCGCATCCCCGACCTGCACCCGGTCGCCGGTTAAAATCTGGCTTTTTTCGACAATGCCCACGCAGAAGCCAGCCACGTCATACTCGCCAGGATTATAGAAACCAGGCATCTCCGCCGTTTCGCCGCCCAACAGGGCACAGCCGGTCTGCTGACAGCCCTCGGCAATCCCGCTGACGACCGCCGCGAGCTGCTCCGGTGCGAGCTTGCCCGTCGCTAGGTAATCCAAGAAGAACAGCGGCTCGGCCCCGCAGGTCAGCACGTCGTTGACGCACATGGCGACGAGATCGACACCGATGGTGTCATGACGGTCTAGCTGATGGGCGAGCTTGAGCTTGGTGCCAACGCCGTCGGTGCCGGAGACCAGCACGGGCTCTCGGTAGCCGCTGGGCAGCTGAAAGAGGCCACCAAAACCGCCCAATCCGCCCAATACCTCGGGTCTGCGGGTACTTTCGACCTTTTCACGAATGCGGTTTACAAAGGCGCGGCCCGCTTCGACGTCTACGCCTGCCTGCCGATAGTCCATGAGCTTGTTTGATGAGTTGAACTCATCAACTTTACTGGGTGGGTGTGATCGCGATCGCACTCGCCCGTAATTCAGAACGAAATCCAGGACTCGCGCGCCCGATGCCTGTCATCAATTCATCAAGTTTCACCCTTTCTGGAAGAATTCAATGCAACTAATTGCATTAAAAACAGCCTCTATTTGATTAATATTTCGCAACACCTGTGAGAGTAGCTATAACAATTCGCAAACAGCCAGCGTCACCTCGGTAATTTACGGAGAGGGCACAATGGCTGACGGGTGACCGATTTATCCAGTTTATGAAGTTGAGATAAAGCTGGGGAACCGGGGATCGGAGCGAAAAACGCGGATTCCACCCAAAATCGGTTTGTGATAGGTTAGCCATCGTCCGAGCAAAATCTGTCTACAGAGATAATCGATGTCTACCTCCCGACGCCCCGCTATGAGACTTCCAAGCTCCATCGATCGGCTATGCCGATGTAGCAGCGTCAGTTTTGGTAAACCTTTCTGACCTATGAAATATCAAATCATCAGCGGTTTGGCAGCAGCGCTGCTCGTTCCCGCGCTCAGCCCGACAACTGGGCAAGCCCAAACACCTGACCCTGTACTTGACACGACTCCAGCGGCAGCCCCTGAGCAACTGCTAGCCGAACAATCTTTCCCACCCGAAGCGACTGAGGCAACCCCTTCATCTCCTGATTCGCTGGTAGCCGTCAGTGAGGCAGCCCCGTCACTCTCCCAAGTCATTTCCCACTCGCTAGACGAGACCCAGGCGGCAACACTCTATTTGAGAGATATCCCACTCCTGACCTTTGTTGGCGGCGAATCTGCTGGCCCTGATTCTATCGACAAGGCCGAAGATTCTGGGACAGCAGCTGTGACAGCCACCGATCCGGCCGTAAGAGCCAACGCCTTTGCCGACCAGATCGACGAGATGTATCAGGCGGGCATTGACGCTGAGACCATCTCAGCCCGTTGGGGCGCAGACGATGAGCGGTTTGAAGTCATGGTAGGCGACACGGTTTTTGTCGTTCTCAATGACCAGGTCACCCTGCCCGATGCCACCGGCAATATTGCTGAGGACACCCTGCAGGTGACTAACCGCCTGCGTCGTTTGTTGGGCAATGTCGAGCCGCTAACCGAAATTGAAGGGCGACCTGCCCCTGAGCCCGCCCCTCAAACCGTGGCGGTTCGTTCCGTATCGAGCGGCATGGCCTCCTGGTATGGTCCGGGTTTCCACGGTCGGCGCAGCGCCAGCGGCGAGGTCTTTAACCAAAATGCCATGACCGCTGCACATCGCTACCTGCCCTTTGGTACTCGGGTGCGGGTGACCAATCTGAACAACGGCCGCCAGGTGGTGGTGCGGATCAACGACCGGGGTCCTTTCAGCGGTGGGCGCGTCATTGACCTCTCTGCCGGGGCGGCGGGTGCAATTGGCCTGCGGTCTGCGGGCGTTGGCCCTGTCCAGCTAGAAGTCCTGGGGAATTAGCCCCTAACCCTGCCCAGACCCGATATTTTTCCAGCGGAAGACGCAAAGCCCCTAGACTGGACACGATTTGTAGGGTTTGGGCCGTCGGCCTTCATTCTCCTAAACTGAAGACAGAGGTCTGCTCACGCCTCTAACGTTCTTGGAAAGCCCTTACAGTCTGTAGGGGCTTTCCGCTGTTCCTGGTGGATAATCATGCGCTTACTCAAGACCGTCGAAGGGCTCGGCTGCTGGCGCAGGCAGGTCTCTGGTACGGTCGGGCTCGTGCCTACGATGGGCGCACTACACGAAGGCCATCTGAGCCTGATGGCCCGGGCTCGCAAGGCCAACGATCTCGTGGTGGTGAGCATCTTTGTGAATCCGCTACAGTTTGGCCCCAACGAAGACTTAGCGCGCTACCCTCGCCCCCTGGCTGCGGATGCCGCTCAGTGTCGGGCAGCTGGCGTGGATGTCGTGTTTGCGCCTGAAGTAACGTCACTGTACGGACAGAGCCTGACCGGGCAGTTCTTCAATGTCGTGCCCCCCCCGGCAATGACCCGCCGACTATGCGGGCAGTCGCGCCCAGGACATTTTGAGGGGGTTGCGACCGTAGTGACTAAGCTACTCAATCTGGTCCGCCCCCATCGCGCCTACTTTGGGCAAAAAGATGCCCAGCAGCTGGCCATTATTCGACGCTTGGTCCGCGATCTCAACCTGCCTGGACGAATTGTGGGCTGTCCAACGGTGCGATCTCAATCCGGCCTTGCCCTCAGCTCAAGAAATCAATATTTAAGTCCATCAGAACTTCAGCAAGCCGCTATACTTTACCAGGCACTTTCTGCTGCACAAGCACTATTTAAGGCCGGGGTCCGATCGCACCAGCCCCTGATTCAGACCGTGATCGAAACCCTCAAAACTGCCCCCGCCCTCAAGTCCGAGTACATTGAGCTGGTTCACCCAGACACGCTAGAGCCCCTACACACCGTTGAGACCATTGGAATGTTAGCGATTGCTGCGCACCTCGGTGCGACCCGTTTGATTGACAATATTTTGCTGCGTACGCGTCAGCCCATCATCGCCATTGATGGGCCAGCGGGCGCGGGCAAATCGACCGTTGCTCGCCGTATCGCCCACCAGCTGGGGCTTTTATATCTAGATACAGGTGCGATGTACCGAGCGCTCACCTGGTTTGTCCTGTCAAAAGACGCTGACCCCACAGACGAGATTGCCGTTGCCGAACTGTTGCCTCAGTGTGAAATCAAGTTAACCTCTCAGGGGGGCGACCACACCGACCCACAGCCACCAGAGGTGTGGGTCAACGGCGAATCGGTAACCCAGGCCATTCGCACAGCCGAGGTAACGGCCCAGGTATCAGCCGTTGCCGCCCAGGGTGCCGTCCGACAGGCGTTGGTGCAGCAGCAGAAGCAGTACGGTTTGCAGGGAGGCATCGTTGCCGACGGTCGCGACATTGGCACCCATGTCTTCCCCCATGCGGAGCTAAAGATTTTCTTAACTGCCTCGGTGCAAGAGCGGGCCCGCCGCCGACAGCGCGACCTAGCGGCCCAGGCCCAGCCAGTACCAGAGTTGTCTGAGCTAGAAGCCACCATCGCTGAACGCGATCGTAAAGACAGCACCCGCGAAATTTCTCCCCTCCGTAAAGCCGAAGGCGCGCTTGAAATTGTGACAGACGATCTCTCCGCAGCAGCGGTAATTGATGAAATCTGCAGTCTGTATCAGGCGATTGCTAAAGATTGATTCGATTGATGCTCACTGAAATTAGTGCGTGCAATTAGTCTGACAATAGGCCCGCGATTTCTTTTGCGTAACATCCTCTGCCATTGCTCAGCCTAGGCGGTCAGCTGCCAACAAGTATCTAGCCAACAAGCCAGCTCTAAGCGAGATTGCGTCACCTGTGCCAGCACGCTTTGAATCTGCACAACAGATTGAGGCGTGGTGACTTCAACCTGTAGCGGCTGATAGCTCTGACAGGTGCAGCGAATGCCTAACTCACATAGGCGAAAATAAACCTGCCAGCGATCGAAACAGTCTATTTGAAGCATAGAGAGTATCAGGGATAAGAAAGAGTCAAGCCGGGTAGCAAAAAGTTATCAATTCTAAATTTTCCAAAAGATTAGATAGAAGTTAATTTCAATAGTGCAAAAACGGTCAGCAGAAATGTGTTCTTAAGGCAAAAGATATTTTGCGATTTCCTTTTATAGGGACTATAGATGCTGTCACGGAACCTAGGAAATTGAGACTGAGGAGCACCGGCTTCTAAAGCCTTTTGACGCGCAATCATTTGCTAGGCTTCGCTTCAGTTGCAATGTGCCCTAGCCAGGCTGATGGCGTTTCTTATTGAGAATATGTACTAGGTGAATTAACCAAAACCGTATACAGGAATAGGGTTTTGCAATTCTCAATAAGATAGGATGGCGTTATAGACGGTTGCTGGATGCAACAGTAACGTTTGAATAAAGCTCAACGTCACTGATGTAAAACCGTTCCATTAACACAACATCAACCAGGATCGTTTCATGACTAACTCATCTATACTGGTCACTCCTTTTGGTCAGGTTACCAACAACGTTATCGCGTTAGAAAAAACCGTTACTGAACCCGTGTGTGAGGGACTCAACGTAGCGCTTGCTAGTTTTCAGGCGATGTACATTCAGTACCAAAAGCATCACTTTGTCGTTGAAGGCGCTGAATTTTATCAGCTGCACGAGTTCTTCCAAGACGGCTATGAGCAAACCCGCGAACACGTTCACGATCTAGGCGAACGGCTAGACGGGCTGGGTGGTGTACCCGTCGCTAGCTTTAGCAAGCTAGCTGAGCTGTGCTGCTTTACACCCGAGCCTGATGGTACCTACTACTGCCGTGCAATGGTTGAGCATGATCTGGCAGGGGAGCAGGCCATCATCCAGCTGCTACGCCGCAACGCTTCCCAGACAGAGAGCTTGGGCGACCGGGCAACACGACACCTTTACGAAACCATCCTGCTCAAAACCGAAGAACGGGCCTATCACCTGGGTCACTTTCTGGCCAATGACACGCTGGTAGTGTTCAACAATAACTAGCCCAGCTAGCCATCGCTCACCAATACCTAGGCTCTCGTAAGGGAGCCTTTTTTTGTGATCATTTTTTGTGACCATTGCCTTTTTGTGACCATTGCCTTCTTGTGACCATTGCCTTTTTGTGACCATTGCACAGAACATTACCCATTTGTATTCAAATATAAATGGTAATTATTGTCAATAATATAGCAAAATAAGTTTGTACACTCGGATGCACCTTTAGCAATGAGCGGAGCTTTCTTCACATAAGCAATTTGCCTGATCTGCCCAAAAATCACGAGGGTAAAGCCTCTTAGGCTAATTTTGCTGGTCTGGCAACCCCCGTTGGCGTTAATGTCGCGACATCGGCTCAATATTGGCAGTGGGATATTTTCTCATTAAGCTGAGGTTGTAAGCTAAAATGAACACTAGCTGAAGAATGCTAGCTGACAAACGCCCTCCGATATTCAGTCACAAACCCTAAGCCTATGAGAAGCGATATCAATTTTCGGCTAGAAGGACAATTTGCTGGCTTCGAAGCGGGCAGTAAGTCTCCCTTCCGATATCTTCGCCTCACAACTGAGACCGGCGAACACCGCATTAAGCTTTCGAAAGAATTGCAGCTGATTTTGTTTCGCTATCTGGCCGTAAACGACAGGCTCAGAGTCGTCGGACGACAGAAAATTGATAAACATACGGGCGAGCCGAAACTTAAGGCCATAGACGTGGTCAGAATCGGTGACGGTTCTACAGCCGCTGAGACGTCAGGGCCTGCATCTCCAGTCGCGGCAGCTGGTTCCACAAAAGCACAGATCAAAACAGCGGATGACAAGGTAACGGCTGTTAGGACCAAGAAGAAGCCTGCCCGTATTCTGGTCTGTAACAAATCAAGCTGCCGGAAGCGAGGCAGTGAGGCCGTCTGTAGTGCGATCGCACTGACCCTCTCACAATCCGATCGCTCAGACCCAGTCGAACTCAAGAAAACCGGCTGCATGGATCGCTGCAAGGCCGGTCCCAATATGGTGGTGATGCCAGATAAGGCTAAGTACACTCGCGTTTCTCCCAATCAGATTCCCAAGCTGATCGATCAGCATTTTGACAATGAAGCGCCCGCCGTTTCGGAATCGTAAACTGAGCTGTGGACTCGGCTGGGTCTTGCTGCTGGTCTCAGTGGGTTTGCACGGACTGGCACTGATGCTGCCCATGCGCCCACTAGGTAAGCTGCAGCTACCTGAGCAAAAAGCAATGCCACCGCTAGCCATCATTCCTGTCACGCAGCGACCAGCGGTGACCGAACCTGAGCCGCCTGCAAGAACGTTTCCAGCCCCCCTTGCGGAACCGCCTAATGCCAAGGAAGCTGCCCAGCCATTCGATGAAATAGTGATCGAAGACGCTGTCGAGGAAGCGCCGATAGCGAATGAAGATGAAATCGCACTGGAGCCCGCTCTTTCGCCAGAGACGCCCGACACCGATCTGCTGACGCCAGTCTCAGAACCAGAGCTGTCCACCGATCCACTGCCCGCCGATCCACTACCCACCGATCCACCCCTCGAAAGTGGTGCAGTCGTCCCCTTTGCCGACGACTTTCCGCACATGAGCGATGTACAGATAGGGTGCTACGGCATCAACAATTGTGGCCTGCTGTCCAACATCGGCAGCTACCGCTCAGCGGCCCGATATCTGATTGCTGAGCTGCAAAACCAGGGCTATCAGGTCAGCGATCACCTGACTGACGAGCCAGGTTATCTTGTTTACAGCGTGAGCAACCCCAGTTGGCGAGACGGACAGACGTTTTATTTGAGTATCTTTTCAGATGGGTTGGGACGGGCGGTCTACGTGATTACACTCGAAGTGATCAGCCTAGAGGCGCTGAGGCAGCTAGGCTAGTGAAGCAGTTTTAGGTAGATGCGCAGGCAAAATGGCAGGCTTAACGGTGCCCCAATCCATTAAATCCGCAGCGGGGCGGGTGACCTGGCCGAGTCGCTGGACGTTAGGCGTTTGGCTCGTGGCGGGGCTAGTTGCCCTGCCAGTGCTGGTGGTGCTGGGCAGCGTCTTTGCCGACACGGGGGAGGTTTGGGCTCACCTAGCGAGTACGGTACTGGCTCAGTACGTGACCAACTCCCTCCTGCTGATGGTTGGGGTTGCTGTGGGCGTGCTGATCCTGGGTGTGGGAACCGCTTGGCTAGTAACGATGTGCCGCTTTCCGGGCAGTCGCTGGTTTGAATGGGCACTGCTGCTGCCGCTGGCTGCCCCAGCGTATCTGTTGGCCTACACCTACACCGAGTGGCTGGAGTACTATGGGCCGGTTCAAACCGGACTGAGGACGCTCTTCGGGTGGGAAAGTGTCGCGGACTACTGGTTCCCCAATGTGCGTTCAGTGGGGGGTGCGATCGCAATGTTTAGCCTCACCCTCTATCCCTACGTTTACATGCTGGCCCGTGTGGCCTTTCTCGAGCAATCGGTCTGTACGCTTGAGGCCAGCCGGTCTCTCGGCTGCGGCCCCTGGAAGAGTTTTGTCAAAGTGGCCCTTCCCCTGGCGCGTCCGGCAGTCATGGCAGGGCTAGCCCTGGCGCTAATGGAAACGCTCAACGATTTTGGGACGGTGCAGTATTTCAGTGTGCCAACCTTTACCACGGGCATTTACCGGACCTGGTTTGGCATGGGTGAGCGGGTAGCGGCGGCGCAGCTGGCAGCCATGCTGATGTTGTTTATCCTGGCGCTGATCTTGCTAGAGCGGGGGTCGCGCCGACAGGCAAAGTACTACCAGGCAAAAAACAGCGCTCAAACCCCGACGGCTTACAGACTGCGGGGCGGGCGGGGTTGGTTTGCAACGGGTGCCTGCCTGCTGCCTATTCTCTTCGGACTGCTGGTTCCCGGTGGGCTGCTGCTACAGATGACCCTGACCCATTGGGAAGAGACAATGGACGACAACTTTTTTGAGCTGGCGACCAACAGCCTGATCTTAGCGGGGGTAACAGCCGGGGTTGCGATCGCACTGTCCCTACTGCTTGGCTATGGTCAACGGCTGAATCCGAGTCGGCCAATGCGTTTAGGCGTCCGTTTGGCCTCTATGGGCTACGGCATTCCCGGCGCGGTTATCGCTGTCGGCATTTTAATTCCCGTTGCTCGCTTCGATACCGTAATCGCTCAGTGGATTGAGACGACTTTCGGCCTGGCCACTGGCCTGCTCATCAGCGGTACCGTCTTCGCCCTGATTTTCGCCTACCTGGTCCGCTTCCTGGCCGTCTCTCTCAGCACCGTTGAATCGGGTCTGGGCAAAATCCGCCCGAGCCTGGATGATGCATCTCGCAGTCTGGGCTGTTCACCCACACGTACATTGTTTAGAGTCCATCTCCCGCTGATGGGCAGCAGCTTGCTCACTGCAATCATGCTGGTATTTGTCGATGTGATGAAAGAGCTGCCTGCAACGCTAGTGATGCGCCCCTTCAACTTCGATACCCTGGCAGTGCGGGTCTATCAATACGCGTCAGACGAGCGCCTGGTTGAAGCCTCTGCCCCGGCATTGATGATTTTGCTAGTGGGGTTAGTTCCGGTGATTGTCCTTAGCTGGCAGGTTGCCAAGAGCCGTCCATAGAACAGCGCAGGTTCAGTCGAACCTGCGCTGTCGGAGCGTATGGTGAAAGTTGTTGCTGGCTATGCCCAGCCCGCTCGGTCCATGATGCGAACCGCTTCGGCCTGATGTTCACCATAGACGTTAACATTCATATCCGCGCTCTCAAAATAGCCAAACCCTGCAACAATCGGGTCCAGTGGCGTACCGGGCACAACTGGGTACTCGTTGTTACCCTGCGCAAAAAAGACCTGAGCCACCGGGCTAGAGAGGTACTCTAAGAACTGGATAGCGTTATCTCGATTAGGGGCAGAGGCCACGACCCCAGCACCGCTGATGTTCACATGAGTTCCTCGATCCTGCTGGTTCGGGAAAAAGACACCGATCTTGTCAAACACGGCCTGTTTGGCTGGGTCTTCGTCCTTGGCGTAACGGGGGAGGTAGTAGGTGTTTGCGATCGCAATCTCTCCCACCCCAGCAGCAGCGGCTTCAATCTGTGCCCGGTCATTTCCCTCTGGCTGACGGGCAAAATTTGCCACTAGTCCCTCAGCCCATACCTGCGCTTCTGTTGCTCCTAACGATTCAATCATTGAAGCCGTCAGCGACTGGCTGTAGATATTACTAGATGAACGGGTCAGTACCTTTCCACGCCATTTGGGGTTAGCCAGGTCTTCGTAGGTCGATAGCTCACTGGGATCAACTCGATCTTTGTTGTACATGATCACCCGCGCCCGCTTTGAGAAGCCGTACCAGTGACCGTCTGGATGACGCAAGCTATTAGGAATTCTCGACGCTAGCGTTTCTGACGAAACCGGCATAAAAATGCCGAGCTGATCGGCTCGCCATAACCGACCTGCGTCCACCGTCATAAAAACATCCACAGGGCTGTTGCTGCCTTCGCTTTGAATTCGCTCTAACAGTTCGTCTGCATTGCCCTCTAGCAAATTTACCTGTATGCCGGTCTGCCGAGTAAAGCTGTCGTACAGCTCGTCATCAGTGTTGTAATGCCGTGACGAGTACAGATTGACGACACCGCTTTGGGCCCGCCCGACGCGTGGACGGAACACCTGAGTCGCTGTAAACGCAGCCGTGGACGCTGCCCCACTGACGATAAGCGATCTGCGTGAAAATCTCATAACGCTGTGATAACCCCACTTCTCAGTTGAAATACGCTTTGAGTATTGCACACTAATGACATTGAATTTCATTTAATATCCGATCAATCCTCGCAAACAAGTATTTTCAAAGGGCCTTCTGTAGATATTGAATATTTTTATGATTTGCATATTGAGAATAAAAATCTTTAAGGGCTTTGGCGAGAGCAGCAGGTTCACCGCCGTTTGGTCTGTATTAGCTACAGTTGAAAGGATTGGAGGACATTCCAACACGCAATTTATCTATTGATGCATTCTATTCTTGATAAAAAACTCAGAGTTTTCAGCCAGAAATCGTTCCCATCACAATGCATAATAGAAATAACTTTCAATTACGTAGATAGATACGGGCATGGCAAGAACGACTCAGTTTAGCTCAAAGCATCTAATAGCAATAGTTTCAGTGGGTGCCATAGGACTTGTGGGCTGCGCTAATCAGTCCCAAGAAGCTGACAATGGTGCGGGCCCACTCAATGCAAACGACGCTGGCGAGGTCAATATCTACTCGGCCCGTCACTACGATGTCGATGACGAACTATTCGACCGCTTTACCGAGCAAACCGGCATTGAGGTCAATGTCGTTGAGGGTAAATCCGACGAACTGATCGAGCGTATTACGACCGAGGGCGAAAATAGCCCTGCCGATGTATTCATCACTGTTGATGCCGGACGTCTGTGGCGTGCCGAAGAAGCCGGTATCTTTCAACCGGTCTCTTCCGCAGTACTCGACGCTGCTGTACCTGAAAACCTACGACACCCCGACGGTCTGTGGTACGGCCTGACCAAACGCGCTCGGGTCATTGTCTATAGCCAAGCAGCCGTAGACCCCGCCGAACTATCGACCTATGAAGCGCTCGCCGAGCCAGACTGGGCGGGGCGGGTATGCGTCCGCAGCTCAGGTAATATCTACAATCAGTCACTGCTCGGTTCCATGATTGAAACTGAGGGTTTAGACGCAACCGAAACTTGGGCGAAAGGACTCGTCAACAACTTCGCCCGCCAACCGGACGGTGGCGATGTCGCTCAGATTGAAGCGGTTGCATCCGGTCAGTGTGATGTAGCCATTGTGAATCACTACTACTGGGCCCGCATGGCTAAGTCAGAAGAGGCCAGCGACCAGGATGTAATTAGCAAAACTGCCGTATTTTTCCCTAATCAGGACGGGCGGGGTACCCACGTGAACATTAGCGGCGTGGGTGTCATTGCGGGTGCTGAAAATGAGGAAAATGCGATCGCATTTCTAGAATTCCTGGTAAGCCCCGATGCTCAGACCGTTTTTGCCCAAAGCAACAACGAATATCCTGTGGTTGAAGGCATTGACATAGACCCAGTCGTGGCTGAGTTGGGTGAGTTTAAGGTCGATGAAGTCAACGTCTCTGCCTACGGTCGCAACAACCCAGACGTGGTCAAACTCGTCGATCGAGTTGGCTGGGAATAGCATGCGATTCGAAATCCCCGATCTCCTCTCACCTGAAGAGCGGCATCAGATTCTGTCCGTTCTTGAGACGGCTGAATTTGTGGATGGCAAGCTGACGGCAGGCTGGTACGCCAAACAGGTCAAACACAACGAACAGCTCAAGTCTGCTGACGCCAAAGCGCTCAAAGAACAGATCAAAACAGCGCTGCAAAAGCACCCGCTGTTCCAATCAGCGGTACGCCCCAGGCAGATTCATACCATCCTGCTGAGCCGCTACGAAATGGGCATGTCCTACGGTACCCATGCAGATAATGCGCTGATGAGACAGTACCGGGCCGATGTTTCATTCACCCTCTTCCTCAATGGGCCAGAGGCCTATGAAGGGGGTGAACTGGTGATTGAGGGTGCCGACGATGAGCAGGTCTACAAATTGCCTGCGGGCACAGGCTTGTTCTATCCATCCTCTACTCTGCATAGGGTGAATGAAGTAACTCAGGGGGTACGATTTGTTGCCGTCGGTTGGGTACAAAGTTGGGTTCGTGACCCTGCTCAGCGAGAGATTTTGTTCGACTTGGATACCGCTCGTCGGTCTCTGTTTGCTCAGCAGGGTAAAACAGCCGAATTCGACCTGATCTCAAAGAGCATTTCGAATCTGTTACGCCGCTGGGCAGCGTGATCAACACCCAACCGGGCAAGTTATTTTTCGACCTTGAAACTCCAGCAGGGGCACAGTTAAGTGCCCCTGCTGGAGTCTAGTTGGCTAGGCTTGCCCATTCTTCGGGTAGTACATTTGCCACCAGTTCAAAGCCGCCAGTGCCGTCGGGCGTCATTACATAGGCCAACCCTTGAGGGGCAGGATAAATCCCGGTGGCGGCTTCAAAAATATCATCGTGGCCAACAATGATGGTGTTTTGTCCCACGTCAGGCACTGCAGTCAAAAGCGGCATTACGTTCTCCCTCATCTCTTCAACTTGAGCCTCGGTGTAATTTTCAAAGGGCAAGAAGTTTAGCCGTGGGTCTTTCTGATGACGATTGAATGCCAGTTCTGCTGTCTGCCAGGCCCGGCAGTATTCACTGGTAATCACGTTCCCAACAGGGATGGCGTTAGCCTCGAAGGCTGCGCCAATCTCCTTTGATTGGTTAATTCCCACATCACTGAGCTTCCGCTGAGTCTCACAGTCATCCAAACTCATGTTGGGGTCGGCCTGGTCAGCGTAGTCGCGTTCAGTCTGCGCATGGCGAAAGTAGATAACATGACCGCCGTCCTGTAAGGCGTCGAGCAGTTCGGGGCCGCTGAGCCTGTCTTGAAAGTCAGCATTGGCCTGCTCACCTTCGCTGTATGCGATCCCTTCACCGCCTTCACCGCCTTCGCCGCCCTCGCCACCCTCGCCGCCCTCGCCACCTTCGCCGCCTTCAACAGCAACCTCTCCTAATTCCGTTTCAGTACTGTCGGGAGTGGCATCCTCAGCCGTGGGTGGCGTGCAGGCTACAGCAAACGTGGTCACTAATCCGAGGGACAGAAATAGTTCTGCCGTTTTCAGTCGTTTTGTCATGGTTAGTATGAGCTCTTCGCTCTGTGCGGTGATCTACAGCCAGAATATTTTAATGACATCAGATTTCAATAAGGACTTAATCTTTCTTTAGATGAGAATAATTCCTAAAGAAAGA
>JBCBWI010000089.1:0-7677 GCA_039817185.1 Cyanobacteria bacterium J06648_16 | reverse complement strand
GAAGCTCTTTCATGATTTCAATCTAGAGCTAACCCCTTCGTTTCTCAATCCCCGAGGGGGGGAGTTGAGCAATTACCTCAGGCTTTAGTAGATAACTCGTATTTTTCTCTATCCTTTACATTAGTGCACTACCCAAAAATTAATGCGGTAAGCAAACAGTCAGACCGCGATCTCGCTGGTCGATAGGTGGGTCCAGAATAGAGGCAGACAGGCCTGACAGATAGCGTCCACATGGCGTTCGTCGGTACCACAGCAGCCACCCAACACATTCAAGTTTTTTAGCTTGCCTCTCAATACACGATATTGATTGCCTAGCTCGTTGGGATTGCCATCGTCCAGTTCTTCGGCCTCGTTCAGTTCGGTATGGCTTTTGGTAGAGGCATTAGCTCTCAGACCCTGGATACGATTTAGCCAAGGTTCATCCACAGTAACCTTGCTGGCAAAGTGAGTAGGATGAGCGCAATTGATCATGTAATAGGCAGGACCGCGTTTTGTCTCCCGATCAACCTGCTCAATAGCCGCCTTTAACGATTGCCCGCTGGGCAGATGACCGTCGGTTTCTACGGTAAAGGAAATGACCACTGGGATGCTCGCTGTCTGAGCAGCTCGTGTAATACCGATCGCTTCTTCTACATAATTCATCGTGATAGCCGTGACCATATCGACCCCCACTGCATTGAAATCACCTATTTGAGACTGATGGTACTGTTGGGCTTCAGCTGCGGACATGGCGTTGGCAGGTACATAGCCGTCACCCCGAGGACCCACGCAACCGCTGATGACCATACGGCTCTGCTCAGTTTCGTATTTCTGACGAAGGGTATGTAGCAGGGCGATCGCCTTATGATTTGCTGCGCTCAAAGCTTTATGGTCGTAGCCCAGTTGGATGCCCCAGTCCGGATTAGCTCGCCAGGTTGGGCTTTCTAACACTAGGCCGACGTTGTAGTGACGGGCCATTGTGGCGTAGGTATGGAAGTAGTCATACAGGGCCCGATATCCCGCGTCGTTTTTGAGCAAATCAAAGGCGGCAAATTCGGGTAAATCCAGCCCCTCAATAAAGATCAGGGTAGTTTCAATACCACCATCAGTGAGGAATAAATCGTGGGAAAGCTGAGGCAAGCTATGGCGATAGCGAGACACGGCGGTTCTCCTTGTAATGGACGTTGGAGGTTAGAGCAAGTAGCGAAGTTGTCTTTAGATTCAGAGCGGCTTCGCCTAAATCTTTACCTGAGCAGAGGGCCTTGGCTAACGCAGCACAGGAAAATCTGCGGTGATTTTCCGATCTGAATCGTGCCGACAGCCCCGAGGCCATAATGTCGATAAAACGGGATATTCTCGGGAGTAGATGATTTCAAATGGGCAGGGAGGCAATCGAGATCGCACCTGTCCAGCACTAAACTAAACTCTCATGCCCGACGACCTGCCTATTTTTGTTCTCAGCATCATATTTCTGGTGCTGTACCTTTCCTGGTCAGCCGCCACAGAGATGGGAACAAAACCTCCTAAATGGCCCTGGGATAACGAGTAAAGCTGGACAGCATATCCGTTTTAGTAAGGCGCTTCAATTGGCTCAAACTGCATGTCGTTGAAATCATAAATCTCCCGCTCGTCAAACAGCGCCGTCTTACCGAGCCGCCCTCGAAACAGCTTGCCTCCAGTCGCCCAAACCAGCGAGTTCCCATCCACCTCGGCCCATTCCCAATCGGGGTAAGCCAGCCACTCATCCGTCTTCAGGTTGATCAGCTCGTGCTCATCCCAATAGCACCCCTTCCCCGGCGGTGGCCCAATCTGGGCATGGGCAATTTTCCGTAGCTGCCACCCTTTCCCAATCGGTTTTTCAAAGATCGTTGCGCTCTGCCCGCTGGGCTGCTTTTCGCGGTTGGCCAGGGTCCAGCCGTCGCGCATCAGGCGTGGGTAATACACACTGGGGCACTCACCGCCAAAATAGTCGGTAGGCTGAAACGCCTCGTCCCGCTCTATCTCCGACGTTTGATGCAGGGGCGCGTAGTAGCATCCGCCGTTGAGCCAGTACTGCCGCCGCCCCGTCCATAGGCCGCCGCCGTTCCAGCAGTCGCCCTTAGGGTATAGCACCAGCGCCTTCAGGTAGGGCGCTCGCGATACCGCCGTCCAGGAGCCCTTTGCCTCGCCTCGCCAGCGACCGTTCATTGCGAAATATATAAAGTACTTCCCATCCGGCGACAGGTCGCAGCGGCGCTCGTAAATCCTGCCTTTCAACCACTGGCCCAGGGTAAACTGATCCGTTTTCCGGTCCCACAGCAGCGTCGCGACCTGTTTGGCCGGTCCCCGACGGATGACTAAACCTACGGTTGCAGCGCTCGCTAGCAACACATGCAAGCGAGCAGGAAACGAACGGGGCGGGTGGGAATCGGTTTTCAATTCAAGCGTCATGATTTGGCATCCCTACAGGGTCAGAAGGTTTGATAGGATCAAAGGCTGCACTTAGTAAGGCTGCACATCCGTCCCAGAAAGGAGATCTTTGAATAATGGCCCAGATGTATTACGACAGTGATGCCAACCTCGACTTGCTCAACGGCAAGACCGTTGCCATCATCGGTTACGGTTCCCAGGGGCACGCCCATGCGCTCAACCTAAAAGACAGCGGCGTCAACGTCGTCGTGGGCCTATACGAGGGTAGCCGCTCCACTGCTAAGGCCGAGGCCGAAGGGCTTACGGTTAAGCCCGTGGCCGATGCTGCCGCCGTGGCCGACCTGATCATGATTTTGCTGCCCGATGAGGTTCAAAAGGCGGTTTACAACGAGAGCATTGCCCCTAACCTCAAAGAGGGCAATATTCTGGCCTTTGCCCACGGCTTCAATATTAACTTTGCTCAGATCGTGCCCCCCGAGAATGTGGACGTGGTCATGATCGCCCCCAAAGGCCCCGGTCATCTGGTGCGCCGCACCTACGAAGAAGGACAGGGTGTCCCCTGTCTGTTCGCCATTTATCAAGACGCTAGCGGTCAGGCTCGTAACCGGGCAATGGCCTACGCCAAAGGGATCGGCGGTACCCGCGCAGGCATTCTGGAAACGACTTTCCGGGAAGAGACCGAGACCGACCTGTTCGGTGAGCAGGTAGTGCTGTGCGGTGGCCTCAGCGAGCTGATTAAGTCAGGCTTTGAGACCCTGGTTGAAGCCGGTTATCAGCCTGAGTTGGCCTACTTTGAGTGCCTCCACGAAGTGAAGCTGATTGTGGACCTGGTGGTCGAGGGCGGTCTGGCAAAAATGCGCGATAGCATTTCGAATACGGCTGAGTATGGCGACTACACGCGCGGTCCGCGGATCATTACCGACGAAACTCGCAAGGAAATGCGCCAGATTCTCAAGGAGATTCAGACCGGCCAATTTGCTCGTGAGTTCGTCCTCGAAAATCAGTCGGGCAAGGCAGGGTTCAATGCCATCCGCCGTCGCGAAGCCGAGCATCCCATCGAAACCGTCGGGCAAGACCTGCGGGCCATGTTTAGCTGGCTAAAAAAGGCTTAGGTGCCAACCGTGTGCGCTTCGGGGATGAATAGGGATCCCCTCATCCCCGCGAAGCGCCTGAGTTTATACAACGTAACAAAGCAATGTCAGGGTCTGCCATGATGGCAGCAGTATTTGATTGGCGGGTGTTGAGGGTTGCGATCGCGATCCCGCCGCCACAGACATTGCTTACACGTGCTAGCGCTATCTTTAGGACTCACATGAGCCAGGTTGCATTCTATTAAATAAGTAATAAGAGCTACAGGTAACAACCAAGCGGCTCCTTACTATATGACTGTAAATTGAGACCGATAGCCCCCTTAATAAATAGCGTTATGAAACTGACGGCTGACCGGTATACGCGCCTCTCTCGTGCTTACCTAACACTCGCAGACAAATTTCAGCAGCTCGATATCGAGCACATGACGTTCAAGCAGCAAATAGTCCCGCTACTCAAGGCCCTCAAGCACTATCAGCAGCAAGCCCGCCACTGGCAACAAGAAAAAGCCCAGCTAGTTAATCAGATTCGCAGCCTGGAAGAGAAACAGGTCCAGCTTGAGTCGGCGCTGGCGGTTGCCACTACTCGGGAGCACCAGCTGACCGAGCGGTTACAGGGACAGTCGGCTGAGACCGCAACGCTGCAGTCTACGCTAAACGCCTTACAAAAGGCTAAAACTGCGCTAGAAGCCACTGTTGAAAGCCTCTCAGAGGAAAAAGCAACCCTTCAAACCGAGGTCGGCGAGCTAGCATCTCGCTGTGAGACTCTGTCCCCTTTCGTTGGTCTACTCGATACTGACTCGGTTGCAGCATTGGCTGACGCAGAAACCCAGCTAGAGTTGGTCGAAGAAACGCTGGCCGAGATGAGCGCTAACCCTACGCCGGATTTGAGTCCGATCGATCAGGCTCTGCTCAGCGAGTTTGAGGCAGGTCAGTTTCTGATTGAAGGAGGCTCCATCGATGCCGAGCCAAAGTTTGTTAGCAGTATGGCGTCGGTGACGCCACTACCGACAGCCGAAAGGGCCTATCCGCACTCTGCCTAACGGTGTTTTTCGGGCGGTTCATGATCGCTAAGTTCGATCGGGTTATCCGATCGAACTTAGGTCGTCTGAAAGCTTCCTTTCTCCTTAGGGCCGTTTCCCAATATCCAGATAAGCCCGGTGCGGCGGCTCCTGATGAGAGGTGTCTGGCTTCAACCTGAACTCAGTCGCAGGGGTGAGAGCTTCACCTTAACTCAAAGGGTTTATCGGCATAGGTCTTCCACTCGTAGTGCTTCTTCTCCGCAATCACTGGAATCGCCACAAACTGGGGTGGGTTGCCTGCCTTCACCTCAACCCGCAGGCAGGAATAGGGTCGTTGTTTTTCGCTACCGTGTCCGGCCCGCCCAATGTAGCGCTGTGAGTGAGCAACGGGTTGAATCTCTGTACCGACGGCTTCTTGAATCATAGGGCCATTCGTTCGCTGTCGCCGCAGGCTATAGCCGCTGCCGCCACAGACGATGTAGTTGACACGGGCATCGGCCAAACCGTTATCGCCGGTCTGTAGATGTTCCATACAGTGGGCATGGCCGTTGATCACCAGATCCACCAGAGGAGGGGTTTGGCGACCGATCTGACCTTCAACTGCGGTCAATACGCTGCGCAGGTTACGGCGCACGGCCAGGGTTTGCCCCTGGGGCCACTTGGTTGCCTCCGTCACGTAGGGCGGATGGTGAAAGAACACGATTCGCCCTCTGGCCTGCGGGTCTTGCCAGGAGGCAATGATGCGATCGCGCAACCAGTTGAGCTGGTCAAGGTCTACCGTATTTGGCTGACTCACCGCGTCCAACTGCTTTTCAATATCGCGAATTTGCTCTGCCACCTGCTCCGCCTCTGCCGATAAATCGGTCAAGGACTCGTCAGCAGTCTCAGCATGCTGATAGTGAGCGATTTCATCCAGGCACTGCTTCTGTCTGGCTCGCAGCTGCTGCAAACTATTTTCAAGCTGTTGCCGTCGCTGCTGCCCCTCCGCGTTATCGGCGATGGGTCGAGGGGTGTTAAAAGTATTGGAGTCGAGCGCAAAGAAATCGATGCCCCCGTAGCGGAAGCTGTAGTATCGATTAGGCAAGCGAGTAAATTCACCGGGGACGTAGCGTAAGCAGCGCTTCCCTACTGGGCTTTTGGCTATGTAGTGTTGGTCGAGGTGGGCGGCTAGCTGAGCCTCATTGACGCCTCGCAGGTAGTCGATAAAGGCCCGCGCAAAGGCATCTCCGGTGTAGGATCCGTGCCAGCCCAGGTCAACGTCAACATAGGTCTGCAATAACCGACGGAGCGGACGCGTCGCAACAGAGGCGATGCCGCTGATAATTGGCAGATCGTAGTAGTCATGGTTGCCCAGGGTAGAAAAAACAGGCCGCTGAAACACCATCTGATCGTAGGCAATCTGCCGCGGCGCGTGCCCTCCAACTAGGTGCTCCCGGTAGGGCTCGATAAAATTCTCAAAATATTGCTCGCTAGAACCGACCAGATAGACAACATCGCCGGTGTGTAACGTGAACCGGGCGTCTTCACCATGGGCCAACAGTGCCTCGGCGACTCGTCGCTGAGGGCGATCACCCCGATAGCACCCCGTGCCGCTGTCCCCCAGCACCATAAATGAAAAGGACTCAGTTTCAGCTTGCCCGTCGTCGATCCATAGTTGGGTTTGGTCAATATTCCGTTCCAGCACCGCAGTCTGTTGCCAGCGGACCCGACCCTGCATTTTCTGGATTTTTTCGGCGATGGGTGGATCGGTGGTAAATAGCATGGCTGGTGACGACAGGGGAATATAGGCGGTTTGCCGCTCTGACCATAGCACTAGAGCACTGGGGTTCGAGTAGTCCGTTTGTCAGAATCTATACGCTAGGGAAATCGACCAGAGTCGCAGGTTCAGGGGGTGCGATCGCACCCCCTGAACCATTCTTAGGATTTTCTTTAGATTGATGTAGTGACAGACGATAATGCATCGTGTTTGTCTAGATAAGGAGCTGGGATCAATGCCGACATGTTCATAGAAATGAAGGCGATCCGAGGCTCCGAAGACCGCTTTATGTTGTTATCCTGTTAAGAGAAGCGAGCGAGCAGTGGGGCACCAGGTTAGGCTACCGGCCTAGATCAAGTCCCTACCTACAGTTTGGTGCTTATCCGATCAAGTAGTCAGCCAAACTCAGTGTGAATGCGGTCTCTATCCATCTCGTTTGGTTTACACCATTCCAGCAGCACTGCCCATAGAGAAGCTGGGGTGATGTGATAAACCAAAGGAGAGGGAAGAGTTCAAGCCTTTTTCCTGTTCAACGCGTAGTTTGCCTGACTCTGTTTGACCGAATTTGACTGACTTTAACTGACTCAGCAGGCTTCGCCACCGTAGCGGTCAATTCGGTACAAATACGGTCTGCTAATATCCAGTGCGCGCAATCCTGTACCAACAGGAGCTGCGTCGAGTATCTGTGTTAACAGCAGATAAGTTGGCCTGTGCCATCAGGCGGTCGTTGTCCCGACCGTATGCCCCCGGCGAGTCGCTCGTTTTTCCTCCGGCCTCAATCGTTCATATATATTTGGTTTTCACCATGACTTTAGTAAACCTTTCTTCAGCCACCCTATCGACGGTCGATCAGCCAACCACCTACGCGGTACCGGATCATGCGCCGGCTACACAGACGTCTCAGGCGCTGGCTGCTTTTCACAGGCTATCGGGCGCTGAGCGGTTCGATTTTATCAAGGCTGTTTACGCGCGTATAGGCAACACCGTTACTGACCGGGTTGCCGGGGCACGGTGGTCAAGCTTAGCCCATCGTCTCAGCTGTAAGGTCGGTCAAGTCAATCAGTCAGATCGGTTCGGGGTCATTCGAGATATTCTCAACAACCACGACACCCGGTTTAGCCGTGCCTACAGCGAACTCGACACCAATACTCGCCTGGCGTTCTGGCACCGGCTGGTCCGCGCATACGGTTCTCGCCAGCAAGCTACCGGCTGCCAGTCCGTCGCTGTTCAAGAGCTGGTCACTCTGACCGAGCAGCTGTCGGCAGACGAGCAGCTTGAATTTCTAACCCAGACAGTAAATCAGATGGGAGTGTAGATCACAACCCGTTTGCTGTCCATTCAGAAATTGTAATTGCTCAACTCCCCCCCTCGGGGATTGAGAAACGAAGGGGTTAGCTCTAGATTGAAATCATGAAAGAGCTTC
>JBCBWI010000088.1:0-7894 GCA_039817185.1 Cyanobacteria bacterium J06648_16 | reverse complement strand
TAGTCTCTACCGCGATTGATGAGCTAGTTAGATAGCTTTAAGCCCCCGTCGCACTGCGGCGGGGGCTTTTTACGTTGATGCTTTCTTCTGTGATTGCTTCCTGCCTCAGGGCGACGTACATGCCCTTACGCCCCTTCCTGAGATGTGATGGGTCGTGAGTGATCATCCAACCGTCGTTGATCAGCGCTTGTTAGTCAAGGATTGACAGCAATCGCCTTAAAGAAGGTGTAGCAAAACACGCCGTCTGCCTCTGTCGTTCGGCGTAGTCCTTGAATACCGACATCGAACACCTCTACAGAAATCAGACCGGCCTCCACCGCATCTTTGCGTATACCTTCGATCATTGCGGTAAAGGTATTCCTTGTGAATCCATCCACTAGATTCGGACGGCTGGCATCAACGTAAACCATTCGAGGTGACACCTGAACTGAGGTAAACTCACACGCCGCCAGTAGTGGAGACAGTTCTCGGCCAATATTTGCATTGCCGCCAGCCCTTTTTTGCAGGGTGACCTGGCACTCTATGGCCTGCCGAGACGCAGCGTTATCGGGGTAAAAATAAGCCGAGCCGTGATCGCCTTCAATCACAGTCAGCGTTCCGCCTGATTTGAGTAGTCCCTTGAGTGACTGCAGGGCCTGAGCGGGTCGCTCGAGGTGCTCTAGAACAAAGCAGACGAAGATATGGTCAAATGATGCTGGCTTAAAGGGTAGACAGAAGATATCGCCCTGCTGAAAGCTGACGTTTTGATATCCGGCCTGTTCAACTCGTCTCTGCGCCTCTATCAGCGAACTCTCAGATATATCGATGGCTGTGATGCTAGCCAACGGGCTGTTTTGAACCAGACGTATCGTTTGGGAGCCTACGCCGCAGCCTGCTTCAAGTACCCTGCTGCCTGCTGGATATAACGTATCGTTATGTAATAGCTCTGCCAGCGTTGAGGCCTGATCTTGCAGGCGTTGATTCTCTTGCGGGCGATACCCATGAACGTACTTCTTGGTACTTGTCGGCGGCATTTTGGATTGGGTCAGGCTGCGAAAATAGTTTAGGTGAGGAAGCGACAAACTTTACTCAAAACCAATTTTGTCAATGATAGAAGGCAAAATACTTGCCAGGCCCACGAATACGGTCGTAGTAGTCAGCAAGCGAATTGCTGTCAGATTGGTCAAAGCGAGTGGCTGATCAGATTGTGCCACGCGATTCATGCGACTGATAGTCTGTGCGCCATCGCCGACCAAAACCCAACCCAACAGCTTGGTCCAGCAGGCAAAGATAACGACCATTCCCCACCAGTATTGAGGTATCGGCCACTGAACGAATCTTGTTGGGTCACAGAGACCTGCCGAAAGCTGTATAAGCCACAGGAGGCTGCTAGGAATCATCATCGATAAAAACCATCCTCGCGCCCACCGGTTCATCTGATCGCGAAGACATGCATCATTATTCATAGCAGCAGCTCTCGATTTCCAGGCCCATCTGTAGCCGCCACCGACCCAGAGACCACAAAGCAGCCAGAACTGACAAAACCAAAAATCGAACAACATGTGTTCCCTGTAGGCATCCGATATTAAATTCATGATGCCCGCAACGGTGACGGCATCGCAGTCGCCCTGAAACGCTCCCTTAATTCTAGCCCCGTGATTCGCGACCGTATCTGTGGGATGATTTGCCCAGCCTACTGCCGGAGCGGACTATGCAACCCATCGACTGGATAATCGTCGTCGCCTACCTCATCTTTACGATGGTGCTGGGGGTTTACCTGTCGCGGAAGGCGTCGGGGAGCCTGGTAGATTTCTTTGTGTCAGGGCGATCGCTCCCCTGGTGGCTGGCGGGAACCAGCATGGCCGCGACCACCTTCTCGATTGATACACCGCTGTATATTGCTGGCGTGGTCGGCAATCGCGGGATTGCGGGCAACTGGGAGTGGTGGAGCTTTGGCGTGGCTCACGTGGTGATGATTTACGTCTTTGCGCGGCTATGGCGGCGGTCTGAGATTGTGACGGATGCAGAGCTGACGGAGGTGCGCTACGGCGGCGCTACGGCGGCCTGGCTGCGAGGCATCAAAGCATTCTTGTTCGCCGTCCCCATCAACTGCATCGGTATCGGCTATGCAATGCTGGCAATGGTGAAGGTGGTCGATGCGCTGCAGCTGTGGCAGAGCCTAGGCTTTGAGCTAGGAGAGGCCGGGAAGCTGTGGAGCGTGATTGGCGTGAGCCTGCTGGTACTCGTTTACGCAGGTTTTTCGGGGCTGTGGGGCGTCGTGACGACCGATTTCTTTCAGTTTTTCTTGGCGCTGTTTGGGGCAATTGTGGTGGCCGTGGCAGCCGTAGGTTCGGTAGGCGGCATGCAAAGCCTGGTGACTCAGGTCCAAGAAGTCACCGAGTTTGACGTGCTGAGCATTGTGCCGCTGACCTTTGATGGCGGGCTCGCCTGGAGTACGGTGGCGGGCATTCCGGCCAGTACATTTTTGGCCTATGTTTTCCTGCAATGGTGGGCGTTTCGGCGCAGCGACGGCGGTGGCGAGTTTATCCAGCGATTGGCCGCGGCGAAGAGTGAAGCAGAGGCAGAAAAGTCGGCCTGGTTTTTCAATATTTTGCACTACGTCATTCGGACCTGGCCCTGGGTGATCGTGGCGCTGGCGGCTCTCGTGATTTTTCCTAACCTAGAAGACCGCGAACTAGGGTATCCGCTGCTGATGCTGGAGTATTTGCCGCCGGTGCTGCTGGGAATTGTGGTGGCGTCGCTGGTGGCGGCGTTTATGAGTACAGTCTCGACGCTGATTAACTGGGGGGCCTCGTATCTGACGAATGACCTGTATGGACGGTTTATGCGACCGGAGGCAACTCAGGCAGAGCTGGTCAATGCAGGGCGGATTGCGTCTGTGCTCGTGACTGTCTTGGGGGCGGCGGCGGCCTTTTTTGCCACCGATGTGACAACCGTATTTCGGCTCGTGATTGCGATTGGGACCGGACCAGGGTTGGTATTAATCCTGCGGTGGTTCTGGTGGCGCATCAACGCAGCGGCGGAGCTATCGTCGATGGTAGGCGGATTTATCATCGGTTTACTGACCAGCGGTGGCGCACTGCAAATCGAAAACTTTGGGCTGCGGCTGACGGTAACGGCGGGCATCACTACGGTGATCTGGGTGGTGACAATGCTGGCCACCCCACCGGAGTCAGACGAGACGCTCGATGATTTCTACCGACGGGTACGACCGGGCGGCCCTGGCTGGAGACGCCAGCAGCAGCGAACGGGGATTAGACCGATGCAGAACCTGGCGCTGGAGGGACAGCGGGTGGTGGCGGCACTGCTGATTTTGTTTGGAGCGATGTTTGCAGTAGGGGGATTCTTGCTACTGCAGTCGCTGACCGGGTGGCTGTCGCTGATTGTGGCGGTGCTAGGGGGCTGGTGGCTGAGAAAGCTCAATAAACAACCTGCGATCGCAGTGCCTCGACCGGGCCTCGACGACGAAGATCTCCTGCTGTAGAGCTACACTGGGGAAGATATTACAAACCTGTTACACATGGCCTTTTTTCGCTCGTACATCGCCCCGTTTCTGATTGTGCTGGTGTTTTTGGTTGCGATGCTGGCCGTCAGTGCCCGCATTTTCTTGCCCAGCGACATGATGGCGCCGGCCCCAATGGAGGAGGTTACGTCCCCTGCGGCAGATGCGGCCTCATTGTCGGATCTAAATCGCTGTTTGGGATGACCTCTGATCCTGATACCTTTCCGGTTCCAGGCTACCGTTGGTACGTTGGTTCAGGTATTGACGAGGCACTCGTTGTCAGAACCCTGCGGCGTGCCTATCGGGATTTAGGGGGTAGCGATGGCCCACATCTGGCCGAAACCGTCCGGCGACACTTGTCTTCTCGGTCAAAGCTGTGGTGGGTTGTACCCGATCGTGCAACTGGCGCGGACTGGTCAACAATAGAAACGGACCCAGTGGGCTGCCTGTGGCTGAGTCAGGCCGTGGATCAGCGTACTGGTGAGTCACAGGCCTATGTGTTCTTGGTCTATGTAGACCCTAATCATCGTCGTAAAGGCATTGGCACAGGCTTAATGCAGCAAGCACACCATTGGGCTAGACAAAACGGTTACCACACAGTCAGTCTGCAGGTGTTTACGACTAATCAGGCAGCCTTAGGTATGTATCAGAAGCTAGGATACACTCCTCAGGCAATCTGGTTGACAAGACCCTCTCTAAATTAACCTTTAGCTAGACGCAATCATTTTTCGAGCTTGTGCTCTCAGTAGTGAGTAGGTCGCCAGAACAGATTCGGGAATAAAGTTGTAATAGTTAAACCAACGCTCGTTCAGTTTATTACCCTGCTTCTTTGTTAGAGGGGAGAACTCAAAAGTTTCGTCATCAGCGTTTATATCAACAAAGTCAATCAGATCGTTCATCGTTCCCTCATAGTCGCTAATCAGCTGCTCATAAACCACTTCAAAAAAATCAAGATCATGCTTCTCAAAGAAAGATTGCCACAGGAGATTTCGAGCGGCTAATCCCTGCTTATAGCGGTAGATATTGAGGGGTCTAAACATCATTCTTTGAGACAGGTAGGTTTCGTCCTCTTGCCCGTCTTTTTTCTGCCAACGAACATATTTACCTGTTTGCTTAGCTACCTCCATAGAAATTGCTTGACGAGTGAGGCTACGTCGACGAATGAAGAGAAAAACTGGATTAGGGAACAACTGTTTGAGAATATCTAAGTCTGATTTATCCTGCCAGGGCTCGTCCATTCTGACCTGCTTTATAAGGGCTCTCATCTGGTCCCAATGCAGTTTGATCGAGAAAATTCCATTCTGAGACAGCGTTGATTTAAATAGCTCGGCAAGATAATCGTGAATGCCTTCTGCAGTAAAATCGACATTAGCTCGAGCAAGTCTCTGAGAATGAAAGAATTCGTATGGATAGCCTAAGTGGTTGGTTCTAGATAGAAGACTGCACAGCATAGTACTACCAGAACGACCGGTTGAGCATATTAAGATGCTTTTCTTAGGCAGCATGTTTTATAGACCTACTAATTAGCTTAAAACAGTAGAAATAAATATATAGTCTGTGCTATCGATGCTAGGGCACCAAATAAGATTGCTCAAGATTAGCACGTAGTTATTATGGCCAAACTTTGTGCTTTTTTGATTCATACAATATTCACAGTGTTGTGTAAGTTTCGGTCAAATGCCTCCCAGTTTTGTCAGCTGCTGAAAGCCCTCACCGCAAAACCCTCTCCCGCATCCTGCGGGAGACAAAGACCGATGAACTTAAAAATAGTCTCACGCTAAAAGTCCGCCCTATCCCCTACGTATCACTGACGGGTGTCGGCACAGGTTCTGGTCAGGCGACCGCCGAGGTCAGAGGAGCTAAGAGCTTTCGTCATTAGAAATGTAAGCGCCCCTGCATCTAAACAGAGTAGACAGACGCTTATCCAAGCCGCTAAGAGAGCGTGCTAATCAACGCATGTTCTTCAGCCAATGCCTTGAGCGACTCGACTAGCGGCTGGAGCTGAGGCAAGACGGGAGCTAGCGCATCCGCGTTCTGCTTCCATTTGTCTGCAGCCGGGGGCGTGAGAGTAAATCGAGAATGGGGTAGGTCGCGGGCGGTCGCCCTAGCGAGCCTGCTGTCAAAGGGAACTTCCATGAACTCGCAGAGCTGTTCTACGTGAATGCGAGGCTGTTCGAGAAACTCTTCGTAGCGCAGACTGTGCCATTGCGATCGCGGCAGCGACCCCAGCGCTTCTAAAATGGCCTGGTTAGCACTCTGCCACTGGAAGGCGGCAATCTCAGCCAGAGATGCCTGTTTGAGATCTTGCCAGCTTGGCGGCAAAATCAGAGACCAGGGCAAACCCGGCCAGTCTGGCAAATTCTTGTAGGTAACAAATCGGCCCGACTTCCAGGCCTCCATCAGACTGCTGATATTGGCCTCGGGCTGCCGGTGCAGAAAGATGAACTTTGCATTGGGAAAGATTTTTCGCAGAAAGGGAATGCGTAGGGCATTCTTGGGCGTCTTTTCTAGAAAGCGAATCTTCTTGGGATGCTCTTCTAAATCGAGAAACCGTTTCCCGTCGCTATCCACCAGAGAGACAACAAAGTTTTGCATCAGCTTCCGAGCGGTCTGCGAATCGGCGTCTGCTTCGCTTAGCGCGTTGGAGTGATATTCACGATTTGCCGGATTGAGCTTGTTAATGCTCTCGATCTGCTGATGACTTTCGCCACCAACGGTCCACAGCGATCGCGACTGGCTGAGCGTCTCGAATAGCAGGGTCGAGCCCGAGCGGGGGGCCGCGACGATAAATATCGGCTTGCGGAAGGCAACCTGCAGATTTTTGGTATTGGATGAGGTCGGGGTGGATGAGGGTGGGGTGGGGTGCGATCGCACCTGACGAGCCCCCGATTGAGCAGGCACCGACTGAGCAGACCTTGACTGGGGGGCACCTCCCGCCTCAGTCGCCCCCGAGTCCCGCAGCATGGCAGTCAGTCGTATCTTCAAAACGCCATAGGCGGGCGCGTTGTTGCTGGCCATGCGCAACCCTTTACCCACTTTGTCCATCTTCGCCAGCGTCCTGACGTTCAGTTCCTCATAGGCCCACTGAGCAGACGGATTCCCACCATGCACTAACCAAAGAGAACGCCAGTCGTGACAGTGATTGGTCAGCAGTTGCCTCAAGGCACCCACGCCCGACTGATTGAGAGCAGACGCTTCCACGTCTTGCATCAGGTCTTTTAGAGCCACCTCTACCTCACTGGGCTCAGCAATCGGCAGCACATTCGCCTTCTCGGTGCGGAGCGCGACGTTGGCAGCCGCCCGGTAGGGAATCCACTTCTTCTGCGCCGTGGGCGATGAATCGTTTGCCTCAGCTGAGCTTGCAGCGGCTACCCGTCGCCAAAAGCTGGCCGAACCGCACGTATCAAACACCAGGTGAATACGATAGGTATCGCTGTTGTGAATCACCTCATGCATCTGCCAATTATCAAAAATCCAGGCTTCGCCGGGTGCCATATGGACCGACTTACCATTGCAAACAAAGCTAACAGAGGGGTCTGTCAGAATCGGAATATGAACGCGGATGCGATGGAACCAGTAGTAGCTAGAGTCGAAATGAGGTGGCACCGAATGCTGCGGCGCTAGCCGCATCAGCCGCGACCGACCGACCACCGTGTTAAAGCTGGCCAGCACCTGTTGCATGTAGGGACAGCGCTGCAATTGGGGCGTCGGCAGCATTGCACCCGCCAAATCATCATTGTCAGCCCCGTTAGCCGAGACTAATAAAATAGCGCTGTTGCCTGCGTAGCCGCTGGGGTGCGCTCTCCAGTCGGGCTCTGCAAAAGCTTGAGCTTCTAACTGCAGCCGCTCAACATCAAAATGCCAGGGCAGCTTGATAAATTCTTGAGCTAACTTCATATCGGTTGAGTCTCGCGTTCTTTTAGAGCTATATCTTATGGCCAAACATCAGCCGATCAGCCCCTGCAAAGCCTTCTCTTTAAAGAATTAAGTATCTAACCAATCGAACAGCCTCCCGCCCCCTCATTTAGACTTACGCGTATCAGAGGGGACAAGAAGAACCTCAAATATACCGATGCGCTTAAACAAAAGCGCTACATTGACTACGGAAAAAGCGTTACGAACATATCTTTTCATGAAGACACAACTGTCTTCAGTACATACACCAATAGTATTTGTTCTGTCCTGATGATAGTCTCCTCTAGACAGCTCCACGGAAATTGACCCATTAGCGGGCAAAATGCTCCGAAAACACTCATTTTCACACCTGAGTCGATAGCTTAAGGTGCTGTTTTTAATGAGCGCAGTTGTGTGTCTTGCCTGATTGACTGACAAAAGTTTAGTCCGATTGGAAGTGGCTGGTGCGGGATTGAAACTCGAGTCTGTAAGAGCGTT
>JBCBWI010000087.1:0-8536 GCA_039817185.1 Cyanobacteria bacterium J06648_16 | reverse complement strand
AGTTTTTTCGCCCTTTGACAACCCCTGCGTTACATTCCTACATATACTCTCTTGCCAATACTTTTTAAGTAGTTGCGATCCGAAAGCCTCCCCATTTGGGGCGATTTTTGTCCCTCGCCACAATTCCATTAGTCAAGCAATGCCGTTTCCCGGTTGGCATTATCAACCTGACTACTTTCCATCCCCAAAAGGGTTCCATGTGGGTGCCAATTCCCAGAACTTGCTAGAACCGCTCTGTTTCTATTTCCCGTTCCATGATCCGGGCGTACCCCGACCCCAACCTGAACGCAATTCCCAGATGGTTACGAAGGTGGTCATTTCTACACCATCGACTGATACTCACGGGTTGTTGGCGTTGGCATCAAGGTGCGTTGGCTTGCCTGTGCTTTGCACGTATCGCCTGTCCATCCAATCAGCTAGCGAACATCTGATGGAAATCACGTTGGATCATCATGCCCTGGGGCGCACCCAAGATTTTCGACCCGCCATGCCACTCATTTTGCACTGGTAGCGATAGGGTAGCCAGTGCCCATCAGCCGTTCGGCTGAGCTCACGACAAAGCCTTAATTCAGCAACCTTCGGCCCTACACGGCTACTTGTTCAAATCCGTGTGTTTGGGTCGTCACAGCCTTTCCATCCACTGAATTGAATCAACCAAGCGTAGAGCCCTCTGTCACAGGAGGGTCGATTTAGCCATGCCATTAAACGCAACAATTCCCACATTAGACCGCTGGAAAACTGCTCCCAGTATCGGCACCCTGCGATCGCTCTACGATTCATCTGCCGATCAATGGCACAACAATTTGGCCCGTTTGGGTCAGCTCCAGGATTATCAGCTACTGTTCGAAAGTCAGGCCGTGGACGACTGCTTGAGACATCTTGACCAGACGTCGCAAATTCTCGACTGTGGGGTAGGCACCGGAGCCTTCAGTCTGGCGCTTTTAGACAGTATCGATCAGCCAGTTCATATCTCCGGTGTCGATATTTCCCACCCCATGTTGACCCACGCTCAACAGATGCTAGAACATCGCTGCCCGACGCTCGATTTGCGATGGGGCGATATCCGACGCTTACCCTTTGCCGATGACTCCTTCGACGCGGTCATCTTTGCCCATGTTTTGGAGCACCTGGCCGACCCCGTAGAAACGTTGCGTGAGATGGCTCGCGTCCTGAAACCGGGTGCCCCGTTGATTGCTTCAGTGACGCGAAAAGGTCTGGGTCATTTACTCTTGTCCCTGCGCTGGCACAATCGAGGCTACGCCGCCAACCAGCTAGACGCTTTCTTGCGAGCAGCCGGACTAGAGGCCGTCAGATCGTTTGACTATGGCACTGGCTGGTCGAAATGGATGTGCATCGCCGCGATCGGGGTTAAGCCAGACTTAATCACTGGCGATTAAGACAGGTTGAGCCTGATAGTTTGGGGGTTACCCTATGAACGTCGAGGCGGTATCTCAGGATATGGAGCCCTTATCCAAAACTGCTAAACCAATTGTCGTAGCTCCCGGTGCAGCCCTGCGGAATTACGTGAGTCATTACTGGTTTAGTCCAGGCTGCCCGGAAAGTGTCTTCACAGCATTGCCCGATGGCTCTGTGGACGTTGTTTTGCAGATTGACGCGATCGCTATTCAGAGTTGGGCCTACGGCACTCCCACCTGCCGCATCGATATTCCCCTCAATCAGGACTGCCACTACGTCGGCATTCGTTTTCAAGCGGGGCAAAGTCGTCATTTTATGGAACCCAGTGCCCGTCACCTGACAGATACCTACGCCACGGCCTTTGACATTCTGCGCTTCCCCTTGCGTCAGGTGGTTGATCAGTTGCCCGATCAATCACCCCCGCAAATTGGCAGGCAGCTCAATCAACTTCTAGAGCAGCATTTGGGCAGGCATGCCCCTATCCACCAAACCATTGATGACGCCATTTGCTGCATTCAAGCCAGCCGTGGCACAGTTGCCATCCATCAGGTAGCCGAGGACTTCGGTTGCAGTCGTCGCCACTTTGAACGGATTTTTTTAGAAACGGTGGGTATCCCCGCGAAGACCTTTGCCAAAATCATCCGCTTTCACCATGCCGTTCGCCTCATGACGGGGGCACAGCAGCTACCCCTGGCCCAGATTGCTGCCGAGTTGAACTATACCGACCAGAGCCATCTGACCCGCGACTTCAAAAATTTGACCGGAGTGCCACCGACTCGTTTTGACAGTACCCATGTCGCTTTTCTACAAGACGATCCGTCGCCTGAAGCATCACACTAAGTCTCACATTGTCTCAGCGATGAGGAGGCTCTATGAAATTTTGGTCTGGTGTCGTGACTGAAAAACTGAAGGAATCGAAGGAATTTTACGTTCGTCTGTTTGGCTGCGAGGTGGCCTATGACAGCGATTGGTTTGTGTTGCTACAGCTTGGCACCAGCGCAATTGGCTTTATGCAGCCAGGGCTGGAGGCCCAAGCCCCCATTTTTCGATCCGCGTTTTCTGGTCAAGGGATTTGGATAACCGTTGATGTTGAGGATGTGGATGCCGAGTACAAACGCATTACGGACATGGGAGTTGCCCTGGAGGTAGCCCTGAAGGACGAACCCTGGGGCGATCGCCATTTTGCGGTGAGAGACCCTAACGGGATTGGGGTTGACATTGTTCAGCAACGCTGAGGTTCCGCTTGGGCCAGTGCGCTTAAAACGTAGGTGAAGACAGCGACATGGTTGTTTTGGTTGTATTACTCAGCGTATTTATCGTGGCTTGGGGACTGCTGGCGATCGCTCTACGATGCCTCTGCCTATCAATGGCACGACAATTTGGCCCGTCTGGGGCAGCTCCACGATTATCAGCTGCTGTTCGAAAGTCAGGCTGTGCGCCCCTACTTGCGTCATCTTGACCAGACGTCGCAAATTCTCGACTGTGGAATTGGGAACAGGAGCTTTCAGCCTGGCGCTTTTAGACAGTATCGATCAGCCAGCTCATGTCTCCGGCGTCGATATTTCCTACCCCATGTTGACCCACGCTCAACAGATGCTGGAACATCGCTGCCCGACGCTAGATTTGCGGTGGGGAGATATCAGGCGCTTGCCCTTCGCCGATGCATCCTTCGACGCGGTCATCTTTGCCCACGTGTTAGAGCACATGGCCGAACCCGTAGAAACGTTGCGTGAAATGGTCCGAGTGCTGAAACCGGGTGCCCCGCTGATTGGCTCCGTGACTCGCAAAGGACTGGGGCAACTTCTCCTGTCCCTGCGCTGGCACAATCGAGGCTATGCTTCCGACTAGCTGGACGCTTGCCTGCAAGCCGCCGGACTTGAAGCCGTCAGGTCTTTTGACTATGGCATTGGCTGGTCGAAGTGGATGTGTATAGCCACGCTCGGTGTTAAATCAAGGATAGAGATCCAAGCATTGTGAAAGCTATTGTATTGACCCGATACGGATCTGCCGATGATCTGGAACTTACAGACGTCGAAAAATTAACTCTAAGGCAGAGGAGGTTTTAATCTAAGCTCAGTGAAGTGCTTCGACTCATCTAATATTTTGGTGAAGGCAAGCACAAAGGTAAGGTTGTTATCGGCTTAGAATAGCGGGTGTTGCCTAAGACTATGCTGCCCCCGAACGTTTCAGTTGAGTTGCAAAAGTGATCTGCGCTGGTGAGTGCGACTGTTAGCTGCCATGAGTCCTACTCTTGTCTCAACTATTCTGACTGCCGTCATTATTATCGGTGGTTGGGGGCTTGATCAAAACGTTCTGGGCTGCAAGACTCCCATTCGGGCGATACTCGGTCTAATCACACTTACGATTGGATCGTGGATTTGCCTAACGATTGTCTTTGCATTCGCATTTAAGGTCCCGGGAGCTTATGGTCCGGTGCAATATTGGGTGGGGAGCCCGGAAGCTTACCGTTTCATCTCTGGACCTCGGACCGTCGCCCTGTTCGCCATTTGGGGTGGACTCCTCCTCTCCGGTCTATTGGTATTCGCGACTGCGGTCTCTATAGTACTCGGCCCGAAAGCAAAACGGCTTAAGAGAGTTGTTCTCCCCTCAGTTGCATTAGCAAGTTATGGATTAGCCTGGTGGTTGTTCATTAATTGTGGTTTTTACCCTAGTGCTTGACCTAACAGCTAACAAAGTGCTGAACCTTGACATCAGCGGTTTGTTAGCTCTGCTGCAGCCATACGGGCGAAAAGTAATTAAAGTTCATCCTTTGCAATACGATCAAACTGCTTTAAAGCCGGGTCCTGTCAACCGTATTTGGGGACGCGTTAAGCATCGCTGACTTTAAAATCGACCAACCCCCCAGAATCTCGTTAATCGTCCATGTCAAGTAATTAGAAGACGGCTTTTCCTCCATTTGAGTTGCTATGTTGGTATCCAACAAATGGCTCCGAGCCCCCGGTGCATTTCGAACATCACGACATAATTTGGTAAATTAAACCCTGACTGCGGTCGGGGTTTTTATTTGCTTGTATGACTATTCACCCCTACAGGGTCAACACGACGGCGTTATCAATCAGGTGGGGTTGACCATCGGGACCGAGGGCACTGAAGCGGCGAAAATGGCGGCGTAGTGGGTCGGGGAGTTCGGCGTAGTCAAACAGGGCATCTCCAGCTGCGATCGCACTCCAGAAATTCCTCAGCACTGGCGCGTACTGCCTTGCCTCGGCCTGGCCTAGCTTCAGTGGCGGGTCCGTCAGCAGCCGCTCCATAAAGGGCAGCGACCGCTCCCCCATCCACTGGTGAGAATGGTCCTGCAGGGCCGGGAAATCAGGGACCGCCTCGATCTGATGGGACTCAACCTGCAGGCGATACTGACCCTGGGCGTCGGTCGATAGCGCCAGTGTCCGGTAGGGGTGGGGGTAGCTAACCAGGGAGCCGGTAGTAATCTCTGTCAGCGACCCCGAGCGGACAATGTCTTGAATGTGAATATGGCCGGTAAACATCAGCGGCACGTCAGCGGCCTTGAGCCGGTCGGTCAGCGCCCGCGCGTTTTTGACCATGTAGCGCCTGCCGACATTGCTGCGAGACTGGCCGGGCAGGTGTTCCAGGGCATTGTGGTGCAGCATCACTAGAATGAATTCGCCCGCTAGCCGGTCAAGCTGGGTGTCTAGCCAGCTCAGCTGCGCGTCATCCAGCCAGCCGGTATAGTGCTGCTCCCCTGCTTCGTCAAAAGCGTTGGAGTTCAGGCCAATCAGATGGACTCCATCTAAAATTTCGTGGTGATAGTAGGGCTGATTGGGGGTGTGGTAGCCGAAGGGTTGGTACAGCTCGGTAAACTCGTGGAGCGATACGGTTTCGCGAACGCCCGTGTGATCGACCAGGCGCTTGCCCTGGCGCATCAGCACATCGTGATTGCCAGGGACAACGTAGGTCGGAAAGGGCAGCCGGGCCAGCCGCTCGACCAGCCACTGGTGGTTGTTGCGCTCGCCGTGCTGGACCAGGTCACCAGGCAACAGCAAAAAGTCAAGCCCCTGCCGTTCGATCTGGGCCAGAATCTGCTCAAAGGCCGGAATGCTGACCTCGACCAGGTGAAAGCGCTTGGGCGAATCCCAAATGGTATGCGGCAGGGCGATGTGCAGATCGCTGACGATTGCGAACCGAAAATTGAGTGCTCTGTTCAAGGCTTTCAGGCTCCGCCGAGTTCCTTTTCTTTAGCGTAAAATATATTATGGGCCGTTGGGGGCCAGCGCCCGAGCGCGGTACCCTGGCCATAGCAGTCGACTGGTCGGTTAAGGCATCGACTGCGCGTCCCGGAGCACTATGGACTAAGCGGCGTGGCTTCACTCGGCGTCCTGAGCCAAGGGACAGATACAACATTACCCTGTCGAGCCCCTCTCCACTTTGCCGCCTAATCGCGTCCGTCAACACGTCAATCCGTTTCATATTCAGTACCAGCAGCCGGTGACGCCGCCGGACTGGTCGTCGGTGTTTGCCTGCCCCGACCAGCCGGTACATGTCGATATTGGCTCGGCCAAGGGGCTATTTTTACGGGATATGGCCCGGGCCTGCCCAAACTGGAACTTTGTTGGCCTTGAGATTCGCGAGCCACTGGTAGAGCAGGCGCTGCGCTGGCGCGATGCAGAAGGGTTCACGAACCTGCACTTTATTTTTTGCAATGCCAACACATCTCTGAGGCCGCTGCTGGCGAGCTTGGGAGAGCGGTTCCAGCGGGTGAGCATTCAGTTCCCAGACCCCTGGTTCAAAAAGCGCCATCAGAAGCGGCGGGTGGTACAGCCTGAGCTGGTTTTAGAACTGGCTGAGCATTTGCCCCAGGATCGGTGGGTATGGCTACAGTCAGATGTGGAGGAGGTTGCGATCGCAATGCGTGACCAATTTCTTCAGAGCCCCTACTTCACGACCTCTAGTCCCGACTGGCTGCCCGACAACCCTCTATCCGCCCCGACCGACCGTGAACGAGTCACCCTGGCCCAAGGCAAACCCGTCTACCGTGCCCTGTTTACCCGCAATGACCAGCCCGCTCCCCCATCCAGCCATCCCCAACCCACGAACCCCCAGCCGACAGAATCCTAGCCAGCCCCAGCCTAGCTACCTCATGTTTGCCCAGCACGGCTGGGCCGACACCAATACCGATATTCAACGCTGGGCCAATGCCCTAGCCGACACCGATGCAGTGGTGATTGCCCCAAATTTGGGCTTTTGGCGGACCTGGTGGCGCATGGCCCCATTGGTGGATGAGGTCGACCGGATTGCTTCTACCTGGCATCAGCGCTACCCAACGCGGCCCAAGCGGATCGTTGGCCACTCCATGGGCGGACTGATCTGGCTGGAGGTACTGAATCGGCATCCCGACTGGTGGCCCACGGTCGAACGTCTGAGCCTGGTAGGGTCGCCTGTCGGCGGATCTGATCTGGGCCGCATACTAGATCCGTTTGGTTGGGGATTGGGCGTCGCCCCTGATCTGGGCCGTAACCGTCGCCCCCTGGCTGAAAAGATCGCTCAGGGTATCCCCACCCAGATCGTGACGAGCAACTTTGACGGTGGCAGCGACGGAACAGTGCCACTGTACTGTTCGCGGTTTCGCCACGCGCAGTACGTCGAACTCAGTGGCATCCCTCACGATGCCCTCAAGCGGCACCCGTTCGTCGCCCGTGTCGTGCAGCATTTTTGGCAAAATGCGCCCGTCGTGGATTCCTCACAGGACCTACAGATAGATATCGTTATTTCTCAGCTCCAATCAGTCCCGGGGATGACCGATGCCCACGAACGAGACTTTGCGAAATCGCACCTCTGGGCCAGGCTCCCTAACTCTCTGAGCTTACGCACTTGGGTCAATCCCTTCGGCGTCCACCACGTTTTCCTAGCTGATAGAGACAACTGCTGCCGGTTCGCCGGATTCGTCGGCTGGATTCATACCGCTGGGCTGTACCAGACGCTACAGGCTATTAACGTAGCGCTGACTGATGAGTAGCCTACACAAGATACGGTTAATCATCCGGCAAAGCGGACTTGCGATTGACGTAAAGATTTTGCTGCCTCGCGAGCAGAGAGATACTCAGCTGCTAAAAGCGCCAAAACACTTGCTGTGAGGCAGTTGACCGCCCGGCTGGTCGGCTCTACAAGCATCGCTTTTTGTTGAGTTTTGTCGTATTTTGTCGCGGTTTATCGGAAAATCTAGGCACAAATTTAGCCAGCCGATATGCCTCGCAAAACGCTTACGCTCGAAGCAATTAACGCCCGCCTCAAGGCGTCTCGCTGCCGCCTTCGCGTTGAGCAGCGGGGAGGTACGCTCTGGCTAAGAGGTACGCTGCCGCTCAGGCCAGGGGTATCCGACGAGAAAGGGCGAGATCGAAAGCAGCAGCGGTTTGCGCTACACCTCTACGCTAACCCCGCAGGGCTGGCGGAAGCGGAGGCAGAAGCGCAGCGATACGGCGCGCTTCTGGAGCAAGGACGCTTCAGTTGGACTGACACGCCGGGACGATGGTCGCGGGAGCAGAGTAATAGCTGTGCTGAGTGGGTAGAGCGTTTTCGCGACGATTGGGCGCAGAGGCGCAGCGAGAGTGCCGAGAAGCAGCGACACTACTGGATGATTCAATTTCAATGGCTGTTTGACGCGCTGCCGCAACAGGAGCCGCTGAGCGAAGCCGTTCTACGCACGACCGCGAGGCGCTGGAAGGACAAACCTCGGGCAATGCAGATGGCTTGCCAAAAGTTTGAGCGCCTGGCGCGGTTCGCGGGCGTTACTGCCTCACTGGATGATTTACGCGTCAGCTACAAGCCCAGATCGCGAAACATCCCCACTGAAGCGGAAATTGTCGCCGCGATTGATGGGATTCCCTACCGACCCTGGCAATGGGCATTCGGCGCGATGATGACGTTCGGGCTGCGCAACCACGAGATTGTGCTGTCAGAGTACGAGCGCAGCGCCGATGGGTTGCTGGTGGCGCTGGTCCCAGAAGAGACGAAGACGGGGCAGCGCGTTGTGCTGCCGCTCCGGCTGGAGTGGTGTGATCGCTGGCGGCTAGACGAGGTCGATAAGCCCAGGATTACTGGGCGCACGAATGCCGAGCTCGGTAGTCGAGTGACTACAGCGGCCAGG
>JBCBWI010000086.1:0-8738 GCA_039817185.1 Cyanobacteria bacterium J06648_16 | reverse complement strand
GCTGCGTTCTAACTGCAGAAACCTCTCGCCTAGAAGCCGCAGAGGCATTCCGCAAAGGACTCCGCAGTAGTCATCCGTAACAACCCAAGCAAAGCCACCCCACAGGGCTCCAGAATTCAGCGGTTTTCAGGCTGAACTACCCAAAGAAAAAGGCGGACCGTTGGCCCGCCTTTGAGGGGATTCAAGAGGATTTGAACCAGATAGCAAAGATAATGCGTTACTCAGCCGTGGCCAGCTCGGTGCTGCCACGACGGCGACCGCGCGTCAGGCTATTGAAGAGCATCTGACCGATTGCCTTGACCAGATTACCTTCTAGCTCCTTAAAGAGTTCCATGTTGATACCAAACGCATCATTGGCTTCTTCAACGATGCGATCTGCAGTGGCCTCATCCACAGGCGCCGCGTCAATCGACTCGCGGTAGCGGTCCTTAAACGCGCCCTCGTCGGGAATGGTGGGGAACTCGTAGAAGGCGACGCCCTCGTCGTCAGCCAGGTTCATCGCCCGCTGAGCAATATTTTTGAGAATCTGACCGCCGGAGAGGTCGCCCAGGTAGCGAGTATAGGAATGCCCTACTAGCAGCTCAGGCGCGGTCTCAGAGATTTCGCGAATGCGGTCAACGTACTTTTGGCCGACAGGGCTGATAGAGATTTGATCGCGCCAGCTGGGACCGTAGTAAAAGCCCAGGTCCTGCTCTAGCGTTTCCTTGCGGTTCAGCTCGGGGAAGTACACCGTAGAGACCACGGGATGGTCTTTGTGGCGTGCCATTTCTGCTTCCATCGCTGTGTAGACGTAGTAGAAGTTGGCGACTAGCTTACGGTAAGACTTCTTTTCGACGACGCCGCGTAGAAAGCACCGGACGAAACCGACGTTCTCGGCCATCGTGTGGGCTTTTTTGGTACCCTCGCGGAGTTTTAGCGCTAAATTGCAGCTCATACTAAACCTGTCTCGACTTTAAATGGCCTTTGGTTATGGGGCAGGCATCCCTCGTAAGATACAAAACTGCCACTTTTGTCACAATAAACCGTTTTGCTGAGCGTCGGTATTACGAGATTTTACGAACATAGCCATTCAATCGGGGGCACTCAAAAGGCTAATTTCGCTAAACACTTTCAACGACAGCGTTTGGCCTTCTTGCCCTGAGATGAAGCAGTATTTCAAGTTTGTAACAAAGCTCAATAATGAGAAGCAGAGCCGTATTGCGATCGGTCCCTGGGACCGTGTCATCCCTGGAGCCATATTATTCTTTGTGATCGCGATCGCACCCTATCCTCATTCTCAGCTCAGCCACCTATTACCTAACGTTTAAGCCGCTATCAAGCTGGCCTCAGTCGCTCCCCCCAATATAAGAAGTGTCGAGGGCAAGACGCCCCACGCAACAAACCATCTGGAGAACTAACCCAATGAAAACTCAACTCTTTGCCGGTCTATCTGCTCTGATGCTCACTGGCGCACTGGTGCCTTTCGCTGAAGTTGTCCGCGCTAACGATGTGCTCACTGGCGGGACCCCCAATGCAGTCGTAGTCCAGTCCAAAGCCAAAACCAAGTCCGTCCTCCGCTCCGGTAGCTTCGTGACCGTCGAGCAGGACCACGCCACCACCGGCAGCGCCCGCATCGTTGAAGAAAACGGCCAGCGTTATTTAGAGTTTGACGGCGAGTTTGATACGGCTCGTGGCCCCGCTGTCCAGGTGGTTCTGCACAACGGCGATAGCGTTCCTGTCAACCTGACCGAGGGTGACTACGTCTACGTGGGCGACCTACAAAGCTTCTCTGGTGCCCAGCGCTACGCCATTCCCGCTGACATTGACCTGGCCGACTACGAGTCTGTCGCCATCTGGTGCCAGGAGTTCAACGTGACCTTTGGCTACGCAGATATCTAAAGCGGTACGGTGAATTTCAACGGCAGCGGGTTGACCAATCTACTAGTCAACCCGCTGCCATTTGAGATCGATCACAGGATTTTCCGGTTCGCCCTCGCCATAGCTGAACTGACTCAATCAAGCTGTAGGGCTTGAGCAATGAGCTGTTGCTGATGCACAATCCGATGCTCTAACTGATTCACAGGTCCCGGTTGGTACGTGCCGCTGGCGTACCCTTGCTGTACGCTTTCGGTGAGCGCGATGTCTTCGGCCATAAACGCCTCGAAGTCGGTTTTCAGCGTCGAGACAGGCGGGCTAATGCTGGGAATACCGTAAATTTCTAGCGTCAGGTGACAGGTTTGAGCCGTTATCGGGTCTATGCGCAGCCAGATGATGGTGCTGTCGGGCAGTCCCAGCAGGTGTAGGTTGGGGTAGATGCCGAAGGTAAAGAAGTGCGTTCCAGCCACTTCAGGCAGGTCTGCAAGACGCTGATTTGAGTCTCTCCAGGCGTTCGTGACCGGCGTTCTTAGCAGGTTCACATAGGTGTCAAACTCGTGGACGTAGTGCTTGATGGGGCCTTGGACGGGGTGCAGGGTGTGGTGATGTGAGATCGCAACATGGTAGTCACACAGTGTATTGTCGTGGTAGTTCTTCCAGTTGCAGGCCACCGTTCGCCTCAGCGTCAGCAGATGCCGCGTCTCTGCCCGGCGATGCTGCCCCAGGTAGCGAGGCACGCGTCCCAAAAACTCCACCAGCGGCGGCGCATCGTCACAGAAGCATAGGAACATGAACCCCGACCAGGTCTCTAGCCGCACTGGCTGCAGGTCATAGTCCGCCGGATCAAAGCTGTCTGGGAACCGCTGCCTGGAAGGTGTCCCCACTAGCTCTCCTGCCAGGTCGTAGGTCCAGGCATGATAAGGGCATACCAGATGTTTCTGGGTATGAATGCCCGCCTCACACAGCAGCGCCGCCCGGTGCGGACACACGTTTAGAAAGGCCCGCAGGGTCCCTGCCCGGTCCCGCGATATCACCACTGGACGTCCCGCCAGCGTCAGTGCCCACACCTGCCCCAGCTCCAGCTGGGCCGCATCACCCACATACTGCCAAGACTGGTGAAAAATCTGCTGCTGCTCCACCGGTTCCCATGCTGGGTCGGTGTACTGCTGCGCCGCCAGCAAAAAGTGGTCAGGCCATCCCTGAGCAGTCGATCGGGACAGAGCTTGGGCCACACGGTCAGCCAACACCACGGGAAAACTCCTTAGACGGCAATCGGTTCAGGGCGCAGCCGCAGCAGGTCTGTAATTTCGTTCTTGTAGGCCAAAAACTGCGGGTCACGCTTGAGATCGTAGGTGCGGGGTGTGGGTAAGTCGATTAAGATTTCCTTCTGAATGGTGCCGGGGCGAGCCGTCATCACATACACCCGCTGGGATAGGAACACTGCCTCTTCCACATCGTGGGTAATCATCAAAATGGTGCAGCTCGTCCGTCGCCACAGATCCAGCAAAAACAGCTGCATGGTTTCCTTAGTTTGAACGTCTAGGGCTCCAAAGGGTTCATCCATCAGCAAGATTTTCGGTTGGCAGGCCAGGGCACGTGCGATCGCAACCCGCTGCTTCATCCCCCCCGACAGTTCCTTCGGCAGCGCTTGGGCAAACTTCGTCAACCCCACCACATCTAGGTAGTAGCTCGCCCGTTCCCGCCGCTCGGTCTTACTGAGCCCCTGCAGCTTCAGCCCAAACTCCACGTTCTTCTGCACCGATTGCCACGGGTACAGCGTGTACTTCTGAAACACCATGCCCCGGTCTGCGCCGGGCCCAGTGATGGGCTGGTAGTCCACCGTAATCTCCCCCGCCGTCGGCTGATCCAGCCCCGCCACCAGGCGCAGCAGCGTAGACTTACCCGAACCGGATGCCCCCACTGCACACACCAGCTCCCCCGTTTCGACATGCATGTTGATGTCTTTCAGGGCCATCAGTGGTCCTTGCTTAGTGGTGAACTGCTTATACAGGTTAGAGATTTCTAAGTGCATTATTCAAACGCCCAATCACACGTCGCCTTCAGCAGCCACCGAAACCCCAAATCCAACGTAAACCCAATCACCCCTAGCACAATCAAACAGGCGAAAATCTCATCCGTCTGCAAAAACCGCTGCGCCAGCGAAATCCGCTTACCCAACCCCGCCTCAGCTGCTACTAGCTCCGCCACCACTACCAGGTTCCACCCCGACGCAATGTTGATCCGAAACGTGTCGATTAGGCTCGGCACCACATAGGGCACAATCACTGACCGCAGCACCTGTGACCGACTCCCCCCCAATGTGTAGGTTGTCTCAATCAAGTCTTTAGGAACAAACTTCACTGAGTCCATAATCATCAGCGTGTTAAAAAACACCGTTCCAATGAAAATCAGCGCAATCTTTGGCGGCTCGTCCAAACCTAAATAGATAATCAACAGCGGAATAAACGCCGGTGCAGGCATATACCGCAGCAGCGCAATCAGCGGTTCAAACAGCGATCGAATGCTGGCAAACGCCCCCATGCTGATGCCCAGCGGTATTGCCACAATGACCGACAGCGCGAAGCCGATGGACACCCGCATCAGACTTTTCCAAGTGTCCTGCACCAAAAATCCCTTTTCCCATAAGCCCCCCAATGCTGCCACCGTCGCTTCCGGCGATGGTAGAAAGGTCGTGTTCACCCCTGGCAGATGCGACAACCCCCACCATAGGGCTAGCGGCACCAGTACTGACAGCACCATCAGCGTCCGACTTAGCTTCAGGGGAATGTCTTCAGCAATGCGCCAAAACAGCGTTGGCCGAAGGCTGCTGGGTGCAGATTCTTTAACTGGGGTCGGCGTGACGGATCTAGTCGGTGTCTCGACCATGCTGATGAGATGGGTGAAGTGACAACAGGAGCAATCCTTGTAAGGTAGGCGTCTCGCCTGTCTGAGAGTACGCGTCTCGCCTGCCTCAGCCTTGTCGGGGAGTTCGGTGAGGGAACTGGCGGTCAAAATGACCGCCCCAAAAATCCCCCTTACCTTACTGGCTACCCCTAGGCAGATTCTGCATACGCTTTGACAAACTGATCATCAAACAGCGTAGTCAGATCCGGTCCCTCGGGAATAAACCCAACGCCCACCATAAACTCCGTCATCCGTTCGGCTGCGTAGGGCATGTGCTGCATCCCCTCGCCCTCGCTAAACGCCTCCAAGTTGTCCTCGATGGTAAACATCCGGGTACCTTCCTTGAACTTTTGCAGCTCCTCCGGCGTGACCCCAGCCCGTGCGGCCATGATTTCGTCCGACTCTTCAGGGTTCTCCTCCATGAAGGCCAGCACGTCAAACCAGGTGTTCACAATGGCCTGCACCTGGTCGGGCCGCTCGTCAATCAGCGTTTGGCTAACCGCCAGCAGGTCAGGAATCGCACCCGGAAACTCGGCTGAACTGAGCAGCTCCTTGCTGCCCTCTCGCTCTAGCGCAATCTGCCAGTAGGGCGGGAAGGCGCCGACGCCATCGACCTTACCAGCGGCAAATGCAGCGGCAGCGGCCCCCGTTTCCAGGTTCTCAATTTCCACATCATCCCGAGACATGCCGTTTTCTTCTAGCGCCAGAGTCAGCAGGAAGTCATCGACAACGCCTTCTTCTAGCGCGACGGTTTTGCCCTTCAGGTCTTCTAGACTGTTGATATCTTCGGTGACGATAATTTTATCGTTGCCTGCCGAGTTGTCGTTTACTAGAACAACAACTTCGCCGTTTGCAGCAGATGCTGCAAACGAAATTGTGTCGTTCAGCGTCTGGCAATTACCGTCAAGCTGTCCAGCAGCAAAGGCTTCCATTGATGGCAAATAGCCATCAAACCACTTCATCTCGACATTCGCCCCATTGGCAGCGAACAGGTCTTTTTCGACCGCGATCGCCCAAGGCCACCAACCTGCCCAGTTGCTGTAGCCAATCACCACAGTTTCACCGGCTGGGGCTGCCGCCGTCTCAGGTGCTGCATCGGGGGCATCTGCCTCCGGCGTGGCACCCCCACAACTTACGGTAATAAACAGACTACATACAAACGCAAAACACCAAGGAAGTAATCGCCGCCGCTTCATTACATACGCTCCGTTAACTTGAGAGATCTTTTTGAAAAAATGGCTGTAATCAGCCCTGATCAACCTTTTGTCGCAGTCGCGTTGACAGGTTTGCGCTGATTAACGACTGCCTGCACCCACTTAAACCAAGCCTCTAGCCCCTCACCGGTCTTTGCCGAAATTGGAATAATGGCAGCTGATGTGTTGAGCTGCCGTACATTGGCCTCAATTTGCTGAATATCCACATCAACGTGGGGGGCCAGGTCTGTTTTTGTAATCAGCAGGCAGTCCGCTTCGCGAAACATGACCGGATACTTCAGTGGTTTGTCCTCGCCTTCGGTGACGCTCAGCAGCGCCACTTTGGCGTGTTCGCCTACCTCAAACTCTGCCGGACAGACCAGATTGCCTACGTTCTCAACAAAAACAAGATCTAGCTCCGCCGGATTGTGGTGTTCAGTAAGCTGGTGAATGCCGCCTGACACCATACGTGAGTCAAGATGGCAGGAACGTCCGGTATTGATGGCGAAAACGGGTACACCGTATTGGCGCAGTCGATCGGCATCTAGTTCGGTGGTCATGTCGCCTTCAATCACTGCCATGCTGAGCCGGTCTTTCAGCGCCGCCAGCGTCTTCTCTAGCAGCACGGTTTTGCCCGCGCCGGGGCTGCTCATCACGTTCAGGCAGGTGATTTGCCACTCGTCGAAGTGGGCGCGGTTGTGGTCGGCCCCCTCTTGGTTGGCGTGGAGCAGGTTCATCTCCAGCGCTGCGTCAAAGGTTTGGTGCATGGTGTTCTCCTATTTCTCAGTAGCAGTGGATACGGGTACTGCGGCCCATTCCACCCGGTCAACCTTCAGCTCGCGCCCCGAGCGAATGTCTTCCATCGCTTGCCCACAGTCGGGGCAAGCATACTGACTGCCGTAGTCAGGAGAATATTCTTGCTGACAGGAATGGCAGTAGGCGACCAGCGGCGTTTCTTGAATGACGAGCTCAGCCTTCGCTAGAAAGGTGTCGCGGGTTTGCACCTCGAAGGCAAACTGTAGGCTCGCCGGTTCAACGCAGGTGAACTTGCCCACCGTTAGATATACCTTCTCCACATCTGTCCGCTCCGGCTGGGACTCCCACCAGTCTCGCACGGTCATGATCAGCGCTTTGGTCATGTCGGTTTCATGCATGGTTAGATAGCTCCCAGATCCCTCTATGTCCAAGCCTGGTCGACATTCATGTTGGCGGTCTCGGTTATGTAGCCTGGCTTCGCGCTGCGGGGCAGCTGGCCGGAAAGAACCAGATGCGCCATCGCATCGCAGATCACCCGCGTGGCCATTAGTGCCGTCATATCGCTGACGTCGTAGGGCGGCGAAACTTCCACTACTTCCAGGCCACAAACCGGCGCGTTGCGAATGATTTTGCCCAGTAGGTACAGCGCTTCGCGGGGCAGTAGGCCACCCGGTTCTGGCCAGCCCGTTCCAGGGACGAATCCGGCGTCGATGCAGTCGATATCAAAGCTGATGTAAACGCAGTCGGTGCCGTCCAGCGCTTTTTCCAGGGCAAAATCTGCCGCTGCATCCAGCCCCATTTCGGTGATGTCCGTCACCGTAAGAATATTGGTGGACCGTTCCCGGCAGACCTTTACGCCCTGGCGGGGTACCTGCCAGCCGCCGATACCCAGCTGTACCAGATTCTTGGCGGGTGCGTTTTCCATGTTGGTGGCGTGAAACCAGGGGCAGGTGTGCATCCGCTCGTCTAGGTCCGTTTCTTGCGTGTCCACATGGCGGTCGAAGTGGATGATGCCCACTTTTTTGTCGCCCAGGTGACGGCAGACGCCGCGCACAGTGGGGAAGCCAATGGAGTGGTCACCGCCGAGGATGATAGGAAATGCGCCGGAGCTAAAGACGTGGGCAACACCCTTGGAAATTTGGTCAAAGGACTTTTCGTTATTCGCTGGAATCGTGAAAATATCCCCCACGTCGCACAGGGTAATCTGCTCGCGTAGGTCAATGCCCATCTCGAAGTTGTAGGGCGTGTAGAGGGCCGAAATTTTGCGAATCCCCTGGGGGCCGAACCGGGTACCCGGTCGGTAGGTGGTGCCGGAGTCATGGGGCACGCCCATAATGGCGACATCGTACTCGCCGACTTTGCGTACGTCTTCGATATAGGGGGCTTTGAGGAAGGTGTTGATACCGGCGTAGTGGGGCAGTTCGCCACGGGAGAAGGTGGGGATGGTGCGATCGCGAATGCTCTCCGCTGCCTCTAATCCATATTCCAGCCCTTGGGATACCTCCTGCTGCCACCCGGTCATAGGGAGCTGGGCCTCCCGCTCCAGCGCCTGACTCGCTTCCGTTCCCTCGCCCGGACTGCGAAATACCTCTGACATAACTCTTTGCTCCTTGTGCTGTACGCCAGGAACGCCACTCAAAAGCCCGAGAAAGAGCCACTGAGCTAATGCTCCCGTAACTTCTCTCCCGGGCTTTTATCCCGCCGTGTACCAGTTAAACCTGGCGGCCTCTCTCGGTCCAGACATCGGGCAATTGCCCCGACCGGAACCCTAGAAGCAGTCTTGTTTGTGTTATTGCTTAAAGTGATAGCAAAAGCGCCAGCTGCGAAATGTAGTCAAAACTACCAGGGGCCGCTGCCGTCAAAAATTGATCTAGCCATCGCCCCCAATGCTGGGCGCGATGATGAGCCAGGTTATGCTCTATGCGTCAAGGACAGCCATATTCGGTGTCTTAGGTACCTAAGTTTTGCCCAAATTAACGTCAACATGCTCTGATTTTAGCAGTTGAGATAGGCCATGTATCCAAGGTCTGA
>JBCBWI010000085.1:0-10125 GCA_039817185.1 Cyanobacteria bacterium J06648_16 | reverse complement strand
CAGTTTTTTCGCCCTTTGACAACCCCTGCGTTACATTCCTACATATACTCTCTTGCCAATACTTTTTAAGTAGTTGCGTTTTAGACATGCTGCTTCTCCACACGCTCGATTTGTTTGGCACAGTTGTTTTCGCTGCCAGTGGTGCGCTCATCGCCCGTGAGCAGAATCGCAACGGCCTGATAGCCGTTGGCTACGCGGTTCTTACTGCAGTGGGTGGCGGTACCCTACGAGATTTGTCGCTGGGCCAGCCTATTTTCTGGACAAAAGCACCAGCATATCTCTTGTTAGCGGTCACTGCAGGACTGCTCGTTTTCCTGGTTTCAACAGTGGCCCGACTGCATCGTCAACAGCTTTGGCTAGCGGACGCAATTGGGCTAGCCACCTTTACCGTGATCGGGACACAGGTTGCTCTACAGCTTCCTGCCACTAGCTTCTCGCCGCTGTTGTGGTGGCTGGCTCCGATGATGGGCCTAGCAACGGGGATGGGTGGAGGCCTTGTTCGAGATCTTTTGAGCCGCCATACGCCCTACGTGCTTGGGTGCCCAATCCAAGCAGCCGCGTCTTTGGCAGGCGGATGCACGTATAGTGTGCTAACCATTTTTCGCATGCCGACTTGTTGGACCAGCGGGGTTGCGATCTCAATTGTCCTACTCGCTTTACCCACTATCAATCGAGCCCTTTTTCAATTCCTGAAACAGCAGCCTCCCTTCAGCCTGCTGAGCTAAAGAAACCGTATAGCGATCGAAGCGCGGCTGGGGAACCAACGGTTCCAAAATTGGAAAGGACCTTTTCTGACTTTACCGTTCCCGGAAAGCGTCCATACACCTCCCAGCCGATACTGTTATCAGATTCAACCACAGAGGTTCAGGCCATGAAGCTTTCTCATCTAGGCGCGACGTATAACTACACCCCCCGCCAAATCGAAACGGTTGAGACCGACATTGAGTGTCAGTTTCTAGGCAAGACCGCAAAGCTGAGAATTCCCAAGCAGCCCCTCAACCATCGTAATCAGGACATGCTCAAGTATCGAGGGGTTAGCTACCGAGCATAGGCAGCGAATTCAAGCACCTTTCCATCAGCACCCTGCCGAACAGTCTCGGCAAGCTCCCAGCAGCTCCGTGACAACCGCACAACCATTAACCCTTATCTACAGAGGCAACCATCATGAAACTCTTTCACCTCGGCGCAACTTACACCTTTACGACCCAAACCATTGAAACCGTTGAAACCGATATCAAATGCCACTTTCTAGGCAAGACGAGCAACCTGAGAGTGGCGAAACAGGTTCAAGGCGGACACGCCCGGCAGACGCTGACGTATCGCGGCATCCGTTACCAGAAGTAGTTCGACAACTTAGACGATATATCTTTGACGACTGAGCCCTGGCAGATGCCAGGGCTTTTCTTTAGGTCAAAGTTCCCATAATGGTGTAAAGCAAAGCAAGCTGTCATCAGCCAACACATAATAGCCGAAACTCTTTTATAGGGACAATTTCAGCAAAACACTGAAGTTAGGTCTAAGGGTAGCGACCTGCAAACATCAATGGCCTTTCTGCGAGTGTGCCAATTTCCTCAAAGCTGGAGGCTGCGGTTTAGCTTAGCTTATTGAAAGCCTTGTAAATCAGTGAAATAATTGCAGCTGGGTGCAGCGGATCCGACTTTCATGAGATGGCTGCAGCAATGACAACGACTTGAATAGGGTGCTTATCCGTTAAATCTGACAGATAAGCACCCTGTTTTCTATGCTTAACGGTCAAAAGTGACGCATAACCCCCTAAATTCTAGGAGTTATGCGTCAAAAATTGAATATAAGTTCTGTGAGTCGGGGTGTTATTGCGCAAAAATGACGGATAAACTCGGGGTAGGTGGATCTTATCTGCCAGATCTGACGCTGAATATATAGTTCGGTGTCAACTGGAGAGAGAGAGATTGAAAGAAGGGGCATCGGCGGAGGCGCAATCGCCCGTTTGTCAGTTGAGTCCAGCTCAGCCATTTCAAATTGCGACAGGTCCCGCAAAGTTGTCGCTAGCAGCGTCAGGTTGAATATTGATAACAACAGGCTAAGTCGCATCAGTCCCAACAGAGGTCGGCGGGCGCTTGCCTCAACATCCCGATCCCAAATTGCTTCAACGACGAGTGTGCTCGGTGGGTGTGCGGGGTCTGCCAACTGGCGACGGTTACGTTTTGTCAACGGTGGCCAATGACCAAGGTCCCAATGGATATCGGTGAATTGCCCACGGTGAGTAGTTTTGAGAGATCGGTAAGTGAGGGAAGTGCCAGTTGCGATCGTGGCAGCCCCCGCCGAAAAGGTGCCCCCGAACACTGCGTTGGAGCGGGCTCAAAGTATCGGCTAAAATCTAAAGAAGTCGGCGCAGCCGCTCAACTCTGCCGTTAGGTGTCATCCCTGTTGCCAATACTCAGTTAGAAGCGTAGCTTTCGAAATAGGTTCTTGTTTGAGATAGCAGCAGTGGATATCAGCTTCCGGTTTGGAGTTCAAAATGATGTACCTCAATTAGATAAAGTTCAATCTTTGTCTATCACTGGTTTGTGCAAATCACACTACACAAGTAAAGAAGTCAGGGCACTTGCCCAATATATCAAGCCCTATCACACATGGATTTCACAAGGTGTATTTTCTGGCTTCTCTGTGCTTCTTGCAGAGAACAATGTTCATATTGTTGGGTTCTCTTCAATTGACGGTACAGGTACACTTCATGGGATATACGTTCTTCCAGAATATTCTCAGCTTGGGATCGGCTCTAAGCTGCTGGCTGGCGCTGAATCAACAGCTAAACAACGAGGAATAGAGCGTGTTTCGGTAACAGCTTCACTAAATTCTCAGTGTTTTTATGAAAAACACGGTTACCAGTATCTCGGTTTAACATCTTGGCCGCTAGGGCAGGGAGCTATCATTAAGGCTGCTTCCATGCGGAAGTCTTTGGAGTGTACATAACCAAGTGCTGCTCTACATCTCTGTGGATAAGCTATATTGAAGACATCGAATAACGTAATAGGCTGATTTATGAAATTGGCAGATTTGATTCCAGCTGTTCGGCAGTTACCGGAAAGCGAAAAATTTGAACTTGTCCGTCTTTTGGCGTCTGAGCTTCATGACGGCAAAAACATATCGCCTTTTGAGCCTTTCAAAACCTATTTTCTGCCAACACCTTATAACGCTTTCGGTGCAGGGGCTATTCTCATGCAGACGATGCCAGCGGCTGATTAAACTAAAGTAAGTCAGCATCATGCGCTTCAGGTATTCAACGACTGACTCATCTCACAATGAGTTTGATAGTCTACCTCGTATACCACTCATTCTGCGACATCAAAGTCGAAGCATGGAAGTGGTTGGATTGGTAGATAGTGGGGCTACGGTGAATGTTTTGCCCTATGAAGTAGGGCTTAATCTGGGAGCGACTTGGAACGATAGGCAAGCCATTATTCAACTGGCAGGTAATCTAGGTGGACAGCCAGCAATGCCATTTTTTGCGATAGCAGAAATTGAAGGTTGTGGCTCTGTTCAGCTAGCCTTCGCCTGGGCAAGAAGCGAAAACATCCCTGTTATCTTAGGTCAAACTAACTTTTTCATGGAGTTCGATGTTTGTTTCTATCGCTCTACACTCGAATTTGAGATCAACCTAAAATCGGAATAACAGCCTAACTCGACGCGGGAGCGGACGGATTATAAAGTCCCAGGCATGATCTAAAGGCACTGGGCCGCCGCTCAGCTCGACGTTAGCAGTTCGATTATCTATTTATTTTTTTGCTAATACCAGATCCAGGTAGCATAACCCCGAAACGACATTCTATAAATATCCGCCTGAACGCTAGTTCAGATTAATTGAATAGGGGTTTTCAGTACAGGATTTGGTATAACGCTCTTAAGTTACTCTCGCCAGAGAATAAAAGCTACATCCATTTTAGGTGCGAAAGCATCCATTCAATCGATCGGGTCCCAACGAGTTCTGGCCATCTCAGCCATTCTTCTCCCAGAGTCATTAAAGAGCGATAAGTCCGCATCTTGAGTAGACATGACTTTCAACAATAAGCCGTTAAACAGAACGTCAGTCTTTAAAGAGTTCGTTTCGATACTCTTTCGGAGACAATCCGGTCCAACGCTTGAAGGCACGGCGAAATGCTCGGGCGTTTGCATATCCAAGAAGTTGAGCCACGGTTTCAATAGTGATTTCGGAACTATCTAGAAAGTTTTTTGCATTGATCAAACGAATTTCATCGATAAGTCTCTGCAAAGTCGTATCATGCTGCGTCGCTAAGCGCTGCGCTGTCCTCAGACTCAGGTTTGCTGCTGCTGCCGCTGCTGCTGAACTATACTCACCGCGTGTAGCATTGTCCATAATGCTCCGCCGCAGTGGTAAAAGTGCCACTGGGTACGCATCAGTCTGCAGTTTCTGGCGCAGATCTTCAAATTGGCGCTGAATAAAATCGAACATCTCAGGATTGGCGTGACGGATCGGCACACTGAGACTTTCTGGAGAAAAGACGAGTGCGTTGCGCCCCGTTCCAAATAGGACAGGTGCTTGAAAGAAGGTTTCATAAGCTGCCGATAGCGCTTCTTTTTCGTACTTAGACTCAACTCTGATGAGAGGAATTTTTGAAGCGGTGCTTTCATTGAGCGCTCGCCAAATAACACCGTTGCATATCTCTATTGTTGTCCCTCGATCGATCGCCTCACAAGGATGTGCGACGACAAGCGCTACTTCTGATTCAGACCGTTCGAGATGTACAGATGATTGATCCGCAAGAATAGAGCAATTTTCGACAAACCAGGTGAGTGCTGCATCGAGATTGGAGGCAAAGAGAGAACCTTGAGTGAGTCCGCCTAGCATCGATAAGGGCGCGCAGTTGGCAATCTCGATGGCGATCGCTTGCTCTGGCAACCTAGCGGTCAGCACATTCATTAGCTCACCCAATACGGCATCCGGAATCCGAGCATCTTGGCTGGCATAGTCAAGGGCTGAAATATCAATTTCTTGTGCCAGTTCTTCCAGCGTTATCCCTTGCGAGACCGCATAAGCAATTGCGGCGGTTGCCAAGCTACCCAGCGCCTCTGGCTTGAAAAAATTGGCACCAATAGTCCCTTTTTTGGCAATCATAGACCTTCCAGTTTCATGCCCACACTGTAAACATTGTCGGCAGGTTGAACGCGATAAAAGACGCAGACTGGTGAGATTCTTGCTCTCATCTTAAAGACAGAGGGGGCATTCTCCAAATTTGATTTGAGTGAGCACTGATAAGGAGGCCAAATGCTGATTGAGAGCCATTAATTTCATCCAATCTGAGAACTGGAACTGGTGGCAAAGACTGCAATGGAAAAAACGACCTAGTGGCAAAGCATGCCAGGGCAGCGACTCAACACACATCAACCTTAACCTTAAGTAGAGACATCATGCCCCTGAAAGTACTCAGACTCATCGCTATAACGTTTGTGACGCTTATGGTACTCGTGATTGGCGCACAAGCACAGCAATCCGACGACCCCTTCGCGCCGCCCACCCGGGCCTGGCAACAAGGTGCGATTTATCAAAACACCATCCCCAGGGATTTTGAGACCCACATCATTGCGAACAATGACGCCGACCGCGCAAGGGCACAGAGGATTATCGACCTCTATCGACTGCTCGAAGCCAATCCTACGAACGAAACCCTCAGTGAATTCATCTCCGACCGCTATATCCAGCACAGTATATTCCTGCCAAACGGACGGGCACCGCTGGCCGAGTTGTTTGGTGGATCGGTTGAGGAGTATCCAGTTGCGCTTGACGTCCACAAAGTGATCGTGGTGGGCGACTGGGCCATGGCGCACGTCAATTTCCGGAATTTGGACACTGACAGCCCCAAGGATAAAGGGATGGCTGCCGTCGACATGTATCTTTTCGACGCCGATGGCAAGATCACTGAGCACTGGGATTCCCTACAAGTTGTGCCGAGCCATTCCCCAAATCCGAATGGCATGTTCGTGACACTCTTTGAAGGAGAATAATCCGATGAAACTCAAAACGCTTTTAGCGAGCACTACACTCATCACCACGATTCTGATGCCGGCGCAGGCCCTCGCAGACACCCCTCCTGCGCCAGTGGCAGATCAGGAGATGCCCTTTTACGACCGCCATAAGATCGACATCAGCAACCTGTTTGATTTCTACGAGAGCCTGTTGATCGCAGACGCGATGATCCATGCGGACGCGATGTTTGACGCTGAAGCTAAGTGGCGGATGACCCTACGCCAGATGGTTCTCGCAGGTAGCGGTCACCATACCGCGCGCAGCGCCTACCAACTCTCACTGATGGGGGTGTCGTTGGCGGAGATCCACGCAATTTTCGCACCCGATTATGCGGAGACCCTGGAGGATCCGCGCCTGAAGGCTGCGTTTACCTATATCGACGTGATGGGTAGCTATCCGATCACCTCCTCTGCCGATATCCACGCTCTCCTGCGTACTCACTACACGGACCGGCAAATTGCCGAGCTGATGCAGGTCGGGGCGATCAATAACGCTATGGCCACCCATGATGCCGTGTTGCCGATCGTCACCGATCAGGAGACCCTCGATTGGGCAGTGGAGAACCTGTCTGCGGTCGGTTGGGAGCCTGGCCACAATGCCGCCACCTCGCCTGAAGAACAGCGCGCCAACCCCTTTGTCGGCAATGCCCTGACGCAAGCGGTGGCGGAGATTGACGTTGGTTGGGTCCGCGATGATTTGGGCGCGGTTGATCCGGTCTTTGAGACGGATTGGGTCAACTACATCACCGGGTATGACGTTCCCACAATCACTTTCGATGGCGATCAAGACGGGATTGAGGAGCCTTTTGACGCCTTCCCAGTCACGCTCCTTGAATGGGAAGCACCGGGACTGCGTGAGGCCAACCTGCCGCCGGAAGGCACGCCGCCCTTTGATGTAGCCGCCTATGACTATGACTTCTATGACGGTCCCTATGGTACCGAAGCGAGCGTGCCCTATAGCGATCGCAGTCGGTTTGACACCTACTGGGCACGACAATCTGCGTTTGGCACTTTGGCAATGGACGAATACATCTTGCAAACTGAGCGCACGATGGACTTTGATGAGATCTGGTCGATGTTTTTTGTCTATCAGCTCGCTAGTGGCTGCGTTCATTGCCAGGCCCATGGTGCCTTTGGTATTTATGACTACACGGAAGCCGATTACTTTCAATCCGAGCTCCCGCCAGAAGATCGGCCAGAACTCATCGCATACATCCAATCTCTGATGGATTTCGAACGCTCCCGGTTCGTCGGGCCAGCCCAGAAGGCGGCCCTGCGGCTCGCGCGCGATGCCGGTCGTCTGCCGACGCGGGTGACGGCGGCCCACATCGAGGAGCTGCGTCGGCACTTTACCGACCGGGAAATCCAAGAGATCCTGGCGATTCCGGTGGTCACGGCCTGGCTCTCTGGCAGCATGCAGTCGATGGCAGTAGTGACCGATCAGCTCAGCATGAGTTGGGCGCTGCGCCATCTCGGCCCCATGGGCTGGACGCCTGGCGTGCACATCGGTTTGCCCAACGAGCAGCGACCCCACCATATGAGCCAGCTCTTCGATTTGCTTGTGGCTGACGCGAACTCAGGTAAAGTGACAAACGCTGCGACAGAGTGGACCGGTCTGCCGGTGCCTTTGGCCTTGGATGCCGATAGCGATGGAGTTGAGGATGCCTTTGACGGCTTCCCCAACGACCCAAGCCGCTGGGCAGATACGGATCGCGATGGCATTGAAGACTCGTCGGACGACGACATTGATGGTGATGGCATTGCCAACACCGAAGAAGTTGCTTTAGGGATCTTCCCCTACAAGGCTGATTCGGACGGTGATGGCGTTGACGATCCAACTGAACTTAGAGCCGGAACTGACCCTGTCGATCCTCGCAGTCTTTAAAGACTAGGACTTAAGCATTTGCCTCTAAATCCTCCAGAATTGGGGGATTTAGAGAATTTGTTCAGCCCCAAGAATTAAGGCGAGAGCTATTGTGATGGCCCTCTTGCCATTGACACGAGGGCACTGAGTCAGGCTATCTTGTTCAGCCCATCCCGAAATGGCGTCGCCGCCTTGTCCTAACCGGATCTGGCGGCGGCGATCGATTCAACTGCGCAAATCCTGACGGTTTAACCGGCGCAGCATTAACTCTGCAAAACGTTTAGGTAATTGAGTGTGATGAAGTTTCCTGTACCTTTAATGTGTATTGCGATTTCTCTTGGGGCATCTCCGGTGCTGGCCCAGGAAGAAGCGCATAACACACATGCCGACGCGGAAACGCTGAACACTGAGAGCGATAATCTTTGTGCCTTACCCGAAACTCGCTTTACAGAAGGGACGAACTCGGAAACGCTAATAGAGACTACTCGTTCGCAAACAGCAGATTGTGATCACCCAGAGCGGTTGGCCCAGGAAGAAGCAGATAGTATCTATGCTGGCGCGGAAATACCAAGCACCGAAAGCCATGACCTTTCGCTCGAAGCATCGCCAGCACTGGCGCAGGAAAACGTTGCCGATGCCGAGACGTATCCACGTATCGGTGGGGATGTCCTTTTTCGTCTTGCCTACGATAGCACCTATAATGCTGACGCACCGCGCACTGAAAGCAATGATCTGTTTTTCGAGATGATTGCCTCTCCTGAGTTTCAGTTTACAGAGAGGCTTTCACTAAACTCGGAAATCCGGATAGAGAACGCTCGTCCGCCAACAGAAGACCGCTATTTTGAGAATCTTACGCTTTTCGTCCGCAAGTTGTTTCTAAACTATGACGTGAACGACCGTCTGGCACTGCAGGCAGGCAAGTTTACCCCAACTTTTGCCTTTGCGTCCCTAAACACGCCCGGTATGTATGGCAACAACTATAGTAAAGAAATCGAGCTGATCGAACGCGTTGGCTTTCAGGCCCAGTATACTTTTGATGCCGGAGCAGCTGGCAGGTACACACTCAGCGCCAGTACTTTCTTTGATGATACGAGTTTTCTGTCCGACTCCCTCGACCTAGGTGGACGGCGGGGTCGAAATCGATTGGCTGAGGGGGGGGCCAGCAACACGGAATCATTTGAATCCTTTACAGTTGCGCTCGATGGTAGCGAAATCAGACGGCTACCCGGCCTCACATACAGGCTTGCATACATACACGAGGCCGCAGGCGACGGGGACGTAGCCGATGAAAATGGGTTTTTGGTAGCTGCCATGCAATCGTTTCAGCTGGGTGACGGACAAGCGCTTACCTTGATTGGTGAAATAGCCCCTTTATGGAACTTTGAAGGAACTGCTGACAATATCATTTATGCCAGTGCAGGGGTGGCTTACCAGACCGCCCCGTGGACCGTGACTCTTTCAGGAACAGGTAGATGGAGAGATCTTGCAAGTGGAAGTACCTTTGAGGATTATGCTCTGCAAACGGCGGTTGGATACGAGCTTGGTCGTGGCACTTCAATTGAAGTAGCACATGAGTTTACCCGAGATCAAAATGTGAATAGCCAGCGAATTGGATTCCGATTCACCCAGATGTTTGATTTTGATTGAAAATATCAGATCCGAATGATATTTCATCCAAAGATTCACAGTCTCTACTATTTTCCATAATGTCTTTTAAAGAATCATATGCATGACTCAAAAATTTCCCTTTCGACTATCCTTCTGTTGTTTTTTATGCTTTGGGCACCGCTAGGGCAATATGATTTTTTAATTGAAAACTGGATGAAGCTTGGGACCTACGCTATCCCGTTGATCTTGTTCATGTTTTTTTCATTCACCAAGGAGCACACAGATTCAATTCTTTCCAATACGGAATTGATGTCTGTCTTGCTTCTAGTAGCCTATCTAATTCATCAATTTGAAGAGCATTGGATCGATCTGTTTGGCAATCACTATGCGTTCTATGAATATTTAAATACCGTACTGCTGGGTGTACTTGGAACTCAAGATTCAAGTGTCATGCCAGTAAGTCCAGCTGCCATCTTTGTAATTAATACATCACTCGTGTGGCTGGTTGGGATCATTGCTATCTGGCGAAGTTCAAACCATTTATTTCCTGTCTTGGCTATGAATGGCATTGTGTTGGTGAATGCTATCAGTCATATTCTTTCAGGTATTGTCAAGCAGTCATACAATCCAGG
>JBCBWI010000084.1:0-10550 GCA_039817185.1 Cyanobacteria bacterium J06648_16 | reverse complement strand
GTCCTGATTGTCGCTGAGGATATGGTTCAGCAGCGTTGTTTTTCCACTTCCCAGAAAGCCGGTGATGATAGTGACCGGCATCCCTCGTTTGGGAATTAGCTCAGATGGGGTGGATGCTGAGATAGTCATGGTAGATCTCATAATTTAGACTCATTGGCTATGTGTTCACAGGGAGGGCCTTCGGCATGAGCAGTGTCAGCATGAAGATTGCAAACTGAACAGTGACAATACTGGGACCAGAAGGCAGATCAAACAGCGCTGAAGCTACAATGCCCAGTGCCGCGCTCAACCCGCCAATGCCTGCTGAGGTCAAGATATAGCGACTAAAGGTGCGGCTGAGGGCATGCGCCGTGCAGGCGGGAATCACCACAAAGGCGCTAATCAACAAAACGCCAATTGCCTTAATAGACACGCCGACGACTAGTGCGAGCAAGACAATAAAGGCCGTTCGCTGTGCCGAGACCGAAACACCGCGAGACCGGGCCAGCGACTCACTCAGTGTCAGGAGAAGCTGCGATCGCACCGTCAGCCCTAAAAACAGCATACACACGACCAAGAGGATGCCGTTCAGTATCAGGTCTATGCCCTGCATTGCCAAAATATCGCCAAACAGGAGCTGAGTCAGGCTGTTCTGGTAGCCCTCTCTAAAGCTGAGAAAAATGATGCCAACGGCCAAAGAAGAGGAATAGATAATATTCAGCAGCGCATCGGTCCACAGCCCGGTGCGCTCCAGGCAGTAGGTCACCACCAGCGCAAAGACAACCGCAAACGGCAACAGAATCCAGCCCGGGTCAACCCTTAGCAAAACGCCCAGGCTAATCCCTAACAGTGCTGAGTGACCCAGGGCGTCACTAAAAAAAGACAGCTGCCGGACAACCGTAAAACTCCCCATCAGGCCCCCGGTCAGTCCGGTCAAGACGCCACCCAATAGCGCCCGCTGCATAAATGGCAACTGAAACAGATCGTAAATGCGCGCTAGTTCAGCCGAAATCGTCATCCTCCTCCTCCGCTCGCGACCAGAACAGAAATCATCCCTGTGTTGCCCGCCTCACCGAGCCTGAAGCAACCGCGCCGCCTCTTTGGCAAAATACGTCAAAATCACGTCCGCCCCCGCTCGCTTAATGCTGGTCAAGGTTTCTAACATCACTGCCTGTTCATCAATCCAGCCCTGCTGAGCGGCGGCTTTGATCATGGCGTATTCCCCACTGACGTTGTAGGCTGCAACGGGCACATGGGTGTGCTGCTTAATCCGGCAAATCACGTCCAGGTAGGCCAGGGCAGGCTTCACCATGATGATATCCGCCCCTTCTGCGATGTCTAAGTCAATCTCCTTTAGGGCTTCCCTTGCATTGGCCGCATCCATCTGGTAAGTCTTTTTATCGCCAAATTTGGGGGCAGACTCCAGGGCGTCACGAAACGGACCGTAGTAAGCAGAAGCGTACTTGGCCGAGTAGGCGAGAATGCCCACGTTGATCCACCCTGCCGCGTCCAGGGCCTGCCGAATGGCTCCAACCCGACCGTCCATCATGTCCGACGGGGCCACCACATCAGCGCCTGCTTCGGCCTGGGCCAGAGCCTGTTTTACCAGCACGACCACCGTCTCGTCGTTGAGAATTTGCCCGTCTTTGACAATGCCGTCGTGGCCTTCACTGCTGTAGGGGTCGAGGGCCACGTCCGTAATCACCAGAAGTTGAGGCAGCGCCTGCTTCAGCGCCCCTACTGCACGGGGGATAAGCCCCTCTGGGTTATAGCTTTCTTTGCCCGCATTGTCTTTTTGCGCATTGGGAATCAGGGGAAAAAGTGCGATCGCACCCACCCCCAGCTCCCAGGCTGACTTCGCCTCCTCCACCAGCAGGTCTAGGGAATAGCGAAAACACCCAGCCATGGAGGGCACCGCCACCTTCTGCCCCTCGCCCTCCATCACAAACAGCGGATAGATCAGGTCAGCAGCGGTGAGTACCGTCTCCTGCACCATGTGCCGCAGCCCCGGAGTGCGCCGCAGCCGTCGGGGTCGATGCATCAGGGGGGCAGGGCTGGAAGCCGCGCTAGTCGATGCAGGGCTCGCGGAGGAAGCATCGTCCAGAACCGAACTGTCAGGCTTGGCAGGCGGGGACGCAAGTGAAGGAGAAGACATGGACAAGGCCTAGGGAAGACGTGTAAAACCGTAGCATTTCTGATAACGATTATCATTTTAGTATCCTGCGCGATACTTGCACGATTTTTTCACTAGCCGTCTAACCGGCCAGCTTCAATAGAAGCTGGCAAGCCAAAATAGCCCTGGTGGTAAGGTAATCAACGTAGCGCTCAAGAAATCCCATGCATGTCCATATGCTTGAACAGTGGCAACATACCCACGATTTCTCGGTGGATCAGCAGCAAGCCGAAAGAAACACCCAGATTGTGATGTTCATCACTGCCATCACGACGGTGGTTGAAATCATTGCTGGCACTGTTTTTGGCTCGATGGCGTTGCTGGCTGATGGCTGGCACATGGCCACCCACGTCGCCGCGTTTGGCATCACAGTGTTTGCCTATCGCTATGCTCGCCAACACGCCGCTGATACTCGGTACACCTTTGGCACTGGCAAAGTGAGTGTGCTGGGCGGGTTTGCCAGTGCGGTTGCGCTCGCAGTGGTGGCGTTTGTGATGGCGTTGGAATCGATCGAGCGGTTTTTCCAACCTCAGGGAATTCAGTTTAATGAGGCGATCGGGGTTGCCTGCTTGGGATTAGTCGTCAACTTAGTCAGTGCTTGGTTACTGCATGGCGACCACGGCCATGATCGCCCTCATCATGGGGGACACGATCATCACCATCATACGGATCACAATCTCAGGGCGGCATATGTACATGTATTGGCAGATGCACTGACCTCGGTTTTGGCCATTGTTGCGTTGTTTACTGGGAAGTTCTTTGGTTGGGTCTGGTTGGATGCTGCCATGGGTCTAGTCGGTGCCGGAGTTATTACGAAATGGGCCTATGATTTGGTGAGCGATACGAGTTCAATCTTGCTAGATGGCGGCATTGATAAACACGTCAAGCTGGATATTGTGAGCGCGATTGAAAACGATGCGGATAATCGGGTGGCTGATTTACATGTCTGGCGTATCAGCCAAGATTCTCTGTCTGCTACCGTTTCGCTGGTAACTCACTATCCACAGAAACCGGATTATTATAGACATCTACTCAGTCACATCTCGTCTCTTTCTCACATATTGGTTGAAGTTAACCCATGCCATGGTGAACCTTGTATAGAAATGGCATCTGATTCATCTTCGCTTGTTGCCAACTAAACTTGTGAAGTTGGATCTCCATGACAGCTATCTGATCCCAACTATTAGAGATCTCCTGCAAAACACTTTAAGAAAACAATGCTCCAGCCATGATTAGCTGCCATATAGCACGTTTCATATGCATTGAAACTTGCGCCTCACTTGACCTGCTGTTTTACTAAGCTTTTGCCTCGATAAGGAGAGTCAAGTCAAGTGAGAAACGCTATATTTGCGCAAATATGCAAATGTGGACAAGAATGAGGCTCAAGAATAGGTAGTCGAAGGGCAGATGGCTGCTTTCACTCTAAAACTGGCCTCGCCTGTATGAGAATAGCACTTGAAAACAATAGGGTTGAGAAGCGCTGAAGCCATAGGTTAAGCGATTCTCTTCTAGAGGCCTATACGATCGCAAATTCTGTGAGCGGACGCTTACTCGGATGCTGAAAACCCAGCACAATATCTTCAGCAGGGACGCCAGCCTCTAGCAGATCATTAGCAATACCCTGTTTCGTCCAATCTTCCTCAATCCAAATTTTGCCTTGTTCAAGTTTGAGATAGACGGTCACCCCAAAATCTCGCTGTTTGCCAACCCAGCCCACATGAAACCAGAAATAGTGATCGTGCTGCTCATCAAAAGAAACGCACTGCTGTATCCCAGGCTGATTGGTACCCATTGCCCATCGTTGATAGTCAGTCAGAATTTTTTGAATGATCTGACGGTAATTCGCTAGCTTATCCATTGCATGATCTCCTGTTGCTCAATATCCACAACTAAAAGGAATATTTGACTGGTACAAATAATGAAGGCAATACCTTCACGTTTGAAGAAGTTCTCGTAGGTAATATCGTCAATTGCCAGATAGAGCTGATAGTCAGGCTCTGTTGCTTGAATCAGGCTGCGATAAACGGCATATTGCCCCACAGCATTGTGAAGGTCGGTCATAGGAGATCGCCCTACAAAGCTCTTGACCTCAACCACAATTTTCTGTCCTGCTTGCTCAGCCGCAATGGGTCGTTCAGCTGCCAGGTCAGCATATAGGTCAACCTCCTTGTACTGAATGCGGTATGGATCAGCCAGAATGCTCCAACCGTCCTTGATTAAGGCAGTTTTCACGGCATCATGGTAGAGATCCTTGGCTGGCATAACTCTAAATCTCTACGCTAGTTGACTGACACAACTTTGCTTGCAATGTCCGAAACTAATGCCCATGAAGATCTGCAATCAATTATAACGACTGCCCAAGAAGCCGTCACATCTCACCCAAACCCCTGCCCTGCCTTACCAGCAGACCACACCAACAACTCCCCCTGACTACCACCCGCAGCTAAAGCCGTGCCCTGGGGAGACCAGCCTAAACAAGAAAATCCATTGGCTGTCCCCGTCAGCACTTGGCCCAACCGAGCAGCTTTAGGCCACAGGCACAGACGACCATCGTCAGCAGCCGTGGCCAGTAGCAGGCTGCCGGGTTGAAACGCCACGCCACGCACCGTCCCCTTATGGGGGTCCAGCACTCTGGGTTTCCAGCCCTCGGATGCTTCGGTGGCTTTGCGCCAAACCACAATGCCTTCACCACACACTGAGGCCAGCAGCGGGTCGCCGCCCTGAGCGAGAGGCCGCGACCAGGCCAACTGCCGAACCTTGCCAGGAAAGCCCGTCATACGCCAGGGGTAATCGCCTTCTGGGGGCCAGACCATGACTGAGCGATCATTGTTGCCTGAGGCCAAGTAGATACCATCCGGCGACCAGGCGATCGCCCCGCTGGCCCCGCCAATTTCTCGCACCTCTGGGTCGTCATCCCAGTCTGACAACCGCCAGGTTTTGATGCTCTGATTGCCACCAAGGGAAAGCTGCTGCCCCTCGGGATGCCAGCCAAGATCGAGTACCGAAGAGGTGTCGAAACTTAGCGTGGTGACCACTGTTTGCGCTGCGGCATCCCAAACCTGGGCGTAGCGCCCCAGACTAAAGGCCAGCAGGGGCAGGTGAGGGTGCCACTGCAAGCAGTCAATCCAGGTGCGCGCATGGGCCAGGGTCGTGATTGGGCCAAGATCTGCTGGGGGGACTGGGTCGTTATCTTGGAGCTGCCAAATCCAGACCGTGCCGGACTGTCCCCCCGCCGCCAGAAACTGTCCATCGGCAGAGATGGCTAGCGCATCTACGGATTCTCCCTGCTCCATCTGTAGAACGGTGCTCTCACCGCTTCTGAGTGAATAGATGACGACCTCTCCTGCAGCGGAGCTGGCAACGAGTTGATTACCCGTTGGGCACCAGGCAATCGCCGTCACATATTCTTTCAAGTGGGTTTTCCACAGCCGCGTCAGCGCTGTTTTTGCCCCTGTGTTGGACGTTGTGTTGGACGATCCTTTTGCCTTTTTGCTTGCCATTAGGCGCTCACCAGGCAAGCGCGAAAGCGGTCTGCCAACTGGAGCTGTTCAAGGTTGCGGCCAATAAAGACCAGCTCGTTTTTACGAGTTTCGTTAGGCCGCCAGGGGCGATCTGGGCGACCGTCAAACAGCATGTGCACCCCCTGAAAGACAAATCGTTCGTCCTCGCCTGCCATGTTGAGGATGCCTTTCATCCGAAAAATATCCGGGCCGTGGTCGCGCAGCAGTTCGCTCAGCCAGTTGTTCAGCTTCTCTCCATCGAGTTCGCCCGACTCGACCAGGGCGATTGAGCCGACCGTTTCGTCGTGTTCGTGGGCGTCTTCGCCAAGAAAATCGGGGTCAATCTGCAGCGCCTGATTCAGGTCAAAGGCATTGATACCCAGCAGTGCATCCATCTCGATTTGGGCATCGCGGGTGCGATGGATTTTTGCGATCGCATTCATCCCCCGGATCCGCTGTTCCAGTTCGGCCAGCTCTTCCGCCGTGACCAAATCGGTCTTGTTGAGCAAAATCACATCGGCAAAAGCAATCTGCTCCACTGCTTCATCGGCCTCCCAGTGCTGCCAGATGTGGCGGGCATCCACCACGGTCACCACTGCGTCTAGCCGAGCCTGGGTCTGCACCTCGTCGTCCACAAAAAAGGTTTGAATCACCGGAGCCGGATCGGCCAGTCCTGTCGTTTCAATCACCAGGTGATCAAAGCGATCGCGCCGCTTCATCAGGTTGCCGATGATGCGGATCAGGTCCCCCCGCACCGTGCAACAGATGCAGCCATTGTTCATTTCAAAGACTTCTTCATCGGCATCAATCACCAGCTGGTTGTCGATGCCCACCTCGCCAAACTCATTGACGATCACCGCCACCTTCTTGCCGTGCTCGTGGGTGAGAATGCGGTTGAGCAGCGTGGTTTTGCCCGCACCCAAGTACCCCGTCAAGACAGTGACGGGCACAGTGCCGTATGGGTCGTTGGTTAGCATGAAAAATCTCCTGAGGTTCCTTTAAAAAAATGCTGATGAGAAAAGGCCGGGTCGGACTCTGCCGAAAATGCCTAAGCCGAAAAGACATCCAGTGCAATCTTCCCCACCCTCTCTCCGTACTCTTCGTATAGCCCCAGTGAACCGGGCAGATGGTCGCTGGTGACACTGGGCAACTCAGACAATGCCTGCATGCCCGCCAGAGACTGGGGCGGTGCCTGGTCTGCCACAATCACATGGGTTTTGATGCGCTTATCTGTCGTCACCGCTGTTGCCACCTGCAGCCACTCGTCGCGATCGATCATGGGGTCAAGGGCCGCAGTGACAAACGCCGCTGGGGCAAACCGAGCGCCCGTCTGCTGGGTCAGGCGATAGCGCTGCGTCATAAACGTCGGCGTCAGCTGCGCCGCATCCACAAACACATGGCGCTGGTACATCCACTTCAAAAAGGCCGGTCGCGTGTTCAACCCGTAGAGCGCAGGGCCAACCACGGGCAGCCGAATCAGGTTCCGAACGCCCGTTGCCAGCCAGTCTGGTGCGCCCATCGCCCGCAGCGGTCCTTTCCAGGTGGGGGCTACCAGCAGCAGCCGCGTATCGCTCGTCAGTTCGGTTTGGGCCAGGTGCAGGGCATACCCGGCCCCATGCCCCGCTGCCACAATCCCAGCCGGGTGGGGGCAGCAGTCCCGCACGAAGTCTTTGAGCAAGGTCTGGTAGAGCGATCGCTCATAGACCCAGGCCGGTCGCTCAGAGTCCCCAAACCCCAGCCAGTCCAGCGCCACCACTTGGAACTGAGTTGCCAACGCCTGAGCGATTTGGGTCAATTCAACCCGCGTCGAAACGGTACTAAACGCCGGTAACAGCAGAACCGTAGGCCCTGTCCCCAGGGTTTCGTAAACCACGGTTGCCGTTTTTCCCTGGCTACGCCAGCGGTAGCGCTGCACTTGGCCGCCCAGGCAGGGCTCTGCCTTTGGAGCAGTCAAGATAGAAGAGTCCGTGACAGGATTAGACTGTGCGTTTGCTGATGCGTCCATAGAAGTGGCTCGCCCTCGTCGAATGCCATAAAATGATAATCATTTTTAATTCAAAATAGCGAACGGCTGCGGCAATTTAATCTTTCTCAAATGCCCGATACAGTTATGTTCTTGTTCTGACGGCGTCCAACATGACAGCGGGCAACGCCAAGAAATTTAACTCCGCGGTTGCCCGCCCCCGCAGCGGCTAAACCGCAGGAGCACTAGAATCGACCTGTAGCGCCTGAGCCTCCTGAAATCTGTGACGCAACCTAAAGATGTCTGCCAAGTTCGCTGCTTCAATGTCGATTTAGTCGCCCAGATCGGCGAGACCCTGCCAGGGCAGGACATTCTAGAAGCAGCTCAAATTCTGTTTGGGGCCTTGGCTGACCGCTCACGGATTCAAATTTTGTATGCGCTACGCAATGGAGAGGAACTGTGCGTTTGCGATGTTGCCTCCTTGCTGGGACTCAAGGTTGCCACTGCCTCCCACCATCTGAGAAAGCTCCGCGACCTGAATATTCTGAAATATCGCAACGATGGCAAGCTGGCCTACTACTCCCTCAAAGACCCCAGAGTGACCGATATTCTGTGCCACACGCTCAAACAGCTGGCTGAGTAGGTCCGTCATGACCTGATAATGCACGTTCACAAACCGTAGCGGCCATCCGTGTATCTATTGCGTTCGTCGCGTTGCTAGGGGCAGTTCTCGGCGCTGAACCCTGAGTGTTGGAGCCCCGCGACCGCAGTCGAATGCCGTAACCAGCCCTGCGACTGCTTGCTATAGCTATTCCATATATCTGATTATTCATTCTAATCATGGTTTGAACGTATGGGCCTACAATAACGTTCAAACGTTAGCTTGAATGTTTGAGTGAGGTGATCGTGAGCGAGCATTGCTGTCAGGCAAAAGCCGGTGAACTGTCCAAGCTGAGAGGCCAGCAGGCCAGGGTGCTCTGGATAGTTTTGCTGCTCAACGCTGTCATGTTCACTGTTGAGTTTGGCGCAGGTCTGCGGGCCGCATCCCTTTCTCTGGTGGGGGATTCGCTGGATATGTTGGGTGACGCGCTGGTCTATGCCAGTAGCCTGTATGTGCTCAACAAAAGTGCTAAAGCGCAGGCCGGGGCCGCCTTCTTGAAGGGAGTGGTGATGTTTTGCTTTGCGATCGCAGTTTTCGCCAGAGCCAGCTACCAGCTATTCACTAGCGCCAGTCCAGAAGCCTCGCTCATGGGCATCATCGGACTGCTGGCACTCGCGGCAAACGGGCTGTGCCTGCTACTGCTCATGCGTCACCGCCAAGACAATCTCAACATGGCCTCGGTGTGGCTATGCTCGCGTAACGACATCATCGCCAACACCGCCTTGCTGGTGGCGGCAGCGCTGGTCTTGCTGACCCACTCCATCTGGCCGGATTTAGCGGTTGGGCTCCTGTTGACAGTGGTGTTTGCAAAATCTGCCGGACAGGTCCTGTCCAAGTCTTGGCGCGAGCTACAGGCTTAGTCGTTAACCTCCGGGCGCGCTGACATAGCAATGGACCGAGTTATTCGCGTGGCTATTTATTACGCCGTTCACAGCAAAGGCAAAGTTGATCGCTATGATAGGTTGAGAATGATTATCGCTCTAAGTTTTGGCGTTTTATGGTCAGTCAAGTCTCCCGCCCGCCGTCCGCAACCAATGATGCAGAGCAGCTCGCGCGGCTGCGCCATACTTGTGCTCACGTCTTAGCCATGGCGGTGCAAACCCTCTTCCCAGAGACAAAAGTCACCATTGGTCCCTGTACCGATACAGGCTTTTACTACGACTTTGACCGGGCAGAACCCTTCACACCTGACGATCTCAAGCGCATCACAACCGAAATGCGGCGCATCATTCGGGCGAATCTGCCGATCATTCGCGAAACCGTGGAGCGCGACAACATTCGGGCTGAAATTGAGCAGCTGAACGAACCCTACAAGCTGGAAATTCTCGACAGCATTCCCGCCGATGAGCCGATTACCCGCTACTACATCGGCTGTCCTGACTCGCTGCCCGTCACGGTAGAGCCGTCTCTGTTCAATCAGTCCCCAGCCAATACCCCTAGCCCTGCAACTCGTTGTTGGTGGGACTTGTGTGCAGGCCCTCACCTAAGCCGCACGGGCGAGCTGCACCCCAAAGCCTTCGCGCTAGAGAGCGTGGCGGGTGCCTACTGGCGAGGCGACGAAACTCAGCCGCAGCTTCAGCGCATTTACGGCACCGCCTGGGAAACACCAGAGCAACTCAAGGCCTACCTGACCCAGAAGGAGGAAGCAAAACGCCGCGACCATCGCAAACTGGGGCAGACATTAAATCTGTTTAGCATTCAAGAGGCGGCTGGGGGTGGGCTGGTGTTTTGGCATCCCAAAGGTGCCCGCATGCGCCTGTTGATCGAAGACTACTGGCGTCAGGCCCACCTACAGGCAGGCTATGAGCTGCTCTACACCCCCCACATTGCCAATCGAGACCTCTGGCAGACCTCCGGACACCTCGACTTTTACCGGGAGAATATGTTTGAGCAGATGACTGTGGAAACGCAACAGTACCAGCTCAAACCGATGAACTGTCCCTTCCACGTGCTGACCTATCAGCATCAGCTCCACTCTTACCGGGAGTTACCGATTCGCTGGGCCGAGCTGGGCACGGTGTATCGCTATGAGCGGTCCGGGGTGCTCCACGGTCTCATGCGCGTGCGCGGGTTTACTCAGGATGATGCTCACATTTTCTGTTTACCGGACCAGGTGACAGACGAGATTTTAGGGGTGCTGAACCTGACAGAACAGATTCTGTCGGATTTTGGCTTTACCGACTATGAGGTGAATCTTTCCACCCGCCCGGCTAAGTCTGTGGGCAGCGACGACATTTGGGAACTAGCCACCTCGGCGTTGAAAAAAGCGCTGGA
>JBCBWI010000083.1:0-11455 GCA_039817185.1 Cyanobacteria bacterium J06648_16 | reverse complement strand
GGCTTTCCGCCCTTGAGGCTATCAAAGTTGCGCTTGACCCAAACAATTCGCTCTTTCAACCCAGTTGAGCAATTACAAATTTTGAGACATTGTCCGGTCTGAATATCCCAGAAACGTACCGTTCGATCAAAACTTCCGCTGACCAAACTTTGGGCATCTGGGCTAAATGCGACAGACCAGATAAACCCTTGATGACCCCGCAGGGTTTTCCGTAATTGACCTGTACAAGTGTTCCAAAGTTTAACGACGCCATCAGTACCGCTGCTTGCCAGCATTTGTCCATCAGGGCTGAAGGCAATGGAAAAGATCAGACCCGCATGCCCTTCCAGAGTATGAAGACATTGCCCCGAGGACACCTGCCACAATTGCAAGCTACCATCACTGCAGCCGACTGCAACAGTATCCATTTCCCAAGCTAATGCCCACACATGATTGGGCAAATGATCCAAAACTTTTACCTGTCGTCCTGTTTGAATGTCCCAAAATTTTACCGTCGCATCGGCGGCACCACTCGCTAGAATCTTGCCGTCGACGCTGAAGCAGACAGAGAAGACGACCTGAAAGTCACCATCGCATCCCTGCAGCGACCGAATACACTGCCCGGTCTTCATACTCCATAGTTTTATCAGCCCATCATAGCTCGAACTGGCAATGAGTTTACCATTTGGACTAAACGCCACCGACGTCAGTTGTTGATGATGTCCCTGAAAAGTCTTTAAGCATCGCCCCGTCTGTACCTCCCATACCCTCACTGTCCAATCCCAGGATCCACTAACAAGCCGTTGACCATCTGGGCTGAACGTAACAGCTCGAATCCAATGAGTGTGTCCCTGACATTTACAGAGTAGCTGACCATCAGAGATCCGATATAACCAGATCGTCCCAGAAATATCCCCGACAGCGAGAACTCTACCTGTGGGGTCAAAGGCTGTGGCTAAGGTGCTGATCAGCATGTGTGCAAATACTGATTTTGTAAAATCAGCACCAGCAAAGTTAGTCCGGTGCAGCGGCATGTCTTGCAAATCTGCTTGCCAAATAGTCAAGTTTGAAAAATCATACGCTTCTAGACTAATGCCTAAATAATGATAGAGATTAATTAAGTTGCCAGGACCGTAACCAGGAGGAGAAGTACTAATACTGTCTTTCAGACGGGTCAGAATATGCTGCAACCTACTTTCGATGGTTTGAGCATTGATAAAGCGGGCTTTCAACTCCTCAACAATAGGCCTGAGAATCACCCGCACCTGACTCTCTTTAACAAAATCTTTTGCCTGCGCTTTAAGTAAGGCATGGCGAACTATGACATCTGACTCTCCGATTTCAATTTCGTGACAGATCTCATCTATAAGCCGTTCTGTTACATACTCGATTAAAACGGGTTGCAAGGTCCAACGATCGCCAACCCGTTCTAGGGGTAGCTGACGTTGCAAAAGCTCCAAGTTCCTAAAGGCTTGTTTTTTCCTAGTGGGCAATGAGATATCCCCTTTTAGATCAGCCAAGGAGATTGGCTCTCTGTTAATAGCCAACCAATACAGGATTTCCTGTTCATCGAGCGTTAATCGCTGAAAGTGCCAATCCAATAACTCCTTCAAATCATCAAAAATACGAGAACCTGTTGCCAGAAAGTCAGCAACATGACCATCAAAGATAGCATCGATATGCCTTGCTACCACTTCCAGGACAAGGGGGTTACCGTCATAAAAATCGATGAGCGTCTTCCAATCTGCCTCGGAACCATCAAATGAGCTTATCTCTGAAAACAGTTGACGCCCCCCTATCTCATCTAAGCCTTTTAGAGCTAAGCGATACACCGGATAGTAGCCTTCCAATTGGGCAACTTCCTGAGGGGTCTCTCGACTGGTGATGAGTAGGCAACTTTGGTGAGCAATTTGCCCGATTTGCTTCAGTAGTTGACTATACTGTTCATATTCCTGTTTATGATCAAATCGTCGACTATGTTCATTGCCCTGGTCTCCACCTCGCCTTAAAACAGATTCAAAGTTATCTAAAATCAATAAGCATCGATGCTGACGAAGATATTGGAGTAGTTTAGAAATCTGCCGATCTACGGTGCTAGGCAGCTCTAACTCATGCTGATTTGAAAGAAATTGAATGAACTCGTTTAAAAGTTCCTCTATGGGTGGAGCATTGAGGAGCGAGCGCCAGATCACATAGTCGAATTCATGCTGGATCCCCTGCGCTAGGCGCAAAGATAAATCTGTTTTTCCAATACCGCCTTTTCCCAACTTAATCGATAGACCAGTTTTACCAATACCGGCCAACCCAACAATTGCAATCAGGCGATCTCGTTCATCCAGGACGCGCTGTTCTAAGATTGCCAATTCCTCTGTTCGCCCAAAAAAGATCGGAACATCGGGAGCGTCTCCCCAATCGACATAATTAGAGGTCAGTTGAGAAGATGGAGTAGCCTTTCTTTTAGCAACCTCTTGATCTACTGATTCTCTCTCAACACGCTGTTCTTCTAGATCATCCTGATGTCCCTCTACAAGATTGCCTCTCTGCCTTGCCAAGGCTGACTTGAAGCTTTTCTTCCCAACCCTTTCATCCAGTGCTTCAGAAAGCCTTCGCCATAAAGATGCTCCCCTCTCCTTGAGGGTCTTTTCAGACCAGTGGCTATTTGACGCCATCATTTCATAGGTTTGATTAGTCCAAGACGCTCGTAAGATAACGACATCAAGATCGCTCAGGTGTTGACCGATTCGACTAAAAAGAATTGCATCGGCAACTTCAACAGCTTCTTGAATATCCATAGCTAAACCTCACCTGAGATAGCATCTATAAAATTTGTAAACTTTTCCTTTTGCTCAGCTTATTATCCGACTTTTTCCAACCTTTTGGGACATTTTTGCCCTGACAAGTCTTCAATAAGCTGGGAGTATAGCTGCAAACCCACTTCAGGTGTGTCCTCGGACAAACATTACCGTTCTTGAACCATCTTAATATTTCATCCCTATTTGAGAGGTCAGCCCATGGAAGAGATGTTCCAAAGTAGTTCTTTCAATCTTGATAGTTCCCCTATATCCGAGAATAGTAATCCCTATGGATTTAGTAGATCCGAATCATCCAAAACAGTAGGTGGAAGCAGCATTTTTTGGGTAACAAATACAAACGACAACGGTGAGGGATCATTGAGGGAAGCCGTCCAGATGGCTAATGATTCTGCAGGACACGACATCATAATGTTGACCAACGATCTTGAAAACGCTATCAGGCTCAACACGGAAATTGTCATCACAGATGATGTAACCATTGAAGGAAATGGAAACAAGATTAGAGGCTCTGGGGAAGATCGGCTTTTTAGGATTGATGATGGTGATCTTGGCACTTGGAGTAAAGTTGAAATTCACGACGTGCTCTTAACTGGTGGAGTTGCCAATGGCAACGAGGCCGCTGAGGCTGCAGGCGGAGCCATCTATTCTGCTGAAGTTCTGACCCTAGACGAAGTCATCGTCAGAAAGAACTTTGCATCCCGATTTGGGGCAGGCATTTTTAATTTTCAAGGGCATTTGACTGTAAAAAACTCCGTCATCGCCCGAAATGACGATATTGCTGCACAAGATGGCACCTTCTACGGCATTTATGGAGGCGGCATTTACAACTATCGCGGAACGCTCAACCTAATTGACACAACCTTCAGGAAGCACGATATTGAGCGTTGTGGGGGTAGTGTTTTTAATGAAGCCGGAGTTGTCTTCATGGAAAGGACGACTATTAGGAACAATGCAGCACTACATGGTGGCGCAATTCTTAATCTCAATGCTGTTACATTTCTAAATGAAACTGCGCTCGTGAAAAATACGGCTCGAGAACTTGGCGGTGGCATCGCTAACTTTGCTACAAAAGCGCCTTTTGCAGGGCCATTTGGTAGAACTGAAGCCGGTGGAGAACTTGAGAGCGTTGCACCTTCTGTCCTATATATGGATAGCGACTCAGTAATTAGGCAAAATACCGCTTTCGATTTTGGCGGTGGGATCTTCAACGGTGATGATGGGGGCTTTTTTACTGAAGGTGTCCTAATAGGAGTTGAAGAAGGTATCAATGTTCTAAGAAACAAAGAGGAAGATATCTTTGGACCGACTCAAACCCTGTAATTGAATAGACTCATCTAAAAACTGTGAAAAGACGATGTCGATCCAACTTTTAGGCTGCTTCATCTATTGTTTTAGGCAGTCAACTCCAGAGACCTAAGAGTTTTTGAGGTTCTAGAAAGTTGTTGCTTAGATATGTCACATTTTAGAGCATCCTAATTTTACATGACGTTGTCTGGTCCTCAGACTAAGCCCCTCTCCTGGCTTCGAAAGAGGGGCTTAGAGAAAATTATTTGTTGCCTCTTTTTCAGTCTGAATGATGCAGAATCAACAACAGAAAGCATCAGGATTCTTCTCAGACCTGAGTTTGTAACTGCTGGTGAAGATCTCGGATAGCAGCGCTGGTGTTGCGGTCGTAGGCAATTTGGAGGCAGCGAGAGCAGACAGCCTGTAGGTCAACATTGGGAAAAAATTGGCTTTGCGACTGTTGCTGATAGTCGTCTTCCTGCAGACGATAGATCGAGAGCTGCTGCTGTCTGGATAACCAGATTTCAGGCACCTGGAAGGGCAGGTAATCGCTAACGTCGGAATAGCTGGTTACGTCGATCTCAATGACCAAGTCAGGCGGCGGATCGGTCTGCCAGTCAATGCGATGTTTGCCAGAAACGGCCTGCCAGCTGTCGATGTAAAAGCAGTAATCGGGTTCAATACTGCTTTCTTCTGGTAGCTCCATCGTTACAGGCGTCAAGACATCGTAACCAAGCCCCTCATGGTCAACAAAGCTTTGGCAATATCCGCCACGAGATTGGCATCTCTTCCATGAACGGGTAGCGGCGCCATCAACAAAACCTCTCCGTTGCGTTACTTGATACGGGGTACGGAGCCATCACCTCGCTGTTCTCTGAGTTTTGTATAGTCTTGCCAGGTTGCCAACAGCCGCACAACCGCACCCGCCGACAGCTGTATTTCTTGAGGAGAGACGAGGGCGTACATCACAGCTTTCTTCACAAACTTGCTACCGCTATCTTAACGGAATGGTCTGGGCAGGCAGCTCTGAGCATTTACCCAAACTGACGAAAGTCTTCGTCCTGCTCGCTGAGCTGTGCCCACTTTACGCCCTGCTCGGTGAAAATCTCCACCAGACCAGCACAGGCGGGTCGCTCGGTAGCGTAGTGGCCTGCATCAATCAGAATCAGGTTGCGATCGCGCGCTTCTTGAAACTGGTGGAACTTGCAGTCCGAGGTCAAATAGGCCTGAGCCCGCGTCTGGCTCACATCCTTGAGAAAGCTGGCCCCTGAGCCTCCCAGCACCGCCACGCGGCGGATCGGCTGCTCTAGATCGGTCGGGGAGTGTATCAGCTCGGGCGGATCTAGTAGGGCGCGGATGTCGCTCAGTAAGCTGCTGAAGGAAATAGGCTCAGGCAAGTCGCCCACCCGACCGTAGCCGATATTTTCTTGGGTCGGGACGACAGGCTCTACTGCGTCTAGCGACAGCAGCTGAGCCAGCTTGTCCGCCGTTCCGTTAGCAACCTGGTCAAAGTTAGTGTGGGCGCTGTAGACACCGATGCCGTGCAGAATGCTGAGGCGCACCATATCGGCCACCGGGTTACCTACCGTGACCGACTTAAGCGGGCTGAAGATCAGCGGGTGGTGTGCAAAGATCAAATTCACCGGGGCACCCTGCTCTTTGAGGCGGATAGCCTCGGCCATGACGGTAAGGGTTGGGGTCAGGCAAACCAAAACGCCCGCTGGCTGGGTCAAAATGCCCGGCTCAATCTGCCAGCCGCAGTTGTCCCAATCTTCCTGCCAGTCAGGATTGGCCCAGTCCTCGAACCATTCGATTAGCGCAGCGACGTTCATAGGTTAGCGATGACTCCTTCTACACAATCTGAGGCGACAAAACCTGAGGCGATTCAGTCTGGGTCGGTGGCCGACCAGCCTTTAAGTGCAAGCCAGCGATGGGCTTACGGATTAGGGGTTGGGTTGGCAGTATACCTGCTGGTGGCAGCGGTGGATGCGCTGAGTTTGGCCTTTCAGGGGGTGCTGGGGCCGCAGGCTGAGGCGCTGATGACCCTGGCAACAAATCCATTTCTGGGGCTAGTGCTGGGCATTTTGGTGACGGCGCTGGTGCAGTCGTCGAGCGCGGTCACTTCGCTGATGGTGGCGATGGTGGCCGGGGGGCTGCCGGTTGAGATCGCAATCCCCGCAATCTTAGGGTCAAACGTCGGCACTACCGTCACCAATACCCTGGTTAGTCTAGGCTACGTCGGCGATGACGAAGGGTTTGAGCGTGGTTTTGCAGCGGCCACCGTCCACGATTTTTTCAACCTGTTGGGTCTACTGATTGTCTTTCCGCTAGAGGTCACCCTGCATCCGTTGGCCAAAGCCGCAGCCTGGCTTGCGGATCAGATCCCCTTGGGTACAGAAAGCGGCGTCCATCTGCCCTCGCTAGCAGTGGCGCTGACACCGGCACGGTGGCTGCTTCGGTTGGTCGCGAATGGCCTGCCCGCGCCCTGGGACACCTTTGCCTGTCTCGGCGGCAGTTTGGCGGTGCTGATGGTGGCGGTGTCGGGGCTGAGCTGGCTGTTACGTCAGCTGTTTAGCCGGGTGGCCCAGGAAGGGATAGAATCGGCGCTGGACCGGGGACCACTGTGGAGCCTGGCCGCCGGAACCGGCATCACGGCGCTGGTCCAGTCCTCGTCGATTACAACCAGCCTGACGGTTCCCCTCGCCAGTGCGGGCATGGTTAGCCTAGAGACGATCTATCCATTTGTGGTGGGGGCCAACATCGGCACCTGCGCGACGGTGCTGCTAGCCGCGGCCGCGATCACCGGGCCGCTGCAGACACTGGTGTTTCGGGTCGCCTTTGTACATATCGGGTTTAACCTACTGATTGCCCTGCTGGTCTACGGATTGCCCTGGCTGCGATCCGGGCCGTTGCGGGCGGCGCGGTGGCTGGCGCGGTTGGCGACGGAGTATCGGCTGCTAGCAATTGGCTATGTACGGAGCTTGTTTTTTGTCATTCCCAGTCTGTTTTTGCTCATATCTTTGTGGGTATTCCCGTCAACTGCGATGATCTAGAAATGTGTCCGAGGAGGAAATTGTGCCTATAGATAGGGGACATTTTCTCATTGCTAGCGTCCTCGATTCCTAACGTCCCAACGCTCTCATCTGCAACAACAGCTGTTGACTGGCAGCAGCGGGGTCGTCTGCCTGCATGATGGCGCGGACCAGGGCGACACGGGTCGCGCCTGCATCGGTGACGGTTGTCAGGTTCTCCAGATTCACACCGCCAATCACAAAAAAGGGCATGGTGGCATGCGCTAGGGCATAGCGTAGGTACTCAGGCCCCGAAGCCGCCTTACCCGGTTTTGTAGGTGTCTCAAAGAATGGACCGACGCCAACATAGTCGGCTTTTTCGTTCAGGGCGCGGGCCAACTCGTCGGGGTTAGTGGTCGAGCGCCCAACAATCTTGTGCGGCCCGAGAATCGCGCGGGCCGTCTCCATCGGCAGGTCGTGCTGCCCCAGATGAACGCCGTCAGCACCAGCCGCCAGGGCAATATCGGCCCGGTCGTTGACAATGAACAACGCCCCGTAGCGGTGGCACAGCTCGCACAGCTGTCTGGCTACCTGAATGCGAGCATCATCGTCCGCTGTCTTTTCGCGATGTTGAACAATTTCGATGCCGCCCTGAAGCGCTGCTTCGACAATGCCGAGCAAATTTTCGTGGGGAGAGGTGACCAGGTAAGTTTGCGATCGCAACAGCTGTTGCCGCAGCGGATAACCCAGAACCATACTCTCAAGCGTATAGAGCTGATAGCGCAGCTGCTTACAGCCAGCGGACAGTTCGCCCGGTTCAAGCTTGCCGTATTCTTCTAGCACTCGCAGGGCCTCCTGTACCCGGCTGAAGTTGACCTGCAATAGCGCCGTGATGGTCTCACGCTGAGACTCTTTCGGATGGGTCAGCGCCGTTCCCGGATCGTCCGGCGTATTGCGTGCTAAGCGCAGCTCAGCCCGGTGCCAGCCCCCCAGAGTCTGACGCATCTGCTTAAGCTGGGCCGTCAGGCCCTGATCTTCCAGCCCAAACCGGCACCACTCTTCTAAAATTCTCAGCCCTTCGCGGGCTCTATCCAAATTTGCATCGAGGATGCGATATAAAACCTGCCGAGATGGGGGTAAGCTAGCCGCGGTCACAGATTGCATGAAAAGAAATATAACGGTTAGTTAAACCAAACAACGGCTTCATCGTATCAGTTCCAACGTGCAGAATTCACCATCCTAAGAGGATTTCAGCTTGTCAGCCTGGCGTTTCTGCAAGAGCCTTTTGCCTGAGATCGGCCAGCTCAATCAGTTGACAAATTTGAAACATCGCACCCATATTCCAGAAACGTTTGTTTCGATTTCGCTGTTTTGATTGCACAATCTTCATCCGCCGTTTGCTAGAACAATCCCCGCCATCCCTGTTTCTTTAGTTCCCGTTCGCTCTGAAGTTTAGGAATTTCGCATCGGTCAGCTATGCCTAGTCAATCTTCTTTGCTCACCACCCTGTTAGCCGCGACAGCACTGCTGTGGGGTGGCTTGCCGGTGGCTGCGCAGACAGCGTCTACGCGCCAACCCTACGGCAGCTCCCTCAGAAGCCGAGCGACAGCGGACTATACGGTTTTGCACGTCAACCCGTTAAGCGGGGACGATCAGCTGGGGGATGGCACCCAGTATCAGCCGTTTAAGACCATCACCCAGGCATTACAGTCCGCCGAATCGGGCACGGTGATTCTACTGGCACCGGGGCGGTACACCGCAGCCACGGGAGAGTCGTTCCCCCTGCAGCTCAAGCCGGGGGTAACGTTACAGGGCCAGCCCACTACTGCCCAAAGCGTGCTGATTCAAGGCGGGGGGCAGTTTGACAGCCCTAGCCTGTCTGAGCAGAATGCCGCCGTGGTGATGGCCGACCGCTCGGGACTGGCCTACGTGGTGGTGTCGAACCCCACAGCGCAGGGGCATGGCGTCTGGGTCGAATCTGGCCAGCCGGTTATTCGCAGTAGTGCGTTTGTCGCGAGCGAGCATACGGGGCTGTACGTTGCCGGTGGGTCACCCACAATTGAGGGCAGCTACTTTAGCCAAAACGAAGTGGCCGGACTGGTGCTGTACGGACAGTCTCAGGCGGTAGTACGAGGCAACCAGTTTGAGAATACGGGAGCCGCCATCACAGTCGCGGCCGAAGCCCTGCCTGAAATCACCGACAATCGAATTATCCTCAACGATGAGGGTCTCGTCCTGCTGGGGCATGCCAGACCTGCGATCGCAAATAACCAGATCAGCCAAAACCGTCGCAACAGCGTGGTTGAAATTTCTGCGTCCGCTGCTGGAACAGACAGAATTGCCGCAGCGAGGCCCGTTCCAGCGGCCCCCACGCCTGAATCCCTTGCAGTCTCAAATTCTGAGCCGCCCTCCGAACCGACTTCCCCCTTGCTAGCCAGTCGCCCCGCGACGCCACCAGAGTTTCCAAGCACAGAATCTCCAGACACAGAATCTCCAGGCACAGCACGCCCCAGCGCTGAGGCCACTTCCCCGACCTCAGCACCAACCTCAGAAACGGCTTCAGAAACTGAACCGAACCGCTTTGAACCGAACCGCTCTGAGCCAGCCGTGCTTGAGCCCGACACCGTTGAACTGGCCGTACTCGAATCACAGGCCGTCGAACTGCATGTCCCTGAGCTGCCGACGGCGGCACCTGAATCAACCCCATCAGCCGCCCCGCCTGAAGTGGCCCGGCCAGAAACGGCACCCGACATTGCAGCTGCTGCCACACCAGAACCGGAACAGCCAGTACCGGAACAGCCAGTACCGGAACCCGTAACGGTGCGCTCCCAGACGGCTGAACCCCAGGAAACTGAATCCCAGGCGGCCCCCCTCCCTCCAGCCGAGCCCCAGGCCCCCTCGATTGCTGAATTGCGAAATCGGGTAGGGCCATCCGAGACAGCGCTAGCAGCTTCTACCGCATCCCCCCCCGATGAGACCACGACGGGGATGCCCGAGATTACCTCCTCAGTTCGCCTGACCGCGCCCGCCAGCACCGGAGCCGCCGCCGTCGGTACCGGCTCCATTGACATCGCAGTGGTTCCCGCCGAGACCGCTCCGGCCAGACCGCTCTCTCGACCAGCAGTCTCTCGACCGGCATCAAGGCCCGTTTCGAGACCCATTTCAAGCCCGGTCTCGGCCCGACCGTCCCCCCGTCCCGCTGCGGTATCCCCACCCCGATCCATTCCTGAAAGCGACGACCCCGGTGACCGGTTGTCGGTGCCCGGTGCCAACATTCCTATCGGCAGCAGCGGCGTCGCCAATCAGTTTTCGCCACCGTCCAACACCCCCGGCAACCCACCAGCCCCGCCCTCTCGAGCAGCAGCGCTAGGGCTGACCTATCGCGTATTTGTTGAACCGCGTAGCGCCCGCGATGCCGAACGCATTCGAGAATTGGTCCCCGACGCCTTCCGTACACAGCTCGACGGCCAGCCCATGATGCAGGTGGGCGCCTACGCAGACGAAGCGACCGCCCAGGAAAGGCGGCAGCTACTGTTGGATAACGGATGGGATGCGCGGGTGGAATATTTGCCGTAGAAACCCAAATTTGAGCCGCTGGAGAGAGCTACACCACAGCCCTCCCCAACGGCTCAAACAATTGCCTATCGGGTGCTGGCCTATATAGCTGCCCTATATAAAGAACAGCCCAAATAACACCGCCAACGCGATGAACAGAACCGGGTGCGGCTCCGAGGTGGAGGGGCTGTCGACCAGGATCGTTGTGCCATCCTGCATCAGGTCCAACATCTTGAGGCTGGGACTGAGCGTTGCAGGCGATAGATCCTTCTTAAAGCTGCAGTTTAGGCAGCGATAGAGATGATCGTCCGACTTGACGATGGTGTGTTTGCCACATTTTGGGCATTCCACCGATTCGACTAGGCGGTTGGCAGTGATAAGGGCCATGGGAAGCACTCCTGATGGGTTGACGATGTTCGCTGGTTTGTAGGCAAGCCGAAACTTGCCGTGTAGATGACTTTTCATCAAAACCACCTAGAAAACCCGGCAGATGTGATGAAAAGGCTCTACGAAATAATACCCACTCAATGATTTTCAACCATCAATTCAGGTTATTTCGTAGCCGTTGATGCTAGATATTGTCGAGAAAACGAGTGAGATTTGCAACCTACGGAAAACGCAAACGGGCCTGCAGGTATCTGTTTTCTTCAAAGTAATTCAGCTTCTCTGTAGAAGCACTTAAAAAATAAAATTCGACGAGATAAATATCCGTATTTTCTCGGTGTGGGTACCCAACTGTATGCCGTTTCCGAAGCGTTTCTCCCTCGCTTGAGTCCATGTATAGCGCTATTTGTGTACAGTTTTTCAAAAATG
>JBCBWI010000082.1:0-11877 GCA_039817185.1 Cyanobacteria bacterium J06648_16 | reverse complement strand
GCTTTTAGCGGCGGTTTGCCGGTGACAGAGGCCCTGGCGGCAGTGGGTAGCGAGTCTGAAGGTTCCGGTCATTCAGGGTTTCGATCACCTCTAGCCCGGCCAGGACCCCCAGGTTACCGTCGTAGCGCCCGCCCGTGGCCACCGTGTCAATGTGCGACCCGGTCATCACCGGGGGACCCGCTTCTACGCCAGGGCGGGTGCCCACCACGTTGCCGAGCTGGTCGATGGTTACCGTGAGCCCCAAATCCTTCATCCAGCTCACCACCAAATCACGTCCGGCCTTATCTTCGTCGGTGAGGGCCAGGCGACAGACCCCGCCGCCATCGATGGCCCCGATTTGGGCCAGCTGATCTAGCCGGTGGAGCATGCGATCACAATTGATGCGGAGATCGGGAAACGTAGTGGTCGAAGCAACCAACGGAGAGGATAGGGGCATGACATTCTGAACCGCAGCGCCCTGAGGATAGCGCGATAGTGAATAGAAAGTAGACACATTCAACACCATGAGTACTGCCACCCTCTCTTGTGATGACATTATCCAGGCTCACCAAACCATTGACCCCGTTTTTCTAAACACGCCCCAATTTGAGCTGGATGCCCTCAACACCCTGCTCGGCATCCGTCTAATTCTCAAGGTAGAAACGCTGAATCCGATCCGTTCGTTCAAGGGGCGAGGGACGGACTATTTTGTCAGGCAATATATTAAGCAACAGGCCAAACAACAGGCTTCCGCATCAGCTTTAGTCTGTGCCTCGGCAGGAAATTTTGGTCAAGGCATGGCCTATGCCTGCCGCCAACAACAGATTCCTCTTACGGTATTTGCCGCAGAGACGGCAAACCCCCTTAAGTTAGACCGGATGCGACAGTTAGGGGCTGACGTAAAGCTGGCAGGCACTGATTTTGACGCCGCGAAAGCTGCCGGTAAAGCCTATGCCGCAGAGTATGGCTTGCCCTACGTGGAAGATGGCCGAGAGCCCGCCGTAACGGTGGGGGCTGGAACCATTGGGCTAGAACTTTACCAGTACCCGGCACCGATTGATGCTCTGCTGATTCCCCTCGGCAATGGAGCCTTAATCAACGGCCTTGGCACCTGGTTCAAAACCCACTCACCCCAAACCCAGGTCATTGGTGTGGTAGCAGAGGGGGCACCGGCCATGGATTGGTCCTGGCAACAGGGCAAGCTCATCACCGCCGCAACTATTGACACGATTGCCGATGGCATTGGCGTCCGAGTTCCCGTCCCTGCAGCCCTGGAACTGATGCAAACAACGGTGGATGACATTGTTCAAGTGAGTGATGCTGCAATTTTAGCGGCCATGCAACAGATTCATCATCTGGCGGGTGTGGTGGTAGAGCCCGCCGGAGCCGTCGGCCTCGCGGCTGCCGAGGTATACAAAGAACGATTTGCCGGACGGCTGGTGGCGACCCCCCTGTGTGGTAGTAATTTAACGGTTGGGCAAATGAAAGAATGGCTGTAGTTGAAAGAGGATAGAGGAGTTCTTCTACCTTCTACCTTCTACCTCCTGACTTCTACCTCCTGACTCAAAGCACTTCATCCAATTTCAGCAGCGTTTGCAGCAGCACATTCGCTCCCTGGGCGCACTGCTCCGGAGAAGTATACTCATCTTCGGCGTGACTGACCCCAGCCTGGCTGGGCACAAAGATCATCCCCATTTGGGTGAACCGACCAATTTCCTGGGCATCGTGAATGGCGCGGCTGGGCATGGCGGTGTGGGTGAGGTGGAGGTCATCGCAGACGGTTGCAATCGCATCTTGAACGACCGGGCTTGCCAGGGTAGGCTCCACAAAATGCTGGGGTTGTAGCTCAATTTGGGTGCCGGTTTTCGCTTCGATGATCTGGATGCGCTGCTTTAGCACATCGACCATTTTGCCCAGCGTCTCCAGGGACAGGTCCCGCATGTCAATAGTAAGCTCCACGCGTCCTGGGACGATATTGGGGGCGTTGGGCGCGACGTGCAGAAACCCCACTGTCGCCACCTGCTCACCGGGAATATCCACCGCGACATCGTGGACGGCGGCTACCAGGAGCGAGGCGGCGTAGAGGGCATCTTTACGCAGGGGCATGGGAGTCGTACCCGCGTGGTTGGGGCGTCCTGCGATCGCCACTTGAAAGCGCTGCAGGCTAACGATCCCTTGCACTACGCCGATTTGACGCTGCTCCGACTCCAGTACGCCGCCCTGTTCGACATGCAGTTCCAGGTAAGCGGCAATATCTTGGTCGGTGCGCTGGGCCGTAGTCAGGCGGGCCCAATCACCGCCAATGCGCCGCAGGCAAGGTTGAATGGCCTCACCCTCTAGGCGGCGAAAGTGCTCGGGATCGTTGAGCTTAGCCGTCCCGGCCATCGCTTTACTGCCAATCATTTCGCCTTCTTCGTCGGTGAAGACGATCACCTCAATGGGATGGCGCAGCCGTCGATCGGCTTCCTGCAGTGTGGCAACCGCTTCTATCCCGGCCAGCACGCCCAAAGCACCGTCGTAGCGGCCCCCGGTGGGGACGGTGTCGATATGGGAACCGGTGGCGAGGGCGGGTAACGCTTCAGTACCGTCGTAGCGACCGATGATGTTGCCCGCTGCATCAATGGTCAGGGTCATCCCGACTGTCTGCATGGCGTCCATCACCCACTGTCGCGCGGCCAGGTCTTCGGCGCTGTAGGCGGTACGTCGCACGCCGCCGTCGGGTAGTTGGCCAATGGTGGCAAGGGTATCCAGACGCTGCTGGAGGCGATTTCGGTTAATTTGCAGTAGGGTAGCTATTCCCATCACATAGGTCATTGCATCAGCAATTCCATCCTGACGAGAAAGCTCTATGCGCGGTGTTGGGATTGCTACCAATTGCTAACGGACAACTCCGTTGTCTGGCATAAGCTGGCCCCACATTTTGGCAAGCGTTACGGGGCAATGTTGCTCTGGGCGTAGGCCAGGTTTTTGCGGTATTCCGCAGCTTTATCCTCTGCCATGGCATGATTGGGGTCTGATTCTGGAATCGAGTCGAGTATTGTGATCGCATCCTGCCAGAGGTTAGCAACTAGCGTCCAATCTTGAAGGGTAGAAGCGGTTTGCGTCCGCTCCGCTGCCTCCATTGCCAGATCCAGTGCAGATTGCAAGTACGCATCCATTTGAGCCTGGGTCGCTGAAGTCCCTTCTATGAGCTGACTATCCGCCGGTTCAGCGCTTTCTGCCTCCCAAGTGGCATCGTCTTCAAAACTGCCGTTGTCCCAGGTCCCTGCTTCCGGATCAGATTCTTGCCAATCAGACTCTCCCCAATTGGGCTCTGCTGTATATACGCCCCCTTGAGACAGGCCCGCTTGCTGCAGCGCTGCGTGGCTGACAAGGGCCGCGGCAATAAAGGAAACGACACCGCCCAGCGTCAAAAACAAGGAATTGCGGACCCATTTTCGGCTCCAGAACTTGGCAACAAACACCAGCGATGCAAAGGGAACAAATAGATAGACCAGTCCCCAAACGGCACTGGTCTGAAAAGCTTGAACAAGACCAATCACGCCACCAGTTAGTGACAGCCCTAATCCAATCAAAAACAAAGCAATCAGTACAGTTATCATCTCGTTATCCCTGGCTCTGCATGCTGCCCCTAAGTTACCCAATTCACTTGATTGGAAGAGACTTAATTCTGACATTTACCTGTGATAGCATCCGTTCAGTATTCTATAAAGGTGCAGGTTGAAGCTATCTACCCACGAGCGCTACGGTTATTCTGCGATTGTTCATCGGCCCAACTATGACTGGCCCCAGGGACGTCGGCTGGCTGTTTACATTGGTCTAAATCTGGAGCATTTTGCCTTTGGCGAGGGTTTGGGTGCAGTGCTTGCACCGGGTGGGCCTGAGCCCGACGTACTCAACTATGCCTGGCGAGACTACGGCAACCGGGTGGGGGTATGGCGACTATTAACGCTCTTTGAGTCGTTGGGGTTACCCATCGCGCTCCTGGTCAACTCAACTCTCTATGACTACTGCCCTGAGGTGATTGCGGCATTTCGCGATCGCAATGACGAAATTGTCGCCCACGGACGTACCAATGCTGAGCGTCAGAGCATCCTCTCTGAAGCGGACGAAAGCGAGCTGATCTGCGAAACAACCGACATCATTACTCAGTACGAAGGCAAAGCCCCCCAGGGCTGGCTCGGCCCTTGGATTGCCCAGAGCCGACTCACCCCAGACCTGTTAAAAGAGAAGGGCTATACCTACCTGCTAGACTGGTGCTGCGACGATCAGCCGATTTGGTTTAAGACCCGTCAAGGTCGGATTCTAGCGGTGCCCTACCCCCAAGAGATCAACGATATTCCAGCGATCGCTGTGCGCCGCACGTCGGCCTCAGACTTTGCCGATATGATCATTGACCAGTATGAGGAGATGAAACAACAATCTCAGGAACAGCCGCTGGTCTACGGTATTGCGCTGCACGCTTACGTCATGGGTCAACCCTTTCGTCTGCGCCATCTGCGACGTGCCCTGGCACATATTGCCGAAGACGCTGCCCAACAGAGCGATATCGTATGGCTGACCCATCCTGGGCAAATTGCTCAGCATATCGCCTCGCTGCCCAAGAGGATGGTGCCTTAGGTATCACCTCAAAGAACAAGCCAGCTAACGTTGACCATTACCCACCATAGATAGTCTCTACATAATGCCCAATCCACTTACGATGATCGGTGTGCATCAGCTCTATACGCACATTCTTGATCGAGGAGGCAGAAGCGTACGGAGTCCATTGGATATGTAACAACATGATATATAGCCGCCGCCAGGTACTTCAGTACAAGGCGGCTAGCCAGATCGCTTATATGCCAATGATAATAGTCATACTCAGTGTCGCAAGCGAACTGGCCAGTGCTATATTGCCAAAATAAAAATGCCAAAATAAAAACGTGAGTGCAAATGCGGAAGCTTTCTAAGAGGGCCTGTTATTGTGAAAGCAAAATCAAGTTTTTCGCTGAAAGATCAGCTATTCAATTCCGAGAAAGTTGATTATTTGGGCAGTTTGATTGGTCAGGTCTATTCTGATTTTGACCAAACGGCCTTCCATCGTGATGTCGTGGGGGCCTTTCCCAGCCTTGAGTTAAAACAGCGGATTGCCCACATCTCAGCTTGTTTGTACCAATACTTGCCCGCCCCCTATCCGGCAGCACTCGACATTATCCTTAACGCACTACCGCCAGCATTAGATCCTACCAAAACCGATGATGATTTTGGCGATTTTATTTTGGCACCGTTGTCTTTATTTGTGGCCATTCAAGGCTGTACCAGAGATTGTCTAGAGCTATCCCTACAAGCCCTAAAGGAGATTACCAAACGCTTTTCGGCGGAGGATGCGATTCGTTATTTTATTAATGGGTTTCCAGAGGAGACCTATCGCTTTTTGTTGGACTGTGCGCAAGATGAAAATTATCATGTACGGCGATTAGCCAGTGAGGGCACCAGGCCTAAGCTGCCTTGGTCCCAGAAGCTAGTCATTGATTATCGTCAACCCTTACCCATTCTAGAATTGTTATTTGCAGACAAAACTCGGTATGTGACTCGGTCGGTGGCCAATCATCTTAACGATATTAGTAAGGTTGATCCGGCTCTGGTAATTGAGACATTGGCACGGTGGAATGCAAGTGGGCAGCAGGCAGCAGAGGAGATAGCGTTTATAACAAAGCATGGGTTGCGATCGCAAATCAAACAGGGCAACACACAAGCATTGGCCCTGTTGGGTTTTGGGGCCAAACCAGATATTACAATCATCCATTTTTCGACTAGCACCCCTGTGGTTCAGGTGGGAGCGGCCTTTGAGTTTACCTTAGAGCTGCGCGCCAACAAGCCTCAAAATCTGTTAGTGGACTATCTGATGGTGTTTGCTAGTGATGGGAAGAAACAACCACAAAAAGTCTTTAAGCTGAAGCAGCTTGAGCTGGAGGCGGACGAAGTGATGCAGCTAAAAAAACGACATCCAATGCGATTAATGACAACCAGACGGTTAATCCTGGGAGAACATCGGATTGTTTTGCAAATCAATGGGCAAGCATTTGATTCACTAAGCTTTGAGTTAGTTGAGCCCTAACAAATCTCCAAAATAGAGTACGTTGAAATGCACCGTCTACGAGAATGTGTTTTGACTTAGGGCTTACTAACCTTCCAATGCGTGAGACGATATGGCTGCAGCGCTTCATTTCGTCAAATGATTGATCAGAATCTGCAACTCCGGTTTAACCTTGGCCGGAGAGGTTCTGTGTAAGCGGAGCTTGTTGCAGTGATTAAACTGCAGAAATGATTCCAATTCCTTGCTCAGAGCAAGGAACAACGCATCGGTTTTCAAGACCGTGGGTTCCAGTGCAAGATGATGAATATGCAGCAGCAATTTATTTCTCTCGGTTTTGCAGTCCATTCGAGCGACAAGCTCCCCATCCCACAGAATGGGTAACGAGAAGTAGCCGTATCGGCGTTTGGGCCTAGGGACATAGCACTCAATGAGATAGTCAAATCCGAACAACGCTTTTATGCGTTTACGCTGAATAACCAGATTGTCGAAGGGTGAGAGTATTTTTAATTTGCTACGGGCCAACGGTTTACTGAGCAGTTCCAATGAGGTCGGCAATGCATAATAGAGCGTACCGTCGACACGAGCCTGTAGTAGCTCTCCGGTAGAGACCATGTCCTCCAAAGTCCTAGAAACAAGCTGCTTCATGCTGTTCTGCAAATAGGCTATTTCAGCAGACTGACCCAATCCGTTTGCGCGCAAATATCGTGTAATCAAAAATCGAGCGTATTCTTCTGGGTCAGGCAGGGTGGTGTCGGTACCTTCTGGCAATACCCGCTCGGTGAGATCATAGACCTTATGAAAGTTGACACGGCACGGCACCATGAGATCCCCCTGCATAAACAGATATTCCAGAGCACGTTTGGCAGGCTTGGTTTTCCATTCACCGATCCTTTTACCGGCATGCTCAAAATCTTTGGCCATCAAAGGGCCTTCGGTAGCAATGCGCCTGAGCACCAATTTCATCATCTGCTCATCGCGCTCATACCAGTGACGCTGAGCACCGCTTGCAAGCGCATGTTTACGAGGCAAGCTGAATCGGTAGTCACGAAAGGGTAGGTAGGCGGCCGCATGAGACCAATATTCAAAAACCTGTTTGGCGGCAAGCAGCTGATCGAGTTGGGAAGACTTGTAGCGAGGATTGCGATTCCACAGGGTATGATGATGAGCACGCTGAACGACGGAGATGGTATCGATCTGGATATAGCCAAGGTGTTCAATCGCCGATAGCGTAGCAGCAGTTGCACGACCAGTTTGATTCCTCGGCGGCACCCTCTGTGATAGCAGAACCAGTTTTCGGGCTTGTTGAACGGAGAGTGATTCTTGCATAGACGAGCAGTCTCCAGTAAGCAACACCCCAAGCATAGTGGGTCAACCTACTGTTATCGAAATATGAGCCTATGATATCGTAAAATTTGGGAGCAATACTGCGTTGGGAGACAGGTACTCAGGCACAGCAAACAATGGGTGTCATATCGGATCGAGGGGTTAATGCGTCAGCAGGTAATCGACGTCACGAAACACTACACGAAACATTGTTTCAGTGCAGATAACAACTTATAAGAGAGATACTTTCCGCCTAATGCGCCTACATATCTGTTTAGATGGAAAGATGTCAGCCTAATCATCCCAATAAGTGACTTAGGTGGAAAGTTGTCGGCCTAACTCCCCTATATGGGTGATTAGATAAACGCTTTCAGTATAATCATCCGTTCGGAGTAGGTCCAAGCTCCTTAACATTCACCCATCATTCGTCTCAGTCACTTCAGCCTGCTGACGCCTTAAGCAATCAATACCGTTCGCTCCAAACGTACAGTCTGAACAGTTTCCGTCAACCCGCCCTGCCTACAATCCAACACAGCATGGCATCGAGGGAATAGTGCATGAAACTCATCGGCGTAGACATTGGCGGCACCTTCACCGACCTGATTTTGGCGGATGTGACCCAGCAGCAGACCTGGATTCACAAAGTCCCCACCACGGTTGAAGACCCCTCCATTGGCATGATTCAGGGCATCCAAACCCTCTGCGCCATGGCCGAGGCCGACTATGGCGACATCGAACACGTGCTCCATGGGACCACTATCGCCACCAATACCCTGCTCACCCATGACGGTGCCCGCACCGGCATGATTACCACCGAGGGCTACCGCGATATCGTCCACATCGGGCGGCACCAGCGTCCTCAGCACTACTCCATCATGCAGGATATTCCCTGGCAGGCGAGGCCGCTGGTCAAGCGTCGCGATCGCAAAGTCGTCCCCGAACGCCTCGACCCCAAAGGCCAGGTGCTCACCCCCCTCGATGAAGACGCCGCCCGCACCGCCATTCTGGAGCTAAAGGCCGCCGGAGTAGATTCCATTGCCATCTGCTTCCTCAATTCCTACTTCGATGCCCGCCACGAAAACCGGGTGGCAGAACTCGCCCAAGAACTGTTCCCTGAGGCCTTTATCACCACCAGCGCCAGCATCTTCCCCCAGTTCCGTGAGTTTGAGCGGTTTACCACCACCTGCATCAACGCCTTCGTCGGCCCCAAGGTAAAGCGCTATATCCAAAATCTTAGCCGCAGTCTTCGGGAACAATCCGTCAGCGGAGAGCTGCACATCATGCGCTCCAATGGGGGTGTGGCCACTGCCGAGGTTGCCGGCGAACAGCCGGTAACGCTGCTGCTGTCGGGCCTGGCCGCTGGGGTTCTGGGCGGGGCCGCCGCCGGGGAAAGGTCGGCCTGCGATCGGCTGATTACCTTCGACATGGGTGGCACCAGCACCGACATTGGCATTGTGACCGAACGGGGCTTTGCCGAGGCCACCGCCCGCGACACCTGGATTGCGGGCTACCCCGTCATGGTACCGATGATCGACGTTCACACCATCGGTGCCGGGGGCGGCAGCATCGCCTACGTGGACGAGGGCGGCGCGTTTCGCGTGGGGCCGCGCAGTGCTGGGGCAGAACCCGGCCCCGTCTGTTACGACAAGGGTGGTACCGAAGTTACCGTGACCGATGCCAATGTGGTGCTCAATCGCCTCGACCCCGAACATTTTCTCGGCGGCGAAATGGCTATCTACCCCGACCAGGCCTTTGCAGCAGTGCAAGCCCTGGCGGATCGCGTGGGGTTGGACCTGTACGAAACCGCTGCGGGCATTCTCACCATCGTCAACAACAACATGGCCAACGCCATTCGCTCCCGCACCATTCAAAAAGGACAAGATCCGCGCCAGTTTGCCCTCGTCGCCCAAGGGGGCGCGGGTCCCCTGCATGCTGCGGAAGTCGCCCTGTCTTTGGGGATTCCTGAGGTGATCGTACCCCGCTACCCCGGTATCACCTCGGCCATGGGGCTGCTGACCACTGACCTAAAACACGACCTGATTCAAAACGAGTTTGTCCTCAGCACCGACCCCAATTTAGTCAAGCTCAATGCCGATCTCAAGGCGCTAGAAGATCAGGTGATCGAACAGCTCCGGGCGGATGGGTTCAGCCCCGACCAAATGACGCTGCAGCGGTTTGCAGACTGTCGCTATGTGGGCCAGGGCTACGAGCTGCGGGCCCTCGTCCCCAATGGGGAACTGGACACCGCCACCCTAGAGACCGTATGGCAACAGTTCCACGACCTGCATACGGCGGAATATGGCCATGCCTTCCCCGAAAATCCGGTGGAGCTGGTGACTCTGCGGGTGACGGGTACCGGCCCCATGCCAAAACTCTCTGGCTTGCCCGTGCCCACGGCAGGCGATGTCAAAGACGCCTGGCTGAAGACAGCGGTCACCTACTTCCGCGTCAACGGACAGTTAGAGAAATATTCTACCAACTTCTTCGAGCGCGATCGATTACCCGCAGGCGGCAAGATTGAAGGGCCAGCGGTCATCTTCCAAAAGGACTCCACCATTCTGCTGCCGCCCCACAGCCAAACCACCGTAGAAGCCAATGGCAACTTGCGGATTCGGTTAGCAACGGAACCCCAATCAGAACCCCGGCAGACGCTGGAAGCTGCGGTTTAGGGCGCAGCTGAAGGTGCGATCGCAACCCGTATTGCAAGCTACGACAATCATTCCCCCTCCTCTGTATAAAAAAGATAAGGCTTCACCCCCACCTGCCATGACCGTTTCCCTACCCAAGCCCCGTCAACTACCCAAAATCGACCCCGTGACCGCCCAGGTGGTCGCCGGTGCCCTAAACGGCATTGCATTGGAGATGGGGCATAAACTGGCCCGCATGTCCTACTCCAGCATTATTCGAGAATCGGAAGACTTCGGTGCCGCTATTCTCGATGCGGACTGTCAGCAGCTGGCGGAATGCGCCTACAGTACCCCCCTGCAACTCGGCCCCATTCCGGGCTACATGCGCGGCGTCCTCAAGGCCATGGCCGAAGACGGAGAAGAGTTTTATCCCGGCGACGTCATTCTCCACAACCATTCCTACTACGGTGCCTCCCACGGCCCCGACATCGGCATCGGTATTCCCATCTTCAAAGGCGAAGCGCTGATCGGTTACTCCTTCACCACCGCCCACCATCTGGATATCGGTTCCTCCTCTCCGGGCAGCTGCGGCATTGTCGATGCGGTGGATGCCTTTGCCGAAGGCCTGCAGTTTAAGGCAGTCAAGCTCTACGAAAACGGCGTCAAAAATCGTCAGGTGTGGCGCATGCTACGGCAGAACATCCGCAGCGCCAGCGTCGTTGTCGGAGATATTGAGGCCCAGGTCGCCGCCTGTCGAGTGGGGGAACAGCGCTTTTTAGACTTGGTGGAACAGTACGGGCTAGATACGGTGCTAGCCGCCAGTGGCGAGCTGATGGCCTACTCCGAGCGAATGATGCGTCAGGCCATTGACCGCCTACCCGACGGGAAGTACCAGGCAGAGGGCTTTATCGACGGCTTTCTGGATGACCCCGACCCCGGCAAAAAAGACCTGAAAATTGCCGTTACCGTCACCATCGACGGCAGTGACATGACCATTGACCTGACGGGCACCGCCCCCCAGGTGGACGATCGGCCCATCAACATGCCCTTTATCGGCACGGTCGATATTGCAATTTTTGTTACCTTGCGTTCGGTGCTGCTGGACACGTCTCTGATGGAATACGTCCCGCAGAATTCTGGCCTTACCCGTCCGGTCCACATCGTCGCCCCCAAGGGCTGTCTCGCCAATCCCATCTATCCCGCGCCAGTGATTGCCCGCTGCTGCCCCGGCAATATCGTGGCCGATACCCTGATGAAGGCCCTCGCCCAGGTCGCCCCCAAAAACGTCAGCGGCGGTATCGGCAATATCAAAGTCACCTCCTACAGCGGTGCCCTGGATGAAGACTACTGGGTCTACATGGATATCACCGAGGGCAGCTACGGTGGCCGCTACGGCAAAGACGGCATGGATGGGGTCGATACCCTCTATGCCAACACCCGCAACAACCCCATCGAAGACATTGAGGCCCATTTACCCCTCCGGGTCACCCGCTATGAGCTAATCGAAGACGCCAGCGGTGCCGGGAAGTATCGTGGCGGGCTGGGGTCGATTCGCGATATTCAGTTCCTGGCACCGGGGCAAATGTCCCTAGAAGGAGAGGGCAACAAGTACGCACCCTGGGGCATCTTCGACGGAAAAGACGGCACACCGGGCGCGGTGCAGGTGCGCAATCCCGAGGAAAATACCGTTGAGGATTTACCGTCAAAATTTCCCTGCCGCAAGACCAAAGTGGGCGATACCCTGCGCACCGTCAGCCCCTGCGGCGGCGGCTACGGCGATCCGCTAGAGCGGGACCCGGCCCTAGTGCTAGAGGATGTGCTGGATGGCTTTGTCAGCATCGCGTCGGCACGGCGAGACTATGGTGTGGT
>JBCBWI010000081.1:0-12402 GCA_039817185.1 Cyanobacteria bacterium J06648_16 | reverse complement strand
ACGAACACTCATCAGGCAGCCTCTCTCTACAGCTACCCTGAAGTATCAACCTTTTTCGAGTATGCGTTTGCCCTAGCTGCCTACGCCCGCTCGCTACTATAGAACAGACGTTTCCCTTTCCGTCTATGACCTGGCGCGCTGTCTCTGGCAACTGGTTGCTGGTACCTGACCAGCCGAAGGCGATTATCCACTTTTTGGGTGGGGCCTTTGTGGCAGCAGCGCCCCACGTTACCTATCGATGGCTGCTAGAGAATCTTTATGCCGAAGGCTACTGCATCGTAGCGACGCCGTTTATTAACACGTTTGATCATGGTGCGATCGCAACCGAAGTCCGTACGACCTTTGAACAGGCCCTTATCTACCTCAGCCGCCACATTGACACGACCCTGCCCATCTATGGTGTGGGTCACAGTATGGGCTGCAAAGTACACCTGCTCATGGGCAGTCTCTACGGCACTCAGCGAGCAGGGAATATCCTGATTTCCTTCAACAACTATCCGGCCCGCAAGTCGATTCCCCTCCTCGACCAGGTGATTCAGTTCGTTCCCGACTTCAAAGTTGAGTTCGTGCCTTCGCCCGCCCAAACCCTACGGCTAATCTACGAAAACTATCCCACCCAGCACAACCTGCTGGTCAAATTTCGCAACGACACCATCGACCAAACCCGAGCGCTCAGCGACGTACTGTTGCCCATTTTTCCAGAACAGACCCGTGTGCAAATTCTCAGCGGCAGTCATACCACCCCAGTCGCTCAAGATGTCAGCTGGCAAACTGCTAACTTCAGCCCCATTGATGCGCTGGGTCAGTTTATCAAGCAAGAATTCTACCGAGATCTAAAGCAGCTGAAACAGGTCGTGCTTGGCTGGCTCGATGGGGCTACCGTAAAGCATTAGAGCGCGTCCGGGCTGGCGCTAACCCTAACCGTCTGGAAACTGCCAGCAAAGAATATGCTCTACGGCGTGACTGCCGCAGCGACAGATCGGCTCTTCGATAGAGCTGACCCACTCGTAATCGCAGGTTTTGCAATGGCAGAATACATTATTACGGTTCGCCTCAGCGATACCGGCTCGCCACTGCTGCAGCACCTGATCGCTGAGCTGACGGGGAATGGGTGATGAGGCTGGCCTGGAAGGCTGTGACATCATAGGAGCAGGTAAGTGATTTTACGTAAATCTCCGAAAGAAGACTCAGTATCTACACGGAGAGCGCACTATAAATTACCAGTAAAACAGATTCAATACGCCCAAAGCTATCGTGAACAGGGCTGTCAAAATGGCTTTCTTAACAAAACAGAAGCTGAATAGCACTAGACACCTCATGGGTTTGGCCGATTTTTTAGCAAGGTTCAGTCGAGACCGCTGCTTAAAGCGGGCGTCATCGCGACAAGTTTATTATTCTTTTTTCAATGAGTAGATTTCCTTAAAAAGCAGATCAAGCTGGGCGTGAAACTGCGGAGAGCGGGTATTTGCGTGGGAGGAATAGGTGTAACGAACGATACCGATTAGCGGCTCAGTTCACTGAGGTTAATCGTCACCCATAGGACAATCACCATGATTAAGCAGATCTCTCTTTTGGCAGGCACAGTCGCACTGAGCCTGGGCATGATGCCCGCAGCCCACGCCAGTACCTTCCACAACGGCTGGCACTACAGTATCGACGCCCAGGGCGATGGTTCGGGCGGCAACGTCTACGATATTCAAGGGCTGGCGTTCAAAGAGACCGCAGATCGTATCTTTTTTGCGGTTAGCGCCAACCTGCCACTGACCGGCAACGCTAGCGGTGGCGCAGCCGACGGCAACATTGGCTGGGGTGATCTCATGCTCAACTTCACGGGCGATAGCTACGCCGCCGCTGAAGGTAATCTTTTGGGCATCCGCTTTGCCGATACGAATGACTCGGGCGTTAGCCAGTTAGGTGTCTACGGCAATATCACCACTAGCAGCGTTACCCAAGACAATCAGGGCTACAGCACCCTGAACAAATACTACGAAACCGGCGGCGGCAAGTTTGACGTGGCCGATACGATGGGCGATCTGGCCGACAAAAGCGATGCCTATGAGTATTTTGGCGGGCAGCCCGACGCCAGCAATGTTGCGATCAACAATGTCATTGCCGGGGGGACCTTTTTAGGGGGGATCGACCTGCTGTCTGATCAGGCTACTGCATCGGCGGGTCTAGACTTTGGTAACTTTAACGCGACTGGCGACGAGCTGATTGCCTTTAGCTTTGATCGGAGTCTAATTCCCACCGGCAGCTTTATTGCCAGCCTCTTTTTGGAATGCGGTAACGATGGGGTCGCGCTCCACGGTGAGACCGCCGACGTACCGGAGCCCTCTGCAGTTGGCGGTCTGGTGCTGCTAGGCATGGTGGTTGGCGGTCGGCAGCTGCGGAAGCGCCGGACTGCGCTCGCCTAATCGCAGCAGCTGAGCACGCAACCTCGCCGCAGGCTAGCCCCGCCGCTGGTGAATCTGCTGCATAAAAAACTCTTCCAGCGTGGGGCGAGCGAGCTGTAGGCTAGCCACCTTGCCGTTCATCAGCTTGACGCTGGCCATAAAGTCGTAGGGGTCGCCTTTGAGGTGGCCCTGCCAGTAGCCCCCCTGAAAAGTGAGGTCATGCAGCCATTTTTCCAGAACGTCTACGCTACCCTCGCGACCTTTGACGAAGTAATGCTGGGGACTGCCTAGCAAATCTTGCAACCCGCCAATACAGACCAACTCACCCTGGTCGAGCAGGGCAACGCGATCGCAAATCACTTCCACATCCGACAGAATGTGGCTGTTGAAAAAGATGGTTTTGCCCTGGTTTTTGAGCGAGAGAATAATCTCACGAACCTGATAGCGCCCCGTCGGGTCTAGCCCAGACATCGGCTCGTCTAAAAACACAATCTCTGGGTTGTTGATCAGCGCCTGGGCCATCCCCACCCGCTGCAGCATGCCCTTGGAATATTGTCTGAGCTGCTTTTTGAGTGCCGCGCTGCGAGAGAGTCCGACCAAATCGAGCAGCTCTGGAATTCGCTGCTTGTAAACCGACTTAGGTAGGTTAAATAGCCCTGCCGTGTAGGTCAAGAACTCCCAGCCGGTCAGGTAATCGTAAAAGTAAGGATTCTCGGGCAGGTAGCCCACTCGCTCTTTCACATCCACATCCCCAGCAGGCTTTTGCAGCAGGCTGGCTTCGCCTTCACTGGGACGAATAATGCCGAGCAGCAGCTTGAGTAGCGTCGTTTTGCCCGCTCCGTTTGGTCCTAGCAGCCCAAAGGTTTCCCCTTTGTAGATGGTCAATGAGCAGGACCGTAGGGACGTCACCCGCTGGTTAAGCCAGAAGCCGGTGCGGTAGGTCTTGCCCAGATTCTGGGTCTGAATCACCACCGGCTTGTGGACGATGTCGGTAATCTGGGTAGGGTTAGCTCCCTGCGGTGATGCGGCGTTCATAGACTAAATTTGTGTAAGATCCAGGGGTACTGACCGTACCGACCTAAACAGGGCTGAGATTCTAAACAGAGCTTAGGTTACTGATACCCAAATTTATATGGATCGTTCAAAAATAGTTGCCATTATCACCGGTGTAATTTCGCTGCTGCTAGCGGTGGCGTATTTGGTCATTGTTCAGGTACTCGACTTCAGAGGCGAGATGGTGCCCGCCCCGGTGAGCTCTGTGACGCCAGTGACTCAGGTTGCGGCTACTGCAGCCATGCCGACAGGTCTCGCCCTAGCAAGCCCTGCAGTTTGAGGACGTCGTCGCGGTAGTAGTCAATCAGCAGCTGCTTGTCGGTGTCGCTCAGGGGCAGTGCTGCCTTGGGTTGGGAGTTGAGGTTGAGCAGTTGCGATCGCAACTGCCGCCTGATCGATTCGGGAAACAGCACCCGCAGCATGCCTGATACCGCGGAGCGTACGGGATTTTTGGTCCGCATCAGCCGATTCAGCGATTGGTTTTTGGGGACCTGGGCCGTCTGAGCGCGCTTTGACGTGTCGGGGGTAAAGGCCGGGTCCACCCCCAGAAACCCATACATTTCCTGCATGAGGCCGACGGGATCGCGCCGCAGGTCATCGTAGAGCAATACCTTGACCTGGTCGCGGCCAAACACCTCGAAAAAGTGCTGAATCTGTTCGTAGTAGAGCCCCTTGCGCAGCACATAGGAGGTGTTACCACGGGTTTTAACCTGTTCACCCAGTGGCCGGTGGGTCTTACCGATCGCATCGCGCACGTTCATCAAGTAGTCAGAATAGGCCCGCTGCACCGGATTGCGCAGAATCGCGACCAGCTTAGCGTCGGGCAGGTGCTGCCGAATGCGTTCGACCGTTTCCTCATGGTGAAAGAGATAGTTGGGCGAGGCTTCCCCAATCGCAATCTCATCCGTGACGCCATCAAACAGCCGACTGTAGTCCGCCAGGGTAATCACCCCATCTTTTCGACAGGCCTGTCGCTCCGGCGTTTCATTTGCCCAGTCGCGCTCAAAAAAGTTGGTCTCTTTAATGGCGCTCATGAAAATCTGCGGATGCGCTTTGAGGTAGTTGTAGATCGAGGTCGTTCCCGACTTTTGCACGCCGATGATCAAAAAATTGGGGAGTCGTTTGACCGACTGGGCAGGGGGGCGGACGGTTGATTCAGTAGATTGAGTCATTAGAATATGGTGGCTGTAGAAGAATAATGCGTCTGTAGAATAGTAAAGCGATATAGATTGAGCCAGAGACAAGCCAGGACCGGGCGGGCGGTTCTATTGTGCCCCGACGACGTGAGTCGATCCTAATTGAGGCTTAGCCGGTCGTCCATAAAGCTTCAAACCAGTTTTTCGGCCAGCCGGTCGACCGCGCTTTGCACAAACGCCTTGACAAAGGCTTCGCGGCGGTTGAGCTGATATTGCTTTTCGACAACGGTCTGGATGCCGCCGTCGCCCCAGTCCTGATTCTGCTGAAAGTAGGTAATAAAGCTTTTGCCCGCGATCCGGGTCAGGTAGGCGGCGCTGACGCCCTGAATCAGCTTGCCAGCGACCGCCGTCGCAATATTGGTCTGCAGTCCCAGGGTCAGCAGCTTGAGCGCGCCTTTGACCATGCCCAAACTGGCCATGGTCTTGGCCAGGGAAGTGGCCAGGGCCCGCGCATCTTCGATGCTGACCGCCACACCGTAAACCCGCCCTAGCTCCACGACCATCTGGGTATTGATGGCAGCCGTTGCCAGCATGTCGACTACGGGTAGGGGCGTCGCTGCCAGCACCCCGGCCCCAATCCACTGGTAGCGATCGACCACAGCATCGGCCTGCTGCTGTCGCTGGGCCGCCAGTAAGGCGCGCGTATCCTGGCTCAGCCGCTGAGACTGCAGCAGCACATTATCCGCGATCAGATCCTCACCCTCGGTGCGCAGCACGGCAATGATGCGGTCGACCAGATCAGTGATGTCCGGTTCGGGGGTGATCCAGTTGCTGTCGTTGACGAAAAGGGCCGCGGGCCGGGCCGCGATCGCAACCACATCTGCCGCAGCCAACCCCCCGTTCAGCCGCGCCCGCAGCCGCGTCAGGATTTGCTCAAGTTCTTCCGGGGTATACAAATCGGCCTTATTCAGCACCAGCAGCGACCGTTTGCCCAGCCGCAGCAGCGCGTAGATGGCCTCGTACTCGGCCCGGTGCAGGTCATTGTCAATTACGTACAGCAGCAGATCTGCCTCGGTGGCCAACTGCCGGGTCCGGGCCTCCTGGTCGGGGGCATCGACGGTCAGAATGCCGGGACTATCGATCAGCCAAATTTCCCGATTTAAGCCCTCTACGGCCAGTCGGTAGGTGTGCTCTGATGTCGTGGTGCCTTTGGTTGCGCCCGTCTCTCCGGCAATCTCACCCATCAGTGCATTGGCCAGGGACGTTTTGCCCACCGAGCCGCTGCCGAACAGCACGATTCGGTAGGCCGACTGCCGGAAGCTGGTCGACAGCTGCTGAGATCGGGCCTGGAGCGCCTGTCGAGTGATTTCGTCTTGAATCTGAGCCGTTTGCTGCTCGACCGCCGCCAGGGTTGCCGCTGCCGCCTCGGTGGGGGTTTCGGGCGGGGGGGGCAGGGGGCGGGCCTGACGGGGCCGTAGAAACAGCCAGCCATAGTAGGCCAGGACACCTACCGCGCCGATCAGCATCATCGCCAGCAGGACAGTAATCAGCTGGGCCAGCCAGGGAGATAGGGTCGAGACGCCTGCGTAGAGGGTCGCTAGGGTGCTCACCAGCCAAAGGAGCAGTGCGATCGCACCCAGCACCCCCAACGCAATCAAAGCCGGTCGCAGCTGACGCATCCCTTCTCCCTATCCCTGTCAGCAAGTCTAAAAGATCTCGCAAATTTTAGACGCTCTTAACGCCTTTTCAGTACCTTAAATGAGGTATCTACAGTGGCCGCCCCATTCGGACGGGCTCGACCGGTGTGATACTACTCAAGTACGCCCCCTGTTAAGTCAAAGGAATCTTTCTATGGGAATGTTCGATCAGGTTATGAGTGCGATTCAGGACCCCAGCCGCGAGGCCAGCATGGGCCAGATGGGGCAAATTATGTCAATGGCTCAGCAGGTTGCCCGAGCTAACAACGCCGATACGGGGACGACCCAGCAGGCGGCTTCCATCATCGGTGGTTTTGTCCGCTCAGCCCTGCAAGAAAAGCGGGCCACCCAGGGTGATGCGGCCGCCGAGGCCCTGGTGCAAGAGGGCGCGCGCGACGGGGCGGCGGTCATTCCCCAGCTGTTTAATACTGTCCAGCAGCAGCAAATGAGTCAGGCCGTGGCCCAAAAGACGGGGCTGGACGCGGGCAAGGTGCAGTCGATGCTGCCCGTCCTCATTCCGCTGGTGATGAAGTTTTTGAACCAGGGCTCGACTAAAGCCGGTGTCCAGGGGGGCGGAAATCCGCTGATGACTGCGTTCTTGGACGGCGACGGTGACGGTGATGTGGACATGGGCGACATGCTCAGTATCGTCGGTCGGTTTATGTAGGCCTAACGCCAGCGATGCTCTCATAGAGGTCGCTGGCTAGTGTGCTCATCCAGCGTAGAGTTACTGCGCGGCAGGATAGTGGCAGGCCACCCGGTGGGACCCCGCCACCGGTTCGAGGGTGGGCATGACCTGCTGACACCGAGGGTCACCCTTAGGGCAGCGGCCATAGAGGCGGCAGATGTGGGGCGATGGGTTTATCGGGCTGCGGGGTTCCCCGTTGAGGGGAATACGGTGGGGATTGGCCTCGAAGGCGGGAATGGCGGAGATCAGGGCCTGAGTATAGGGGTGAGCGGGATGGTTGAAGATGGCGTTGGTCGGGCCGGTTTCGACCAGCTTGCCCAGGTACATGACGAGGATGCGATCGCACAGTAGCCTGACCACGTTTAAATCGTGGGACACAAACAAATAGCTCATGTTGAGCTGCCGTTTCAGGTCCGCCAGCAGGTGTAAAATCACCGCCTGCACCGACACATCCAGCGCGGAGGTCGGTTCATCTAAAATCAGCAGCCTGGGGTTCAGCGCAATCGCTCGGGCAATCCCGACTCGGGCCTTTTGCCCGCCCGAGAGCTGATGGGGGAAGCGGCTGAGCAGTTCTGCGGGCAGCCCCACCCGCTGGGCCAGGCTCGTCGCCCGCTGCTGTAGCTGGGCTCGGCCAAGTCGGGTTCCTAGCCGCCGAATCGGTTCGGTAATGGTGTCAAAGGCGGTGAAGCGGGGGTTGAGGCTGTCGGTGGGGTCTTGAAAGACCATTTGCAGTTCGGCGCGATGATGGCTGTGGGCAAACTGGCCGACGCTCACCTGGCCAATATCGCTCCCGGCAAACCGAATCGTCCCGGCAGTCGGCTCCAGTAACCGGGCCAGCAGTCGAATCAGGGTAGATTTGCCGCAGCCCGACTCACCGACGAGGCCGACACTCTCGCCGGGGTGAATTGTCAGATCGATGCCGTCCACCGCATGGAGCCGGGACGTCTGGGCCTGGCCCCAGCGCCAGCCATTCCCCGACTTGATGGGAAAGTGCTTAGCGAGCCCGGTGACCTGGAGCAGGGGCGGCGCTGCGGACGGGGAAAGGGGGAGAAATGTCTGTGGCTGCATAGGGTTTACTGCGAAGAGACTTCGAGCGGATGCCAGCAGTTGACCCGGTGTTCGGGGGTCATTTCTTGCTGGGGTAGGGGTTGCTGATGGCAGCGGTCGGTGGTGCGATCGCACCGGGCGACGAATCGGCAGGGGGGCAGGTCAGTGCGGCGCAGGTCGGGTAAGCTCCCGAGGATGGGGATGAGGTCACTGAAGCCTTTGTGGGGTTCGGGGGTGGCGGCGATCAGTTTGGCGGTATAGGGGTGGCGGGGTTGGAGGAAGAGAGCGTGGGTGGGGGCGCTTTCAACCAGGTGACCGGCGTGCATGACCAGGATGCGATCGCAATATTCTGATGCTAGGGCTAGGTCGTGGGTGATAACAACGGTGGCCATGTTTTGCTCTGTGGCGAGGGACTTGAGCAGGTTCATGACGGTGGCCTGGGTAGTGACGTCGAGGCCGGTGGTGGGTTCGTCGGCGATCAGGAGTTGGGGGGAGCAGGCCAACGCGAGGGCGATCATGATGCGCTGGCAGAGGCCGCCGGAGAGTTCGTAGGGGTAGGCGCTGTAGCGCTGTTCGGGGTCGGGAATGTTGACGCTGGTGAGCAGGTCGATTGCTTTTTGTTTGAGTTGGGCTTTGGGGAGGCTGGTGTGGCAGCGGAGGACGTCGGTGATTTGTTTGCCGACTTTGCGAATGGGGTTGAGGGCGGTACGGGGGTTTTGGAAGATCATGGAGAGATCTTTGCCCCGGAGTTGGCGGAGGTGTTTTTCAGGGAGGGTGAGGAGGTTGCGGGAGTCGGGGCCTTGGGTCCACCAGATTTCGCCGCTGGTGATGTGGGCGGCGGGGTCGAGGATGCGGAGGAGGGTGAGGGCAAGGACGGATTTGCCGGAGCCGGATTCGCCGACGATGGCGAGGGTTTCACCGGGGTTGATTTGGAAGGAGATGTTTTCGAGGGCGCGGACGGTGCCGGTGCGGGTGCGGAATTCGACGGCGAGATTTCGGATTGATAAGAGAGGTGGGGATGGTGTCATGGCCGTAGGGGCACAACACGTTGTGCCCGAATGATTGATTGGTGGTTTGGTAGTTTGGGGGGGGGGTGGAGGGTTAGAAATCCTGCGCGGGGGTCCCTCCGAGTTCCCCTTCCGGAAACGAGAGGTGATCAACTCGCCACATTGGGGTTTCCCCCTGGGCAGGGCCGTTACGCCGCCCTACGACCCAACGTAAGGGGATTGTCCCGTTTAGTGAAAGGTTAAGGGTAGTCGGCGGTGTGAGTTCCATGTCCCTGGCTTCGGTGAATAGCGAGATAAACAGGTGCTTAGTTCTGGGCCAGAAAAATGAAAAAGGATAGGGTGTCGCCCCAGCCTCTAGCTATCTTTTAGTTCAGATAGTTTCTCCGTCCTTCAAAGCCCCTCGCCCCACGGGAGAGGGGTTTGGGGTGTAGAGCTACTCTACGAGAAGCCGCAAAGCGTCTAGTGCTCTTCTCGAAGAGTGGGTCTCACGTCCGCATCCTCGGGTCAATCAAATCCCTCAAACCGTCCCCCAGCAAATTAAAACAGAATACCGCCAGCATCAGCACCGCCCCTGGGAAAATCGCCAGCCACCATTCACCCGAAATAATATATGTCGCCCCTTCGGCCACCATAATTCCCCACTCCGGAGTCGGGGGACGGACCCCTAACCCGATAAAAGACAATCCGGCAGCGTTCAAAATGGCCCAGCCCATGTTCAAAGAGATGTGGACCATCATGACGGGTAATACGTTAGGAAACAGGTGACCGGCCATGATGCGCCAGTGGCTGTTTCCGGCCAACCTTGCGGCTTCAACATATCCAGCTTCGCGGCGGGTGAGGATTTCGGAGCGGACGACGCGGGTGTAGAGGGGGAGGTTGATGACGGCGGTGGCGTAGATGATGTTTTCGACGGTGTTGCCGAGGGCGGCGACGAGGCCCATTGCCAGGACGAATAAAGGAAACGCCATCAGAGTGTCTATGATGCGGCTGATGATGCGATCGCACCATCCACCGAAATAGCCTGAGCAGGTGCCCAGCACGCTACCCAGCGCAAAGGACAGGGCGACGGCTACCACTGCAATGCCCAGGTCGAGGCGGGTGGCGACGATGACGCGGCTGAGGACGTCGCGGCCCAGGTCGTCGGTGCCGAACCAGTGGGCGGGGGTGGGTGGGCTGAGGGCGACGGCGGCGTTGGTGGCAAGGGGGTCGTAGGGGGCTATGACACCGCCCAGCAGCGCCATCAGCACAAATCCAAAGAACAGCACAAACGCCCCAAAGGTCACCCCATTTTCGCTAATCACATAGCGGGCTTGGGCCAGCCCCCCCTTTGAGAGTGATTGGGTAAAGGGTTTTGCAACCGTCATGATTCGACTCCTGCTCGTGGGTCAATCACCGCATACAGCAAATCAATCAACAGATTTAGCACCACATACAGCAGCGCCATTGTCAGCACGAACCCCTGCACGGCAGCGTAGTCCGACGCCACCAGGGCCGACACCGCATAGGAGCCAATCCCCGGCCAGGCAAACACCTTCTCTACCAGCACGTTGGCCCCCAACAGGAAGGAAAACACCACCCCCAATGTCGTCACAATCGGCAGCAGCGCATTCCGAAACGCATAGCCAAACAATATGGTGAATGGACTCAGCCCCGCTGCCCGCGCCGTGCGAATGAAGTCACTCGACAGCACTCCCAACATCGCAGCCCGCGTCACCCGCGCCAGCGGCGCCAGCGCAAACAGCCCTAACGTCACCGCCGGTAGCACCAACTGCGCCAGCGCCGCCCAAAGGGTCCGCAGATCCCCCGCCAACAAACTATCGATCAAAAACAGCCCCGTCACCTGCTCCGGCGACGAATACAAAATATCTAGCCGCCCCAACGGCGCAGGCGCAACCCCCAGCCGAAAGTAAAACACATACACCAGCAGTAGCCCCGTAAAAAACGTCGGCAATGATACCCCCGCCGTCGCCAGCACCCGCACCCCGTGGTCGAGCCAGGAACCGGGCTTCGTTGCGGCCAGGATTCCTAGCGGTAGTGCTAGAGAAAGGGAAAAGAGTAGTCCTGCGAGCGTCAGCTCCAGAGAAGCGGGTAGCCGAGTCGAGAGGTCCGCCACCACTGTTTGCCCCGTTGTGAGCGATGTGCCGAGGTCGCCCCGCAGCAGCTCACCGACGTAGATGAAGAACTGTTCCGGCAGCGATTTGTTGAGGCCCAGCGTTTCTCGAATTTGTTCGATGGCTTCTTGTGTGGCGGCGGGACCGGCAAAGTAGGCGGCAGGGTCACCGGGGAGCGCGCGGGTGAGGAGGAAGGTGACGATGATGACGCCGAGCACGCTGGGGATGGCGGCGAGGATGCGGCGGAGGATGAGGGTGACGGTGGAGGGACGGGACATGGCTGAGTAAAGCTTTTGGTATTGAGCTATCTATGCAGCCCTCACCCCAACCCCTCTCCCGAGGGGAGAGGGGCTTTGAGAGGACGGAGAAGTTATTTGGACCAAAGATGGCTAGAAGCCAAGGCGACAACCTATCCTTTTTCATTTTTCTGGCCCAGAACTAAGCGCCTGTTTCTTTCGCTATTCACCGAAGCCAGGGAAATGGAACTCACACCGCCGATTACCCTTAACTTTCTACTAAACGGGATACCCCCCTTTGGAGGGTTGTTAGCTTTTATCCTGCTACACCTTTCGCAACTGCCGATAATCCAACTGCCGATGGAACCAATACTGATACCCCTCCACACTCGGCTGCATCGCCACCGACAAATACGGCTGTGCTACCACAATCCTCGGCATCTCCTCAAACGCAATATTCAAAAATGCCTTCACATTCTCCTCGTAGGCCGGATCTCCTGGCTTCGACGCCAGCGCCGCATCCACATGCTTATCTAACTCCGGATTCTCGTAGGAGCTGCCGTTAAACGTCGCATTCTGCCCGTGGTACGAATAGAAGAAGAAATAATCCGGATAGTTCAGCCAGCCGCCAAAGTTGTTCACAATCATGGGCCGGTTCTTCTCTACCAGCACCGCCCGAAAATTCGACCCCGGCACCTTCTCCAGCGTTGCATTAATGCCAATCTTCGCCAGTGCTTCCTGCGTCAGCACACACATCGGTTCCGCCCACTCCTGGGTGCCCAGGTTAAACGCCAGCGTCGTATCAAACCCGTCGGGATAGCCTGACTCCGCCATCAGCGCCTTGGCCTTTTCCAAATCGGTGCTGTAAGGGTACGGCTGCGGCCAGTCCAGCGACTTCGCCTCAAAGCTGTCGCCGCCGTACATGGGCACGCACTCCCCATACAGTGCCGTCTCCACAATCGCGTCGTAGGGCATGGCATAGGCCACCGCTTGCCGCACCTTCACGTCGGCAAAGGGGTTAGGCTGGCCGTCTA
>JBCBWI010000080.1:0-13296 GCA_039817185.1 Cyanobacteria bacterium J06648_16 | reverse complement strand
ACTTTTCCTATTCTGGCAATACTTCCAGCGCTTTTGGCGAGGGCATCGTGCCCCTTGTTTGGCCTAAATTTAGGTAAGTAGGTCAGCAGAATAAGTAGGTCAGCAGCATTATTGGTAGTATTACCCGTTCGGGGATCCCCCCTAAGCCCCCCTTATCTACGCTTGAGCGCATGCTCGGAGGGCTTTAGGGGGGTGGCGAAGCCGGGGGGATCCCGGGGGAATCCAAGGAGCAGTCGAACATCCTATAAATTATTTGGTTCAGCGACTTAGATTCTCTCTCAGAAATAAATATTAAACGTTTGACAGTTTTCATTCCGTGGGGAAAACTGGTGGAGTTCAGTGTGCTTGCTAGCATAGAACAGTGGTTCTGGACTAGTGCAGCCTGAAGTTGACCGAGGCGGACGTATCTTTAAGCTAGCATCCGTACGCGCCAGCCTCAATCCGTAACAGCATGCTTGAGCCGTCCCAGCTGTAACCGCGCCTACCAGCGCAACTGACTTTCAAATCAAGGCACAGCTGACTTTAAATCAAGCAAGCACAGCTGACTTTAAATCAATAGGATTCCTCGCTACATGAAGTTTTCCATCTCGACGCTGTTAAACAACTTTGCCAACGACAAACTGGTCACGCTCAAGACCCTAGAGAAAAAGCTAAATTGCTCAGACGATAGCAGCGTCAAAGATCTGCAGATTGCCCTAGATGCCCTAGAGCGCACTGGCGTATTGAAGAAGGAGCGGGGTAAGTATCGTCGTCTTCACGAAGAAGACGTGATTGAGGGCAAGCTGCGCTGTTCCAGCAAGGGATTCTGCTTTGCAATTCAAGACGACGAGGACGCCGACGACATTTACGTTCGAGAGAGCCAACTCAACCACGCCTGGAATGGTGATCGGGTCCTGGTTAAGGTAACCAAAGAGGGCAATCGCCGCCGCAGCCCTGAGGGCGAAGTCAGGCTAATTTTAGAGCGGGCCAACGCATCTGTTCTTGCTAAGGTGAAATCGGACGAAGAAAAGACTGCGTTTCAGGCCGTGCCGTTGGACGATCGGCTGTTGTTTGAGCTGGCCCTGTCCGATGAAGGGCCCGACTTGCAAGATGCCATCGATCACCTTGTCCACGTTGAGGTGTTGCGCTATCCGCTCGGACAGAATCCGCCCCAGGGGCGAGTTGCCCAGATCCTGGGCAGCGATGCGGAAGCCGCCGCCGACATCGATATTGTTTTTTGCAAGCACGATCTGCCACGCAGCTTTCCTGAAGAAGTGATGACCGCAGCTAGAGCCCTGCCCAATCGCGTCCGCAAGGCCGATACCAAGGGACGACTCGACCTGCGCGATTTGCCCACACTCACCATTGACGGGCCAGAGGCCCAAGTCATCGACGACGCGCTGACGCTGGAAGCGTTAGATGATGGCCGCTGGCGATTGGGCGTGCACGTAGCCGATGTGTCGTACTACGTGCCCAACAACAGCCCCATCGACCAGTCAGCCTACAAGCGAGGGACTTCAGTCTACCTGGCCGATGAGATTGTACCCATGCTACCGCCGCCGCTCTCAACCTCGCTGTGTGCGCTCCTGCCCGGAAAAGACCGGCTGACGATCTCGGTCATGGTGATTTTGGACGACACCGGTGAAGTCATCGAGTACGAAATTCAGCCGTCAGTGATCCAGGTGGACCACTCGCTCAACTACCAAGAGGCTCAGGCAATCTTAGCCCGCGACAACAAAGAGACTTTAGAAAAGCTCGGCGTCTCAAAGAAAGATCTCAAAAAGTTCGAGTCCGTCTTTGAGCTACTAGACCAGTTCTTTGAAGTTAGCCAAAGCGTTAAACAACAGCGCTATGAGCGAGGGTCCTTTGAACTAAATCTGCCCGAGCACGTTTTTCCAGAAGAAGCCGGTGAGGCGCTAGCCAAATATCTCTCGCCCAAGTTTGAGTACGACGATGAGGGCGCATTAGGGGCCGTCATCGTATCGTCGCTGCTGCCCGCGCGCGGGGTGGTCACCGAATTCATGCTGCTGGCCAACCAGCTAGTCGCTAAGCACCTGCAGGCACTAGAAGTCCCCGCTATCTATCGCAACCATCGCACCCCCGACCCCAGCGATGTCCAAGAGCTAATTAAGCTCTCGAACAATATGGACCTCGATCTGCATCTAGAAGACGAGGAAGCCGTGCACCCTCGGGACTATCGGGGCTTTGTTGAGCAGTTTGCCACCTCAAAGGCGGAGAAGGTCTTGACCTACCTGCTACTCTCTACTTTTAAGCCTGCCAGCTACGGCATTCAGCCCACCGGCCACTTTGGGCTGGCGATTGAAGATGCCTATACCCACTTTGCTTCGCCTGTGCGCCGCTACCCCGACCTGTTAGTCCATCGGGTTCTGCATGCGGTGTTTGACCAAGGTCGCGATCGCAAAACCACCCGCTCCAAAGAACGGGTCAACCTGCGCCATAGCAGCAGCCATGGCAGCATTGGCTGGAGCGTCCTGCCGCCAGAGACCCACGGTGAATTTGAAGAATACTTTGCCCACATCACCACCCATCTGACCGAGCGCGAGCGCCTGGCTCAGGAGGCCGAATCCGATCTCGAAGGGCTCAAAAAAGCGGCCTTTATGCAGGCCCATACCGGCGAAGTCTTCCACGGACTGATTACCGGCGTCCAGTCCTACGGTTTCTTTGTTGAACTTGAGGAGCTGCTGGTTGAAGGGTTGGTTCACGTTAGCTCACTCAAGGACGACTGGTACGAGTACCGGTCTAGGCAGCAGAAGCTGGTAGGCCGCAAGAACCGGCAGCAGTACCGACTGGGCGACCGGGTTGAGGTACAGGTTAAGAGCGTTGACTACTACCGCCAGCAGATTGACCTCGTCGCCGTCGGTGGCGGCAGCCAGGCGCTCGACGACGATGACGACGACAGCAACGACAACGGCGCAGCGCCCGACCTCGAAGCCACGGATGATTTCGACGACAGCGAGGTCGACAATGATGCAGACGACTATGATGGAAGTGAAGAATAGTCCAGTTTGATTTGAGCCTCTCCGCTGATTTGTCTGCCCCGCCGCCTGCTCGACCGCTCGTTATCGGCGTCAGCGGTGCTTCGGGGCTTATTTATGCCGTTCACGCGCTCAAGCATCTGCTGCAGGCCGACTACTGGGTTGAGCTGGTCGCGTCCAAGTCGAGCCAGATGGTGTGGCAGGCTGAGAACGACGTGCGCATGCCGGTCGAGCCCGTACAGCAGGCTGACTTTTGGCGAGAGCAGGCCGGAGTACCCAGCGCGGGTAAGCTCAGCTGCCATCCCTGGGGCGATGTGGGGGCCAACATCGCCAGCGGCTCCTTCAAAACGCTCGGCATGCTGGTGATTCCGTGCAGCATGAGTACCGTGGCTAAAATCGCGGCTGGAATGAGTTCTGACCTGCTGGAGCGCGCCGCCGATGTGCAGCTCAAGGAAGGCGGTCGACTAGTGATCGTGCCACGCGAGACCCCCTTCAGCCTAATTCACCTGCGGAACTTGACGGCCCTGGCCGAAGCGGGCGTTCGGGTTGTCCCGGCCATTCCCGCCTGGTACCATCAGCCCCAGACCATTGACGATCTGGTTGATTTTGTCGTGGCCCGTACCCTCGATCAGTTCGATATTGACTGTGTACCGCTGCGCCGCTGGCAGGGGAGGTAGGGCGATGGTTCGTCTGGTTGGTTTATTGTTTTTGGTAGTCGCGCTGGTCATTCTAGCGCTGCAAAATCTCTCACCGACGCTAACGCTGGTTGTTTTCGGTAGCCAAACACTGACCCTACCCTTTTCCGCCTGGCTGCTGGGCGCGGTCGCTGTGGGTGTACTCCTAACGCTGTTGATATATGGCCTGCTGGGCATGCAATCGCCCCCACGACGCCCCTATCGCCCATTAGGCCAGCGGATTCGCTCCGAGACAAGCGAGCCGGATACTCACCGCTCAGATGCCCGCCAGTATGAGTCGTCTCCTTACCCCTCTGCCTACGCGTCCTCTTCTAGCGAATCGTCGCCCGGCCCCTCCCAAGCGGTCTCTTCAGGCAGCGAAACTCAGACCGCTACGCCCCACGATGAACCCCGCTACGAGAACAGCGAAGATGCAGGTGACTGGGGTACCTATAGCCCCCCCGAACAGTGGGAAGATTGGGGCCAGCGTCCAGAACCGATCGCCAGTTCGGAGCCTGCAGCCCCCCGTTCGAGCTTTAGATTTCGGCAAGACCCCTTTTCGCCAGACACGGTCATGGACGATATCGAGTCCGGCTGGGAGGGATACGAGACCACCCGCTACGACGAGCGGGCTGAGGACGTGGACTACGCAAGATCGGCCTACGACGATCGGTACGACAGCAGGGAAACAGATCGCTACCCGGATGACTACTCGGATCTCTCTGACGGCTGGGAAACGAATACGAGGGCCGAACCCCGCATTTACGAAGACGGCAACCTTTACCAACCGGACGCACGCGGTGAATATGGTTCCCCTGAGCCCAACGAAACGATGGGTGACATTGCTGCAGAGGATGAGCCAGAAGACGTCTACGACGCGGATTTTCGGGTGATCATTCCCCCCTACGAACCGCCTAACGAAGAGAACGATCGCGATCCGGCCTAATTGCCCGCAGTTTGGAGCGTAATCACCGTTAGCTCAGGCGGGCAGAACAGTCGGCCGGGCAGGTAGGTGCCTAGGCCGCGATTGACGTAGAGTCGATTGCTACCCACCGAGTGCAGGCCCATGGCCCACTCCCAATTACGAATGACGCTCATGCACTCATCGCTCAGGTAAGGAATGCCCTTGCGCCATTCGGAGGGAATATATTTCCGAAACCTGTCCCACAGCAGCGGCGCAGATCCCAACCCCGGCAGGTAAATTTGACCGCCGTGGGTGTGGCCTGACAGCTGCAGGTCTACCCGCCAGGGTTTCAGTTCCGTTGCACTGTCGGGGTTATGCGACATCACCAGACGAGGAATAGACGGATCGATCTGCTCGAATACGGGGGTTGGGGCAAACGCGCGCGACCAAAAATCGGCCAGCCCCACCAACGCTAGCCGCTCACCCAGTGGATACATCACCCGGTTCCACAAAACAGGGATGCCAACGCGCTCTAGGGCGTGGGTGACCGTAGCACGACTGCCGGGGCGATACAGTTCGTGGTTACCCATGACAGCGTAGGTCCCGGCTCGGCTGGGCAGCGTCGCCAACATACGAGCCAGGGGATAAATCGGCGAGGCATCGGTTGTAATAAAGTCACCGGTTAGGAGGATCAGGTCGGGTGCGATGGCCCGCACGCGCGTGGCGATTTCCACCAACATCGACTCAGCCAGTCGCAACCCATCGTAGTGGAAGTCAGATAGCTGGACGATCACGGTTCCCGCTAGCTCAGCAGGCAGATCACAAATGGGTAGCGTCAGTCGCTCAGTGGTCAGTGGGCCAGTGAGGAGAGGGTGCATAGCTGGAGAAAATGACAGATTCCCCTATTGTGGCGAGGGAACCCAGGTTTGACTACTGGCGCGGTCGCCTCCCGAATAATCTTTATCGACTGGCCGTAACCAGTACCGGCTCAAAGGCATCTAGCGTTGGGGTGTGCAGGTCAGGCACCTTGGCCAGATCGTCCCAACGGCGTAGCTCAACCGCTGCGGGCGCATGGGGCTGCTCGATAAAGGCGGCGGCTTCGGTCTCGGAGTAGATGCCGCCCTGCAGTTCCAGGCTGCATTTGGAGGCAGGGGACAGCGCTGCCCAATAGCTAGAATCGACGGCACAAAGATAGCGTTTGGCATTCACGTGTAGTCGGATGGGCTCGGTCACCGCCGGACCAAACAGCGTTTTGAGGTACCCCAAGGCCCGATGCTCGTGACGATCATCAATGCCCCGTTCGGCGGCGTCTTCACCCAGGGTGTGAACCAGGTGACCAAAATCGTGCAGTAGAGCTGCCGTTATCAGCTCAGGCTCGGCCCCTGCCTGCATGGCCAGGGTGGCAGACTGGAGCGCGTGCTGCAGTTGGCTGACGGCTTCGGTGCCGTAGCGGGCATCGCCTTCGCGGTCGAGGATTTCGAGGATGCGGGAGAGAGGCATGGGTGAGGAGGTGAGGAGGTGAGGAGGTAGGGGAACAAGACCCTTGTGCCCCTTATAGACGGTTACTAAAGCCGGGTCGCCACCAGCATGGAGCCAATGCCGGTGTCGCTAAAAATTTCGAGCAGCAGGGCGTGGGGAATGCGACCGTCGAGAATGTGGGCAGCGCGCACGCCCTGGGCCAGGGTGCGGACGCAGCAGTTCACCTTGGGAATCATGCCACCGGAGACAACGCCTTTGTCAATCAGCTGGCGGGCCTGCTGAATGTCTAGCACGTCCAGCAGGGTGCTGGGGTCATGATAGTCCTCTAAAATGCCGGGGGTGTCGGTGAGCAGGATGAGCTTTTCGGCGCTGATCGCGGCGGCGATCTCACCTGCCACGGTATCGGCGTTGATATTGTAGGCCTGCCCTGTTTCGTCGGCGGCCACGCTGGAAATTACTGGGATGTAGCCTGCTTGGGATAGCGAGGTGACGATATCGGCCCGGACATTACTAACCTCACCGACAAAGCCAATGCCTTCTACGCCCTGGGGGCGGGCCGTAATCAGGTTGCCGTCTTTGCCACAGAGTCCGACGGCCTGACCGCCTGCGCGATTAATCAGGGCGACAAGCTCTTTGTTGACGCGACCCACCAGCACCATTTCGACCACGTCCATAGTCGGGGCGTCGGTGACGCGCAGACCGTCTTTGAACTGGGGCTCTATGCCGAGCTTGCCTAGCCAGGTGTTGATTTCGGGACCGCCACCGTGAACGACCACGGGACGAATGCCCACGCTGGCCATGAAGACGATGTCGCGAATGACTTGGCTCTTGAGGGCGCTGTCCTTCATGGCCGCGCCGCCGTATTTAACGACGACCGTCTGTCCGCTGAACCTCTGAATGTAAGGCAGCGCTTCACTCAGGACTCGGACCCGAGTGGCAATGGTTTCTTCGATGTATTCGCTCTGGTTCTGTAGCGGGGGCGCGCTCATGGCGGGGCGTTTTAGTTTAAGTCCGTCTCTAGCGTAGTGGGGGACGGGACAACAGGCATGGGCTGATCGGGTGTTTTAACAATTTTCTGTAGGGCGTCGTAGGTACGCTGTGCGATCGCACCGACATCTTCCCCTGGCTGCACGTCGATCTGCACATCCGCCTGAGCGTATAGCGCCCGCCGCTGGGTCAGCAAATTGTTCAACTTTTCTGACAAATCGCTGTCCTGCAAAAGGGGGCGCGTATCGTCTCCCTGGAGCCGTGCAACCAGCTGCACCACGGGTACATTGAGCCAGGTGACGACGCCGTGCTGCAGATAGCTCCAATTCATCTGCTGGGTGACGATACCGCCGCCGGTGGCCACCACCAACCGCGTGTGGGTCGACACCTGGGCCAGTATCTGGGTTTCAATCTGGCGAAAGGCCGCTTCGCCCTGCTCGGCAAACAGCTGGTTAATGCTCTGGCCGGTCGTTTGCACAATCAGCGCGTCGGTATCAAGAAAGCGGTAGCCCAGCAGCTTTGCCAGGTGCTGTCCGGTGGTCGATTTACCCGATCCCATCATCCCGACAAGAAAGACATTGGTGCCCTTAAGAAAGGTTGCGGCCATGAAGGTTTGTAGCAGTTAACGCGACGCCCTCCCTAACTTATCGGTAAACTGCGCCTTATCGAGCGTTCAAATGAACGAAATAAACCTTTCCCTGCACTGATGAGGAGAGCCAACCGTGACATCGCCCCCTGACCTTCGCCCCGATGTTTCGCCGACGTCTCAGAGTGGACTGGCGGCGTTCTTTAATTTCTACGAGCTGCGAACTAACCTGAAAACTGAAATCGTTGCGGGTCTGACCACTTTTGTGACGATGGCCTACATCCTAATTGTGAATCCGGCGATTCTCTCGAATGCCGTATTTCTGAACGAGTCCGGCGATCTGTTTGGAGAGCTGGTGATGGCGACGGGGCTGTCAGCTGCGATCGCAACCCTCATTATGGGTCTTTACGCCAAGCTGCCCTTTGCCCTGGCCCCCGGCATGGGCATCAACGCCTTTTTTGCCTTTACGGTAGTGCTGGGTATGGGCGTAGACTGGCGCGTGGCGCTGGCAGCAGTATTTGTTGAGGGGCTCATCTTTATTGCCCTGACGGTGACCAATCTACGCAGCAAAATTGTCTCGGCCATCCCCGAGGCGGTGAAGCACGCGACGACGGCGGGTATTGGCCTGTTCATTGCCTACATTGGCCTCAGCGCGGCAGGCATTGTGGTGGGCTCGGAGGCGACGCTGACGACCATTGGTAACCTGCGATCGCCTCAGACGGCGGTGACGCTGCTGGGCCTGATCATCACTGTGGCCCTGTTTGCCCGCCGCGTGCCGGGTTCTCTGCTGTGGGGCATCATCGGCACCGCGATTCTGGCCTGGGCCTTCCGGATTGCGCCCCTGCCCGAGGGCGTGTTTGGCCTGCCACAGCCGCCGGTTGATTTAGTAGGTCAAGCGTTTGTTGGCCTGGGCTCGCTATTTCAATCGGGCGTGTTTGAAATGCTCAGCGTCCTGTTCGTCTTTCTGTTTGTGGACCTGTTTGATACGATTGGCACGCTGACGGGACTGGGTTCAAAGGTGGGCTACATCGACGAAGAAGGCCGCTTTCCTGGCGTGGAGAAAGCCTTTATGGCGGACGCGGTGGGCACGACTGCGGGCGCTGTTTTGGGCACTTCGACGGTCACCACCTACATCGAGTCGGCCTCGGGCATTTCGGAAGGGGGGCGTAGCGGCTTTACCGCCGTTGTTGCTGCCATTCTGTTCTTAGTTTCTCTTTTGCTGATTCCCTTCTTTAGCGGCATCCCCGCCTACGCGACGGCGCCAGCGCTCATTCTCGTGGGCGTGCTAATGATGTCGGGGGCGCGGCGGATCGACTGGGATGACCCGGCGGCGGCGGTGGCGGGCTTTCTCACCATTGCCATTATGCCCCTGGCCTATTCCATTGCCGAGGGCTTGGCGATGGGCCTGATTGCCTATCCGCTGATTAAGGCGTTTCAGGGCAAGGTCAACGAGACCACCGTTGGCATGTGGATTTTGGCGGTGATTTTCATTCTGCGCTATCTGTTTATCAGCGCGGGCTAGCACCGCAGGTGAGTAGAGTGCATCCCAGTTTTGCCAGGTACTCGAGTAGCCCCCTAAATCCCCCACCTGTGGGGGGCTTTGAGCGACCGTAACGCGCTTCTTTCAAAAAGGAACGAGCGGCCATGTGATGGCCTTGAGTCTTGTCCAGGTGCGAAAGGCTCTTTTTCATCATTCAGAACGGCACAGATTTGGGTGGCGACTTTAGAGTCCCCCAGAATGGGGGATTAGGGGGCCGCTAGAAGATGAAACCAAATCAGTCTGACCGTTACGTGCAGGGTACGGCTCGTGAAGATAGGATTTTAAGGTGTGGCGCTTTTTGCTTCTCACAGCGTGAGCTGACCGGATATGCAAAGTTGGGATGCACTCGGTTGGTATTACCAATCTTCGCGATAAAATGGGAACGACCGACTTAGTGCCATGACTGTTTCTCCTCTCCAAACGCTGACGCTCGAAGACTTTCTCAGGCTACCCTACCTAGAGGCGTCGCCAGCGTGGGAATACATTGATGGCAACGTTCTACAAAAGCCGATGCCCAAAACCCGGCACTCTTTCTTGCAGAAGCGACTGATCAGGGCGATTGATCACAGCGGCGATGACTACACTGCCTTGCCAGAGCTGCGCTGTACTTTTGGCGGTCGCTCAACTGTTCCAGATATTGCCGTGGTTGCCTGGGAGCGAATTCCTATCAACGAGCTAGGCGAACCGGAAGACGACTTCACCGAACCGCCTGATTGGACAATAGAAATCCTATCGCCCGATCAGAAGGCGACTAGGGTGATTGACAACATCTTACATGCTTTAAAGCACGGTTGCCGTCTAGGGTGGATGCTTGATCCGGATGACTATTCGATTTTTGTGTTTTCTCCTGGGCAAGAAACGGAGGTTTATCGAGGGGAACGATTACTGCCTGTACTTGAAGGAATTAACCTGCCGCTGACGACAGCTCAAATCTTTGACTGGCTGAAGCTAACAAAGCGAAAATCATAGTCGTGGGTCGCTCGGTCATTGGCTTGAGGGTCTACTGCTTTTTGCCGGGAAACTTACACGTCACCTCAATGTGAAAATCTCCGGCAACGCTACCCTTTGCCAGCATCGGAATGCCGGTGTCCACATCCACCTGTAAACCGAAGCTCAGCTTGAGGTCTTCTACCTCGGCCCCGGCCAGATTTTGGAACGCGCCGATGGCGTACAGGGCATATCCCTTAATCGTCCGATGAACGTCATTCAAGTTTGCCTTGAGCTTTTCCTGGCGGCGCTGCTGTCGAGGGGTAATATCATAGGCTTCGCGGGAGCCGCCGGAGCGGGGCGTATCGCCAGAGGCTGGTGCGCTGTCTGACTGCACATAGATGGTGTAGCTAACGCCATTGTCGTCTTCGAGTTCAATCGGCTGAAGATTTGACATTTTTTGATAAATTAAGCGAGTTTGATAGGCTTGTGCCGAAGCTGAAGCTATCTTAGGGGAGCGTTCTGATGTTCGTCATAGCAATTGCCATAAATCTTTGTGCGCGGTTGGCTGTCGCGGAGCGCTCTGGGCTTAAGCGATCCCCCCACCCGGTGGCTTTAGCGAAGTGACCCAAATCGTGTTTTAGCCTGTCTTCACCCATGCCCCGCTATGCGCTGCTTGTTGGTACCGGCCAGTATGACAGTCCCGAGCTCAACCCGCTGAGCAAACCGGAGGGTGACGCGCAGGCCATGCGCGAGCTGCTGCGCCAAGGCGACTACATTGAGCCGCTGCTGCTGCTGAACCCGACCCAAAAGCAGCTGATTGCTGGGTTAGAGACGCTGTTTAAGCAGGCCCGACGCAGCGACGCGCTGATTTACTTTACCGGGCACGGGTTTATCGCGGGCGAGTCGGACGAGGAGGAAGAGGCGTACCTAGCGACGCGGGACTGTCGCGTCGAGTGGGAAGACACCCGCATCGTCGCTCCTCGGCGGGCGCTGTCGTTTAAGCGGCTGAATAAGCTGATTGCCAAGGCGGAGCTGAGCAGTCTGGTGATGCTGCTGGACTGCTGCCACGGCGGCTACTTTCTTAAGAAGCGGCTGGTGCGGTCGGAGCTGGGCGTCTTTCAAGAGCGTAGCTACTGTCTGATGGCGGCCTGCGGCGCTTTCGAGCGGGCCTATGCCGAGTGGGACGAGCCCCACAGTCTGTTTACGGGTGCGGTGGTGGCGGCGCTGCAGGCCGACGCTGACCGGGTTACGGTACCAGACCTGAGCAAGGTGATCACCACCCGGCTACGGGATTTGGGGCAGGCACCAGTGTTTTTGTGGGCAGGCAACGATATTACTGTGCTAGAGCGGCGGCGGGCCGCGGCGGACCCGGCCACTAGTGAAGAGAACCCCTACCAGGGGCTAGCGGCGTTTACGGTCAAGACGCGGCAGTTTTTCTTTGGGCGAGAGGCAGAGGTTGCCCAGTTGACGCGCCAGCTGGGCGAGGTGAACTTTGTGCCGGTGATTGGGGCCTCGGGCAGCGGTAAGTCATCGGTGGTGCGAGCGGGGCTGGTGGACCGGATGGTGCGCCAGGGCTGGCAGGTGTTGGGGCCAATTAAGCCAGGGCCAAAGCCGCTGGACCGGCTGCAGGGGGCGTTTGATGGCCTCTTTAACAATCGTGAGATTGGCGAGATTTATCAGCTGATAGAGTCGGACGGGCTGACGGCGGTGCTGCCGCGACTGCCGGTGGGGCGCTACCTGCTAGTGATTGACCAGTTTGAGGAGGTGTTTACGGTCTGTGCGTCGCAGGAGAAGCAAAAACAGTTTGTCAGCTGCCTGACGGGAATTAGCCAGACGGCGGGCTCGCCGCTAAAGATTGTCACCACGATGCGGTCAGACTTTGTGACGCCGTGGCTGAGTTCGGATGCGCTAACGCGGGTGATACAGAACGATGCGGTGTGGCTGGGGACGCTGCAGGGTGAGGCGCTGACAACGGCGATTGTAGAGCCTGCTCGGAAGCAGGGCTACACCGTAGAGCGGGAGCTGCTGGCGCTGATAGAGAGCGACGTTGCCGAAGAAGAGAACTGCCTGCCGTTGCTGGAGTTTGCCCTGACTCAGCTGTGGGACCAGCGGGACACCGAGACTCGCAAGCTGACCGCTGCGGCCTACCGGAGTATGGGGCAGCTGCGCGGCGCGCTGAACCAGCGGGCAGAACAGATTTACAACGAAGACGGGAGTGATCCAAAAGGATTCAAAACCGAATTAGAGCGAGACTGGTGCCGTCGGGTGTGTTTAGAGCTGGTGCGAATTGGGCCGGAGGGTACCGATACCCGCAGTCGGCAGCGCAGGCAAGATGTGCTGGATAAGAGCCAGAGTGAAAAAGAAAAAGAGATTATCAATAACGTAATTGAGACGCTGGTAGAGGGGCGACTGCTGGTGGCCGATAAGGCTGAAGAGTCAGCAGCTGTAAAAAACGATTTAACCCCTACTGACGCTGGGGATCCCCCCCAGCCCCCCTTAGCAAGGGGGGTGACGCAGCCGGGGGGATCTACCCGCGCAGACCAAACTCAAACAGCAAATATCGCATCAACAGAAGAAACCATCGACATTGCCCACGAAGCGCTGATGAACGGGTGGGAGCGGTTTAAAGACTGGCGCGAAGCCGACCGAGACCGTCTACGCCTGCTGCAGCGGATGAAAGACAGCTATGAAGAGTGGCAAGGTAAGCAACAAGACAACAACTACCTGCTGCAAAAGGGCCTACTAGCAGAGGTGCGAGAGCGCTGGGCTGAGCTAAAGGCAGACGTAACGGGCGGACTCTATAACTATTTTAGCCGTAGCGACGAGCAAGAAAAGGCCGACGTTGCCGTGCTAGAGAAGGCTTTAGCCGAGGCTGAACTACGTGAAGCACGCACAAAGATTCTCAATTTGCCGCCGGTTAAAGCGGTCGATAAAACCCTGCTGGCCGTCAAAGCAGTCGGGGAGAGTCTAGAAAAACTGCAAAACGAGGTCATCAACCCGGTCCAGTACGCGCTCAATCACGCCTGGCGCAAAGTTTGTGAACGGCTCAGGCTTGAGGGCCATACCGACTCGGTCAGTGCCGTGGCCTTTAGCCCCAGCGGAGATCGCATTGTCTCCGGCAGCCATGACCAGACCCTGCGGCTGTGGGACCTGGAGGGCAATCAGATCGGCGCGCCCTTCGAGGGCCATACCGACTCGGTCAGGGCCGTGGCCTTTAGCCC
>JBCBWI010000007.1:0-150447 GCA_039817185.1 Cyanobacteria bacterium J06648_16 | reverse complement strand
AAAACGCTCTTACAGACTCGAGTTTCAATCCCGCACCAGCCACTTCCAATCGGACTAAACTTTTGTCAGTCAATCAGGCCGAGAAGTGGGACGCGACTTACCCCGCTGTCAGTCAAATCTGGATTCGACATTGGGAAAACGTAATTCCGATATTCGATTATCCAATGGAAATTCGTCGCGTCATTTACACCACCAATGCTATTGAATCGGTTAATCGCTCACTGCGTAAGGTGATTAAGACTAAGGCTGTCTTCCCCAGCGAAGATGCTGTTTTCAGACTGATGTATCTGGCAATGAACAATATTGCTAAGAAATGGAATCGGCCAATCAAAAATTGGCGGGCAGCTCTGTCACATTTTGCTATCCTGTTCCCAGAACGCTTTTCCGCTTAACAAAAAAGCGCTTACACAAAATTCTGATCACTCTCGCTTTTCTCGGAGACAACCTTGAGATTTACAGTTCCTCATGGTGGTGGTCACCATGACTTTGTTGTTACAACTATCTACTCACAGCTTATCTTTGTTAGACAGCATCCCGACGTAGTCATCCATGCCCGACTCTGTTATGGCTCGATCCTCCTCCAAGAACTCAGTTGCTAACGGGGCCAAAAGCTCCGGCGTCAGCTTCACTTTCTGTCGCTTCTCCTGAAATCGCAAAAACGAGATAAACTCAGCCACCTTCTGAATCTGCTTCTGCGTCAGTGTTTCAATATCCTGCTTTAGAGATTCACTAGTAGCGGATGTTTCGCCCATCACTCCATCCTCCTTATCACAACGTTCCCAAGTCCTTCAAAGTCTGGACGTCAGACTCTAGTTCCTCTAGCCCGTAGTGAACCGGAATCTGCCGACTCGCCAGCAAATGCTGAAATTGAATCCGAGGCATTTGTGCTAAGCGGCTCGCCTGGGCCAGCGTTAGCTTCTCTCTTTGAAATAACAGGACGGCTAACTCCTGCAATAGCTCCGCCTCAGTCATCCGGGCCTGTCTAAGCGTTTCATCGGGTATCACGACTGCCATAGTTCTCTCGCAGAATGCCAATCTCGATATCAATCATCCTGTACTCAGAATAGCAACGAGTTCGGTTTTAGCTCCACTAGCTGCTTGCACATCGCAAGTTTACAGGCAAATACGCTCGATAAATCCGGTCAAGCAGTAGCCGACCCATCAGCACGATAAAATCTAAGCAGTCAGCCCAAAGCAATTGTCATGGCGCTTCTAGAAGTCACCGTAGAGCAAATCCTCACCCTAATTCGGCAACTTTCATCTGGCAGCAAGCAAGTAATCTATGAAGCCCTTCGTCAAGATCTTGAGATTGAGCCAGCTGCTAGCCTGGACGAAGAATCAAGTACCTGGCTATCTGCAGACCTTACCCCTGAACTACCAGAGTACGATTGGGGACCGGCAGGAATCCCAGAAGGCTTACCCGTCAGCTATCAGCCAGGTCAGGGCCTAGTTATCCTTACGGGTGACGATCATGAGTCGTAAGCTTAAGAAGGGCGATATCGTCCTGGTTGCACTGCCCGACCAGCGCCCCTCCATGCACGAGCAGCAAGGAGTTAGACCGGCTGTAATTGTTGGCAATCCTTCCGGGGAGACCCGCTATCTGATGGTTATCTTGGCCCCTCTCACCACACAGATAGGTGAATGGGTTGGCCGCAATCCCGCCATCTATCCTGTCCTTAAAGTGGGGACTGGAAATCTGACTAAAGATTCCGTCGTTTTGCTCGACCAAATTAGAGCGGTAGATATGCAGCGCATCATCAGATATCTGGGCAGCCTTAGCACCTCAGAATACGCGCCCATTGCGGTTGGCATCGCAGACATTTTTCAGTAAACGCGAAAACGGACCGACCGATCCAAAGACCAGCCAGCCCGTCAAAGCTTTAGGACTCGATATTACTCAACCCCTTCAATCCGGTTCTCAACCTCCTCATACAGTTCCTGCAACCGCTCAATATTCTCATCGCTGGTCTCCCAGTAACCGCGACCATTCACCTCAAGCAGTGTCGTCACCATCCGCCTAAACGAGTTCGGGTTCAGGTCCATCAGCCGTTTGCACATCTCCGGATCCTGAATAAAGGTCGTATTCGCATCCTCATAGACAAAGTTGTCCACTGCGTCTGCCGTGGCCGACCAGCCCATCGTATTCACCAGTCGCTTCGACAGCTCCCGCACACCTTCGTAGCCGTGGGACAGCATGCCCTCGTACCACTTGGGGTTTAGCAGCTTCGTCCGGGCATCGAGCCGTACCGTTTCCGATAGGGTTCGCACCTGGGCGTTGGCCGTGGTCGTATCTGCCACAAAGGAAGCAGGCGCTTTGCCGTCATCCCGCAGCTGGGAGATCACCTTGGTCGGGTCAGAGTCGAAGTAGTGGGACACGTCCGTCAGCGAAATCTCTGACGAGTCCAGATTTTGGAATGTCACATCCGCCGTCTTCAGCGTGGTCTCGAACAGGTCGCGAGACTGGTCCATCATGCCGGGGTTGTCGCTGTTGAAGGCAAAGGACTTGCGCTTCAGGTACATCTCCTGCAGCTCAGACTCTTCTTCCCAGCTGCTGTTCTCGACGGCCAGATTCACGTTCGAGGCGTAGGAGCCGGAAGCGTTGGAGAAAACGCGGGTGGCCGCTTCTCGCAGACCAATGCCCATTTCCTCAGCCTGCGCCAGAGCGTGCTTTCGGACGAAGTTCATCTCTAGGGGCTCGTCAGCTTCGGCAGCCATTTTCACGGCTTTGTCCAACAGGGCCATTTGGTTGACGAACAGGTCACGGAAGACGCCGGAGCAGTTGATTACCACGTCGATGCGGGGGCGGCCCAGCTCTTCTAGGCTCAGTAGCTCTAGCTTGTTCACTCGACCCAGGGCGTCGGGCACGGGCTTGACGCCAACGAACCAGAGAATCTGGGCGAGAGATTCACCGTAGGTCTTGATGTTGTCGGTGCCCCAAAGGACGGCGGCGATGGTCTCGGGCCATGCGCCGTTGTTGTCCAGCTTTTGCCGCTCTAGCAGGCGGTCAACCACAACCTTGGCAGACTGCACCGCTGCGGTGGTGGGGATGGACTGGGGGTCTAGAGCGTGGAGGTTCTTGCCGGTGGGCAGTACGTCTGGGTTGCGGATGGGGTCGCCGCCGGGTCCGGGGATGACGTACTCGCCGTCCAGGGCTTTGATGAGAGAATCTAGCTCATTGTCGGCAACAACTTGCTTCAGGCAGAACTGCAGGAACTCGAACAGGGGTGCGATCTCATCCTCATCCACGTTCGGGTAGCCCACCTCGTGCAGGGCCACGGTCCAGGGGGCTTTCTCCTTGCCCTTAAAGACGTTGAGCATCGACTTGAGGGAGACGCGGCCCTCTTCGTTGGTTTGGCCGTGGACCATGGCGGTGACGGCTTCGCGGACGCCCGTGTTGATATCGTATAGGAGCTGGACATCGTCGAGGAGGCCGCGATCGCTCCCCCCATAAATATCATCAATGTCCCGCCCTAGACTCTCGGCAATAATCCGCTGCAGGCTCTTAATGCCGTCCTCTTCCCGGTCCAGTCCGGCAATGTTGACGAGGGTGGCGATGGCCTCATCCGCTGTGGGCGGCTTGCCAATCACGTGAAGACCACAGGGCAACAGCCGCGACTCAATCTCCATCAGGCGGATGTACACCTTGCCCACCAGATTGTCGCGCTCGTCCTTCGAAAGTTCGCTAGCGTCCACTTCGGGCAGCGTCACATCTTTGTCCAGGTTGCAGATCCGCGCCTGCTCAATGATGGCGTTGACAATCGGCACGCCACGACCGCCCTCTTTCAGGGTTTGATAAGAGCCAATCAGTTCGCTCAGCTCCTTTAGGCCCTTGTACAAACCGGCATTCTCAGCTGGGGGCGTCAGATAGCTGATGGTCTCGGCGTAGCCCCGGCGCTTGGCAATGGTGGCCTCGGAGGGGTTGTTAGCGGCGTAGTAGTAAAGGTTAGGAATGCTGCCGATCAGGCTATCGGGGTAGCACTGCTTCGACATACCCATTTGCTTACCGGGCATAAACTCCAGAGAGCCGTGGGTACCAAAGTGCAGCACGGCATCGGCCTGCCACAGCTTTTCTAAAAACGTGTAGTACGCCGCAAAGCCGTGGTGGGGGCTGGCGGAGCGGGAGAATAGCAGCCGCATCGGGTCGCCCTCGTAGCCAAAGGTGGGCTGCACGCCGATGAAGACGTTGCCGAAGGTCTTGCCGTAGACCAGCAGGTTCTGGCCGTCGGTGTTCAGGTGTCCGGGAGGGGCACCCCAGTTTTCTTCGAGCCGTTCGGAGTGGGGCGTCAGCGCTTCGTACTCGCGTACGGACATGCGGTAAGCGATATTCAGCTCTGGGCTGTTGTACTGAGCCTGTGCATCGTGAATGACGGCCTCCATCAGTTCTTGGGGTGACTCGGGCAGGTCTTCAACGTGGTAGCCCTCGTCTTTCATCTGTTCCATCACCTTGTAAATGGAACCGAAAACGTCCAGGTAGGCGGCGGTGCCGACGTTGCCCTTGTCTGGTGGGAAGCTGAAGACGGTGATGGCCAGCTTCTTGGTAGCGCGGGCCTTGCGGCGTAGGTTGGCCCACTTGATGGCCCGCTTACCCACGGCCTCAACCCGGTCTTGCAGGGTAATGGCGCGGCCGGTCATACCGTCGCGGCCAGAAACCACGATGGGCTCAATGGCACCGTCCAGCTCTGGAATTGCCATTTGCAGCGCCACCTGGATCGGATGCAGGCCCAGATCGCTGTCTTCCCACTCTTCGGTGGTTTGGAAGACCAGGGGCAGGGACACCATGTAGGGGCGGTTCAGCTTCTTCAGCGCTTCAATCGCCTTGGGGTGGTCCTGACGGGCAGGGCCACCAACCAGGGCAAAGCCGGTAAGAGACACGACCGCGTCTACAATCGGCTCGTCCCGGTTCAGCGGGTCGTAGAAGTACTCTTCCACCGGTTTGGAGAAGTCTAATCCACCCGCGAAGACGGGAATCACCTTTGCACCCCGGTACTCCAGCTCCTGGAGCATGGCGACGTAGTGGGCGTCGTCCCCAGTGACCAGGTGCGTCCGCTGCAGCACCACACCAATCGTCGGCGCGTCCTCGTCTTTTGCCGCGGGCAGGTCAGAGCGGGAGGCGGACCAGTTTAGGTACTCTCTCAGGTCTTCGTACATGGCCGGGGCTAGGGGGTGCCAGATGCCGATGTCGGGGTAGGTAACGGGCTCCTGGTACTCCATCTCGTCGGGGGCACCGGCAATTTCGCTGCCCTTGAAGATGTAGCGGTCGGCCAGCATCAGCATGAAGTTCTCCAGGTTGTCTGGAGAGCCGCCCAGCCAGTACTGGAAGCTGAGCATGAAGTTGCGAGCGTCCTGAGCTTTCTCCACCGGTAAGTATTTCAAGACTTTAGGCAACGTCCGCAGCAGCTTCAGCATGGCGTCTTCAAAACCGCTGCCCTGCTTCTGACGGCGCTTCTTCATGAATTCGCCAATAGCGCTCTTAGACTGGCCGAGCTGTGCCATCGAGAAGCTGCCTAGCTTGTTCAGGCGCATCACCTGGGGCATGGAAGGGAAGACCACGGCAGCGTCGAGCCGATCGCGGTGGGGCTGGACGGCGGCAACGACCTTCTCGGCCAGTTCTTCAATAAAGATCAGCGAGCCGATGAAGATATTAGCTTCGGCAATATCCTGCTCGAACGCAGCGTAGTTCTCGGGATCGCGCAGTTCTTCGATTAAATAGCCGCTGATTTGCACAGCCAGCTGGGGATTGTTCGCGTTGATAGCCTTTACTGCAGCGGACAAGGCGCTTTGGTACTGGGGCTCTAGCACGACGTAGACCACTTTCATCAAAAACCGCTCGCCCACATGCTCAGGAGAGATGTGTCTGACGGTGGATTTGACGTTGGTGAACATTCAGTTTGGCTCCTTGATGCGTTCTCGAAAGGGGGTGAAGTAGCGACGTTACAAAAACCGTTACGGGGGTTTACAAAAGTCGCTCAACCGGTTATTGAGCAACACTTAGTAACGTCAGTCGGGTCTGTAGACCTATCAGGGTTTTATCAGAAAAACCTTGATATATCTGGGCTTCAGCCGGTATGTGACACAATTTTACATATTCGCGGGGTCAATTTGTTTCGGATTGTTACCAAAATTCGGAGTGTACGCTCACTATTAGGTTGCGCTTATGAAAGGTATAAGGAAAGGTGAGTTAATGGGGAGGTGGGGTGGTGATCGCCCTTAGACCATTTAATGAAGATGAGGGTTATTTGCGTCTCTGACTCCCCCACTCCCTTCTCTGACTCACCCACTCCCTCACCAAGCGCAGCTGTCCCTACCGCCCCACCAAGCGCAGCGCCCCCACCTTCCCACACAGCGCCCCCACCAAGCGCAGCGTCCCCACCGCCCGATAAGATAACTGTGGCGAAATAGGGGCTTAGATAATGAAAATCTTGGTAATGGGCGGTACCCGCTTCATCGGCGTTTACCTGACCGAGCGGCTACTTAATCAAGGTCATGAGGTGACGCTGCTGAATCGGGGGAATAAGCCTGCGCCGGAGGGAGTGCGGGTGGTTAAGTGCGATCGCAAAGGCCCCGACGCTCTAAAATCCGCCCTCTCCGGTGAATCCTTCGACGCCATCTTCGATAACAATGGTCGTGAACTCAGCGACACCCAGCCGCTCGTGGAGCTATTCAAGGGCAAGCTCCAGCACTTTATCTACGTCAGCTCCGCCGGGGTGTACAAAAAGTCCGACCAGATGCCCCACATCGAGGGCGACGCGGTAGACCCCAACAGCCGTCATAAAGGCAAGTTCCACACCGAGGACTACCTAAAGGAGCAGGGCGTGCCGTTTACATCGATCCGGCCCGTCTACATTTATGGTCCTGGCAACTACAATCCGCTAGAGCAGTGGTTCTTTGACCGGATTGTGCGGGGGCGGGCGCTACCGATTCCGGGGAACGGCATGGCGATGACGCAGCTCGGGCACTGTGCGGATCTAGCGGACGCAATGGTGGCGGTGCTGGGAAATGAAACGGCGATTGGGCAGATTTACAACATCTCTGGCGAGCGGTACGTGACCTTTGATGGGTTGGCGAAAGCGTGTGCGATCGCAACTGGCAAATCGCCTGACGACCTGAAACTGGTTCACTACGATCCCAAAGCCTTCGACTTCGGCAAGAAAAAGGCCTTCCCGATGCGGGTACAGCACTTCTTTGCTGCTATCGACAAGGCCAAAGCAGATCTAAACTGGATGCCCCAGTTCGACCTGGTATCGGGACTCAAGGATGCCTATGTCAAGGACTTTCAGGCCAACAATCGCGCCGCCAGTGACTTTGATGCAGAATTGGATGATCAGATTCTGGCAAAGACATAGGCCATCCCCGTGACGCCCCACGATCCGTTAAGTTTCTTAACGTCGGGTGACGCTTTCTTGCTTTGGTAAATGCCGTAATTTGATAATTGAAAGGCAATAACCGACAGCGTTACAACGAGCAGGCTTGATGAACTGCTAAGCACATCATTTTGGGAGCGGGTTTTACGTGATTGGCAAACTACTAAACAAATTTAAAGGCTCTGAGTACTATCTGGAGCTGAAAGAAGACGCCGAAGAGGTCGCGTCTGACATTAGTCAAAAGGCTGCATCCGTTGCCGAAACCGTGGTTGATAAGGCTGCCGATGTCGCTAGCAGCGTTTCATCATCGGCCTCTGAAGTCATCGAACAGGCCACGGAAACCGTTAATAAAACAGCTGAAGAGGCGGCGACAAAAGCTAAAGCTGCCGTCGCTGATGCTAAGCCTGCCCAAGGGAAAACAACTCAGCAAGGGACGTCGCCAACGTCTAGTGCAGTGGCTCCCCCTGCGGCTAAGAGTGCTGCACCTTCCTCGGGTCCTGCAGCCGACCCCGTTGATATTATTCGGGCGGCGTTAGCCAACAGCGGTCCCAGCAGTGAGTCAGGCTCAGCTGTCAAGGAAATGACGTTTGCGACAGATTACTTAGTCTCGACTAAGAGCGGTCCTCGCCGTCGGCCCGGTCCTAGCCTGTCGTCATTTAAAGACATGGCAAAGGAAATGAAGCGGTCCTAGGCAACGGCTCCAGGTTAAGCCTTGGGAAAATGCGAGTCTCCTTCGGAGAGGCTCAGAGAGGCGATGCCAGCGTACACCGTTCATCATCTGAAAGCGTCAGAAAGCGTCAGAGCCCATTGCCCTGGCGCTTTCGGCCTTTGTAGGCCTGGATTGCTTCGACCAGGCTAAGTTAGAAAAGAGACTAACAGAGAGAAAACCCTATCCATGCACCAGCTAACAGCGAGCCCAATCGTGCTGTTTTACCTAGGTGAACAGCCGGATGCAAAGGGGCGTCTACTGCAGATGATTTGGGCATGGGATGACGAAGCCCTCGAATGCGCCCATGACTACATCCAGTGGCTGTTTCCGCTAGCCGAACCGAGCGCGTACAACCCAGCTGCACCGCTCGTGACGGATGACGTGGTTCGAGCGTTTCAGCAAAGTCCTCAGCTTCGACAAAATCTGCTGAAGTCCTTCGACGTCATGCTGCATTTTTATGGGCTACGGCGGCAGATGGCCGGTAACGAAATCGTGGTGGTTCGGGCGGTTCATTACGCCGATCGAGCGAGGGAATGGGTACAGCCCCTCGACCACAATCACCTGCGAATTACCCGCGTCCTAAAATGTCTGACGACGCTTGGTTTGGCAGCGGAAGCGCAGACGTTCTATCAATGTTTGGAACAGATTTATCGAGAGAATCGCGACGCTATCTCTCCTGAGACCTTTCGCTACTGGACAAATGCGGTAGCTTGAGCAATTTTTGGGTGTGGGCTTCGCCCTACTCAACCGCAACCTATCGGCTGGCGTACGCTGCAACAGGCTCTTTGATGAATCGAATGTATAAGTGCCTAAAGGTGGACTTCACCACGCGGGGCATCCCAAAATCAATCGGCATCAGCTTTTCGGGGAACTGCCAATTGGAGATAGTCAGCTCAGCGGGCGTCATCAGCGGAAATTCGACGTCAGAGCTCCCTGGACATAGCCCCAACTGCTGCGACTGATGTACCGTCGGGACCTGTGCGGGCTCGATACCCAACACGTCCAGCATGGCCCGATCCAGCGAAAACACATTAGCTGATGCACCCAGCACGCCTAACTGACGTGGTTCGCCCCCGCTGGGGCCGTTGCCCTCGTGACCGATGATGCCGTCCAGAATAGTCAGGTCGGGTGCGATCATCTCTGCCGTACGCACGAGCATCGCGCCAAAGCGGTCCCGGTCTTTGCCCGCTTCCATATGCCACCAGGCTTTCATCTTGCCAGGGACACAGCCAAACAAGTTTTTGACCCCCAGTGTTAGGGTAAGCTGCACATGAGATTTCACCTTGGGCAGGTTGATCACGACGTCGGCCTCCATCGCTTCCTTCGAGATCAGCAGATTGCTGAAGTTGTTCGTACCGGCTTTGTGTGGAATATCGTAGCGCTTGCCGTGAAGTTCGACGATGGGCAGGTCAAGCTTTTCGGCCCATTCCAGCAGACCGTTGGCCTTAGCAACGCCATAGGCGCTACCGAAGGCGGGGCTGTCACCCAGAAAGGGTTGACCACCCGCCTGCTGTACCAGCTTTGCCACGCAGTAAACCAGCTCAGGGCGCGTGGTGCATTCCTTCGTGGGTCGAGACCCGGTTAGCAGATTGGGCTTGAGCAGTACTCGGTCGCCTGATTTCACAAACTGTTCGATACCGCCTAGCGGTGCCAGCACGTCTCGAACACTCTGCTCTAGCTTGAGGATGTCGTAGGACTCGGCACGGAGCAGGCTAACAGGTACGGATGGCATGGGCAGGTTCACCAGACTCTAGAATGCTATTGCTCCTTTATTGTGGGGCGGCTGCCAGGAAAAGTGCAAATTAAAGCGAGGGCGCGATGGAGTTGAGCCTGTGGGCAAAAACGAGCGGGACATGGATTAATGTGCTGCTGGTGATTTTGGGAACTGGGGGCGGAGTGCTACTTCGCGATCGCATCCCCAAATCGATGCAGTCCATCATCACGCAAGCAGTGGGCCTGATTACTATTTTTATTGGTCTCAGTATGGCCCAACCCCTGGGAGACGTTTCTGCTGGTCCGGTTGCTGGCGTGATTTTAGGTTTGCTGACACTGGTCTTTGGCGGTCTGCTTGGCGAGTGGGCTCAGATAGAAAAACGGCTTGTTACCGTAGGCGATGCCTTGAAAAAACGCTTTCGCGGCGGCGGCAAGTTCACAGAAGGATTTGTCGCCGCCAGCCTGCTGTTTTGCATTGGCCCGATGGCAATCTTGGGTAGTTTGAACAACGGTCTCAGCGGTGACGGCACGATTTTGGTGATCAAAGGCACCATGGACGGCCTGATTTCAATCGCCCTGACCGGCAGCTACGGCATTGGTGTCGGTTTCTCGATTCTTCCCGTACTCATTTACCAGGGCGGTCTATCACTCCTCTCTAGCGTGCTGGCTAGCGGCCTAGCCGATCCTGCCACCGATCCCCGCGTCATGATAGTGACCGGCGTAGGCGGTGTGATGATTTTGGGCTTGGGCTTTAATCTGCTAGAGGTCGCCAAGGTCCGCGTGGCTTCGTTTCTCCCAGCGCTGATACTCGCGCCTGTTTTCTACAGTCTCTGTATTTGGGTGACCGGATAGTCGGCGCAGGTCCAAACCATAGCAAGAACGATATCCTGAAGATATTCAAGCGATTGAGCAAACTATGCCGGTTATTCAGCCTCGCGCAGATATTCCTGAAGACCTGATCTGGCGTATGGGCGTTGAGCAGTACCATGCCATGGTTAATGCTGGGATTTTGACAGACGATGATCCGGTTGAGCTACTGGAGGGCTGGCTAGTTTACAAGATGCCAAAAAAGCCACCCCATAGAGTGACGACTCGCCTCGTACGAACTGCTCTAGAAGCACTCGTACCGATGGGCTGGTATGTCGATTCGCAGGAGCCCATCACGCTGGCAGACAGCGAGCCAGAACCAGACGTGGTCGTGGTAAGAGGGAGTACACGGCAGTATCTAGACCGCCATCCGGGTCCCAAAGACGTGGGTATTGTGATTGAGGTGTCAGATACTACACTTCAGCGAGATAGAGAAACGAAGTTGAGGGCTTACGCCAGATCGGGCATCCCTATCTACTGGATTGTCAATTTAGTTGAACAACAGATAGAAATCTACAGCCAGCCTGACACTGAGAGGGCTGCATATCGGCATCAAGATAATTACGCATTGGGTGATACCTTTCCGGTTGGGTTAGAGAGAAGCGTACTAGGAGAAATTTCTGTTTCGTCGATCGTCCCTGTTACCGACTGAGCCCCCCATGTTGTCGTTCCACTATGGGTAGAGATGGCATTCTCAACTACCCACCACAGCTGCCACAACCGCCACCGCTACAGCCGCTTCCACAGCCACCGCAGCCACAGCCTCCAATGCCGCCTGCTACCCCGCTATTCGGCCAGATGACTGGGCCAGGATTACGCAAATTCTCTAGGGCATTAAAAACACTGTCTAAAAAACCCAGTCCTGCAGCCACTAGGCAGCTTGTGAATAAAATAACTGTTAAAGCATTAGCGCTATGAGCGTTATTCGCGTAATAGTTTCCTAGTAACAATGCTGTTCCCACTACCAGACCCGCCGAAAGAAACTTTGTCATAGCCAGTTTTGGCACCACCCAGTTTCTTGCTGTATTTACTCTGACAAAGCTGAGGTCTTCGCCAAATCGAATGCTAGGCTTGGGCCAAATTTCTTTTGGGGGTACTGTCTTAAAAAACTGTTCGTAACTGTCTAGAGTGTTTTCATACCAGTCATTGAACTTCTGGCTCTCATCTTCGCCCCCCTCAGTCGGCTCATGATGAAGGCTAGTTTGCAGTATCTCAGCACAAAATGTATCCCAGTATGCTCTTGTATAGGTTAGGTGTAGATGCCAGACCTGATCAACTTGATCAGAGGGGGTAACCGAATGGTCAGAGACAACGGCGAGGAACACGAATTTCTTATATTCCTCGATTACCTGCTGCGAATAGTCCAAAGACCAGCCCTGCTCACTCGCTAATCTTTGACTAAAAGGCAGTGCAGCGTTAGAGCAGTCCTAATTCCAACTCAATTTGTGTGAGGCTTGGAAGAGAGCGGTCTTCTGCCATTGAGAGAAGTCGCAATCAACAGATTCCGCATCCAATCGTCGTGATAGCGAAAGCCATTGAGCTGCTCAAACGGGCATAAACACCCATCGTTTTGTTGCCGAGTTTTGCGGCAGAAGGGGTGAAAGTTCCATAGCATCGCCATTGCCCGTACCGACTGCTCCGCCGCTTCCCAAGACCCGTGAAAATCCTGCATGGCATAGAGTGAGCGATCTAGATAATTCATCGGTCGATCCACTTGATTGCTGGTGCGATAGGCGTCCGGAAAATCAAAGGCACGTTGGAAGAACTCAGATTTACCCCGCAGCCGTCGTATCCGTTGGGCAATGGCTGTCGGCAGCGTGGTGAGACTCGCCCACTCGAGGAAGCGACGTAAGCGTTGGGTAAAGTGTCGTTTGCTGTGGGCTCGGTAGATATGCCAAAGTTTGTCCATCAGCGTGGCGCGTAAATCGGCCTGGGAGCGGCACCAATCTCGAATCTTGATGACCTCGTGCAAAAAGCACAGAATCCAGACAATCCCTGGAAACAGGACTTCCCAAGCCTGATGAGTGGCCTCCCAGCCGTCTGTAGTCACTGTTTGCGGAGTATAGTCCGTCACCTGCTCGGACACTTCCTGCTCGAACACCCCATAGGCCGCTTGCAAATCCTCCTGGCCTGCGCTCGGACTTAAGCTGCTACCGAATAGACAGCCCTTGGCCGCAGTGACGGCAAGATACACCCGCTCACCTTGCCAATGGCTATGTTTCTCATCGGCCACTAGATGGGGGGGAGCGCCGCTGCCGTTTTCACCGTACTGCCCACTATCGAGTTGCGGCTAAGCGCTTGGCAAAGACGGTACCAATGCATCTCTGAACGCCCCAAGATGTAGGCGATGCCATCATAGGAAATGCCATGCTTCCTTAGGTAGAGCGCTTTGCCGGCGATAGCAGCGGTCTCGCTCATGTACGGGGTGACAAAATCTGGTCGTAACTGATACGCCGATTTGAGGCTGGGCAAGTAGATCCGACGGGTCTTCAGGTGCTGACGAGAGGAGGTGACCCAGCCATGAAATCGATAGCCTTCAGCTATTTCTGCGGGAAACAGTTCGGGATGTCGCTTGATTTGCGCGTCCAAGTATTGACGATACGCAACCCGATCTTCTACCAACTGCTTATAGTCAATTCCTTCCTCAATCGGCAGACAGATCGTTCTGTCGCCGGCTATCCCTCGGGCTTTTCGGATGGTCATTTTCCTTGACCTCCTAGCTCTATGCTTCTATTTTACCCAAACAAACTTAGTTGGAACTAGTATTTTTCCTTCATGGCCTCTCTGCTGGACACACCTTGAAAGCACACAAAATGGTCGATGTATTTATCCTTCAGCGAAAGTCAATAAAGAGCACTAATATCCCTAATAAAGAGATTAGGCGGATATTTGTCAGCCTAATATACCGATTTAAGGGATTAGGTGGAAAGTTTCTACCTAATCCCTTAAGACTTTCCGCCGCGTTCTAGCTACATCTAAGCTGCAACCACTCCACAAATTTACAAGGCTTTCAGCCATCTGAGTCGAACCGCAGCATGAGGCTTCGAGTAAATTGGCGCAATCGAAGAAAGGCTATCCCCGCTCGCTTCCGTCGGGCATAATCGTCTGGTCCAATTTGGCATTCAGCAATTCCTCCTCACCAATTTCGGCCCAGCGGAGTTCGGCATGAGCGAGATCGGCGTCGATTAGCGAGACTTTCCACAGGGTGCTGTTTCGCAAATTGGCATTCTGCAAATTGGCGTCGTTAAGGTTTGCGTCACGAAGGCAAACATGCTGTAGGTTGGCCCCTTTGAGGTCAGCGCCCTCTAAGTTTGCCCCCTGCAGGTTAGCCTTTTCAAGGTTGGCACCGCGAAGATTACACTTACGCAGGTCAGCCCCCACCAGCTCAATCTTTGAGAGATTAGCACCCGGAGCGTCGATCTCACTTAGGGAAACCCCGTCGGCGTGAAGATCCTGCAGTGCTCGGTAACGGGCAAAGCTGGTAGGCATCCTGCTAGCAGCCGCCATATCAATAACGCGCCAGGCTTCGTAATGTTTTTGAGCGCGGCGGTCAGGTGCGCCCTTCAGATACAAAATTACCGCTACTACAATTGCAATCGACTCGGCATCGTCCAACAGCACGCGAGTGATCACCTTGCGTTGCACAAATACGTCCGACAGCGAATTGATCTGCGCTTTTTCTATTTCTTCATCGACGCAGATAATCAACGCGGCTAGCAAAATAACCGACACACCCACCACAGACCAGGTAGGTACCGACTTGAGAGAGAGTTCAAGATGGTGGATGAAGCGCCGGGGCTGCCACTTCATAGAAATCCTTGGGCTAGTCCTTCAGGTGTAAAAAGCTGGTACAGGCCGGGTGAATCCGCAGGCGCTGAATGTTTTCTAGATTTATCGTAGGCAATTCATAGTGGCCCCGATAGGCCCCAAATGAGGTATTTTTGCCCGTTTGCTTGCCTGGTGCCTGGGGTGACCATACCTTAAGAAAGCCAATCTTCCAAAGGATGCCTTTAAGTTCGATGTTGTCCATGCCGACCACCCAGCTAGAGGCCTGCTCGACGTCATAGTCGCCGCAGACGACCGCCAGCAGCAGATCGTCTAACGTCTCTTTGTCGTAGTAGCTTTTTTTACCGCGAAAGACTTCAAACAGGTCTAGCAGATGGGGATACTGAAAGCGATATTCTGAGGCAAGATCGCGAGTTTTCTGCTCAGAATACAGCTCTTCAGCAGCAGTGATAGCGCACTCGTCAATTTTTCGCTTAGCCCGAGAGTAGTCGATGTAGTCCAGACACTGCTTGCAAAACTGCAATAACTCACGGGGGCGTAGCTGGGTTCTGTCAATGATGTAGTCGATCGATTCAATCCCAGAAGAGCTCAAGCTCGTAACAAAGATCGACTTCCAACGTTCCTCTGCCGACAGCCGCTCTGCCTGGGGAAAACAGTGGACGATGCGACGCCCGATCAGCTCTAGCAGCTCGTTCTTACCCCAACGCAAAATCTCTACATCTTCGCGAATCTTCTGGGCGTCTTCGTAGATTTGAGGAATGTTGTCGAACAGCTCCTGACGAATCGACACATATACGCGCAGGTTAGGATCGATCAGGTTGAGCTTTTGAGTGGCCTGAAACAGCCCGGCAATGAAGTATTTCGCATCTTCAGAATTGTCCCAGCCCTTGTCTAACTCATCGACAAATACTTTGATGCGCGTGCTTTTGAGTACATTCTTCAGGCTCGGAATCAGTTCTTTAATCGCGTCCAGGCTGTAGACCGACTGCAGCTCGCTAGAGCGGACACCGCCTTTAAATGATTGAAATTTGACCTGCTCTATTTGTCGTAGATAGTCAACGAGTAGACCAATCGAACCATTCTCTTTATGGATGCCGTTATCTTGAACGTATTTGTATATGTTCTTCTGTGAACCCAGCAGCAGCCCCCGCTTTTGGCTAGCAATTTCCTTAAAGATGAGGTTGTAAAGCAGATACTGCCAGGCGATTGAGTAAGCGCTTTGCTTACCCCAGGAACCCTCCGCTTCACTTTTCAAATAATCTGACAGCAGCTCGTAAGAGTATTCTTCGGGTGAAAGCTCAAGAACAAGATTGCCTTTGCGCCGTTCCGTGCGAGCAATGTATTTGAAGATCGCGCTCTTGCCCGCGCCTCGGTTGCCGACCAGAATTGTTTTACGACCGTTAGCAAATTTGTTGTAGGTCGAGTTCTGGTAAAAGTAATCGACCAGGCCAACATTAATGTCGCGTTCAGCAGAATCTGAGCCCAGTTCCAGGTTTTTGACGTCTAGTTGCATAGGGCCGAGGACGGTCGCCGTAGAATCATGCCCCAAATTCTAGCGGTCTACTGGGGTAGCGTAAACGCCCGTACAAGCATACTTACTCGGCAATATGCACTTTTTTGCATCAGTGGAGTGGATGTCAAGATGCGATCGCACGTTCAGCCTGTAGCGACTGAATCCGCTCTAGGCTACCCACCGGAATCGCCGAAATCAGATGCTTGGTATAGTCCTTCTCAGGATGGTTGTAGATGTCGTCGGCAGGGCCAATTTCTTCGAGCTTGCCCTGGTTCATCACCATAATGCGATCGCTCATAAACTTCACCACGCCCAGATCGTGCGAGATAAAGATGTAGGTCAGCCCGAACTCGGCCTGCAGTTCCTTTAGCAGGTTCAGCACCTGGGCCTGCACCGACACATCCAACGCCGACACCGACTCGTCGCAGATAATGAACTTAGGGTTCAACGCCAGCGCCCGAGCAATACACACCCGCTGCCGCTGACCACCCGAAAACTCGTGGGGAAAGCGGTTGATACAGCCTGGGTCAAGCCCCACCCGATCCAGCAGGTAGCCGACCCGCTCTCTGAGATTCTTACGGCTGCGGATGACCTTGTGAATGCGCAGGGGTTCAGCAATGGCGGCCCCGATGCTCATGCGCGGGTCGAGGGAGCTGAACGGGTCTTGGAAAATGATCTGCATCTCCCGGCGCAGCTGGCGCATCTCGCGGCGGCTGAGTGCGTCTAGGTTACGCCCATCAAAGAAGATATTACCGTCTGACGGCTTAACCAAGTGCAGCAGCGCCCGCCCCAACGTCGTCTTGCCGCAGCCCGATTCGCCCACCAGGCCAAAGGTTTCGCCTTTAAAGACCTCAAACGACACATTGTTGACGGCCATGATCTGGCGCACGGTCTGGCCGAATACGCCTTTCACCGGGTAGGCCACGCGCAGGTTTTGTACCGTGAGCAGAGGGGGTGCTTCGGTTTGCAGATGCTCCAGCCGGGCCTGGGTCTCGGCTGGGCTGACCTCCTCTGGCACAATCTCGGCCTGCTCATCAGGTAGGCGCGCAAAAATCTGCAGCTCGCCGTCTTCTTCGGAGACGCGCATGTAGTCAGCCACGGTGGGCAGCTGGCGCAGGCGCTGGTCGGGTCGAGGACGGCAGGCTAGCAGTCCTTTGGTGTAGGGGTGCTTAGGTTTCGAGAAAATCTCGAATACCGGTCCGTACTCGACAATTTTGCCGCGATACATGACCGCTACCTGATCGGCGATTTCAGCGATGATGCCCAGGTCGTGGGTGATGAAAATCATCGACATCTGCCGCTGGTCGCGTAGCTCACGCAGCAGATCCAGCGTGCGGGCTTGCACAGTCACGTCCAGCGCCGTGGTCGGCTCGTCGGCAATCAGCAACGACGGGTTGCAGATAATTGCCATCGCAATCATCACCCGCTGGATCTGCCCCCCAGAAAGCTGGTGAGGAAATCGGTTGAGCAGGGATCGCTTACGGGTCAGGACTTCGCGGGCAATTTGCTGTTCGCCTGACTGGGGCTGCTCTGCTCGGATCTGGGCGGCCATCTCGGCATCGCTAGGCAGCAGCTTCACTTCCTGCAGACGCTCTAACACCTGCTTTTCGGCCTGGGCCTTGGAGACGTTCTGGTGCTGGCGCAGCGCTTCAATCAGCTGGAAACCGCAGGTGTAGACTGGATTGAGCGAACTCATCGGCTCTTGAAAGATCATCGACAGCTCGCCGCCCCGGTAGGCCTGCATCCGCTTGGCAGACATCCTGCGTAGGTCAACAGACGGCTGACCGTCCTGGTGGAATAAAATTTCGCCGCTGGTGACCCGTCCCGGCGGACTCGGCACCAGGCCCATCACCGCTAGCGAAGTGACCGATTTGCCCGATCCCGACTCGCCCACAATGCCCAGCGTCTGGCCACGCTTTACCTGAAACGAAATATCGTCAACCGCATGAATTACGCCAGAGTCGGTCTCAAAGTCAACTTTTAGATTACGGACATCGAGAATAATTTCACTCATAGGGGTTGAGTACAGGCAGCGCGGGATTAGAGTTAATTTAATGGATCATAGCAGTGTGGACTCGCTTGCATCTGATCCTGGTCACTGTTCCCTAATACCATGCTTCGACTTGCGATCGCAGTTCTGATCGTCATCATTGGCTCCGCCCTCTGCTCCGGCACTGAGGCCGCGCTACTGTCCATCCCCCTGCTCAAAGCCCGCCAGATGGCCCAAAGCCGCAAAGCGCCTGCCATTGCACTGCTGGCCATCCGCGAAAAGGTCAACCGACCGATTGCCGCCATCGTCATTCTCAACAATATATTCAACATCGTCGGCAGCATTGTTATCGGCAGCATCGCCGCCTCGGTACTGGGGGACACGCTGATTGGCGTGTTTTCAGCCGTCCTGACTTTTCTAATTATTCTGTTTGCAGAGATTGTCCCCAAAACCATCGGCGAACGCTATGCCGAGCAGATTGGCCTAGTGATTGCCATCCCCATTCGCACGCTGACGCTGCTGCTGACGCCGATCATCCTGCTACTCGAAAAAATTACGGCTCCGCTGGTCTCAGGCAACCAGCGTCCCATCACCAATGAGTCTGAGATCAAACTGCTAGCCATGCTGGGCTACCAGGAAGGACTGATCGAGGACGACGAAGCCGAGATGATTCAAAAGGTGTTTCGCCTCAATGACATCACTGCCGCCAATATCATGACCCCCCGCGTGGCGATTACGCATTTGGAAGGCAGCGATACGCTCAGTGACGTACAGCAGACTATTCTTGACTCCCAGCACAGCCGCATCATTATCATTGATGAAGACCTGGACCACGTTCTGGGCGTGGCTTTAAAGTCTGAACTACTCAAAGAAATCATTGAGGGTAAGGGTCACATGCCCGTACAAAGCTGTATGCGTCAGGCCCGCTACATTCCTGAAACTGAGCGGGCCGACCGCCTGCTGAAAACCTTTCAGACGGCCCGTGAGCACCTGATGATCGTGGTCGATGAATACGGCGGCGTTTCAGGCGTGGTTACCCTAGAGGACGTGCTAGAGGTACTCACCGGCGAAATCGTCGATGAAACCGACCGTAATGTGGACCTGCAGGCCCTCGCCCGCCAGCGACGGCGGCGGCTGCTGCAGCGGCGCGGGTTTCGCACTGATCTACGACCGCGACAAAGCAATCAGGAACCGGGCGCAGAGCGATGACGGCTGGATCACTCAGGAAATTGAGTGGTCATCGTCCACCTTTACCCGCTCGTTATCTGGCAGGTAAGGCGAGCCTACAGGAGCTGTGATGTACCAGTACAAAATTTCGCTCATCCGGAACGGAAACAGCACGTAGAAATACAGCAGCCCGTCGAGGCGGTACTCGCCGGGCTCGATATTGTGGAACTGCACTACCGGAGCCCCACTATCCGAACCGTAGTAGCTAGCCGTACGAATCAGCGCCTTAGAAAACCTGGCGTCGATATACAGCGCACTGCCCCCCAGCAGATAGCTCATCCCGATCAGCAAGATCCAAAATATTTGGCTACGCGGCTTGGAAACCAGTTTCGAGAACATATGTAGTGGTTGAGCTAGGTTCTGAAAACTATAGGTTCTGAAAACTACAGGTCTAGTGACAGATTTTCCGCCAGTCGTTTTCCCAAGCAGACCCCATAAGCACGTTTTTCATAGTTGCTGCTTTCGCGGCGCTAAGCTAGAGGAGGCCCATCTCTATGGGGCTACTGATGTGGGTAACCATATGAAAACCACTGTGGATATCAACGATACCCTTCTGTCGCAAGCCAAACAGCTAGCAGTAAAGCGTCAGCAAACGCTCAAAAGCATCTTAGAAGCTGCCTTGCGCCAATTTTTGGAAGCAAATCTGGGCTCTGACCATACTACGTTCCGACTTCGCAAGCACAGCTTTCGAGGGCGCGGATTGCAACCTGGCCTATCAGAAGGAGACTGGAGCAGCCTTCGAGCACATATCTACGAAGGACGGGGAGGATGATCGCGGTAGACACCAACATTTTGGTCTACGCCCATCGGGAGGATTCTGAGTGGCACGTTGCTGCCGACCAATGTCTCACTGAATTAGCCGAATCCAGTTCACCCTGGTTTATCCCGTGGCCCTGTATCCATGAGTTTCTGGCAATTGTCACCCATCCTCGAATTTACGATCTGCCTACACCTCTGGAAGATGCTGTAGAACAGGTCAATTGCTGGATGGAATCACCGACACTTTCTTTGCTCGGCGAAGGTCCAGGCTATTGGAAAACACTGAAAGCTATTCTGAACAACGGTCGAGTTAGGGGACCTCAGATGCACGATGCTCGGATTGCAGCGCTGTGTCAGTGTCACGGTGTAACTCAGCTATGGACAGCCGATCGTGACTTCAATCGGTTTCGAGAGTTGGCCACGACTAACCCTCTGGTTGCTAACAACGGCTGATACATTTGGCCACCGCACCTATCTCACCATTTCTCGCATATACTCGCCCCAAATCTGTGCGGCCTGAGCGCTGCTGCCGTTGGTCGGTGAGTTATCGTCGTTTCCTAGCCAGACACCAGTGACCAGCTGACGGCTGGGTACGAAGCCAATGAACCAGAGGTCAACACCCTTGTCGGTCGTGCCCGTTTTACCGGCAGCAGTTACACCGATACGGGCATTGGTTGCCGTGCCACCCGAGATGACGCCTTCCATCATGGCCGATAGGGTATTGGCGGTCTGCTGCGAGAGTACCGGGCGGTTGGCAAACTCGCTATCGGTAAAGTCAAAAATGACGCGACAGCTGCGCCAGTCGTTGGGGTCGGCGCAGTCGCTGCTATCGAGCACCCGCTGGATGCCGTGGGGCTTATTCCAGATGCCGTCATTTGCGATCGCACCCACCGCCCCCGTCATCTCCAGCGGCGACACCACGCTTTGACCCAACACCAGCCCCGGCACCGGTTCCAGTTCAGAGGTAATGCCCATTTCCTGGGCCAGGTTAACGATGTTGGTCAGCCCCGCCTCCCGCGCGATCCGCAGCGCCACCACGTTCTCTGACCGGGCTAACCCCGTATACATATCCAGCGCCCCGCTACCCGATCGGCAGCCGCGATACCGCTGCCCCTGCCAGGTCATCGCACTGCAGTCGTAGGTATTCCAGGGCGAAATACCCTGCTCGAGCGCACTGGCATAGGCAAACAGCTTAAAGGTTGACCCCGGCTGGCGCAGTGCCTGACTAGCCCGGTTAAACTGGCTCGCCTCGTAGTCTGTCCCGCCCACCAGCGCCCGAATCTCGCCGCTGGCCGCATCCAGCGTGACCATTGCTCCCTGACTAAAGCCATAGCGACCGCCATAGCTGGCAACCCCAGTGGATAGGGACTCTTCCGCCTGGGCCTGGGTATCCAGATTCACGCTAGTCTCGACGTAAAAATTTCCTTCACGGGCCAGGGAGTAGCCCAGCGTATCTTCTAGCTCGGTGAAGATGTAGCTGTAAAAGTAGGGCGCGCGGATGCTCTGAAGCTGTTCGCGGGCAGTCGGACTAATCTCAATGCGGGTGCGGCGCGCCCGACGCCCCTCTTCCTGGGAGATCATCCCCAGCAGCACCATCCGCTCAATCACACGATTACGGTAAAAAATCGCCGCGTCGTAGTCGCGAACCGGGTTGAAGGCATTAGGCGCAGGCAAAATGCCCACCAGCGTCGCCGCTTCTGAAATATCTAGATCTGCCGCCGACTTGTCAAAGTAGAACTGAGCCGCATCCTCAAACCCGTACAGGTTATTACCCAGGTACACGCGGTTCAGGTACAGCAGCAGCAGATGGTCCTTGCTGTAGAAGGTCTCCATCTTCAACGCCACGATCGCCTCGCGGATTTTGCGCGCAGCCGAGTCTTCTGTCCCGACATATTCTCGATAAATGCTGCGGGCCAGCTGCTGGGTGACCGTACTCGCGCCCTCTCGAATCTCACCATCACGCACGTTCACGACCACCGCCCGCGCGATACCGAGCGGGTCTACGCCCAGGTGCCAGTGGTAACGAGAATCTTCCGAGGCGATCACCGCCTGGGGCAAGTAGGGCGAATACTCCCGTAGGCGGGCCTTCTCGATGTGGGCACGGGTATTGATGGGGTTCAGCTGCACCTGCTGGTCACCGTCGTTGCCGTAGACCGATACCGGCCCCTGCACCGAGTCGGGGATGGGCCGAATGGGAATCTTGGGCCATTCAATGGCCACAATCCAGAACGCGAGCAGCGCCGTGAAGCCGGTGGCGCCAAACAGGCCGTAGCGGAAGCCCTGGATATACCACGGCGGCGGGTCCACGTAGCGAACAGTGGCCGCATCGGTCAGCTCTGCGGGCCCCAGGCTGAGAACGTCACCGTGACGCAGCACATACTGGCTCAGCCGCTTTTTGTGGCGATAGGTGCCGTTGGTTGATTTTTGATCTTTGAGAACGAAGGGATTGCCCGGACGGTTGCGATCGCGAGTCAGGCTCAGGTGCACCTGACTCACCAGCGGGCTCCGCACCACGATATCACTCGACTTCGAGCTGCGACCCAGCACATAGTGATCGCCCAGTAGCGAATAATCCTGAGTTTTGCCCTCAAACTCCACCACCAGCTTGGGTACCCGCGCCCCCGGCTTCAGCGGCAATTTCGAAAAGTCAATTTTGGCAACCGTTTTAACTGCTTGGGTCACCGTACCCAAAAACGTGCGCGGCGGCTGAGTCGGTGACGGTGAATTCGGGGGCGGCGAATTGGGAGGGGGCGACTGAGGCGGCGAGGTCATGCGGACACAGGGTGCAGGGTTAGCAAGAGATTATAGCGCTGGCCACTTTGCTTAGGACACCGAGTATCGCTGTCTCTCAAGCGCAGAGCGCTCCGTGGCTCGCAATCGCCCACAAACGCTTGTGGGATTGCTATACAACAGGAACAGCAGCAATTTCGCAAACGATTGATTTCTGATGGCCCTATTGTAGGGTGGGTTGATCGAAGCGTAACCCACCGCCCCAGGCGATCGCGATCGTCTAATCCAACCTAGGAGCCACGGCGCTTGCCGTTTTTATCCCGGTCACTGGGATTCAGCAAAAATCCCAGCAACAAACACACAATACCCACGTTGATCCATACATCTGCCAGGTTGAACACTGGAAAGTTCGTCACCGGAAATGCCTGGATAAAATCCACCACTTCGCCTGCCCGCAGGCGGTCAATCCCGTTGCCAAAGGCCCCTGCCAAGATGAATCCGTACCCTGCCCGCTCCCACGGGTCCTCAATTCGCGACAGCAGCCCGTACGCCGCCAGCGCCAGACTGACCGCCAACGACAACCACGGCAAAATCCACCGGCAGTTCTCGCCACTACAGATACTCCAGGCCGCCCCCCGATTGAGCACGTAGGTAAAGTTCAGTGCCCCAGGAATGATGGTCACCACCTCTCCCAGGTCAAAGGTGTTGACCGTCCACAGCTTCGTCAGCTGGTCTAGCACGACCCCAACAATGGCCACTATCCAAAACAGCGGGTTTCGCACACCTATCCCAGCTAACATCCCTGACTATTATTCCTCAACAAATCCTCAACAGGGCATCTTATTCCTCAATAGAACATCAGCTGCCGCATCAAGTAGGCAACTAACGACACTGCACAGGCCACCACCAGTTGCCCAGGCAGCTGACTCAGAGAAAAGGCCACAATGGCCTCACCTAAACTCAGTGAGGTCTCACCTGTCCATTGAAACAAATAGGCTGCCAGCAAGTACACCAACCCCGTCAGGTGAATCGCCGCTACCCCCCCCAGACAGCTCAGCGTCAGATGCTCTAAGCGCGGCTTCCACTGAAACGCCAAAAAACCGCATACCCACGCCGCCGGAATAAAGCCGAGTAAATAGCCAAAGCTGGGCTCCCGCAGATAGCTTAGGCCACTGCCTTGAGTAAACACCTGCATCTCAAACACCTGGAATAAAAACAACCCCAGGCTCAGATAGGCCACCTGCGCCATCGCACCAGCGTTCTGCCCGCCCAGACAGCTGGTGAGCAGCACCGCTCCCACTTGAAAGCTCACACCCAGGGAATAGAACTGGAGACCAACCCCGCCCCAGGCCCAGGGCGCATTGGTCACAAACACCTCCAACCAGGTCGCACCGATAGTGACAATCAGGCCCATCAGCGCCCACAGCAGCTCAATTGGCGAAAACACCCGCTCACCCTAATCTCTGGCGGCCTATTGTACCGTTTGGGGTGGGTAGCTGTTAATTGCAGCTCGAACGATCGCCCCCTATTTGAATCAGCACAGCACTCCAGAGCAGTTGAAGCACTGCTTTAGCCAACGTTACTTTTTCTTAATCAAGCAAATAAGCCGGACTCCTCAGCGCTTTAGACTTGATGACATTATCAATAAAGTCACCCCGTTGCGCTGAATCTATGTTTCCTACCCATCGCCCCCGCCGCCTCCGCAGCCATCCCCAGCTTCGCCGCATGGTCCGTGAGAACGTGGTCACCACCAGTGACCTGATTTACCCGCTGTTTGCCGTACCCGGTGAGACCGTAGCGAATGAAGTGACCTCCATGCCTGGCGTCTATCAGCTATCAGTGGACAAAATTGTCGAGGAAGCCAAGGAGGTCTACAACTTGGGTATTCCGGCGGTCATTCTATTCGGCATCCCAGACACCAAAGACAACGAGGCGACCGGGGCTTGGCATGATTGCGGCATCGTCCAAAAGGCCACCGAGGCCATCAAAAAGGCCGTGCCGGACCTGATTGTGGTGGTCGACACCTGTTTATGCGAATATACGGCCCACGGCCACTGCGGCTATTTAGAAGTAGGTGATCTGACCGGGCGCGTGTTGAATGACCCTACCCTAGAGCTGCTGAAAAAAACGGCGGTCTCCCAGGCGAACGCCGGCGCGGATATCATTGCGCCATCGGGCATGATGGACGGTTTTGTCCAGGCGATTCGCAGCGGACTCGACGACAACGGATTCAGCCACTTGCCTATTTTGTCCTACGCCGCTAAGTATTCTTCGGCCTACTACGGCCCGTTCCGCGATGCCGCAGAGTCTGCGCCGCAGTTTGGCGATCGCCGCACTTACCAAATGGACCCAGCCAACGGTCGTGAAGCCCTTAAAGAAATTGACCTGGACATTGCTGAGGGCGCAGACATGCTGATGGTCAAGCCCGCCCTGGCCTACATGGATGTCATCTGGCGCGTCAAAGAAGCCTCTGACTTACCGGTAGCGGCTTATAACGTCTCGGGTGAGTACTCTATGGTGAAGGCAGCTGCGTTGAACGGCTGGGTGGACGAAGAGAAGGTCGTTATGGAAACTATGACCAGCTTCAAGCGATCGGGCGCAGATCTGATCCTGACTTACCACGCCAAGGATGTCGCCCGTTGGTTGAGCTAGCTGCCCCGTCAGCAAATTTCAGTCGCAAATTTCAGTCGGTGACAACACGTCTATCTCGTCTATTTAGAGTCTGAGGTAGCAGAAACTTGAAATTGACTTAACAATGGTAGCGAGGATCGGTAGGGGCGCTTGAAGCTAGCTCTGACCCTTTACACAGTCTCGTCGAGGATTACTTTGACCCTATCTTTCGATTCGTCCGCTCGTAAGGGCCTATCTCATTCGCACGATCATCCCCACGTTCACAGCGAGGCTGCCGTCAGGCAGATCCTGAACCGGCTATCGCGCATCGAGGGCCACGTGCGCGGTATTAAAACGATGGTACAAGAGCAGCGGGCCTGTCCAGACGTACTGGTTCAGATTGCTGCAGTACGCGGGGCGCTTGACCGAGTCGCCCGCATGATTTTGGACGAGCATATGGACGAATGCATCAGCCGTGCCGTCGCCGATGGCAATATCGAGACCGAACTGGCTGAGCTGAAGTCAGCCCTAGATCGGTTTTTGACGTAAAGCAAAATAAAGCGCACAAGCAAGGAGCGCAAAATGAGTTGGATGCTGGGGGAGATTCCATTACCTGGAAGCGTGACGGATTGGAGCACCCTGATCTTTTTTGTCGGGTTTGCTGGCATCATCGCGTGGCAAGTCACCCAGACAAAACCCAAATAGCGCCCAGTGATCGCAGGTGCGATCGCAGTTTTCATACACACCCGGTAGCCCCACAGACTACTGAAGGAGCTCCTACCTTTCATTGCCGGTTTCTAGAAACCGGCAAAATGCCTGTAAGTCTGCCACGCTTCTTTTATAGCCATCTGGCAGCCGTTCAACGTTCTCTGCAATCAAAGCGACCGCCAAACAGAGCAACTTAAAACTCAACAGGCTCAGGCAATCCCGCTCCTGAATCGATATAAATTAGGAGCCTGTACGTAGCAGATCTTTTGAGCTGAAGTCCCTGATTTTGGGGTCCAAAAACGTCTTAACTAGCCCTTCGACTGCTATAGCTTTGCCATAAGTTAACCGATGAAAAAGCGGCTGCCTCAGTGAAACAGCCGCTTTTTCAAGCGTAGCTATTCAGTGACCAGACTAAGGACTAAGACCAGGCCTTAGTAGTCAAAGTCGCCCATGCCAGCACCAGCGCCCGCAGCAGCGCCATCCTTCGGCTCAGGCTTCTCGACCACGATGCACTCCGTCGTCAGCACCATGCCCGCGATAGAAGCCGCGTTCTGAATAGCCGAACGGGTTACCTTAGCGGGGTCAACGATACCGGCATCCAGCATGTCAACGTACTCGTTAGTCGCTGCGTTGTAGCCAACGGTCGCGTCCTTCTCTTTGATGCGCTCAGCCACAACTGCGCCGTTTTGACCGGCGTTCTGGGCAATCCGCATCAGCGGAGCCGGTAGGGCGCGGGCGACGATGGACGCACCGATGAGTTCTTCACCGGAAAGGGTGTCATCGGCCCACTTCTGCAGACCCGGTGCCAGGTGGGTCAGCGTTGTGCCGCCACCGGGGACGATGCCCTCTTCAACCGCAGCCTTAGTGGCGTTGATGGCGTCTTCCAGGCGCAGCTTGCGGTCCTTCATCTCGGTTTCGGTAGCAGCACCCACCTTAATGACAGCCACACCGCCGGAGAGCTTAGCCAGACGCTCCTGCAGCTTCTCCTTGTCGTAGGTCGAGTCGCTTTCCTCGATCTGACGACGAATCTGCTCGCAGCGAGCTTTGACGTCGGCCTCATTGCCTTCGGCCACGATCGTAGTGTTGTCTTTGGTGATGGTGATGCGACGGGCCTGACCGAGCATGTCCTGACCGACGCTATCGAGACGCAGACCGGCATCTTCAGTAATCACCGTACCGTTGGTTAGAACGGCAATGTCTTCGAGCATGGCCTTGCGACGGTCACCAAAGCCAGGGGCTTTGACAGCAGCGACGTTCAGCACACCGCGCAGGCGGTTAACTACCAGCGTTGCCAGGGCTTCTTTCTCGATGTCTTCCGCGATGATGATTAGCGGTCTGCCGGAGCGGGCCACCTGCTCGAGTACGGGAACCAGGTCCTGCACCAGAGCGATCTTCTTATCGGTCAGCAGGATGTAAGGCTCGTCCAAGACGGCTTCCATGCGCTCGGCGTCGGTAGCGAAGTAGGGTGAAATGTAGCCCTTGTCGAAGCGCATCCCTTCGGTGATTTCCAGCTCAGTCGTCATCGACTTGCCTTCTTCCAGGGAGATGACGCCCTCACGACCCACCTTGTCCATCGCCTGGGAGATCATCTGGCCGACTTCGTCGTCGTTACCGGCGGAGATAGTGCCGACCTGGGCAATAGCGCTGGAGTCTTCGACCGGCTTGGCCTGCTCAGCGATGTGCTCAACCAGGTAAGCAGTGGCCTTTTCGATGCCGCGCTTAAGTGCGATCGCATTGGCCCCGGCAGCGACGTTACGCAGCCCCTCTTTCACAATCGCATGGGCCAGCACCGTTGCTGTAGTGGTGCCGTCACCAGCCGCGTCGTTGGTCTTGGAAGCCGCCTGACGAATCAGAGAAACGCCTGTGTTCTCGACGTTGTCTTCAAGCTCGATCTCTTTAGCAATGGTGACGCCGTCGTTAACGATCTGGGGTGAACCAAACTTCTTTTCTAGAACGACGTTGCGTCCTTTAGGACCGAGGGTTACTGCAACAGCCTCAGCCAGCGTGTCCATGCCTTTTTCTAGGGCACGACGCGCGTTTTCGTTGTAAATGATCTTCTTTGCCATGGTTCTCTGGGAGGGTTATCAGGTGATCTTTTGTGAGGTAAGTCAACGATCGTCCGCTAGCCAACAACGGCTAGGATGTCCTTCTCAGACAGTAGGACATGGTCATCGCCGCCAAACTTGATGTCAGTACCGGCGTACTTGGAATACAGCACCTTATCGCCGACCTTAACTTCGGGGGTCTGACGGCTGCCGTCATCGTTACGCTTACCAGGTCCAATGGCGGTAATTTCGCCGATCTGAGGCTTCTCTTTAGCGGTTTCAGGCAGCAGGATACCGCCTGCTGTCTTTTCTTCGGACTCGCTCACCTTGATCAGAACGCGATCGCCCAGGGGAGTGACGTTCTGTACACTCAGAGAGATAGCTGCCATAAACTTAATTCTCCAGTATTCTCCAAACCAAACTGGCGGCGCCAAACCGCGTCCAGCCTAAAACCTTTAGCTTTCTCTAGGGAAAACCTTGGTTCTGGACGTGGCAGAATTTTAATTAGCACTCACCCATTCCGAGTGCTAATTTATCGGACAACCTGGACCGTGACAACGCCCGTAGCGGTACGGGTTCCCGAACTAGACTGACGCCATTGCCTTTGAGCATCTTTATCGTTTCTTTAATGCGTGGGCAAAAAATCAGCCTATATTGCGAGATGGGCGCATCTAAAACCTGTGAAGATTTTAAAAAGTACCGGGCACTCTTCCGTATGAATGCGGAGTCTATGTGTCTAATGTGCTAAGTGGGTTACCTGTATCTACAAATCGCGGCATTAGCCGACGACTCCATTTGATCGATCGTCACGTTTAGGGTCTTCTTACCCAATGAATTGCCTATTTCGATGCGCTTCGTCTCTGCAGACCCTCGTCTCAGCAGGGGCTTCTGTCGGGGGCTGTTTGGGCGCTGCACTGTGGATGACACCCGCCCAGGCAGAGCCGGTTCCCACTACGCTAGCGCCGGGTGTCACTGACACCGTCATCACCTCACCAGAGAGCAACCCAGACCAGTACAATATTACTGGCGGCGTTCTGTCAGAAGGCTCAGCACCGAATCTATTTCATCATTTCCAGCAATTTGACGTTGGAGCTAACGACACCGCGACCTTCGTCGTTCCCAGTCAGGTCGAGAACGTCATTAATTTAGTAGAGAATGTCAATCCTGCTAGGGTCAATGGCGCGCTGGGACTCACGGGTGCAGACGCCAATCTCTACTTGGTCAGCCCCGGTGGGGTGATTTTTGGGCCGGGGGCGCAGCTAGCGCTACCGGCAGATCTAACCGTGACCACAGCCGACGCGCTGCTGTTTGATGAAACGCAGCTAACGGTGGTTCAGTCAGGAGAGGACTTTGACGCGGCCGGACTGACAGGCGCACCCTCAGGCTATGTCTTTACAGTCTTAGAACCGAGCGGCATCGAAAATCAGGGAGCGCTTAACCTCACCGCCAACCAATCTCTTACCTTATTAGGCGGCACCGTTCAAAACAGCGGCACGATTACCGTGCCGGGGGGTACCGTCAATCTGGCGGCGGTTCCCGGTGGCTACACCGTTCGAATCAGCCGCCCCGGTAACCTGCTAAGTCTGGAGATTACGCCTAACTCTACGGACCTAGAGCCATTTGAACCGACCCCCATCGGACCAGAGACCTTTGACCCCACCGACCTACCGGGGATGCTGACAGGCGGCGAGTCTGATAGTGGCAGCGAACTCGTCAAAAACCCAGACGGTAGCTTTAGCGTCATCACTGCGGTGCAGCCCGAGACCGATGGTGATGGCCCCAATCTAAGCGAGGTCGGCACCGTAGTTGTGCAGGGTGCCATCGACGTTAGCGGCAAAACCGGCGGCGACATTACCCTAATTGGCCCACGGGTCGCACTGATCGGGGCAACGCTGACGGCGGAGGGGACCGCCGCAGGGGGCACCATTCAAGTCGGGAGCCTGCCAATAGAGGTGATGCCTGATGTCTCTACGCCTGCCAATCTAGAAACGGTATTCGTTTATGCTGACCGACTGACGGACCTTTCTTCCAATGGCATAACCCCTCAGAGCAGCGGCGGTCTGGTCTACATATGGTCGAGTGACACGACTCAGTACTACGGGCAAGTCACTGCCGCTGGAGAGGGCGGGACCGTGCTGATTGACGGGGTTGAGCGCCAGCCCGTTACGCCTCGTCCCGCCCGTCCAGGACGTTAGATATCAAGACGTTAGATACCAGGACGTTAGCCCCCACCCGACAACCCGTTACCGACAACGTTCCTAAGCCGTCTGCTACACGCTCGCAAGTTGGCGTTGTGGAAATCATTGCTGCCTTGTGATAGAGCCTCTCGCGTCAAGGTATTGAGGCGACTGCCATAGGGGAGACATCTAGTGATAATCTGTAACATGGCACTTTAAATGATGAATAAAACCTAAAGGCCACCACAGTAGCTATCTCCTTAGAACAAGGCGCAAGCATGGTCACCACTGCAGAGAAGACAAACACTGGCGTAATCAGTCAGATTATTGGTCCTGTTGTAGACGTTAAGTTCGCTTCTGGTGAACTGCCTCGCATCTACAACGCCCTCAAGATTTCCGGTAAAAACCCCGCAGGCACTGACGTCTCAGTAACCTGCGAAGTCCAGCAGTTGCTGGGCGATAGTCAGGTCCGCGCGGTCGCAATGAGCTCCACGGATGGTCTGATTCGCGGCATGGAAGTACAGGACCTAGGCGCACCGATTAGCGTGCCCGTAGGCAAAGCGACGCTGGGTCGCATCTTCAACGTCCTGGGCGAGCCCGTCGACGAAAAAGGCGACGTTAATGCAGAAAGCTCGCTGCCCATTCACCGGGCTGCCCCTAAGCTCGTTGACCTTGAGACCAAGCCAGCCGTATTTGAAACCGGTATCAAGGTGGTAGACCTGCTAGCGCCCTACCGACGTGGCGGTAAGGTGGGTCTGTTTGGCGGTGCAGGCGTCGGCAAAACGGTCCTCATCCAAGAACTGATCAACAACATCGCAAAAGAGCACGGCGGTGTGTCGGTGTTTGGCGGCGTGGGTGAGCGGACCCGTGAGGGCAATGACCTCTACAACGAATTTATTGAGTCGGGCGTGATCAACGCCGACGACCTGAGCCAGTCTAAGGTGGCTCTGGTCTACGGCCAGATGAACGAGCCCCCCGGTGCCCGTATGCGCGTAGCACTGTCGGCCCTGACGATGGCTGAGTACTTCCGCGATGTGAACAAGCAGGACGTGCTGCTGTTCGTTGACAACATTTTCCGGTTTGTACAGGCCGGTTCTGAGGTGTCGGCACTGTTGGGCCGCATGCCCTCTGCGGTAGGCTACCAGCCTACGCTGGGGACTGACATGGGCGACCTGCAAGAGCGGATTGCTTCGACGATGGAAGGCTCGATTACCTCGATTCAGGCGGTCTATGTACCGGCAGACGACCTGACTGACCCCGCGCCTGCTACTACCTTTGCTCACCTGGACGCGACCACGGTACTGTCCCGTGCCCTGGCTTCCAAGGGGATCTACCCAGCAGTGGACCCCCTGGGTTCGACCTCGACCATGCTACAGGCTGACATCGTCGGCCAGGAGCACTACGACACCGCCCGTGCTGTGCAGTCCACGCTACAGCGCTACAAAGAACTGCAGGACATCATTGCGATTCTGGGTCTAGACGAGCTGTCTGAGGACGACCGCCAGACGGTTGCTCGCGCTCGTAAGATCGAGAAGTTCCTCTCTCAGCCCTTCTTCGTCGCAGAGATCTTCACCGGTCTGTCCGGTAAGTATGTCTCGCTGGAAGATACCATCAAGGCATTCAAGATGATTTTGGCGGGTGAGCTAGATGATCTGCCCGAGCAGGCCTTCTACCTGAAGGGTGGTATCGACGAGGTGATTGCCACCGCTGAGAAAATGAAGTCTGAGGGCTAGGACGATGGCACTAACACTGAAAGTGGTTGCTCCAGATAAAACTGTCTGGGATGCGCCCGCTGAAGAGGTGGTGCTACCCAGCACTACCGGTCAGCTGGGTATTTTGGGTGGTCACGCACCGCTGCTAACGGCGTTGGATATCGGCGTAATGCGCGTTCGGGCTGAGGGTGATTGGGTTGCGATCGCACTGATGGGCGGCTTTGCTGAAGTCGAAGCCGACGAGGTCACTATCCTGGTCAACGGCGCTGAACGCGGTGCTGACATCGACGCTAGCGACGCTGAAGCCGCCTACGAGTCGGCTAAAACCAAGGTTGGCACCGTCTCTGAAGACGACCGTACAGCCGTCATTCAGGCAAACCAAGCGCTGAAGCGAGCCCGCGCTCGCCTCCAGGCTGCAGGCGGTTCTGTGTAGATCACAGGGTTGCATTACGTTGCAAAAGACCAGGGCTGTTGAGCCCTGGTCTTTTGCTTGTTTGGCGGATTTATGAGCAAATTCGCTACCGGTCGACCGACTCAGACCAGAACAACAGCGTAGAGCTAACCTCTGAGAAAATGTTCTGACGTCAACGGGCAGCATTTCTGCAGTTTAGGGTTAGCGCTCGCCATAGATTGGTAGCAAAATTGTGAAGATGCTGCCCTGATTCAGGGTGCTCTCAACGCTGACAGAGCCACCGCACTGCTCTATCAGGCGCTGTACCAGGGTCAGACCTAATCCGGCGCCACCGACCTTACCGGCACTTTCGGTCCCTCGGTAAAACGAATCGAACACATGGGTCAGGTCCGTACGTGAGATCCCGCTGCCGGTATCTTCAACTCGAAGCGCGACGAACTGCTCTGATTCACGGTGTGCCGTCACCTGAACCTGTCCCCCACAGTTGGTGTAGTGAATCGCATTTTGGAGGAGTTGAATGATTACCTGACGAACCGAGGCTTCGACACCCGCGATGGTTGGCAAGTCAGAAGGGACAACGCAGTCCAGCAAAACACTGCGTTCCTGGGCCAGCGGTTGATACATGCTGACCACGCTGGGGACGATATCGACCAAGCGAATGGACTGGAGCTGTGGTGAGCTAAGCGGCAGCTGTAGGAGCTCAAAAACGCCGTTAATCAAGCTACTTTGACGTTCGTAGGCTTGGGTAATCAGATCGAGGTAGCGCTGACGCTGTACGGTCTCCAAATGATCTGAGTTAAGCAGAGTCAGGGCGGTTTTGACCGTAGTCAAGGGCATGCGCAGCTCCTGCCAGGACTGTTTGAGAAAGTCCCCTTGGGCCACGGCCCGTTCATGGGCCAAGGCACTCAGAGAAGATTGGTAGCAGATCTGGCTGTAACACTGCGCGTGGGCCTGCATCTGCCAGGTCAAAAACGCATCGACCAGCGCTGGTGATGGCGGATGCTGAACCAGTCGCCAATGCGACAGGGCCCGGCTGGCGGTACTGCTGGTGACCGTGTTGTCAAGTACGGTGCCGTGGGCGGCGCTGCCACGCGTTACGGTACTGAGCTTGGCCGCCTGCACAAACTGCTGGAGCGCAGTTGCCAGAGCCCTAGGTACGGTATTCGACAGCGAGCAATACAGGGTCAGCTGAGATCGCGAGGTGGTCGGACTAAGCTCAGCCGGTTGAGGGTGCCGCACCGCTAGAAACGTGCAGGCAAATCCTTCAGCCAGGACCAAAAACAGATATTCCTGCTTGAGATCATCGTCTAAGTCGAGTGGAATGGGCTGCCACTCAGAAAAGTCCGTTGGCAGCGGATCGCCCCGTTCCAAACTGTAGATGGTGACGTCTTTTCGTCGGTGGGCGTACCGTTCAAAATCGGTTCGCCATATTTCCTTTTTAGGCAGTTTTACCCACATCGTCGTCGCCAGCTCATGCAGCTGCAAAAAGTCCAACGTGGACTGAATTAACTGCTTAAAACCGGTGGGAGATATCGGATAACCTTCTGACTCAGGAATGGCCTCTAGCCACTGTTTTTCTAAGGATATGCCTGACACTGATACAGCCTGGATGGTAGATGCATTGGTAAATGCTAAAGCCCTCTGTCTGCATACATTTGCAAGGTTACAAAGTAATCAAAACAGACGGTTTTGTAGATTGATGACAGCTTGTATCAGTAGCCGGGATCAGTCAAGTGCTTTTGCTTATAAATCGAGGCAAAATGGCAAAGTTCAGTGTATTTACGGATTATCCTTAACAGGAGACAAGGCAGAATTCTCTGCTTTGTATACAGACTTGCTTTTACACACGCAGGCGTGAAGGAAGTAAACCAGCACGATATTTTGTATTTGCCATCTAGCGCTTCAGTCTCGACTGCAGGGCTGCGCTCGCCTGTTCACGGTCGTCAAAGTGAATCTTTTCGGTCCCGATAATTTGATAGTCTTCGTGGCCTTTCCCCGCAATCAAAATACCGTCGCCTGGTTGGGCCATGGCAATAGCAGACTCGATGGCGGCGGCGCGATCGCAAACCACCTCATCCGGCCCGAGTTTTGCGTCAATTCCGGCCACCACATCGTCCAGAATGCGCTGGGGGTCTTCGGTGCGAGGATTGTCAGAGGTGACCACCACGCGGTCAGCCAGTTCGTAGGCAATACGACCCATCTGGGGACGCTTGGTGCGATCGCGATCGCCGCCGCAGCCAAACACACAAATGAGCTGACCGCTAACGAAAGGCCGGGTCGCCTTCAGCGCATTCTCCAGACTATCGGGCGTGTGGGAGTAGTCCACCAGCACGCTAATGTCCTGCGCCGGGCTGACCTGGACTCGCTCCATGCGACCGGGAACCCCACCAAAGTTGGGTAGGGCTGCCGCAATTTGGGCCAAGGAAACGCCTAGGTGCAGCGCTGCCCCTGCCGCTGCCAGCAAATTCTCCAAATTAAACTGACCCACCAGGGGCGAAGTAAATGCGGTCGAGCCCTGGGTCGTCACCAGGGTACCGCTAACGCCGCTAGGACCGTAGGACAGTCCCTGGGTATACAGGTCTGCCGAACTGTCTGAGACACTGTAGGTCCACACCCGGTCTCGCCCCAGCCGATCGATGAGCCGCTGGCCGTATTCACTGTCCTGGTTGATCACGGCTCGCCCGTCGGCCTTCAGATAGTCAGGCCCAAACAGTAGGGCCTTGGCCTCAAAGTAGTCGTCTAGGTCGGAGTGGTAGTCCAGGTGATCCTGGGTCAGGTTGGTGAATACCGCCACCTCGAAGGGGCAGCCCCAAACCCGCTTTTGGGCCAGAGCGTGAGAGCTGACTTCCATCACCACATGCTGGCAGCCCGCATCCCGTACCTTCGCCAGTTCGCCCTGCAAATCCACTGGAAAGGGCGTGGTGTGAACGGCGGTTTCCTGGTGACCGGACCAGCGGGTGTACAGGGTGCCGATTAGGCCCGTGGGCTGATCGGCCTGGTTCAGGAAGTGCTCGATGATATGCGTCGTGGTGGTCTTGCCGTTGGTGCCAGTGACGCCAACCAGGTTGAGCTGCTGTCCTGGATAGGCGTAGAAGGCCGCGGCCACTTCCCCACAGGTGGTGATCATGTCCTCGACGGGAATCAATAGGGGCGCGTCCTGATCAGGCGCAGGGCGGGCCTGCAGTGCCTTAGGCGAAACGAGGGCTGCGATCGCACCCGCTGCCACCGCACTGGGCCAAAACTCACCGCCGTCAACCCGCGTCCCCGGCATGCCCACAAACACATCGCCCACACCGCAGGCATGGGAATTAGTACAGAGCCCCTTAACCGGCTGCTCCCAAGCGGGATGGGCGGCGTCCATCTCTATCGTCGTTGCCGTCAAATTCTCAGGCAGCTTGGCCCACAGCTCACGCAGCTTCATGTCATCAACTCCTAACAGGCTGCGCCTATTTTGCCTCAAAGGGGCCCAGGTAAGTCTGTAACATACGCTCCAATTGAGCGACGGGTGCCCGGGGGGACAGTCGGGGTAGGGGTTGCTCAACTAGCTGGCCTGGCTGTTCCGATGCCGAGTCTGGCAGCGCTTCAGACAAAGGAACCACCCGACAGAGCACGGGAATTTCGTACTGGTAACGCTGAAACCAGTCTGGATTTTGGGTAATGTCGCGAGTTTCTACCTTTAGCGGTAAATGGGCCAGCTGGTCTAGCTTTTCCTTGAGCCCGTCGCACAGATGGCAGCCCGGCTTGCTGTAAAAAATGAGCGGATGCATAGGCCTATTCTAAAAGCGGTTAGTCGTGAACTTTTATGTCATTTGATTACGATAAGATGCCAAACAGCGAAATGCCAAACAGCGAAATGCCAAACAGCGCCTAGACCGCTGATTACTCTGACCAGTTCGTCTGAAAAGCTAGTTATGAGCCTATTTTTAGCAGCTCCATACAACCCGGTTCGGTTAATCCCCCATTTGCCGATCGGAATACTGGAGATTCTGATGTAGGATGATCACTATATGTTGGTTCCAAAATCTCGAACAAGTAATTTCTGTTTCAGCAAATCCTGCTTGCTCTGGCAGCCAGGGCTGCCAACAGATATCTCATCTTTGGAGTAACCCATGGTGCAATGCCTAGACGCGCCTAATCCAGTGCTCACGATCGCCCGTGCTCAATCCAGTGAGGCGCTCGATCTAGATGCGCTCAATCAGCAGTTCGAGCAGGCCACGCCGCAGCAGATTCTGATCTGGTGCCTGCAAAACCTGCCTGAGGGCCTGGCACAAATGACTTCGTTTAGCATGCTGGCATTGACCCACATGCTTTATGCAGAGTTGAACGCTCCCATCCCCGTTGTCTTTATCGATACGCTGCACCTGTTCCCAGAAACCCTGGAAACGGCGGAAAAAGCCCAGGCCACGTACAACCTTGACTTGCACACTTTCTACGCGAACGGCATCACTAGCCGCGAGGCGTTTGCCCAGCGCTACGGGGATGCGCTGTGGAGCCGAGACGTCGTGCGCTTTCACCAGCTCACTAAGGTCGAACCGCTGCAGCGCGCGTTGGATGAGTTAAAGGTCAAAACCTGGATTACCGGTCGCCGTCGCGACCAGTCCGAGCAGCGACAAGACCTGCCGATCGTCGAGCGCGATACCGACGGTCGCCTTAAGGTGAATCCGCTCGCTAACTGGACTCGGAAAGACATCTGGGGCTACACCTTTGAGCATGGTGTTCTCTACAATCCGCTACACGATCAGGGCTACACCAGTATTGGGGACCAGCCGCTCACAACCCAGGTACAGAATGGGGAAGACGAGCGAGCCGGGCGCTGGCGGGGCAGTGTGAAGACAGAGTGCGGTATTCACGGTTAGTGGTCTGTTAGTGCCAACCACTCAGCGCCAACTATTCAGCGCTAACTATTCAGCGCCAACTATGGGTCAGCGCCAACTATGGGATTGGCGGTGGGGTTGAGATAGTAAGGGAGATGCTGGCAAAGGCCATCCCCCCTGTAAGGGCGTAGCGCCCCTGACGCACTGGGTTAAATACCGGGTACATCATCCGATACGTCATTAAAATGCTCGTCCCTAAGGGAGCGAAACGGTGTAAAGATCCGTCCAAAGGTGCTGAAATGGTGACGTGAAGACGACGTGAAGACATCGTACTGGACACCGTGCTCGCCATGAATCTGCCCCCGACTGCCTTTATTCACCCGGACGGAAGTAACCAAGCAGCGGTTAGCCAACTGCTGCATCAGGCAGTAGACCTGTTGATTGAAGCTATGGCCGCCGCCGAGCAGCGCTCGCCTCTGCCAGAACCGATTGAAATCACCCACTGGGACCCGGTGCCAGCGCAGCCGGTAGACCAGAGCGTGCTGCTAGACAGGGTGCGATCGCACCTCCACCACGCCATGAACGCGGCCCACCCTGGCTACATCGGCCATATGGATTCGATTCCTACGACCGCCTCGATCGTTGGGGATATGATGGTCGCCGCCGTCAACAACAACCTACTCAGTGTCGAAATGTCGCCGCTGTTCTCTCGGCTAGAGCCCCTGGTCATGGGAGAGCTGGCCCAGATGTTCGGGCTCGGCGAGCAAGCGGGTGGCGTTATCGTTAGCGGGGGTAGCCTGGCCAATCTACAGGCGCTAGCCGTGGCTCGAAACCGGGCTTTCGATGCGGTCAAAACCGGCATTTCAGGCATCGAAAAGCCCGTTCTGTTTGCCTCTGAGGTGGCCCATACCTCGATGCAAAAGGCTGCCATGCTGCTGGGGTTGGGGACGGATGGTGTGATTCCTGTGACCACTAATGCCGACTCTCAAATTGAGCCCACCGATCTAAAAAACAAAATTGAGCAGGCTCGGCAGCGAGGCCAACAGCCCTTTGCTGTCGTAGCGACTGCTGGCACGACCGTTACTGGCAACATCGATCCCATTGCTGAGATTGCCTCCATTGCCCAGGCAAATCAGCTGTGGCTCCATGTGGACGCGGCCTATGGCGGAGCGGTTGTTTTTTCAGACAAGTACCGTCACCAGCTAGCCGGTATTGAGCAGGCCGATTCGGTCACGTTCAATCCACAAAAGTGGTTATACATCGCCAAAACCTGCGCCAGCGTCCTGTTCAAAGACTTTAGCCAGCTTCAGCAACAGTTTCGAGTCGCGGCCCCCTACATGGGCGATGACGATACACTGCTCAACCTGGGCGAATTTACCGTCCAGGGAACGCGCCATGCCGATATTCTCAAGCTGTGGCTGTCGTTGCAGCATTTGGGTAGACAGGGCTACGCCAGCATCATTGAACACAATTACACGCTGACCGAACATTTCACCGCCCACATACAGCAGCGCCCTTTTCTGTCACTCGCCAGCCAGCCCCAGATGAATCTCATCTGCTTCCGGGGCACGCCTGATCATCGTTCCGATGACCAATGGAATCACTGGAACCAAGACCTGCAGAAATATCTGCTGACGGCAGGGCACACCTTTCTCTCTCTGCCCGCCTATCGGGGTCAGCGCTGGCTCAAAGCCGTCCTGCTCAATCCGTTTACAACAGCGGCGCACATCGACGCCCTATTCGAGCAAATTGACCTGTTCTTTGAGCAGAGCCGCCACCGTTAGCGTCGCTGGGTCAGGGCGCAGAGCCCTGACCCAGGAGCCCATATTCTTAAACAGCCACCAACCAGTGATCCAGCGAGAAGCAACCATCGTCTGTCCGAATCAGGTCCACACCGCGCATCCGAATAATGGGCTGGCCCCGGTAGGAAACCTGGACCTTGCCGTGGCGTGTCGCGCTGACAGCAATCTCTTTCATGCGAATCTGCTGTAGCCAAAGCAAGTCGTAACCATTGTCGATGACGTCGCAGCCGTCGCCGGGCTGGTAAACATAACAGTCTTCTGCTCGATTATCGAAAATAGCTAAGTTAGGGCTGCTGGTAGAACCGTCTTCTTCTGCAAACCCCCAGAGAAAAGTACGCTTGACTGCTGCTGCGAACTGCTGACAGTAGTTTTTGTGAGTTGTTGGGTTAGCCATCGTAAATTACCCCGTCTGGTATCGTGCGTTATTTACCTTTTCTGTCCCAGGGGCCAGCATCCGTTTCAAAGGGCTGAACTTCAGCAGCTTTTCAACTGGTAGCGCTCAATACCTTCTAAATACCTAGGGTTCAGCGCGGAACACGGCGTTAGATACTGAGGGGTCTGTCCCCCTAAACCGAGAGAAATTGCGGATATTGGCTGTCTGTAAGCGGCACAATCAACCGGGATCATCGTTGAATTGCGGAGTTGGCGTTGACCTTGACTTTAATTACGGTCGGGTTGGGCAAGGTAATCCCGTAGTCTTACGGCCTTTTTCGTTGTAGAGTCAGGCTATCTGGGTCGCATGTACTATAGCGTTGGCTATGTTGCTTAGTTACGTTGCTTAGAACACAGCCCTGGCCGTTGATGATTTTAAGTGCGATCGCACCCCACTATGACGCTCAAAATCCTCCACCTTTCAGACATTCACCTCGGCAGTGGCTTCAGCCACGGGCGCACCAACCCTGAGACCGGGCTGAACACGCGACTAGAGGATTTCGTCTCTACCCTCAGCCGCTGCATAGACGCCGCTATCGAGCAGTCCGTTGATCTGGTGCTGTTTGGCGGTGACGCCTTCCCTGACGCCACCCCGCCTCCCATTGTGCAGCAGGCCTTTGCCCAGCAGTTTCGCCGCCTGGTCGATGCTCAAATTCCCACGATCCTGCTGGTCGGCAACCACGATCAGCACTCCCAGGGCATGGGGGGAGCGAGCCTGTGCATTTACCGCACCCTGGGCATTCCAGGCTTTGTCGTCGGTGACAAGCTAGAAACTCACCCAATCCAAACTGCCAGCGGTCCCGTCCAGGTCGTTACCCTACCCTGGCTGACCCGGTCTACCCTGCTGACCCGACCCGAAACCGAGGGGCTCTCGATGGGCGATGTGGGAGAACTGCTTTTGGACCGGCTTCGTGTTGCCCTGGAGGCCGAAATCCGCCAGCTCGACCCAGCGGTTCCGGCCATTCTGCTCGCCCACGTCATGACCGACACCGCCCGGTTTGGCGCAGAGCGCTTCCTCGCCGTGGGCAAAGGCTTCACGGTCCCTATGTCACTGCTGGCTCGCCCCTGCTTCGACTATGTCGCCCTGGGTCATGTCCACAAGCACCAGGTGATTTGCCAGAATCCGCTGATGGTCTACCCCGGCAGCATTGAGCGCGTTGACTTTAGTGAAGAGAAAGAAGACAAAGGCTATGTGATGCTATCGCTAGACAAGGGCAAAGCCGAAATGTCTTTCTGTCCGCTGCCTGCCCGTCCCTTCCGTACCATCAGCGTTGACCTAACCAAAGCGGATGAGCCGAACGAGAAACTGCTGAAAGCGATCGCCAAAGCCGCCACCACAGACACCGTCGTGCGCCTCCTCTATAAACTTCGCGCCGACCAGATCGACAGTCTCGACAACGCCGCCCTCCACAAGGCGTTAGCCGCTGCCCATACCTACACCATTCACCCCGAGCTCGTCAGCCAGCTTTCTCGCCCTCGCCTACCCGAGCTAGGCGCAGATAACAGTCTAGAGCCCGTTACCGCCCTGCAAGCCTACCTGGCGAACCGAGAAGACTTAAAAGACATTGCCAGCGACATGATTGCCGCTGCAGAAGCACTTCTTCAGCAGGAACCAGCTGGACTTCTAGAGCCTTTAGCAGACGAAGATCTGGCAAGCATTGAGGAAGAGGATGAAAATCGACAGCTCCGGCTGCTGTAGTCGGCCTTCTCTGCAAGACCGTCTCCGACAAATACTCCCAGAATCAAGGCTCAACTACACGCGCGCGCTCACCCATTGACGAAAATCCAGCTCTGCGGCAACTTCATTGAGCATTGCCTGTTGTAGAAAGCGATAAAGATCTGATTTCTCAACAATTGGGAAAGTGGGTGATTTCTGACGCTCAACGTATTGGGTCTTCTGTAGACACAAAATGCGCCACTCTCGCCCATTAAAACGCCAGAACTCGGGCACCCCCATCGCGGCGTAGAGTCTGACCTTGTCGATATCGGTATGGGTAATATCAACCTCTACGACCAGATCGGGCGGCGGGTCTTTCTGCAGATCAACCTCATGATCAGCAACCAAAGGATAGTTTTGTATATAGTAGCAGTCGTCTGGTTCGGCACTTTTGAGCAGTTCCTCTCGATCCAGCGTCGTAGACCCCATCGTTTTGATCATCTGTCCGGTTTCTACAACCAAGATTCGGACGAACAGTTCGATCAAACGGGCAAAGCGCTCATGGATTTTTAACGGCATCGTGATTTCTAAAACGCCACTGTCGTAGGTAAACCGAGCATTGGTTTTATGGGACAGCAGGCTTTGAATTTGTTTGAAGGCCGCCCAGTCTAGTGATCTGAAGACCATGCGCTTCTCGCCAACGGGTTTGGGAAGAGATTGAATGTTGAGCATGGTTGACGGTGCGATCGCAATAAAAAAGGGTGGACAATTGCCCACCCCACAAGTCTATCGAAGCGGCCGCTAGCCGACCATTTCCTTCACTTTTTTCATGATGCCGTCGGGGTCAATGCCCTGGTGGGGGAACTGCTCCCACAGACCGCCGCCGCCTTCTTCATGGGTGCCCAGGTAGCCATACTTGGGCGACAGGCCCCGCTCTAGCAGCCAGGAGCCCATGCGGCTACCCAGACCCGTGCGCCGGTTGAAGGACTCAACGACAAGGACCATCGGCGACTCGCCAATCTTCTTCAGCGTGTCTTCGTCAACGGCGTTGAGGGTGGACTTGTTGATCAGGCCCACATCAATGCCCGCCTGCTTCAAACGCTCTACGGCGTCCAAAGAGCGGTAGAGCGCTGCGCCAAAGGAGACGATATAGCCAGCGGTGCCCTCACGAATCACCTCGTCTTTGCCCGGTTCAAAAGTGTAGTCCCCCGCGAAGAACTCGTTGCCGTCGGCATCGAGAATCATTGGCACCTTAGAGCGGGTGGAGAAGATGAAGCGCAGACCAGGGTCATTGAAGATGCCCTTGACGCAGGCCCGCATTTGGTTCGCGTCAGCTGGGAAGTAGATGCTGGTGGGATGGCTGTCGTCCAGGCCGTTGTCGGCAAACAGGTTGTTGATACCGAAATGGCAGGTGTTGTCGGCCATATCGTCGATGCCCGCATGGCTGAAGTGGCACAGCAGGTTCGAGTAGTTGAGCCGCGCCATGGTGATTTCGGAGATGCACATCTCTAGGAAGGCGCTGAAGGTGGCAAAGACGCCCTGCTTGCCTGCCTCCATACCAAAACCGGCAGCCGCCGACAGGTTGCCGCGCTCTTGGATGCCGCCGCTGATGAAAATTTCAGGGTGGGCCTTGTGAATCTGGGCCAGGCCGCAGGAACCTTCCAGGTCGCTATCGACCACCAGAACGTTCTTCTTTCGGTCTGCTTCGCTCATGCTGCCAAGGATTTCGACCATGGCTTCGCCGAAGACGTTGCGGTTCGAGCCCACTTTGTCAGACACACCCAGGAACTTGTACTCGTTTTTGGGCTTGGCGGTGTTCTTGAGGATGTCGGCAGCTTCGGGGTGGCCTTTATCTGTCAGGTACTTGATAGCCGCATCTACGGAAATGACGTCGTGGCCATGATTCGAGCCTTCTAGCCCTTCAATGCCGGGGCACATGGGCCGCTTGATCACGACAGCAATGGGGCCCGGGGTGTTCACGGCTTCGCAGATGCTGCTGTACAGCGCGTCGATGTCCTCGCCGTCGCATTCCAGCACTTTCAGCCCGTGGCCGGACAAGGTCTGCTTGACGCTGTAGCCACCCAGATACTTAGAGGGGTTACCGGCAATGGTGACGTCATTGTCATCGATCAGCAGCTTGACGTTGATGTGTTGGGCCACCGCAAGGCGGGCCGCTTCGGCGTCGTTACCCTCCTGTTGGGAGCCATCGGAGCCGAGCAAAAAGGCGGTTTTACCAGGGTTGGCTAGGGCGACGCCGTTGACGTAGGGCCACATGTGACCGAGGCGACCGGAGCTGAACTTGACGCCGGGGGTGAGGCCCAACTCGGGGTGACCGGGCAGCTTGGAGCCAGCGGCGCGGTAGTTCATCAGCTGCTCGGCGGGCAGTTCGCCTGCGAGTGTGGCCATCAGGTATTGGGTGCCAACGCGGTGACCGGCTTCGTCAAAGAAGGTGGGGATGTAGCTATCGGGCTGGCTCTTGAACAGGGCGTCGAGGATCATCACCTCGGGGACGGTGTCGTAGGGGCCGCCGGTATGTCCGCCGACGCCGCGCGCCGCGCCGGTTGCGGTAAAGAAGACGATGGCATCACGGCAAAGCTGGATGTTAGCCTTGAGCGCGTCGCGCTGGGCGTCGGTCAGGGTTGCGTTGGCAGGATCAAGCTCAACTTTTTGATAGGCGCTGAGGTCGATCGGAAACTTTGTGTCGGGCATGGGTGACCACCTTTTGTCGCTGCGTTCAAGCCCTATCTTCTCATTCTGTGGGCGGGTTTGTCGGGGTGCGATCGCAATTTTCCCCCACAATTCCGCCTACACTGTCATCCCCATAACATCTCAATCTCTAAGTTCCCAGCCGCTTCTCAGCTTTGCCTCAGTTTTGAGGAATATTACAGATATAGAGAGACCATTCGGAGCTATTCCAATGCAAAAGTTTGCACTCGCCCTGATTGCCACCGCCGCCCTCATCGTCGGCTGTACCGATGCCCCCGTTACCGAAGTGCCCGCTGAAACCGCTGAGACGGCGGTCGATGTAACCGCTGCCGAGGCCGAGCCTGCCACCTACGCCGTATTTGCAGAAGACGGCATTGCCATCCGTGGCGCTGACCCCGTTGCCTACTTTACTGAGGGCGAGTACGTCCCCGGTGCCGCTGAATTCACCCACGACTGGCAGGGCGCGACCTGGCAGTTCGCTAGCGCCGAAAACCGCGATGCCTTTGCCGCAGACCCCGAGGCCTACGCCCCCGAGTACGGCGGCTTCTGTGCTTGGGCTGTCAGTCAGGGGCAAACTGCTTCCATCGAACCCACTGCCTGGAAGATCGTCGATGGCAAGCTGTATCTCAACTACAGCGATGGTATTCAAAAACGCTGGGCCAAAGATATTCCGGGCAATATTGCCAAAGCTGACGAAAACTGGCCAGGGGTGCTGGCGAACTAGTCCTGAATCAGTAGGCTGTTGTCCTCGGCCATCATCCCCACAAGCGCTAGCTGCCCATGATACTCAGTGGTGATGGCCTGGGTCGAAACATTGATGACCTGTCCCTGCTCGTTGCTGATGCGGAAGCTGAGGCTGAGTAGGGCCGACTTGCCAGACAGGCATTCGTGGATAGCAGCGTAAACGCGATCGCGATCTTCGTAGGCCAGCAGACTGGCAATAGACGGTAGCCGAGTCAACTCTTCTCGCGGATACCCAAACAGTGCCGCCAGCTTTTTGTTGACATGGATAAATTTATTGTCCTGCAGTAAAAATGCCCCTACCAGCGGGGTTTTCAGCAGCTGGCGAAAGAAGTCCTGACTGTGCTGCAACCGTTCACGGTAGTCCTGATTGGCATCACTCAGGTCAGAATTTTCGAGCAGTAGGGCGATCTGGTAGGCAATAGCCGTCACCAGATCGCTGTCCTGCTGGTTAAAGTATTTTGCTTCGGGGTGCGTCAGCGTCAGTACGCCAAAGACCCGATCCCCCCGCAGCAGCGGTACGCATAGAGCAGAGGCCACTTTGTAAGGCTGATCGGGCAGGCTAATCCAGCGGTCGTCTAGCCGCGTATCGGATACCAGGGCGGTCGTCTGGCGCTGAGTTACCCAACCAGCGAGTCCTTTTTCAAGCACTGTGCCCACCAGCGAATGGCGCTCGTCTTCGGTGGTGCCCTGTCGGGCTAAAATGCTTTCGGTTACGACCTGATTGGCGTCGATCAGAAAGATGCTGCCGCTGTCGGCGCGGGTAATGCCCACCGCTGCGTCTAGGGTTTGCTTGAGCGTGGCTTTGAGCCGTAGCTGTCCGGTCGTGTTGCGCGACAGGGCAATCCGATCCTTTAGCCATTGGATCTGCTTATCGTAGGCAGCGTTAATCGACTTTAGCCGCTCTATCTCATCCTTAAGAGCCGTGACCTCGGCCAGCATTGCCCCGCCACTGCTGTGCTGCTTTGCCGTTTGCTGGGCGACGTACTGCGAAACTGAAACCAACCCCCGCAGTAGCTGCAGTGCAGTTTCAGGCAGGGCATCCGTTCGCGCCAGCTGATTGACCTCCTTGTAAAGGGACTCAATCTCATCAACCAGGGCATCTTGCAGCGAGTTGGCGCTATCCATAGAGCGGTAGGAGCAAACAATAGTGAAATATTAAGCTGGTTAAGCAGCAGCGTTCGGTTTACGCTGAAGTTCCTTAAAAATTGAACGGGGGCCGTTTGTATCGCACAATTCTCTATACACGCTCATCTCTAGTAAACCCAGAAAAGCGCGTCAACTTTGCCCTGCCTCGCTAACTGCCTTGCTAAGTCCTGCCTCGCGCAGCCCTGCCTCGCGCAGCTCAGAAGCCAATCTCGCCTCCTGCCATGCCCCCCTTCTCTCGACGGCTGCGCCGCAATCTAGTTTGGATTACGCTACTTGCCTTAGTCTGGCTGCTTTGTAGTGGTGCTGCCTGGGCCGGACCACTGACCGAACGGGTCAGCCGCTTTCCTGACTGGTCGGGTAAGCCACCTGTGGGGCCGTCTAGCGGCGATCTGATTTACCCAGACTGGATGGCAGGAACCTGGCAGCTGACCTCTACCCTAACGGACATGGTGGCTCCCCTCGCACCCGAGGTGGTAACGCCCGGTTTCGAAGGCAACCGCAAGTTTCTAGACGAGCCGATTACGGCTCCCATTCGGTTTATTCGAGCCAGGGTTGAGAAGGGACGCCTGCTGGGTCGAGCATTGAAAACGGACGAGCAAATCGTGTCAGACCGGGCCTTCAACGGACTCAGTCTAGCGCGAGCCTATTTGGGCGACGGCTGGGTAGAAGCCGTCAAAGTTGATCCAAACAATCCCAACCGACAGGTGACGTTTCTACGAGATAACCGTCAGCTCGCCTCGACGGTCACCGGGCGCAGTGTCGAAACACCGGACGAAAATACCTTTGTAACAACAGAAATTTTTCAACAGTTTTTTCGCGGCGTGGGTGATGCTACGGCCTATCTTAACGAGGTTGAGAACACAACGGCTTACTATAAAGAACCGGGTGAGCACCCGGCTATCACCGCCGAGCAAATCACCGCCATTTATCTCTCTCCTCGCGATCCTGATTACTTTGAGGCTTTCAACAAGCCGGTCGCACTCTACCGATATCGACTGACATTCGAAAAAGAATGATGGACCTTGTAAAAACCCTCACTCAGGAACTCTCGCTACGGCCACGTCAGGTGGAAAGCGCGCTGGCGCTGTTTGCGGAGGGGGCGACGGTGCCGTTTGTGGCCCGCTATCGAAAAGAACGAACCGGGGAGATGGACGAGGTGCAGTTGCGCACCCTACAGGAGCGGCATCAGTATTTGACGGAGCTGGCAGAGCGTAAGGCGGTAGTGCTAGATGCGATCGCAACTCAAAATCAGCTTACTCCCACCCTCAAAGCCCAAATCGAAGCCTGCATCCAAAAGACCGAACTCGAAGACCTCTACCTGCCCTATAAGCCCAAACGACGCACCCGGGCCACCATTGCCCGTGAGAAGGGGCTAGAGCCCCTGGCGAACTGGCTAGCCGAGCAAAATACGCAAAAACAAGACCCCAACCTCGACCGGGCAGCAGCTAAGTATGTCAATCCAAAAAAGGGCGTTGAGACCGCTACCGATGCCCTTAAAGGCGCTGCTGACATTCTGGCCGAGGGCGTGGCCGAACGGGCCGACCTACGCGCCTGGGTTCGCGACTACCTACTCCACTCCAGTGAGTTCGTCAGCCGCATCAAACCCGACCACCCCAAAGGCAGCACCAAGTTTGAGCTGTACCGCGACTATCACCGCTCAATTCGGCGAATTGCCCCCCACAACCTGCTGGCCTTACTCAGAGGCGACCGTGAAGGCATCCTCAGCTTTGACCTCAGTTTCGACACCGACCGCGTGCTGCAGCATTTAGAGGCTCAGGTTGTTCGTACCCGAGGCTCACGCCTGCGAACCTTCTATCGGGCGTTAATTCAAGATGCTTTCAATCGGCTGATGAAGTCCTCCATCACCAACACGGTGATTGCTGAGAAAAAAGCCTGGGCAGACGAAGAGTCCATCCAAACCTTCGAGAAGAATTTGCGTGATTTGTTATTAGCAGCCCCCGCAGGCATGAAGCCCACGCTGGCGATCGATCCAGGCTTCCGCACCGGCTGCAAGGTCGCCGCGATCGATCAGACGGGTCAATTTCTCAGCTATCAGGCGATCTTCCCTCACCAGGCTGCGGCCCAAAGAGAGAAAGCCGCCACCATGCTCAGAAAACTCATTCAGCAGTACAGCATCGAGCTGATTGCCATCGGCAACGGTACCGCCAGCCGAGAAACAGACGCCTTTGTTGCAGAGGTTCTACAAACGCTGGCACGAAAACCAACCAAAGTGATGGTCAATGAAGCTGGGGCCTCGGTCTATTCGGCCAGTCCCATCGCCATCGAAGAGTTTCCCGACCTGGATGTAACCGTGCGAGGGGCCATCAGTATCGGCCGCAGGCTACAGGACCCCCTGGCCGAACTGGTCAAAATTGACCCCAAATCAATCGGCGTGGGCCAGTACCAGCACGATGTTGATCAAAAGCGACTTAGGCAAAAGCTGTCAGACACCGTCGAAAGCTGCGTCAACTATGTCGGGGTGGACCTGAATACGGCCTCGTCGGCTCTGCTCACTTACGTTTCGGGTATTAGTCCCGCCGTGGCCAACAATATTGTGGCCTACCGCAACCAGAACGGCGCATTTACCAACCGGCGGGCGCTACTCAAGGTACCGAAGCTGGGGCCAAAAGCATACGAGCAGGCCGCAGGCTTCCTGCGGATTCGCGGTGGTGATAATCCGCTGGACAACACGGCGGTTCACCCCGAGCGCTACGGCCTGGTCAAGACGCTACTAACAGATCAGCAGGTCAACCCCAAATCGTCCGACGCGCTGAAATCTCTCAACCTGAAGCGGATTGACCTGCGCCGCTACGTCACCGACGAGGTGGGGCTCCCCACACTGCAGGATATTTTGCAAGAATTAGAGAAACCGGGACGAGACCCCCGCGACCAATTCGTTACCGCCCAGTTTCGGGACGATATTCAAACCCTCAAGGACCTCAAGCCCGGCATGGTGATAGAGGGCGTGGTGACCAACGTGTCTAACTTTGGCGCGTTTGTAGATCTGGGCGTTCACCAGGACGGGCTGGTTCATATTTCCCAATTGGCCGACCGGTTCGTCAAGGACCCAAAAGAGATTGTCAAGGTGGGGCAGGTGGTGAAGGTGCGGGTGCTGGAGGTGAACGAATCGCTGAAGCGGATTGGCCTGTCGATGCGGTCAGAATCTTAATTGTTCAATTCCGCCGTGAATTCCATTGATAGTCAAAACAGTGCTACAAAATAACCTACAACCTTCGGCTAGCAGTGCGTTGGAAATACTTCTGTTAGAGTACATATGTTCTGGGTAGTGCGAAGTTCGCCTTTGAGTTTTATCGCTAGAAAGAAAAGAACATCCCACTACCGTTGGGGTAGGGAATGTCCGAAACTGGCTGAAATAGCAAAGCATCTAGCTAAACCCTCAAGCTGCGCCCACAGCTCGCCCTGTCGAGCCATTCACTCAAACTGCACTTAAGCTCCCCGACCCCTTACCCAGCGCCGAGTCCGTCCGTCACCTGCTGTTCGGCAGCCCCGAAGCCGTCAAGCTTAGCATTCAAGACCTGCACCGCAGGCACTATGCCGAGCCCAACGACTGGCGCCGGTTACTGCCCACTGGTAGACCCATCGCAGTGATGGCAATTTTGACCCGCCGCATGAAGCTATCAGAAGCACAGTAACAACTCACTATGCTTCTGTCTCGCACAAGTCCTTGTGCTTACCATCAGCGGTAAGCGTCCCCTGCGCGGAGTCGTTGGTGTAGCCTTCCCGAAGGGAATTAGGTGAGAGGACTTGATTAAGTCTGCTAGTCTCGTCAGTCCTCTAGCGGCTGAGCCGCTTCTCAATCTCTGCTTTTACGGCATCCGCATTGGCAGGCAGGTGAACAGCAGGATTTGCATATTCACTGGTCACTCCCTCCAGCTTCGATTCGTGATAGCCCACTTTGAAATCGGTAAACTTCAAGCCATGGGCGGTGCTAATCACGACTGTCTTGTCGCTTGCTTTAATCACGCCACGCTTAAGTAGCTTGTCGAGTACGGCCAGGGCCACCCCCGTATGCGGGCAGGTGAACATGCCTGTCAGGTCCGCGTGGGCCGCCGCGGCGGCCAGTTCGTTCTCGGTGGCCTGTTCGACGATGCCGTCTGTCTCTTCAATCGCTTTGACTGCTTTTGCATAGCTGACCGGGTTGCCAATACGAATGGCGTTGGCTAGCGTCTGTTGCGCGGTCATCGTGACTTTCTCTTTGAAACCGTTCTTAAACGATTCATAAAAAGGATTCGCTTTAGCTGCCTGAGCCGCGACCAGTCGGGGCATCTTGGTGATCAGGCCCAGGTCCATCATGAGCTGGAAACCTTTGTAGAGCGCACTGATGTTGCCTAGATTCCCCACCGGGATAATAATCCAGTCAGGGACCTCCCAATCAAACTGTCGGATGATTTCGACCCCGACGGTCTTTTGTCCTTCGATGCGCAAACTGTTCATTGAGTTCGCCAGATAGATCGAATTATCTTGCGTGACTTCTTTGACAATTTCCATACAGCCATCGAAGTCGGTATCGAGGGCCAGTACGTGGGCACCGTTAGCCACCGGCTGGATGAGCTGCGCCGTGCTGACCTTGCCTGCCGGTAAGAAAATTATGGCTGGAATGCCTGCATAGGCCGCATAGGCGGCGAGTGCCGCGCTGGTGTCACCCGTACTGGCACAGGCCACGGCTTTAACTGGGCTGCCTTGGGCCATCATCTGTTTGACTACGCTCACAAGTACGGTCATGCCCAGGTCTTTAAAGCTGCCGGTATGGCTGTTGCCACAGAGCTTGATCCATAGGTCGGGGATGCCAAGCTGTTTACCCAATCGCTCGGCCCAGAATAGGTTGCTATTACCCTCGAACATACTGACGACGTTCTCGTCAGCCAGGGCTGGAACCACCCATTCCCTCATGCCCCAAACGCCGCTACCGTAGGGCCATTTCGTTGTGCTTGTCCGCGAGTCAAACAACTGCTTCCACTGGTCGGCACTGCGCTTTTTGAGCGGCTCGCGCTCGTGGTGGACTTCTAGTAGGCTGCCACAGGTTGGGCAGGTATAAATCACGTCAAAGATGGAGTGCTTGGTGGAGCAACCCGCGATGCAGCGGAAGTAAACCGTTTGTTGGTCGGTCTGTGGTTTGGGTGCGACAGCAGACAGCATGGGTGGTTCCCGGCAGTAGGTATGGGTCCATATTACAATGTCGGCCACAGTGCTTAGCGGATCGGCTAAGCCTCATCGATAGCAGTCTTCCTGAGCTTGACGCCGCCAGTCGGGGTCATGGTCAGCCCTCGTCGGGTGGGTTTGACCGGCCTCGTCTCGGCCAATGCCAGCGGCTGATTGAGCAGAATAGTCGCCAGTACCAGCTTCATCTCGTACAGCGCAAAGGCCATGCCGATGCAGCGGCGGTTGCTGCCCCCGAAGGCCATGAACTCGTGGGTTGCATACTGTCGATCGAGAAAGCGATCGGGGATGAACCGATCTGGATCGGGATATAGCTCGGGTCGGCGGTGCATGAGATAAATGCAGGGCATCAGCATCGTCCCTGCGGGAAAAGTCTGACCGGCTAGCGTTACCGGTGTTTGGGTGATGCGGGCAAAGGTAAACAGGGCAACTGGGTAAATTCGCAGCGTCTCTGAGCAGACGGCGCTGAGGTAAGGGAGTTTGGCAATGGCAGTAAAATCAGCCGCTGTGCTGTCGAAGTCCCGTGACAGTCCCGCTTCTTCGAGCTCGACCAGCAGTTGCGATCGCACCTCAGGCGTCCGGTGAATCCAGTACAGTGCCCAGGCAAGGGCCGTGGCGGTGGTTTCATGGCCTGCCATCAGCAGCGTCATCAGTTCGTCGCGCAGTTCCTGGTCGGTCATGCCCTCTCCAGCTTCGTCGCGGGCTGACAGCAATAGGCTAAGAATGTCTTCGCCCCGCGCTTGCTCGGGCTGCTGGCGGCGCTCACGAATTTCGGCGTAGATCAGCTCATCCATGGCGGCCCGCTGTCGCAGAAACTGACCCCAGGGGCTCCAGGCTCCCAGGTCTTTTTGCAAGAAGGGCAGCATCATGACAAAGGAACGCAGGGAAGATCCGGCCATCGCTTCGAGGACATCGGTGAGTTGCGATCGCAACTGCTCATACCGGTTTCCCTCATTCAGCCCAAACACCGCCTGCAAAATCACCCTGAGCGAAATATCCTGCATCGCCTCCCGCGCTACAAATGGCTCATTTTCGGGCCAGGATGCAATCGCCTGTCGGGTAATGTCACACATCAGCTGCCCATAGGCCCGCATCCGGTCCCCCTGCAGCGGCGGCGTTAGCAGTCGGCGCTGCCGCTGATGCTCGACCCCATCTAGCATAATCATCGAATAGTCGCCCAGCAGCGACGCCATAAACTGCCGGTTCGACTCGCCTGATTTGAAGCGTTTTGTATCAGCCGCAAACAGCTCTTTGACCATCTGCGGGTCGCTCAGCACTACCAGCGGCGGTACCGCATTAAACGATAGTGCAAACACATCGCCAAACTTTCGTCGATTTTTCTCCAGGTAAGAGAGCGGATTGGCTATCACCTGTAGCGTCTGCCAGAGTTGGGGGTCGGTAACTTTAGGAAAGTCACTCTTGATAGGAGCAGTCGGTGTGGCGATAGACATGGCGTGAGTAGGAAACGAATAATCTCAAACTGGAGGTCACTAGACTATTATGCTGAATATGCCGGAATTAGCATGACAGCTTTATGAGTGCACCCCTAAGACCAGTTGAATGGGTAGGCAGTTCCCTTGACGATCTGAAGAGTTTTCTCGAAAGCGTTCGGCAAGTCGTTGGCTATGCACTTTATCTGGCCCAGTCTGGTGAAAAACATGCTTCAGCCAAACCGCTCAAAGGATTCAACGGTGCTGGAGTGCTGGAAATTGTAGAAAGCTTCGACGGAGATACCTACTGAGCCGTCTACACTATCAAGCTAGCGGATGTAGTTTACGTTCTCCATGCCTTTCAAAAGAAATCTAAGCGGGGAATCTCAACACCTAATCAAGATATTCAGCTCATAGAGGCCAGGCTTAAACGGGCGCGAGAGCATTATGCCGAGAATTACAATCAGAAATAGGAGGATTCGATTATGTCTCAAAACATTCAAGTACAGACAAGCTCCGGAAATGTATTCGCTGATATGGGGCTGGAGAACCCCGACGAACTTCTTGTCAAAGCAGAGCTTGCTCGCAAAATCAGCAAGGTAATTGAGCTTCAGAAAATGACGCAGACTCAGGCCGCCGAAGTCCTGGGTATCGATCAGCCAAAAGTCTCTTCGCTTATTAACGGAAAACTGTCTGGATTTTCTGTTATGCGATTGTTTCGCTTCCTGAACATGTTAGGAAGTGATGTCGAAATCGTTGTGAAAGCTAAGCCCGAATCCCGACAGCAGGCACAGATGCGGGTGGTTGCTTCATAGCTATCAATGGCTCCGTAAATTATGCTTGCTGATCCAAAGCTGCCAGCAATTGTGAAAGTGAGCATGAATACTTGGAGGTACATGCTTTTCCAATGAAAGGTTGGCTTCCGCGTTTAAATGAACCAATTTGGCAAGAAGCAAAAACAGTGCGTTTAACTCTCCTAGCCCCCATTCGTCTCCCATCCGATAGTCGAGGGCAAGCTGATCAGTAAAAACGTATACGCCCAAATCTGGGATCGTAAAATTCTCGTATCGAATTCCACCAACGACTACATGAAAGCACTCTGCTTCCTCAGAAACGACAAGTCGCGCAGCATTCTCAACAGAATCTAAAGGCATTTCTTTGCTGTAGATTTTTGACTAAAAGTAGGGACTTTCTGTGGCCACTCTTGAGGCTCGCTGACGAATGAGGGCATAGCCTTCTACTGTGGCTTCTGCATTTGTATAGTTCACGTGAATCTCGGGCAGTGAACCGTCGTTAGTATCAAATAGATAGTGTAATTCATTCCACAGCCAATCAGAAGTGTTCATTTCTTTCAATTCTTTCAGCACTTGTCCGGACAGATAACAACTGCCTATTTTCTTAAGCTGAGCTTGTGGATTAACAAGAATGGTCAATGGTCGCGTAAGGACCACAACCATTCATCTAGCCTCTGATAAAAGGTGTTCTGCCAAAAAAACCTGTCATAACGCGTAAGGCAATCTTTCGCAGTAGTGCGACCCGATTCATTATCCAAAAACCGAGGCGACGAACCGTCTGCAGAGGCCAAAACTGGTTCGAAAAAGATCGGTTGAGAATATCCGTCAGGCCCAAAATCAGCCAGTTTTCAGTCCGTCGCCAACGTTCGTAGCGTTTGAGAACGCGGAGGCTGCCGAGGTCTTCTTTGCGCTTCTGGGCAGTGAGCAGCACCTCAGCCAGGGCGGCCGCATCGCGGATGCCCATGTTGAGCCCCTGGCCGCCAACCGGGTGACAGCAGTGGGCAGCATCGCCAATCAGGGCCAGCCGGGGTTTTGCATACTGGTGACTCTGCATCAGCCGTACCGGAAACATCAGCGGCTCGGTGAGCATTGTCACATCGCCCATGTCGTTACCGTAGCGGCGCTTGAGTTCGGCCATGAACTGCTCGTGAGGCAGGGCCATCATCGCCTTGGCTTCGTCGTGGGGGGCCGTCCACACCACCTGACAGCGATCGCCGGGGAGCGGCAAGATCGCAAACGGGCCGCTGGGCCAAAACTTCTCGTAGGCGGTGTCTTGATGAGACTTTTCGGGTTTCAGAACGGTTGTCACGCAGGACTGCCAGTACTGCCAGCCAGCCGTTTTGATACCGGCCCAGTCGCGCACGCGAGAGCGGGCACCGTCTGCCCCTACCAGCAGATCCGTGGTCAGCTCGACGCGCTGTCCGTCGGCGTCTACCGTCAGACACACCGCTTCAGCCGTTGTGCGAACGTTTACTAACTTTGCCTCGTACCAGCCAGTAACCATGGGCAGGTCCTGGACCCTCTCCTGCAGCGCTCGCATCAGTACGGGATGTTCTGCACCGTAGTAAACCGCTTCATGGGGCGTGTCGCTGAGGCGAAAATTGACCACGCTGGGGCAGTCAGCATCAGACATTCTGACGCGCTGGAAATGGGTGATGTGGGGACCGACTCGATCCCAGATACCCAACTTGCGAAAGATGCGGGCCGACATGGGTGAGAACGCATAGGCCCGCTGGCGGGCGGCGGTTTGCGCGAGCGTTTGTGCTTCGATAATGGCGACGGTCAGCCCGGAGCGCTGAAGGGCACAGGCTAGGGTCAAACCGACGATACCTCCGCCGACAATGGCAAGATCGTAGTGGGCAGTCAGTCTGTGCGATGTCGCTTGGGGCTGTGGTCTGGGCGTCTGAGAAATCGCCATGCGGACGTTACAGAATGTATAGCTCTTTCTATTCTTACGTTTTCGGCTATGACCTGCAAGGCATCGTGCTTTTAGCGTGAGAAGCGTCTAGCAGAGGGTTGTGCTTCTCTTTTGCCTTCTGCCTTCATACTTCTGCCTTACTTTACTAGCTTAAGGCCTGCATCATTGCCTGCTGGGCGACGGTTTGGTAGAGGGTCTTGAAATGGTCCATCACCACCTGAGCATCGCCAGCAGGCAGGGGAATCGTGCCCAGCACGTCTAGCACGGTCTGATCAGCAGGGGTAATTACCACCAAAGAAGAATCGATGGGCTCGTCGTATTTCCAGAAATTCTCAACCTGAACCGGCGGAGCCGCGGGTGCTGGCTGGACATCGTCCGTTTCTGATACGGTGTCGGGCTCAGTAGTGGCTGATTCTGGGACTTGCTGTTGACGCTTGTGACGAATTGCATCCAGCAGTTGGTTTTTACTACGACCGCGCAGCTGCAGCAGCACAAAGGGGTCTTCGCGGAAAAGATCCCCTAGCTGATAGTAGACGGCGGCAATGTGCTTGCAGGGGTTCTTAGGGTCGGGGCAGCTGCAGCGGGAGTGGACGTCGGACAGGGTGAAAGGGAATAGGCTGAGGCCGTTAGTGGTAAACACCCGCTCGATGTCGGCGGGCATTTCCCCTGCGAGCAGCTGGGCAGAGTACAAGGCCTGCTGCGAAAGGGTGTCGATGACATAATCCCAGTCTTCATCGGCAAAGCTGTCAATCCAGATAGAGAGCTTGTAGGGCTCCTGCGCGGTGCCTTGGACGGTGGCCATGACCTTGGCGTCTTTAAACTCCAGAGTCAGAATATGGCCTTCACGGGCATAGCGGCGGCCCCGTTCGAGGCGCTTTTTGAAGCGGTAGGAGTTGAGCAGGTCGGTCCATCGATGCACCCACCAGGCGTCATTTTCGGGGGCGTAGGTATCGGTTGGTGGTGCGGAGTAGGTCATAGACAGGAGGCAGGAGTCAGAAGACAAGAATGGAGCAGCGAGAAGGGATGCCTATTCTACTAGCTTACTCATTGCTTCTAAATCCAGTACTTGGTCGAGTTTTTCAGGGTCCATCAGGCCCTGTTCCAGCACAATTTGGCGCAGGGGCTTGCCGGTTTCGAGGGACTGTTTTGCGATCGCAGCGGCATTCAAATACCCAAGGTGCGGATTCAGCGCCGTCACCAGGGCCAGGGACGCTTCGGCATACTGCCTGCAGCGCTCAGGTCGCGCCTCAATTCCCAGCAAACACCGTTGGTCTAGCGCCTTAATGGTTGTGCCCAAAATCTCGATGCTGTGGATTAAATTGTAGGCGATCAGCGGCATCATCACGTTGAGTTCAAGCTGCCCGGCCTGGGCTGCCAGGGTAATGGCCTGGTCGTAGCCCATTACCTGAAAGCACACCATTGAGGTCATTTCGGCCATGACCGGGTTGTATTTGCCCGGCATGATCGACGAGCCGGGCTGCACTGGTGGCAGCTGAATTTCCTTCAGCCCCGTGTTCGGTCCCCCATCTAACAGGCGCAGATCGTGGGAAATTTTCACCAGGTCCTGAGCTAAATTCCGTAGGGCGCTGGAGACGGCTACAAAGGGGGCCATGCTCTGCATCGCCGCCATCAGGTGGGGGGCAGGCTTAACCGTTTTACCTAGATAGTCTGACAGTAGCTCAGCGGCCCGATGACGATACTGGGGGTGGGTGTTCATGCCCGTCCCAGCGGCGCTGCCGCCCAGACCCAGTAGGGTGAGGTCTTCCGCCGCCGCCTGGAGACGGCACTGGTGGTCGGTGAGAATGATGGCCCAGGCCCGGAAGCCCTCGCCCAGGCGGACGGGAACGGCGTCCTGCAGGTGGGTACGCCCCGAGCGAACGACAGACTGGAATTCGCTGGCCTTGGCCTTGAGAGTTGCGATCGCACCTACCAGTGCAGGCAATAGCGTCCGCTCCAGCGCCAGCAGACCGCCAATCCGGATCGCGGTGGGAATCACATCATTCGTAGACTGGCCATAGTTCACATGGTCATTGGGGCTGACTCGCTTGTAGTTGCCCTTCTGATCACCCAAGATTTCTAGTGCCCGATTGGCGAGCACCTCGTTCACATTCATATGATGCGACGTGCCGGCCCCAGCCTGGTACACATCCACCACGAACTGATCGCGCAGCTGACCGGCCAAAATCTCATCTGCCGCCTGCACAATCGCATCGGCAATCTCCGAGGGAATGCAGCCCAACTCGCCGTTAGCCGTCGCCGTCGCTTTTTTAATCAGCACGCAGGCATCCACGTAGGTTGCCAAGGGTTTGAGGCCGCTAATCGGAAAGTTTTCAACTGCGCGCAGGGTCTGAATGCCGTAGTAGGCAGAGCCAGGCAGGGTGCGCTCACCCATGGAGTCTCTTTCGATACGAGCCGTGTCTGTCATGGTGCGTCTTGCTGATGGCCGGATGCCCCTATTATGCGCTAGCCGGTGGCTCGATACACTCTGAGATAGCGCTGCCCCCTTTGCTTTGGACACTCAGTATCGTCATCCTTCAAGCGCAGTACGCGACCTGGCTAGCAATCGTCATAAACCTTTGTAACGATTGCTATACAAGGCATCTAGGTAAATACAGATATCCGAAGCGATCAAGGCATGTTCTAGGGGCATGTCGGTAATGCTGACACCGATAGCCCCTTTTGAATCCGGGAACACTCTGATCTATAGGCGAAGTATGGTTACGCTTTGACCTGCTTCATGTACTGACAAATTTCGTGTATTGACGAAAGGGCGGGCAGGGGAATCTGTCTAGCCTGCATTTAGAGGCCTCCTTGTCTAACGCTGTGATTAATGTGATCAAGTCGTCCGAAGGTGTGACATTTAAGGGTTCAAAACTAGACGCTAAAACGTGGCTAGGTCAGGGCTCTGCTCTGTATGAATTGGGACGCTATCAGGGCGCCATTAATAAATTCAGTCGGGTGTTAGAGCTGGATTCTAGGAACGTACAGGCCTGGCTGCACCGGGGGTATGCCTTTTGCGAACTCAAGGAATATGAGCGCGCTATTGAGGACTTTAAGGGGGCTCTAAGGCTAGAACCCAGAAACGCCCTGGCCTGGCACGGCCAGGGCATTGCTCAGGCCAAACTGGGCCTGTATCAGTCGGCGGTCGCGAGCTTTGATCGATCGCTGATCTACGACAAGCAGGACAGCAAAACCTGGTATAACCGCGGCAATGCCATGCTGCAGCTAGAAAATTACAGTGAGGCACTCAGTAGCTTTAATCAGGCACTTGAGCTTAATCCTGATAATTATCGGACCTGGTATAACCGTGCGATCGCACTGGCTTCGCTGAGCCTGCATCAGGATTCGCTCAGCAGTCTAGATACGACGCTGTCGATCAAGCCCGCCTGCCACTATGCCTGGAACTATCGCGGCCTGGTGCTCAATCGGCTACACCGCTACAGCGAAGCGCTAGAAAGCTTCGAGCAGTCGTTGCGGCACCGCACACCGAACCCCAATGCCTGGTATGGTCGAGCGACCACCTATGCGCTGCAGGGCAACGCGCCGGAAGCGGCCCGTAATCTCAAGCGGGCCATGAAGCTAAGCCCCCACATTTACCGGCTGATGGCACGCAGTGACAATAGCTTCGACCCGGTCCGACAAGAAAACATGATGCAGCACGTGCTGAAGCCGGTGACAACGCCAGCGTAGTGCAGGGTCAACGCTGTTTCACGTCCTCTGGCTAATCCTCACTTCTAGCGTTAACAGACCACTAAGGGGTCGGTTGATCGACCGAGAGAGAACGATAGAATGCGGATACTGTCGCCCTCGCTGGCCCGCTATGCCCCGGAAGCCCACGCTGCGGTTTGATCGTGGCACTCTAATTCTGCATCCACCGCCCCGTGGCAAGGGCTGGATTGACTACGCCACCTGGGACGACCGGATCGAACGGTTTCGCATTCCGGCTCATCAGTATCGGCCCCTGGTCGAAGCGCTGCGACAGGAACAAACCAGCTTTGAAGACAGCGCGACTGCGTTCGAGCCGCTAACGCTGACGTCGGAGCTGGTGCTGACCCCCTACCCGCACCAGCAGGAGGCCCTGGCTGCTTGGACCCAGTCGGGACGCGCGGGGGTCGTGGTATTGCCCACTGCAGCAGGTAAGACCTATTTGGCGCAGCTGGCGATGGAGGCCACCCCGCGCAGTACCCTGATCACGGTGCCCACGCTCGACCTCATGCACCAGTGGTACGCGCACCTGGAAAAGGCGTTTCCAACAGCGTCGTTGGGGCTGCTGGGCGGCGGCAGTCGCGATCGCACCCCGATTCTGATCGCCACCTACGACAGCGCCGCTATTCACGCCGAAACCCTGGGAAACCAGTACGGGCTGCTGATTTGCGACGAGTGCCACCACCTGCCCAGCGACTTTAATCGGGTAATTGCCGAATATGCGATCGCACCCTATCGGCTCGGCCTAACTGCCACCCCAGACCGTGCCGACGGTCGCCACGAGGACTTAGATCAGCTGCTCGGACCGGTGGTCTATCACAAGACCGCTGCCGACCTATCGGGGCAGGCCCTGGCCCCCTATCAAATCGTGCAGCTCAAAGTGCAGCTCTCTGAGCTAGAGCGTAAACGCTACGCCGACCTGATTCAGCGCCGCAACAACTTTTTGCAGGAGAATAAGATCTGGCTGGGCAGCCCCGAAGGTTGGAAGCGCTTTGTGGGTGCCAGTGCCCGCTCCCAAGCGGGTCGTCGGGCAATGCTGGCCCACCGCGAAGCCAAAACCCTGGCACTGGGGACGGAAGGCAAGCTCAGAATTCTAGAAGACCTGCTGGCCCAACACTACCCCGAGCGCACCATTATCTTCACCAATGACAATGCTACCGTCTATAAAATCTCCCAGGACTTTCTCATTCCTGCGATTACCCATCAAACCCCCGTCAAAGAGCGCCATCAAGTACTACAAAATTTTCGCAGTGGAGAGTACAAGACCATTGTGGTTTCTCACGTACTTAATGAAGGTGTGGATGTTCCAGAAGCGCGTGTCGCCATCCTACTTTCCGGTACCGGCTCAACCCGAGAGTACATCCAGCGCCTGGGACGCGTCCTTCGGAAAGGCGACGGTAACAAAATGGCGATTCTCTACGAGGTGATTGCCGAAGAAACCACCGAAGAAAATATTTCAAAACGCCGTCAGCAGCCACAAGGCAAAAGAAAAAGTAAAAAATACGAGACCGCTCAAACATCACTACCGCTTGCAGCAGAACAGCCCAGCCTCTGGAACGAGAAAGATCTGCCGTATTGAAGTTGTTTGTGCTTACGGCTCTAGCCAGGGTATGAGTAAGATGTCCCCCTGTTCTGCACGCACGAATAGCTGTGCCGCTCTTTCTGCCAGCTCTGGAGGGTCGTCCGTAATCAATCGCAAAAGAACGTTTGCATCTATCCAATACGCGTTCATGTACTTTCAGAAGCCTTATTCGTCAGAAATTTGCCTACCTGATTACGCACTGCTTGTTTCCCAGGATAGGGACAAGTTGCTGGCAATGCGCCTCGAAATTCACTAAGACGTCGTCGTTTGATCGGACGAAGCCTCACCTCATCTCCCGAAATAATGAATACCAGCTCATCTCCGGCCTTGATGCCGAGCTTGTGCCTTACCTCGGGTGGAATGGTGATTTGCCAACTTTCCGTTAGAGATGCTTTAACCGTCATAATAAAAGGGACGATAGGCTGTTTTTAACACTTAAATAATGGCACAATCATCCATCTGTTGAGCTACATAGCATCTTGGCGTGGTAATTAATATGGTCTCCCACGAATGAAGCAATGAAGAAGTAGCTATGATCGTAGCCCTCCTGCATCCGCAGCGTTAGTGGCTGGTTTGCTTGCTCACAGGCGGCTTCAAAGACCTCTGGAAGCAGCTGCTTTTGCGCTAAAAAGGTGTCGGCAGTGCCCTGATCAATCAGGATCGTGCGAGTAGTATCGGCGTGGTGCTTAATCAGTTCGCTGGCGTCGTAGTCTCGCCATTGGGCTGTATCGGAGCCCAAATAGTTCGTGAACGCTTTGGTGCCCCAGGGGCACTGACTCGGTGCGGCGATGGGGGCAAAGGCCGAGATCGATTTGAACAGTTCGGGATTACGCAAACCGCATACCAGCGCCCCGTGACCGCCCATCGAATGGCCGAATATACCTTGGCGGTCGGCTCGAATAGAGAAATTCGCCTCAATCAGCTGTGGCAGTTCTTGTGTCACATAGCTATACATGCGGTAGTGCGATGCCCAGGGCTGCTGAGTTGCATCCACGTAAAAGCCTGCCCCGCTGCCAAAATCCCAATCCTCGTCTTCGCCTGGAATGTTGACGCCACGGGGGCTGGTGTCGGGGGCAACGAGCATCAGTCCAGCTTCGGCAGCGTAGCGTTGGGCTCCGGCTTTGACCGTAAAATTCTCAGGCGTACAGGTCAGCCCCGAGAGAAAGTACAGTACTGGCACAGGTCCGTCTGCAGCCTGCGGTGGCGTGAAAACGGTGAACTGCATTTCGCAGCTGCATTCAGCCGAAGGATGGCTGTAGTAGCCGACGGTACCGCCAAAGCAGGCATATTCTTTTTGTAGCGTGAGGCTCATCTTTCTGTTCTTGTGAAGTGATCAAAACGTGACAACGCTACGGATGCTCTCGCCCTTGTGCATTAGCTCAAAGCCTTCATTAATCTTTTCCAGCGGCATCACGTGGGTAATCAGGTCGTCAATGTTGATTTTGCCGTCCATGTACCAGTCCACGATTTTAGGTACGTCGGTGCGGCCTCTGGCACCCCCGAAGGCGGTTCCCTTCCACACGCGCCCGGTCACTAGCTGAAACGGTCGCGTGCTGATCTCTTGACCGGCTCCGGCGACGCCGATAATCACGCTGACGCCCCAGCCCTTGTGGCAGCATTCTAGTGCCTGACGCATGACGTTCACGTTGCCGATACATTCAAAGCTGTAATCGGCCCCGCCCCCGGTTAGGTCTACTAGATAGGGAACCAGGTCGCCTTCGACTTCTTTAGGATTCACGAAGTGGGTCATGCCAAACTTCTCGGCCAAATCGCACTTGGCAGGGTTAAGGTCTACGCCAATGATCTTGTCGGCTCCGACCAGGCGGCATCCCTGAATCACGTTTAGACCGATACCGCCCAGGCCAAAGACAACAACGTTGGCACCGGGTTCTACCTTGGCCGTATTGATGACTGCACCGATACCCGTGGTCACACCACAGCCGATATAGCAGACCTTCTCAAAGGGGGCATCTTCTCGAATTTTTGCTAGAGAGATCTCAGGGACGACGGTGTAGTTGGCAAAGGTCGAGGTGCCCATGTAGTGGTAGAGCGGTTCGCCATTGCGCGAAAACCGACGGGTACCGTCAGGCATTAGCCCCTTGCCCTGGGTACCGCGAATGGCCTGACACAGGTTTGTCTTGAAACTAAGACAGTATTCGCATTGTCGGCACTCGGGTACGTAGAGTGGAATCACATGGTCGCCCGGCTGCAGGCTTTTGACATCAGGTCCTACCTCAACCACAATACCGGCTCCTTCGTGGCCGAGGATAGCGGGAAATAGGCCCTCGGGGTCCTTCCCTGAAAGGGTGTAGGCGTCGGTGTGGCAGATACCCGTGGCCTTAATCTCAACCAGCACCTCACCGGCTTGTGGCCCTTCTAGCTGAACGGTTTCGATACTTAAGGGCTGTCCGGCTTCAAGTGCGATCGCAGCTCTAACATCCATAGGCCTCTCCTAACACAAGATGGATTTCGCCCATTGTGCGACACGAAACGTTCGAACTATTGTTTTTAAGATAGAAGAAACTGTTCGTAAACAGACGTAACACAGTCCTTAACCAAGATCACAATTCGCCCAGGATTTTGCCAGTGGCTTTATACAATTTAGTGCATTCATATCAAAAAACTGGCGTGTTGTAAGGGACATTTACTAGGACAAAAAAATCCTAAACGGATTGATATTCATCCAATGTGGTCGCTTAGAAATACAAAAAGCACATCTTCAATGCTGACGATAGGTTCGACAAGGGGGGTGTCAGGTGCTGGTAATTTAGTGCTAAGACGCATTAAGATATATGAAACTGAGGCAAACTTAATGCGAGTTCTCTTAATCTATCCCTTGTTTCCGAAGAGCTTCTGGTCTTTTGACAAAACACTGGAACTCGTTGATTTCAAGGCTCAGCTGCCGCCCCTCGGCATCATCACGGTAGCCGCCATTTTGCCTCAGGATTGGGAATTCAAGCTGGTCGATCGCAACGTTCGCGACATCACCGAGGCCGAGTGGGACTGGGCTGAGCTGGTGCTGCTCTCGGGCATGATCGTTCAGAAAGTAGACTTTGCAGCGCAAATTCAGGAAGCCAAGCGGCGCAATAAGCTGGTCGCCATCGGCGGGCCCTACGCCACGGCCATGCCTCAGGAAGTGGAGAAGGCAGGCGCTGATTTTCTGATTTTGGACGAGGGCGAAATTACTCTGCCGATGTTTGTCGAGGCGATCGAGCGAGGTGAAACCAGCGGCCTGTTTCGTTCGGGCGGCGACAAGCCCGACATTACCATTACCCCGATTCCTCGCTACGATCTGCTTGAGTTCGACGCCTATGCAGAAATGTCGATTCAGTTTTCGCGGGGCTGCCCGTTTCAGTGCGAGTTTTGCGACATCATTGTGCTGTATGGGCGCAAACCGCGCACCAAAGCGCCCGAGCAGTTACTGGCTGAGCTGCAGTACCTGTATGAGCTGGGCTGGCGACGCAGCATCTTCATGGTTGACGACAACTTTATTGGCAACAAGCGTAACGTCAAACTGTTGCTCAAAGAGATGAAGCCCTGGATGGAGGAGCGCAACTATCCCTTCTCTTTTGCCACAGAGGCATCGGTAGACCTGGCTCAGGATTTAGAGCTAATGCAGATGATGGTGGACTGTAACTTTGGTACTGTCTTCCTGGGCATTGAGACCCCCGACGACGATAGCCTGACCCTAACGCGCAAGCACCAAAATACGCGCAGTCCCCTATCAGAAGCGGTGGATACGATCACCCAGTCGGGTCTGCGGGTAATGGCCGGGTTTATTATCGGCTTTGACGGGGAGAAAACCGGGGCAGGCCAGCGCATTGTTGATTTTGTTGAGCAAACTGCCATTCCCACCGCCATGCTCAGTATGCTACAGGCGTTGCCTGACACGGCCCTGTGGCACCGCTTGATAAAAGAAGACCGTATGCTAATTCAGGGAGCCGACATCAACCAGGCCACCCTGACGAACTTTATTCCCACGCGGCCAATTGAAGAAATCACCCATGAATTCATTCAGGCGTTTTGGGCGCTGTACGACCCGATGAAGCTGCTCAACCGTACCTATCGCCACTTCCTCATGCTGGCTGAGGGACAGCGGCAGCACTATCAGGGTCGCAGTCAGTCGGCGGGCAGCCCAGATATCAATTGGACGATTGTTCGCGCCTTTGCCATCATCTGCTGGCGGCAGGGCGTTGTGCGTAAAACCCGGTTGCGGTTTTGGCTAAACCTGTTCGACATGCTGCGACGCTATCCTGAGGCGGCAGGTAATTACGTTTCCGTGTGTGCCCAGGCCGAACACTTCATCGACTTTAGAGAAACCGTTCGACAACAGATCGAAGAGCAGCTAGACAACTTTCTGGCTCAGCAGGCACAGAAGCAGACTAGAGAAGAGTTGCCCCTAGCTTCGTAGGTGCGCGTCCGAGTCCCAGGGCGGGTCCTGTTGAATAGTCAACTGTTTACCTGTGGTAGGCTGTCGGAAAGATAGCTGCCAGGCATGGAGAAAGTAGCCACAGTCGCCGGGGACTGCGTCCGGTCTGGGCCGCCCACCTACCGAGTAAAGCGGGTCGCCCAGTAGGGGATGCCCCAGCGCTGCCAGGTGAATGCGAATTTGGTGGGGGCGTCCGGTTGTGATCGTCACCTTCACTTCTGTTCGATCGTCCATATATTGCCGTACCTGCCCCTGGCTCTTTGCCCAAAGACCATCAGAATCGGTATCATCTACCGCGCCGTACACGTAGCCGAGGGTGGGATGGGGACACCTGCCAATCGGCTGGTCAATCGTGAATTCTGCAGGGATAGTAGTTCCGCCAACAATTGCTCGGTAGGTTTTAGTCACTTGGTGGCTGCGCATTTGCTGGCTGAGGTGGGCTCGGGCTACAGGCGTGCGCGCGAATAGGACGAGCCCCGAGGTGCCCCGTCCCAGCCGATGCACTGGATAGGCGGTTGAGTCTTGCTGCCGCACCTGCCACAGCAGGGTGTGCTCAAGGAAGTTGGCACCGGGGAGTACGGGCAGCCCCGACGGCTTATTCACCACCCAAATATCACTGTCCTGGTAGCAGATATGAAAGTCGAGCGGGGCCGCTGGCTCCTGCCAGGGTGAACGATGATAGGTCAGTTTCTGGCCAGCCTCTAGCAGCGTGTTGGGGCGGGCAGGTTGGCCATTAATTCTGACCTGGCCAGCCTCGATGCGCCCCTGCCACTGTTGCCGGGTTGAGTGGTGGTAGCGCTGGGTGTAGTAGTCGAGCAGGGTAACGTTGGCGGATTTTTGGGTGATGCGATCGCAATAGGTCCAGCCCTGATTCATCAACCGTCCGCCGCGCCAGTGTAATGTGAATCATCTTAGCGATTTTGGCGCATCTCGAAGGTCATGTGCTGAGAAAAGAAGAGCTGCCCAAGCATCAGGAAAGTCACTTTGGTCTGTTTTTGACCGGCATGGCGTCTATAGCGCCGTCTATAGCATTGTACTGCTGGCTTTACAGGCGTAGCCTGCTTGTTGGTGACCTATGCTAGTCGAGCCTCTTTTAGAAATGCTTTGGGCGTCATGCCCTTGCTCTGCCTAAACACCCGTGTAAAGTGGGACTGGTCAGCAAACCCAAACTGATGGGCGACCTGGGCAATGGTCAGGGCGTCTTTGGGCACCTCCCGCTTCAGCGTAATGGCGGCCCGTTCAATCCGGCGCTTCATCATATAGCGGTGAGGGGTTGTGCCAAACGCCTGCTTAAACAGTCGAGAGAAGTGAAACTTGCTAAAGCCTGAAACCAGTGCCAAGTCGTCCAACCCAATGTCTTCAGTTAGAGAATCTTCAATGTAGTCAATCACCTGACTGAGGCGCTGCCGCTCTAGCGATTGAGATGCCGGTAGCTCAAGCGTGAAGTCGGTACCGTAGCGATTAACAAAGTGAGCAGCCAGCGCGGTCGATAGCGTGTCGGCATAAAGTTTGCCGTTGGGGCCGCCACTCTCGGCCTCTACCAGCAGCGCCTGTATCAGGGTTTGTAAATGACGATCTTGCGCTTTGTGCTGGCGGCGAAAGACCTGCCGATCGAGCAGTGGCTGGTCAGGCAAGATATCCACTAGCTTTTTGGGGTCTAGGGTCAACAGTACGAATTGGTTATAGGTGTTGATGCGATGTGAAAACGGGACCCCGGCAGGATTCACCCACAGCTCGCCGGGTTCGTAGCGATGGGTTCGAAAGTGTTTGCCGTCTTTCCACTCCCACTCAAAAGCAGGGCCGATGTTCATCGCAAAGTAGTGCTGCGGCACGGTGACATCGTCCGGGTTAAAGCGCTCGTTCTCACCCTTCTCGATATAGATACCGTCCCAGCCGAGGTCTTTGCTCGAAGCAACAATCTGCCCCGGTGTAACCTCGGGTTCTGGCTTGAGCGTTTGGCTATCGACGTAGCGAATCTGGCTTTCCATCAAGTAGGACTAAACTAAGCAGGGCTAGACAAGGCTGAGCAATTTAAGACCAAACCGTAGCAAGCAGATCCCAGTCCTACGGAGGATTTTCATCGATAGTAGGGACTGTAAGTTAGTTGCGATCGCACAGGAGACACCTATGCAATATTATACGCTGGGCAATTCGGGCCTGAGAGTCAGCCGTCTGGCCCTTGGCACCATGACCTTTGGCGACGACTGGGGCTGGGGCGCGGACGAGTCTAATTCACGGCAGCTATTCGACAAGTACCTGGAAGCAGGCGGCAACTTTTTTGATACGGCAGACCTGTACACCAACGGCAACAGCGAGAAGATGCTGGGTCAGTTCGTGAAAGACACTAATAGCCGTGATCGGGTCGTGATCGCGACCAAGTTTAGCTACAACGCCCAGCCCGGTAATCCCAACGCGGGCGGCAACGGTCGTAAGAATATTATGCGGGCCGTTGAAGGGTCACTAGAGCGATTGGGTACCGACTACATCGATCTGTACATTTTGCACACCTGGGACAAAATCACGCCTGCGGCTGAGGTGATGCGGACAATGGACGATCTGGTCAGCTCGGGTAAGGTCCGCTACGTGGGGCTCTCAGATGTACCCGCCTGGTATGCAGCCCAGGCCCAGACAATCGCCCACGAAAGGCACCTAGAACCGCTGACTGCCCTGCAGCTAGAGTACTCTCTGGCCGAGCGCAATATCGAGTTTGAGCACACGGTTTTAGCCCAGCAGTTGGGCATGGGTGTGATGGTTTGGTCGCCCCTGGCTAGTGGTCTGCTCTCAGGCAAGTACAAGCCCTCAGAAGGCGGTGGGGAAGGTGAGGGGCGGCTAGCTGGTCTGGCCGACAGCGGTAACCCAGCGTTCAACAAGTTCACCGAGAGAAATTGGCAGATTGTTGCGGAGCTGGAGAGGGTTGCAAATGAGCTAGATCGCTCGATGGCCCAAGTGGCAGTGAATTGGGCCGTAAATCGACCCGGCGTGGCATCGGTATTGGTGGGGGCCACGAAGCTGTACCAGCTAGAAGACAACCTGGGTGCGCTGGAGTTTGAGATCCCCGCTGAGCTACAGCAGCGGCTGGATGCGGTGAGCCAACCGGAAGCTCGGTTCCCCTACACCTTCTTTGGCGATGAACTACAGGGCATGATTCACGGGGGCGCAACGGTGGGCGATAAGCCTGCTGGATACTATCAGACTGTTTTGGTGGAGGGCGGTGAGGCTGATACAGGGGGCGAATAGGTCAAGTTGGGGAGGGCATTAGGCTCAAATGTTACAAGCTATCAGCCAAATCGAACGTTGTAACCCCGATTGCGTAGGCTTCAGCAGATGTCTGATCGTCAATGTATTCTAGATCCTCAGGACTCAAAATTGTTTCCCTCTGACAAATTCTTGGCAACTCTGGTGGATCGTTTTCCTTCTCCCAAGACTGTGCTAGAAAAACAAAATTGCAGTAGACACCACGGCTATCCCTCTTGTGTTGCCAGTATTCAATATATTTTCTAAATAGCTCGTAGTATCTAATGACTACAGCATAGAAAAAGTTTTTGAGATACTCCTCGTCAGCAAGGCCAAGTTTTACGTCCATGCCCATGTGTTCAAAAAAGGCAAAGAGATTCTTCGCTTGCTTTTGCTTTTCCTGATCGTTCAGGACTACTTTCGCAATCTTGGTTTGAGCAGTCGACAGCTTTCGAAGCAATGGCTTGTAGCCACTGTACTTTAGACGCAATATCGGAGTTTCTAGATCACCCTCCTCTATAGAAGCGGGTTTCCCTTCGTATATTTTTTCGAGTTCTGAATCTGCCAGATTCAGAACTGGTTGAATTTTCTTTTCGAAGTCTTCGCTGCACCAGCTTTCTATATACTTCGAAGCTCTTAGGAGTTTGTTGTGATGATATTGGTTGTGAATTCCATTCGCACTCAACAACAAGCCTCCAGCCGCGCCGAATAGAGCTGCTACAGCTAACCAATCATCGGTTCCGATTTTCGGATCTAGCTGTTCTAAGTTGTTTCCTGGAACGGGGTCAGCAGCTGTTGCACTCTCGTAAGCTTTATACAGCGGAGTCGAGATTATTAACAGTAAAATAAAATACCAAAAGTACTTATCCAAATGCAACTTTCGGCTTATTTGACAGGCGAATCTCGTAAACTGGTTTCTCCGAGTTAGCTGCTCAGGCAAAGACATCTCTGCGGTGTGATGCTTTTTACGATCTGAGCGAAATACGATAATACTCATGACGATCCTCCTTCTGAAAGATCGATTCGACAGTTCTTTTAACAACCCAATTATATCTGCTTCCTAGATCCCATATACCTTCAACGCAGCTTTTAGTTGGTATTCTAAATGCTGAAATTCTTGAGGACATCTGTGTATAAAAAGATGTCCGTGTTTCAAACCATAGGCCGAGAAATTCTGCTATGCCCACCGACAGCTATCGCAGAGTAGCGATTCTGATAGAACGGCTAACAAACATCGTAAACGGCAGCAGTGGTATGGCAGTCGCCACAAACGTTTGGGCGTTGCATATCCGCATGTTCCCTAAGTCTAGACTTACCTTCTGAGCTATCACCGGCTGTGGAAAACAAAGACAGAACAAGGCGCGTGGTGCACCACATAGTTACTCACGCTTCCTAAAAGCATTTCACTCAGCCCTGTGCGCCCGCGACTGCCAACAACAATTAGGTTCGCTTCCCAGGTTTTGGCCAACTGGCAGATGATTGCGCCTGGATTTCCCATCGCCTGAGTCAACTCAGTCTCAATCCCCACTGCTTTTGCTTTATCCGCAAACCCTTCTAATAGCTTGAGACCCGCCGTTTCAGCCACGCGGTACTGTTCGGCGTAGGTGTCCCAGTCTTTGTCTGAGTAGGGCGAAAATGCCAGGCTGGCATCGTTTTCTGGCGTTAGAACCCTGAGTAAATGTAGCGATGCCTCGGTTGACCGAGCTAGCTCTAGCGCCTGGTTAAAAACGCTATTGCAGGTGTCACCATAGTCCAACGCAACCAAGATTTTTTTCATTGTGTCTATTTTCTATTGCTAGAGAGATCCTATCCTGTCCTGCGACTCTGGTTAGGATCAACGCGATTAACCCACATCGCAAACGGTACCATGGGCAGCATGGGCAGCAGGCAAATCAGCCATTGGCCCCAGGTGAGGGGGGCGGTCTCAAACAGTGTGTTCATAACAGGCCATTGACTAAAGAGGATTTGAAGTGCGATCGCACCCCCAATCCCGCACATCAAAAACGGTGCATTCGTTACCCTGTTTGCTTTGCCGCGTACTCGCCCCATCAGGCTTTTACCCAACTGACTAATGCTCAGCAGGTACACAATCCGAGCCGCCACCAGCGCCTGAATTGCCATCGTCCGCGCCACGGCAATATCGCCCGTTGCCACCTCGGCCCACTCAAACAGGCCAAAAATCAGGACCCAGTTAAAGAGTGAAACCAGCAAAATTCGGTTAAGCAACTGTCGGGTAATCAGAGGCTCTTGGGGCGGTCGCGGTGGCCGCTGCATTGTCCCTTCAGACTTTGGCTCAAATGCTAGCGGTACCGTCATCGTTAGGGAGTTAATCATATTCAGCCAGAGCACCTGCAGCGACAAAATCGGCAGGTCCCTTGCCAGCAGCGCGCTGATTAAAATCGTCATCGACTCACCCCCGTTGACCGGCAACAGAAAGGCGATCGCTTTGCGCAGGTTCTGGTAAACCGTGCGTCCTTCCTCCACCGCCGCCTCAATCGAGGCAAAGTTGTCGTCCGTCAGCAGCATGTCCGCGGCTTCCCTTGCAACTTCGGTGCCCCCCTTGCCCATGGCAATACCAATATCCGCCTGTTTGAGAGCCGGGGCATCGTTCACCCCGTCCCCCGTCATCGCCACAATTTCACCCTTCGACTGCAGCGCTTCCACCAGGCGTAGCTTTTGGGCTGGGGCCACACGGGCAAACACGTCTCCTGTCTCCACTGTCCGCACCAGCGCCGCGTCGTCCATCTCCACCAGTGCCCGGCCTTCAAAGGCCACCACCTGTTCTGACTTTTGCAGCCGCATCCGTTGGGCAATGGCCTGGGCGGTAGAAATGTGGTCGCCCGTGATCATCTTGATCTGGATGCCAGCATTGCGGCAGGCGTGAACCGCAGCGATGGCTTCAGGGCGGGGCGGGTCAATCATGCCCTGCAGGCCCAAAAACACCAGCCCTGTCTCAATGTCAGCATGATCGAGGGAATGTTGGTGCGCGCCCACCGATTTGCAGGCAAAGGCCAGTACCCGCAAGGCCTGGGCCGTCATCTCCTCAACTGCCTCCTCAATCGACGCACGGTCCAATGACGTTAGCTTGCCCCGGTGGTCCATCATCTGGCTGCAGCGGCTTAAAATGGCCTCCACCGAGCCTTTAACGTAAATCGCTCGCACCGCAGCATCGTGCAGCGTCGCCATGTACTGATATTGCGACTCAAAAGGGATTGCATCTAGCCGGGGGTTAACCGCCGCGAGCCCCGCCTGGCTCAGGTCTGCTTTGGCTGCTGCCGCGAGCAGAGCCCCTTCGGTAGGGTCACCCACGACCGACCAATGCTCGCCGTCCTGTTTGAGCTGGGCATCGTTGCACAGAACGCCCGCCGTCAGGCATTCTTTCAACGCGCTGGGCAGGCCATCCTCGAAAGGTATCTCTGCTTTATTGTCGCGTAGATGCAGAATCTCGCCTGCGGGACTATAACCGCCGCCGCTCACGCGGTAATGCTCGCCACCTGCGTAAATCGCCTGCACGGTCATCTGATTTTCGGTCAGCGTGCCGGTCTTGTCAGAACAGATCACCGTTGCGCTTCCCAGTGCCTCTACCGCTGGCAGCTTACGAACAATGGCGTGCCGCTGGGCCATGCGGTTTACCCCAATCGCCAGAGTAATGGTCACCACCGCTGGTAGGCCCTCGGGGATGGCACTGACGGCCAGTGCTACTGCCGCCTCAAACATATACTCCCAGGATTCTCCCTGTCCCAGACCCACTACAAAGGTGAAGGTCGCCACGGTCAAAATGGCATACAACAGAACGCGGCTGAACTTGGCAAACTTGCGTGTCAGGGGCGTCATCAGGCTCACGCGCTGCTCCATCGACTGGGAGATCTGGCCCACCTCCGTTGCCGCTGCGGTAGCTACCACAATCCCCCGACCCTGCCCAAAGGTGACAAAGCTGCCCGCGTAGGCCATGTTGGTGCGCTCCGCCAGGGGCGTCTCGGGCGGTAGGGTATGGACCGACTTGTCCACCGGCAGCGATTCTCCCGTCAGGGCAGATTCGTCCACCTGTAAATTTCTCGCCTTGAACAGTCTCAGGTCGGCGGGCACCTTGTCGCCGGAGACCAGCAGCACCACGTCCCCCCGTACCAAATCGCGCGAGGGCACCTGCAGCGTCTGTCCGTCGCGCAGCACCGTGGCTTCGGTGGTGACGGCCCTGGCCAGAGAGGCAATAGCGTCCTCGGCTTTGGCTTCTTGCACGTAACCAATGACGGCGTTTAGAACAGTAACCCCCCAGATCACCGCTGCATTGGTCCAGGAGCCCAAGAACGCCTTGACCGCGCCCGCAATCAACAAAATGTAGAGTAGTGGCTGGTGAAACTGCAGCAGAAACCTCAGCCAGGCAGGCTTACCGGGTTGGGTCGGCAGCTCATTCCATCCGTAGGTTTCGTAGCGCTTTGCAACCGCTTCGGCGGTTAGGCCTTTTTCTAGATTACTGCCGATGTGGCTGAGAACTTCGGTAACCTCATGCCCGTGGAACGGCTGAGATGGGGATTTGCCGTTCATCAGAACCTTTGTCATGATGAAACGCCTCCTGCTGGCCTGCTACCCTTCGACCTTAGCAGACGCGAATAGCGCCTTGTATTGTGATTTCCCATCGCTGGGATAGTGGCTGCTGATGGCGGGTGAAATCGCGTTCAGTTTTGCTCTGCTTCAGTGCGCCAGTCGGCTTCGGGTAAGCGCCAGTAGGTTCCTTTTTCACGCTGCATCATTTGGTAGCCAATCAACTCACGGCGCAGCGTGGCCACGTCGAGGTGAAACTGTTTTAGTTTGGCGTTGATCTCTTTTTCGGGGTAGGTTTTCTCTGTTTCAAACTGGTTGGCCAACCACTTGAGAATGACCCAGCGCTTTTTGCGGCTGGCGGGCAGCGACTTGAGCTGACCATTCTCAAAATAGTTGTTCAAAATTTTGGTCTCTGCCGCATCAACGTCAATGTCTTCAGCGAAACTGGCAATATTGTCGGGCGCAAGAATGCCCTTAGACAGCGTCTGCAGCGCATCCTGGTTGAGCCGGTAATATCGAGCGTTTTTCTCAGGCCGAACTGTGACCAATTCCATCTGCTTGAGCCGTGCTAGATGGTGTGAAACCGTAGGCTCTTTTAGCGACAGCAGGGCTGCCATCTCTTCAACGCTGCGCTCCTGCTGCGCTAACAGGCCAATCAGCTTCAGACGGCTTTCATCGGCTAATACTTTGAAGAAGCTCAGCAGGGTATGGAATGTAGGCTGGGCCTGGGCGGGCTGGGTCTGGGAACGCATGACGATTCTTAACTATTAGACACACATCTAATTAGATGCATGTCTAAATTAAAGTCGTTTTGAAAGTGGACGTCAAGTCCAGCCCCCTCAAAATGGGCCATCGCAATTTCGTACTAAAACGCCGCAATGCGATTCAAGTTTTTTTCAGGCGTTTCCTCGATAGTAGACCCGTAGTCAATCCCCTACAGGCTCATGCAACGCTTTAATATTCTCCTTTCTACCACTGCAGCTGCTGTATTAATCCCCCAGGCCGCCCAGGCTGCTCAAGTTCGCGAAGTCACCTTTGAAAGTCACGGTGAAACGCTAGTCGGTGACCTCTACCTGCCTGACAACTACACTGAGGGTCAGGAACTGCCCGGTATTGTGGTGACGGGGTCTTGGACCTCGGTCAAAGAACAGATGGCCGGTCTCTACGCCGAAGAGTTGGCCGACCGGGGTTACGCAGCCCTAGCGTTTGACTTTCGTAACTTTGGCGAGAGCGGCGGTGAGGTTCGCGGATACGAGAATCCACAGCTAAAAATTGAAGACATTCACGCAGCTGCTGAATTCTTACCCACCCTGCCAGAGGTGGCCGACGACCGGATTGGCGGGCTGGCTGTCTGTGCCTCGGCAGGGTACATGGCTCATGCGATCGCAACCGGTGCCCCCTTCGATTCGTTCGTGACTGTCGCCGCGTGGCTCCACGATAACGAAACCGCCCGCGCTATTTACACCCCAGAGCGCTACGACCGGCTAATCGCTGCCAGTCAGCAGGCTGAGACCTACTACGAAACCGATGGGATCGTCCAGTACACCCTGGCCGCCACCAATGACGAAGCCATTGATCTGGCGGCCATGCGCTGGGCCGACCCGAGCTTTTACTACACCGACCCTCAGCGCGGCGCGATTCCTGAATACGACAATCGCTTCCCAATCATGGCCTGGGAAGGCTGGCTCATCTTCGACGCGCTGGCCGCCGCTGAGGACATCACCATTCCTTACCACATGATCCACGGCGACCAGATGGCCCTGCCGGACAATGCCCAGGCGTTCTTCGGCGCGGTTCCCGGCGCAAAATCTATCGACTGGATCGAGGGGCTACAGATGGACTACTACGACCAGCCAGCCTTGGTCGAAGATGCAATTGACCGCACCGCTGACCACTTTGACCGCACGCTTTGAGGGCACAGCGCAGCCCTGCGGGGAGTTGAGTCAGATGCTTGGCTCCCTACTCTTAATTTCAAAAATTCTCTTGTTGTTGGAGAGACCTATCATGAAAACGCTTTTTCTCAACACGCTTTTACCGATCACGTTATCCACAGCCGCAGTTCCCGCCGTCGCTCAACCTCTCACGCCGGACGAAGCCGCGCTGGTCACCACCGTCGAGAGCGTGGCGGCCCTGGCTGATGCAGGCCATTTCGAAAGTCTAGAAACGCTCTACGCTGATGAGGTGATGATGGACTACACCTCGCTGTTTGGCGGAACGGCCACTCTCTACAGTCCAGAGGAATTAATGACCGCCTGGGCCGGGCTACTCCCCGGTTTTGACTACACGCGACATACGCTGTCAGATATTGAAGTCGAAGCGGGGGCCGACAGCGCCATCGCCACCGCCGACGTGATTGCCTACCACCAGCTCAACGACGCTAGCTGGCAGGTTGCCGGCACCTACGATTACCGCTTCACGCGAACGGAGGATGCTTGGCAAATTACCCATATGACCTTTAACCTGCTCGAAGAGGCGGGCGACCGAGCAATCTTGACGGCCGCAACGGAGCAGGCTCAGGCAAATCCCGATGAGTACCTGCAGCGCCAGCAAACGGAACAAATCGTCCGAGATTTTCTGGGGAGTCTCGAAACAAAAGACATGGACGCCTTCGCTATGGTTTGGGCCGATGACGCCATCCAGGAAATGCCTTTCTCTCCCCCTGGCTTTCCTAAATTAGTTGAGGGCAAAGAGAACATTTTGACGCTGTACGGAGCCTGGCCGGAAATTAGCGGCGCCACCAACTTTACTGCTGAGCTGGTCTTCTACCCCATGCAGGATCCGACCATGGTGTTCGCCGAATGGCGAGGAACCGTTGAAGTGATTCCGACCGGGCGGCTGTACGAGCAGCGCTACGGCGGCCTGTTCAAAGTAGTGGATGGGCGAATTCAGCTGTTCCGAGAGTATTACGACCCGATTGTCTTTGCTGAAGCCTTTGGTTTGAACGCAGAATGAACCGGGTAAATGACATATATACTAAATCTCCGCCACTGCCCGCTCTACTAACCGCCGCGCCAGGGTCTGAATGCCGGTGTGCTCATAGTAATTGGTGGTCATGTCGAGAAAGGCACCTACGTAATCAGCCTTATCGTCGGCAATGTTGACAAACGTTTTGAGATTGTCCAGCACCTTTTGCGGCGTCAGGTCCTTAGACTCGGCAAAGTCCCCCATCCATCCTTTAACCGAGTTAAAACTGGCTTCGATAAAGTTGAGCTGATCGGCTGTTTTCTGACCGGGAATCGCTTCCTTGAGCCGCTTAAAGGCGGGGTTGGTGTCGAGATCCTTCGGTCGCAGGTCGTTGAGGGTACTGCCTGCGAATTTGATGAAGTTCGGTCCTAGGGGCACGAGCCCGTCAAAACAGACTAGCGCCGCCATTCGGGTCAGTGACTCGCCACTGTAGTCGCCTAAGGATGTGACGAAGTCGCCAATGCTGTCACCGGGCAGACCGTTGATGCTACAAAATGCCACAATTTCGGTGACCAGCTTCAGACTCAAATCGATGGTTTGGGCCTTTTCAGGCTTGGGGGTCAGGCGATTGAGCAGGCCCAGAAAAGGTACGTTCTCGGTCACCTTGCCCGCCAACGCCGCAGACCCCAGAGCGCTGCCAGTGCTGTCGATGGTCTGGTAGAGCCACAGCGCCCGCTGATAGCCCTGGGATTTGTCGTTGTAAAGCTGAATTGCCCGCGCCCCGATCTGCTCAATCAGCGCCTCATCGGTTTCCCCCGTGACCGTGCGAATCGTGTTGGTAAACCCGGTCAGGTTATCCCACTCGCCTGGCAGAATTCGGTCGAGCGATCGCAGGGCAAATACGGTCAGATTGCGCTCGGGGAGCCCATCGACCAGCTCATAAATTGATTTGCTCATGGTGCCTCCTCAGGGCGGTTATAGCTTTGGCCATCTAGGGCGCGATTACTTAACCAGACCCGCCAGGCCCGTTAGATCAAACTTCTGTAACCAGGCCTCGCGATCGTCGGCGGTGAAGGCTTCATCGCGGGAGAGTACCTTGACTTGAATGCGGTCGGCCACGAGCAGTCCAGTGGTTGTACTGCCAATTGTTGCGGTTGGGTAACCCTGCAGCAGTACGCTGCTGTCTTGGTACTTGCCGACCGCCGCAGGGTTCGCTGCCGTATCTGACACCGATAGCATGGCTACATCACGCCCATCGCGCTTCAGCTTGGCCTCAGCAAACCCCTTTTTCTCTTGGGTGTAGACCCGCTCATATTCGCCGCTCGCTGCTGGAAAGTAGGCATTGAAAGCACTACCCGGCAGGATTTCTTGGGTTTGTTCTGGGGTTTGGATGTCTGCGGCAGGGGTCGCCTCAACCTGCTGTTCGACCTGCTCCCATTGAGATGAATCGGGCTGAGAGGCATTGAGCCCGACGAGCTGACAGCCACCGATCGCTAGTAGGCATACCAGTGCGATCGCACCGACGATCTGAAAAACCTTACGCATTGTAGCCAAACTGAAAACGCTATTTTTCAATGTACAGCGGCGCTAGAGGGACCGTCTGTGTTCTATGTATTTCTACAAGTTCCCCCATTTTTGAGCGCGCACCCCATCAGCAACTGTCTACAAATCCAGACCGTTTTGAAATTTTTGGGACGGGGAAGCCCATAATATGACCGTGACTTAACCGGCAGTAGGTATGGCAAGAACCCCGAGCGAATTCATCATTCACATGCTATTCGATGGCGGACACCGCGAGCAGGTCCGGTTCTCGACGATTCAGGACTTTCAGAAGTGGTACAGCGGTGAGCTGATGCCCAAGGTCAATTCGGATGACATGATCAAGGTGCCGCTGCCAGACGTTAATCCAGGGGAGTATATGGTCATTCGCCCATCGCGTCTGGTCGCTATCCGGGTTGAGCCCCAGTTTAGCTCCAGCGTCGGTGGGCCTTGGGCCGGCTAGCGTAGACGGTTCAAAATTTAGTCGGTCCTGACGTCGCCTAGACGCCCAACGTCCTCTAAAATAGCGGGACTTTAGGAAGATCGAAGAGTATGACATTGCAGTCAAGGCGGTGGCCAAGTAGACGTTTCTGGGGCGGCGTCACCGCGCTAGGACTGGCGAGTACGCTGGTCGGTCTGGCAGTCCCCACGCAGGCTGAAGAACTGCTTGACGCGCCCACGGTTGATCCGGTGCGGGTGCTGGAACCGTTAGACTGTATCCTCACCGCAGCGGCCAGCAATCCGGCGGTTCGATTGGGTTATGATGTCGACTTTGGCGAAGACCGGCAGGCGCTGCTACAGGCCATTGACCACAGCCTGAGCTATCTGAATAGTGAGAAGGCCGCTGAGGACTACGCTGAGGTCGAGGTGCAAGCGTTTAGTCGCGATCGCGTCCGACGCAGCCTGGTGCGTTTTCGCCAACTGGTTGCCCAAAGCCACTCTGCCGCTGAGCTGCAGACCGCCGTCGCCGCTGAGTTTGCGTTCTATCGCTCAGTCGGTAATGACGATGAGGGAACAGTGGCGTTTACCGGCTATTTCGAGCCAACCTACGCCGCTAGTCGAGTAAGAACCGACGAATACCGCTATCCCCTGTACGCAGAACCGGCAGATCTAGATAGTTGGGCCGAACCTCACCCGACCCGCGCTGAGCTAGAGGGTACGGACGGACTGCAGGGAGCAGACGGTCCCCTCCAGGGGCTGGAGCTTGTCTGGCTACGAGACCGGCTAGAGGCGTTTTTAGTCCAGGTGCAGGGCTCAGCCCGGCTGCAGATGACTGACGGTTCTATCGTGTCAGTAGGCTATGCCGGACGCACTAACTACGACTACACCAGTATTGGACGAGCACTGATCGACGACGGCATTGTTGCCGAAGCCGACCTGTCGCTGCCTGTATTACTCGACTACTTTCAAGAAAACCCGATAGCGCTGGACGAGTACCTGCCGCGCAACGATCGCTTTGTCTTTTTCAAAGTGACCGATGGAGGGCCGCCAACGGGGAATCTAAGCGTGCCGGTCACTGCGGGCCGCTCCATCGCGACGGATAAATCGATCATGCCGCCGGGGGCTTTAGCGATAATTGCGCTAGAGATGCCAGAGCGAGACGTCACCGGAGAGTGGGGGACGGTGCCCATGAGCCGATACGTACTCGACCAGGATACGGGCGGTGCCATTCGCGGACCGGGCCGGGTCGATATTTTCGTAGGGACAGGAACCGCAGCTGGAGAACAGGCCGGGCTGATCAATACAACAGGAGAGCTATACTACCTGCTACTGCGGGAATAGCTGAAAGCAAAGCTGCTCTCTTCCACTGTGACTGTTCGGCGGTGTTCGAAGTATCTTATTAACAGAACCGGTCCTCACCTACGCTTGTGTGAGTCCCACCTCTGCAGATAGGTAAGGCTATGAGTCGCTTCAGATAGATAGCCTTCCGCTTGACGAAAGCAGCGTAGTTCAATTGATGAAGCTGCCACCGTTGCATCGCGATCCGTTCGATAGAATGCTAATCTGCCAAGCAGTACAAAATCGCTTGACGATTGCAACGGTGGATACCGCAATCCGCGACTACTTAGTCAGTGTTATGTGGCGGAGCGTTATGTAGCGGAGCGGTATTGTCCAATCAGCCTTACAGGCTATCCAGATTACAGGTTATCCAGTTCCTGCTTCAGTGCCTCTAGCTCCTTATCCACCACCGCATCTTTTGGGGCATCCATCGGCTGGGCATCGCCGGGAGGTAGGGCCTCCTGCCCGACCGAACCGCCGCTGAGCTGGGCTTTCATGGCCTCTAGCTCAAAGTCCACATCGCTGCCCGCCTCTAATTGGGCAAACTGGCTCTCCAGGTCGGCTCCGGCCAGTTCGGCGGCCGCCTGTCCCTGCGCTTCCATCTGCAGAATTTTCTCTTCCATCCGCTCGAAGGCACCCATGGCGCTGCTGGTGCCCAGGCTGCCTACAGTTTTTTGCAGCTTTTCGTTGGCTTTGGCGGCGCTGGCGCGGGCCTTGAGCATATCTTTCTTGGTCTTGGCCTCAGAAATCTTGCTTTCTAGGGCAATCAGGTTGCGCTTGAGGGCGTCAACGGAGACGTTTTGCTGCTCTAGCTGGGCCTTGAGCGCGCTGGCGGTTTCGACGTGGGCCTTCTTACGCGTCAGGGCTTCGCGGGCCAGATTTTCGTCACCTTTCTGCAGGGCCAACTGGGCGCGTTGGGTCCAGGTGTTGGATTCGGATTGGGCTTTGTCGTACTGCTGTTCGACGCGCTTCTTACTGGCAATTGCCCCGGCCACGGCCTGCCGCATCTGCACCAGGTCTTCCTGCATGTCGATGATCGTCTGCTCTAAGATCTTCTCAGGATCTTCGGCTTTGCTGACGGCATCGTTGATGTTGGCGCGGACAAGACGACCAACGCGATCAAATAGGCCCATGGGTAATTCCTTCAGTCAAGTACGTCTACAGCAGATTGGACGGTGGCGCAGTAAAGCTGCCTATGCCAGTAGTTTTAGCACAGGTTACGGGGGTTCAGGCGGTCGGGAAACCAGACTTTAGAACCGGGTTACTGCACCTAGGGTCCCCTGGTTCCAGGGTATTGTTTGCGTTTGGTTGGATTTCTTTGAGATCCACAGACTTAGAGAAGCAGATTTCGTATACCTATGCTTCGATCGGGTGATTAATAGCCTGAAGAAATCCGCTGCGATTTTTGGGAGACACTAGGATTTTCTTCTTTTCTCCATAGCTGACTTCTAGTCGGTCGAGTGACAGCGCCGGGCTCGATAGCGGATTCCGCGTCTGTTTGACCTGTCGAATGCTGCTGATGGGGATCTGCCAAGTGAAGGGACCCGAGCGAACCCGCAGGACATCATTCTGGACGGTGTACTGCGTGGTCATGACGATCCAGAGCATCAAAGCCAGCGATAGGCCCATCACTGCCAGCACCAGAGATATCGGGCCGACCGCAGCGGTCTGGGTTAGCAGGCTGAAAGCAGCAAATAGCATCGCCGCAGCAAACATAGACAGTATCAACCAAACCCAGACATCGATTTTTGAGGAAAATGTCATTGGTTTACCCCCTTGCTTTCTAGAGCATGACTTTGCCCATTGTGCCCAACCTCAGGGAGATGGCGTATGCAAACAGTCGAAATGGGAGATCCGATTGAGAAATGTCTAAGGCTGTACCAGGTCGTCAAGCTCAGCATAGCTGGGCAGGGTGCTGTCGATGGGCTGGCCGTTGCGGAGGACGGTGCGATCGCAACCCCGTCTCGCTACCAGCTCATTCAACGTTCGCGCCCGAAAGCACACCAAATCCGCCGGTTTCCCCACCCCGATTCTGGCCATATCGGGAAAGCCCAAAATGTCCGCCGCTGTCGAAGTCACTGCCTGGGGCCAGCTACCGTAGGGCCGGTCAAGCTGGCCGATGCGCACCGACTCAACAAATACCTCTAGCCCATCGTGGTCGCCGTAGGCAAAGAACGGGTCGCGGCAGTTGTCGCTTGCCAGCGCGATGGGAATACCTCGCTGCTGAATCTCGGGCAGCAAGGTTACCCCCCGGTGTCGGGGCATGCGCCCTGGCTCGCGGTCCTGCAGGTACAGGTTGCACATCGGCAAGCTGATGATGGCAACCCCGGCCTCCTTCACTACCGACAGCGTCTTCTCCACTTCCTCAGGGGACTGCACCGACAGGCTGCAGCAGTGGTCGCAGGTTACCCGCCCGGTAAAGTCGTGCTTCAGCTTAGCCTCGGCCACGTAGCGCAGCGAAATATCGTCAGGGTTCAGGCTTTCGTCCGTGTGAAAATCCAGATCCAGCCCGCGCTCATGGGCCAGGGCAAAGGTGCGGTCAATCTGCACCTCAATATCGTCATTCATGAACGCGACGCCCCCCAGCACACCCCCCGGTGTCTCGGCGACCAAATCGGCCAACTGCTCGCCCTCGGGCGTCATGAAATAGTCCAGCGTGACCAGGCAAACCGCCTGCAATGCAAGCCGTCCGGCCCACTCTGCCTGTAGTGACCGAAACGCGGCAAAGCTAATCTCGGCCTGCTCACCGAACGAATCGATATGGGTGCGAATGGCCTGAGTACCGTGGACATAGCTGCATTTCAGCCCAAACTCCATCCGTCGAAACACATCTTCTGCTCCCCAGTGAGCCTCACGGTCCTTCTGCACCGATTCTAAAGCGCCGTCAAACGTGCCGTTGGGGTTCGCCTGACGCGGCCAGATATGCCCCTTGTCTAGATGGGTGTGGACGTCTACCAGGCAGGGCCACACGAGCCCTTGCTTCAGTTCGGTCGTTGGGGTCTCCCCTGTTTCGGTGTGACCAGCGGCGGCCAGGCTTTGAATCTGCCCGTTTTGGATCTCCATATCCACCGCCACCAGTTCCTCTTGCTGGGGAGAGGCCTGCAGCCGTTCGATTGGGTCAAGCGGCACAGAATCCTCTAGCAAACAGGCCGGGACACGGGCATTGAGCAGCCAGTAATGCTGGGCAGTAGGGAGGGTTAGGGATTTGGGCATGGCCAAAGTTTAATTTTCGCGTTTCAGAGCGCTTTCGTGCCAGTCACGCAGCAGCCGGTCTGAAAGCAGGGTTAACCCCCAAAAGATACCGACTCCCAGCACCGTTGTCATGAGCAAAGCGGCGAACATGCGAGGAATCTGCAGGTTAAAGCTCGACATTAAAATCTGGTAGGCAATGCCCGAGCGCGCACCGCCGGTTCCCGCCACGAATTCGGCCACCACGGCCCCAATCAGCGCCAGCCCCCCACTGATGCGCAATCCACCCAAAAAGTAGGGCAGGGCGCTGGGCAGGCGCAGCTGCCACAGGGTTTGCCAGCGAGACGCACCATAGAGTTCAAATAGGTTCTGTAAATTATGGTCAGCGCTTTTCAGACCCAGCGTCGTGTTCGAGACGATGGGGAAGAATGCCACAATCCAGGCGCAGGTCACCAGGGCCATGAAGGTATTGTTTTTGAACCAGATGATGATCAGTGGGGCAATGGCCACAATCGGCGTCGTCTGCAAAATCACCGCGTAGGGAAAAAAGCTGCGCTCGATCCACTTACTCTGAGTAAATAGCACCGCAATCAGCAGCCCCGACACCACCGCCATCACAAAGGCCACCACGGTAATCTGCACCGTAATTAGCATTGACGGAAACAGGCTGGGCCACTCCTCGATTAGCGTTCTCACTACCAGACCGGGACCGGGCAGCAAGTAGGGCGGGGTGTTGGTCACCCGCACGGCAATATCCCAGAACGCAATAGCCAGGATACCGACCATGAGAGGAGGGAGCCAGGTAGTGGGGAAGCGGCGGTGCGATCGCACCTTCTCCGTTGGCACCCCCACAGTCTTTTTAACCGCTGGCCCATTCTCTTTTGCTTTCACCATTTCACCACCTCACCATTTCACCACCTCACCCAGCGCAGCGCCCTCCGCCCGATGCAGCCGCTCCAAAATGTCCCGACAGTAACGGTTGAAACTAGCTGAGGTGCGAAAGTCTTCTGTGCGAGGGTGGGGCTCGTCGATGGTCACGTCTGCCACCACCCGCCCCGGCTTTGCCGCCATCACGACCACCCGCGACGATAGATACACCGCCTCGTAAATATTGTGGGTGACAAACAGCACCGTCCAATGCTGCTGCTCCCACAGATGCAGCACGTCGCTGTTCAACCGGCTGCGGGTCATTTCGTCCAGTGCCCCAAAGGGCTCGTCCATCAGCAGTACGTTGGGCCGGGTCACCAGTGCTCGGGCAATCGAGGTGCGCATTTTCATGCCCCCCGACAGCTCACGCGGGTAGCTGTGCTCAAACCCCTGCAGGTCCACTAAGTTCAGTGCCGATTGAATCTCGCTCCGTACCGACCGTAGTCGCTTGCCCTGTAGCTTTAGCGGCAGGTACACGTTATCGACCACCGTTGCCCAGGGCATTAGCGCCGCATCTTGAAAGACAAAGGCCAGTTTTCGCGCTTCGGTCGGTACGCCCCACTGCACCGTCCCGCTAGTCGGCTCCCCCAGTTCGGCGACCAGCCGCAGAACGGTACTTTTACCGCAGCCCGACGGCCCTACCAGGCTGACAAACTCTCCTGGCTGTACAGTGAGGTTGACCCCCTGCAGCGCGACGGTGCCATTGGCGTAGGTTTTACCGACTTGGTTGAGTGTTAGCAGCGACAATTAAGTGCTCTGGATGGGCGTACGCTATTACTTTACCGGGTTTCACGAGGTCCATATGTTCATCAAGGCATGGAAGGCTATGGCTCTGCCTGTCAGGACAGTAGCCTACTTTAACGCAAGACCGCTGCTGGAGCAGTCCTAACCGGCTACGCAGCCTGATAGGTGGGATAGTCCGTATACCCCTCTTTCCCAGGAGAGTACCAGGTAGACATATCATCGGCCTCGGCCAGGGGCCAATCGTTGGCAAATCGCTGCACTAGATCGGGGTTGCTGATGTAAGGGCGACCGAAGGCGACCAGATCGGCACGATTGTCTTTAATGGCGATTTCTGCCGCTTCTTTGGTATAGCCGCAGTTAGCGATAATTGGACCGGCAAATACGGCGCGAAACTCTGGAAGCGTCATCGGTTCGCCCAGCTCATGAAAACCGAAGGCGAGGCCGTCCATCAGGTGAATGTAAGCCAGCCCATAGTTGTTTAACTCTTTCGCGGCATAGAGAAATGTCTCGCGGTAGTCGGGTGAGCCCATGTCGTTGTAGACACCGTTGGGTGAGAGCCGGATGCCTACTCTCTCAGCGGGCCATACAGACAGCACTGCATCGAACACTTCTCGGTGGATCTGAAAGCGTTTTTCAAGGCTGCCACCGTAGCGGTCAGTGCGATGGTTGGTCTTCGACTGTAGAAATTCATCTAGCAGGTAGCCGTTGGCAGAATGAATCTCAATACCGTCAAAGCCTGCTGTCTTGGCCAGCTCTGCGGTGTGGCGATAGTCTTCAACAATCTGAGGAATCTCATCCGTCTCTAACGCTCTAGGCGTCTCGTAGGGTTGCTTCCCGTCGGGTGTATGAATTTCGTCGTTGCTGATTTTGATGGCCGAGGGCGCAACTGGCAGCTGCCCGCCTTCTTGAAAGGCGCTATGGGAGGCGCGACCGCAGTGCCACAGCTGTATAAAGATACGGCTGCCCGCCGCGTGGGCGTGATCGACCACTTGCTTCCAGCCGTCAGCCTGTGCCTGGGTGTAGATGCCAGGGGTTTCGGACCAGCCGATGGCCTGTTTAGAAATGACGGTGGCCTCGGTAATCAGCAGCCCAGCGTTGGCCCGCTGGGCATAGTATTCGGCCATGAGCGAATTGGGAATGCGATCTTTACCCGAGCGGGCACGGGTCATCGGGGCAAGGACGACCCGATTGTCGAGGGTGAGGTCGCGCAGATTGAACGGGGTGAGCAGGGCGAGTGAGGAGGTGCTGGAAGTCATGGGTGAGCTAGAGGTAACTTACAAGGCATCTGTTACAAGAGGTCTGGCCTTCGACCAAAGATCGAAAACCTTGAACATAGAATATATTAGCAGGTAGTAAAGAGCCTGAGCGAGGAACTAACCTTCAGGACTAGGCGGAGGGCTACTCCTACTCATGGGCGGTAGACATGACCACAGCAGCCTTAGGGCTATTTATGGAAGAATGCAACCAGCGCTTCTCTGGCATTGACAACATCCTCGAAATTCTGATCAACGACTCAAACGTAAGCAGAAAGGAACTCTTAGATGAAATTAAGGCAATCAAGAGGAGACTGGATGAGCAATGATGACTGGGCAAGCAACTACGACCGTCTAAAACAACAGCTCGAAGATATGCGCCTAGAGCGGGAAACCTGGGTTGCTCAGATGCGAAAGATTGACGCTGAGCGAGAAGAGCGGGAGCGCTTACTAGAAACAAAATGGCAGCTGGCCGTGCTTCACAAAGTAAAACGATTCACACTTAGCGTGTTTGACCGGCTGGAAGCGGTATTGTCTAAGTGACGACGATTCAATAACTTTCCCGAGTTTGAGTACGGGGGGCTACATCGCTTCATATGGTCGATGGCATGGGCATCACGCACATTTTCAGCATCAACACCGGTCGGTCGGGGTCCGACTACCTGACCGAACTCCTGGCCCAGGCGACGAATACCGTCAGTCTCCACGAAGGGTTGCCTATCATGAATGGCCAGCCCATGCGGCAGTTCAACAATGGCGATAGCGACACGCTCAGCCAGCTCATGCCGCTGAAAATGCAAGAAATTCAAAAAAAGCGCAAGCCCGGAAAAATCTATTGTGAAACCAACCATTCCTACATCAAAGGCTGGGGCGAGCTGATTCCAGACGCGTACATCCCCCAGGAGTCGCTGGGCGTCATTATTCTCAATCGAGACGTTCAAAAAACGGTTCATAGCCTGCTGCGCGTTCACGAAGCACCTGGCACTTCGGAATGGAGTCGAACCTGGTATCTTGAACCCGACGCATCGCAGAACTTAAGCACCCCGTCTGACAAAGCGGACCCATACGATCTCTGTGCCTGGTACGTTGATGAGATCAGGCTACGGGCAAAAGCGTATCAAAAGAGATTTCCAAGAATCACTTACTTTGAATGCAACTTGGAACAGCTCAACGATTACGAGTTTGTTCTAAAACTGTTTGAGACATTTGGCTTGAATCCGACATCTGAACTCAAGGCGGTGTGTGGTCGGCCACTCAACACTCGCACTGAGTGGCCCAAGGTTTCCCTAGACGAGGTTCTCGCACCGCCAAAGTACCCCAGCGCCGACAGCCTGCCTCAAAACGAACGGGCGATGCTAGTTGTCAAGATGATTGAGTACTTGCATCAGTATCATGCCGATGATATCACGGCAGCCAAGCCCGACCTCGCCATGGGCGGAACGCTGGCCAGCGCCTCGGTCCGCATCGTGGCGCATGCAGTGCCCGAATTGGAAATCATCTTTCAATACTCGCTGGCGTTTACCGAAACTGAGCGGATCTTACTCAGAGATTTTTTGCGATCGCACTCCCCTCGCGATTTGATGTTTATTGCAGTCAAACCGCCTCAAATAGCAGGAGAGCCCAGTTGCTACGACTTTAACAGTCCCATCGGCATAGGCTCGCTAGTGAGACAGCTAGGACCAGCGGGCCTATTCAAAACAGTCTGGATGATGGCTAACGGCCTGTGGGGCAAAGACTATACCCATCGTGAGGCGAAATGACCGTTATTGTGAGCCTAATTGTGAGCCTATGGGTATAGGCCGGTTTGTATCAGTTCAGCACAAAGCGACTACCGTCATGGGCAAAAACCATAGCATAGGGACTGCACCCGATGCTGGAGTAATAAAATCATGGAACACCTCGCCCCACCTGGTCTCAGCGATACGTCAAACTACGGATTTACTCAGGTCGTCACCGTGCCTGCCGAGACAACCCTGGCCTACATTGCCGGACAGGGTTCAGGGCTGACAGCAGCAGGCACCTATCCTGAGAGCTTCGAGGAGCAGGTTGATCGAGCATTTGAAAACTTGAGAACCGCGCTGAGCGGCATCGGTGCAACGCCCGAAGACGTGGTAAAAATTACCGTTCTCTCGGTAGAGCACAGTGATGACAGGCTCAAGATAATTTCAGCAGCGCGCCGCAGCTTTTGGCCGGATAAAAAGCCTGCTAGTACCCTGATTCCGGTTCCCCGGCTGGCGACTAGCGGCATGCTGTTCGAGATTGACGCGATTGCGGCTATTCGCCATCCGGCTGATGAAACATGAAGCCCCGCCCACCGCTCGCCTGAGCAACATCTTGCTCACGGCCCTGGCACCGATGTCATGGGGAACCACCTACATCATTGCCACGGAGTTCTTGCCGTCCGGCCATCCCCTGCTGGTGGCGGCCATGCGGACGCTGCCTGTTGGGTTGCTGATGACGATCGGTTTTGGCAAGTTGCCAAAGGGCATCTGGTGGTGGCGTATTTTACTGCTAGGGGGGTTGAATATTGGGCTATTCCAGGCGCTGCTGTTTATCGCCGCCTACCGGTTACCGGGTGGTGTTGCGGCAACCGCAGGCTCAATTCAGCCGCTGCTGGTCGTATGCTTTGCCTGGCTGATCTTAAGCCAGCAGCCCTCGCGCGGGTCAGTAGGGGCTGCGATCGCAGGCTGTTTTGGCGTAGGGTTACTGGTGCTCGGGCCAGAGGCGCAGCTAGATGGCATCGGTGTGATCGCCGCCCTGGCGGGTGCCGTATCGATGGGGTTAGGCACGGTACTGGTGAAGCGTTGGCAGCGCCCCGTCTCGTTGATGGTGTTTACGGCCTGGCAGCTAGCCGTAGGCGGGCTACTGCTTTTACCCGTGGCTCTAATGGTCGAAGGTCCGTTTACAAATATCACCTCAACCCATCTGTGGGGGTTTCTGTACCTCGGCGTGATCGGGACTGGACTGGTCTATGTCCTGTGGTTTCGTGGTATCAACAACTTGAGCGCCACTGCAGTTTCCTATCTAGGCCTACTGAGCCCAGTCGTAGCTTCTTTGATGGGTTACTTCTTCTTGCAGGAGACTTTTACGCCAATACAGCTAGGCGGCATCATCCTTGTACTCGCCAGCGTTACGGTGGGGCAGCGGTAGACCGTGTCAGCCTTGCTCAACGAGCTTTTGTTCTAGGATTATTTGTTGCTGAACCTACTTAAACAACCGCTCCACCTGAACCTGCATCGATGGCATAGAGAGTGGAGAGATAGTTCCTGACTCAAACATTTTTACAGAACGATAATGACCGCTTTTAGGATCGCGATGAACCCAAATCTGTTTTTTCGTAATATCCAAAACCCAATAGTCTGAGATGTTGTCTCTTGCGTAAGCCTGAGCTTTTTCTCCCAAGTCGTAAACGAGACTCGTATTAGATACCTCTATCAACCAATAAATATCGTCTGGGCTGGGGTGGCGTTCATCGTAGCGAGATTCGGGCGGCTTTACGATACTAATGTCCGGTTGGGGCTCTCCATCAGAAGGGAGCGTAATCGGTGCGGCTGTAAATATGACCGCCTGGTCACCCAACAAAGTCTCTAGATACTGGGTACTTCGGCGATAGGTTGCTCTATGAAGGGGGAGCTCCGGTGCCATATCCACGATTTGTCCATCAATCAGCTCAACCTGACGACCGACCAGTAGGCCGTTCTCGATCATGCGGTGATAATCTGCGACAGTCCATCGGGTTAACGTTTTAACCATGGAATTTCTAGATAGAAGCTGAAGTCCTACCTAAATTATAGAGCGAGGGCTTAGCCCCACTTGAAAATGGCGGCTCCCCAGGTAAGACCGGCTCCAAAGCCAGAGGTGGCAATCGTGTCACCTGGTTTGATGTGCCCGGCCCGCACCCACTCGTCTAACGCCAGGGGAATCGAGGCGGCAGAGGTGTTGCCGTGCTTGGCCATATTGCTGACGACGCGCTCGTTGGGTAGATTCAACCGCTTGGCAACGGCGTCGAGAATGCGCTGATTGGCCTGGTGCAAAATCAGCCAGTCGATATCTTGGGTGTCGAGCTCGGCATGAAACAGCGTTTTCTCTAGCACCTCGGGTACGCGGCTGACGGCGAAGCGATAAACTTCGCGGCCGTTCATGGTGATGGGGTGAAAGGTGCCGCGCTGGGTAGTAACGCCGTTGACCAGCGGTTCAGAGCTGTCCTGATAGGCCAGGTTGAGGCAGCCGTTCATGCTGCCGTCACTGTGGAGCTTGAACCCGAGCAGCCGGTCTTGCTCGGCGGCCTGCATCACCATCGCGCCAGCGCCGTCACCAAACAGGACGCAGGTAGTGCGGTCTTGCCAGTCAACCCAGCGGGTCAGCAGATCAGCGCCAATCAGCACCACGTTTTTGTAGACGCCGGTGCGAATGTATTGAGCGGCGGTCACCAGCCCAAAGACGAAGCCAGAGCAGGCGGCGGTGAGGTCAAAGGCGACGGCACGGGTGGCGCCTAGCTCGGCCTGCACCTGGCAGGCGGTGCCAAACAGGTCGTCGGGAGTCGAGGTGGCCAGCAGAATCAGGTCGATGTCTGCGGGGGCAAGGTTAGCGGTTGCGATCGCACCTTTGGCTGCATCCACCGCCAGCGACTTGAGCGACTCGCCACTGCCCGCCACATGCCGCTGACGAATGCCCGTACGGGCCGCAATCCACTCGTCAGAGGTCTCAACCAGCTGACTTAAATCGTCATTGCTAAGCTGGGCGCTGACCGTTGCACTGCCGCTCCCTGTAAACGCTACACCGAATGATTGCACCGGTTAGTCCCCTTCTGCGACGGGCGCAGCTACCTTGCGATACTGAGCCTGAATCTGTTCGAGTACGCGGTTGTCGACGGCCTCTTTCGCCAGCCGAACCGCGTTGAAAATCGACGGTGCCTGGGAGCTGCCGTGACTGATGACCGCAATGCCGTCTACGCCCAGCAACAGTGCGCCGCCATGCTCGGCATGGTCGACCCGCTGCTTAATCCGCTTCAGGTTACCGCGCAGCAGCAAAATGCCCAGCTTACCCAGTATTCCCTGGGGCAGCTCTTCCCTCAGGATTTGCAGCACGGCTTCACCGACCGCTTCCGCAAACTTCAGCAAAACATTACCGACAAAGCCGTCGCAGACGATCACGTCGAACTGGCCCGACAGCACATCACGCCCCTCGGCGTTGCCCACAAAATTGAGGCGGCGATCGTCTACCAGCCGCTGGTGGACCTGAACGGCCAGGTCATTACCCTTGCTGGGTTCTTCGCCAATATTTAACAGGCCGACCTTGGGCGAATCGGTCCCCAGTGCGTACTGGGCGTAGATGCTGCCCATCAGCGCAAACTGCTCTAAAAACTTGGGTTTGCAGTCTACATTTGCCCCCACATCCATCATCAGAACGGATTTGCCCGTCACCACGGTCGGAAAAATTGCGCCAATCGCTGGACGGTCGATGCCCTTGATGCGGCCCAACCGCAGCAGTGCTGCCGCCATCGCCGCCCCGGAGTGGCCGGCTGAGACCACCGCATCGGCCCGACCTTCCTTGACCAGGCTCATGGAGACGTTGATCGATGCCTTTGGCTTACGGCGCAGCGCGCTGAGGGGCTCTTCGTGCATTTCAACCGTGCCTTCTGCCGGTACGATCTCCACGCTGCCCAGCTGTCCTGCATCCTTAACGCAGGCCCGAATCTGGTCGGGGTCGCCTACGAGTAATATTTCAGCGTCTAACTCTTCTTTTGCTCTAAGCGCACCTGCAACGATTTCAGCTGGGGCAAAGTCGCCCCCCATCGCGTCCACGGCGATTCGTGCCTGAGTCAAACCCATTGAATTGAATCTGTAGAAACTTTAAGGATTCTATCAGACTACTCTTCCCCTGGTTCGACAATTCGCTGGAACAGGTAGCCGGTGCCGCGTGCCGTCAGGATCAGCTCGGGGTTGCTCGGATCGTCCTCCAGCTTGGCCCGCAGCCGAGAGATGTGGACATCTACCACGCGAGTATCAACGTGACGCTCGGGGGTGTAGCCCCAAACCTCCTGCAGAATTTCGGACCGGGAGAACGGTTCGCCGGAGCGGCTGACCAGTAGCTCTAGCAGGCTAAATTCCATCCCGGTGAGCCGGATGCGCTCGTCGCCCTTATAAACCTGACGCTTATTGGTGTCAATGCGGATATTGTTGATGGTGATCACGCCCGAGCTGGGAATGCCCGAGGTGCCCGTTTTCTCAACGCGGCGCAGCACGGAGCGAATACGTGCTTCCAGCTCTTTTGGCGAGAAGGGCTTGACCACGTAGTCGTCTGCCCCCAGCTCTAGCCCGGTAATGCGGTCGGCCACGTCACCCAGCGCCGTCAGCATGATAATGGGGATGTCGGACTCTTTGCGAAGCTCCTGGCAGACGCCATAGCCGTCGAGCTTTGGCATCATCACATCGAGAACGACCAGGTCAGGCGTCGCGTTGCGAAAGGTGTCGAGCGCTTCTTCCCCGTCCGCTGCGGTGACGACGTCGTAGCCAATCATTGAGAGACGAGTTTCTAAAATGCGGCGAATACTCGCTTCATCGTCAACGACCAAAATCTTTTCTTTGAGGCTTTCCAACGTTCTTTAAACTCCTATAAACGCAGTGTGAGAAGCACCGAGCGAATGACCAAACATACCAAACGTCGCGCCTGAGAACGATTTCCGAGTCCCAGGCTGGTCGCTTAACCCGCTGTCGGGCAATTCTCTATTCCCGTCCGGGCGAATACTGGACGAATACTTGACGATTATTCTTCAGTTAACCAAATTAAAGAGATAGTGGATATTCTATAGTTTCTTTGCCATCTACGAACTGATATATTGTGGGTTTTCAATCTTTCTTAAGGTTTATTGCCGCTAACCCCGTACGCAATTGGTTAAACTGTGCGCCGCTTCAGCGGCTTCATTCCCCAGTTTCTAGCGCAAAGGTATCGTATCAAAACTTGTAGAAGTCGCTGATTGACCAAACGATTCCTTAAGGTCTTCACTGTCTACGGCTAGGGTTTGCGCATGATTTCGGCGATATCTCCGCAATATCAATACCCAATCAACCATTACCAAATCAACGCCAACGCCCGTACGAACGAAGCGAGGTCAGGTACAATTTGGTTTTTATGTACTAATATCGTTTCCTGCGTAATCCCACGGTGCCATGCCCAAGACTCGCTCGGTTTACGTTTGTAATGAATGCGGCGCGGAGGCGCGTCAGTATTTTGGTAAATGTCCGGTCTGCAATAGCTGGAACTCGCTCGTAGAGCAGGTGCAGACCCAGGCCGAGACCAAGGCCACGCGCCCTAGTATGAAGAGCCGGCCCAACGGGCGTAAGGCCTCTGCGCCTGCCAAGCCGCGTTTATCTCAGACCTTTGCCCAGATCGAGGATAACCCTCAGGTCCGGATTGATTCGGGGTATCAGGAGTTGGACCGGGTGTTGGGGGGTGGCATTGTGCCGGGGTCGCTGGTGCTGGTGGGCGGCGATCCGGGTATCGGCAAGTCGACGTTGCTACTGCAGGTGGCTAATCAGCTATCGGCGCGGACGCCGGTACTGTATGTGTGCGCTGAGGAGTCGGGGCAGCAGGTGAAGTTGCGATCGCAACGTCTGGGCATCGCGGTGTCGGGGGCGGAGAAAGGGGGAAAGGGAAAAGGGGAGAAGGGGAAAGGGGGCGCGGAGGAGAGCGCCAGCCTCTATGTCCTGCCCGAGACGGACCTGGAAGCAGTGCTGCTAGAGCTAGAGTCCCTACGGCCCCAGGTGGCGGTGATCGACAGCATTCAGGCACTGTATTACGGGGCGCTGACCTCGGCCCCCGGCTCGGTCGCTCAGGTGCGCGAATGTACCTCGGCGCTGATGCAGATGGCGAAGCGGGAGAATATTTCTCTATTTATTGTCGGGCACGTGACCAAGGAAGGTGCGATCGCAGGTCCGAAAGTGCTCGAACACCTGGTCGATACCGTTCTCTATTTTGAAGGTGACCGCTTTGCCAGCCACCGGCTACTACGCTCGGTGAAAAATCGGTTTGGGGCCACCCACGAAATCGGCGTGTTTGAAATGGTGGACCGAGGGCTGGTACAGGTGCTGAATCCGTCGGAGCTGTTTTTGGGCAACCGCGAGGAGCAGGTGCCCGGTATTTCGACCATTGTGGCCTGCGAGGGTACCCGGCCCCTGGTAGTGGAGCTGCAGTCCCTGGTCAGCCCCACCAGCTACAGCTCGCCTCGGCGCTCAGCTACGGGGGTTGAGCACAACCGGCTCCTGCAGATTTTGGCGGTGCTAGAAAAACGGGTGGGCATCCCCCTCTCCAAGCTTGATGCCTATGTAGCCTCCTCCGGCGGGCTCAACGTGGGGGAACCGGCAGCAGATCTGGGCATTGCCGTGGCAGTGGCGGCCAGCTTTCGCGATCGCATCGTCGACCCAGAGTTGGTGCTGATTGGTGAAGTCGGGCTGGGGGGGCAGGTGCGCCCCGTCTCGCAGATGGAGTTGCGGCTTAAGGAGGCGGCCAAGCTGGGCTTTACGCGGGCCATCGTGCCCAAGGGGCAGGCGGTCAAAAATCTGGGCCTGGAGATTTCAGAGGTGTCGCGGGTAGTGGATGCCATGGCTCAGGCGCTGGCCGGACAGGTTGCGGCGGCAACGCCGGACTTTGAGGACGGCTTTGAAGATGACGCCCCGGACTTTGGCGATTGATGGGTGGAGGAATAGGGCTAAAAAATGGCCCGCTGGCGATGCATCAAGCTAGGGTAAGGGCTCAGTAGATCTGCGCAAAAGTTCCCGGCAAATGGTTCGATCCTGGCGGAATGGATAGGACGAACCGTTTAACCTATAGCAAGTTTCATATCCATTGAAACTTGCGCCTCACTTGACCTGCTGTTTGACTAAGCTTTTGCCTGGATAAGGAGAGTCAAGTCAAGTGAGAAACGCTATGAATAGCGGTCTTTCCTGCACGTCGTCCCCCACCCTTTCCCATGGCAGAACTGGTCCAGTTGTTTTCTGATGGCTTCACTGGCGTCTTTACCCGCACGCTGTTTTTTATTGGCGGTACGCGATTTACGCTGCTGTTGCTGTTTCAGCTCAGCCTGTGGCTGCTGCTGATCTTTTTTGCCATCGGCCTGCTGAAGAACTTTTTAAAGCGGCAGCTGCTGGTACGGGTCGGCATCGACGCCAGCAACCGAGAGGCGATTGCGGCCTTGGTGAGCTATTTTTTAGGTGCGATCGCAATCCTGGTTGCCATCCAAAACTCCGGCGTCAACCTGACCTCCCTGGGCATTATTTTGGGAGGCCTGGGCGTCGGTATTGGTTTCGGCATTCAGCACATTGCCGATGACTTTATCAGCGGGGTAATTCTGCTGTTTGAGCGTACCCTCAAGGTAGGAGACCTGATCGAGCTAGACGACTATCGCTTTCAAGGGCTGCTAGGCCGCATCGGCGAAGTCAAGCTACGCTCAACCATCATCCGCACCCTCGATAATGGCGATGTGGTGATTCCCAACAGTCAGCTGGTCAAAAACCGGGTGCTGAACTGGAGCTACGACACGCCCATTGCCCGTCTCAAAATTCCAGTTGGCGTGGCCTACGACAGTGACCCCACCTTGGTCACCGAAGTCTTGCTCAAGTCGGCCTACATGGAGCCCGCCGTTTGCGCTCAGCCCATACCAAAAGCCATGTTCATGGCCTTTGGCGACAATGCTCTGCAGTTTGAGCTATGGGTCTGGGTGGATTTCAACCAGCGGTTTGAGACCCAAAGCTCGCTCCACTTCATCATTGAATACAACCTCCGTCTGCAGGGCATCGAAATTGCCTTTCCCCAGCGAGACCTGTGGTTGCGCAACCCGGAGGCGCTGCAGCTACAGTCCGTCAACCGCACGGCAGAGCGGGTGCTGCGCAGCGAGGATGAGAGATCGAGCTTTCACTACCCTCGTCGTAATGGAGTCATTCCCCAGCCAACCCTACGCGATCTACTGCAACAGGTCAGCTATTTCGAAAACTTTTGCGAACTTGAGCTGCGTCAGCTGATCGAAATTGGCTATCGCCAACGGCGCCGCGCCGGACACATTTTGTTCCACGAAGACGACCCTGGAAACGCCTTCTACGTGGTACTAGAGGGCAAGGTCGATATTATTGCCGAGCGGTTGGATCGGCACTTGACCACGTTAGAAAGCGGCCAGTTCTTTGGAGAGATTGCCCTCGTCCTCGGCATTCCACGAACCGCCATGGCCCGCGTTGCCGAAGATGCCCTGCTGTTTGTGATTAAGCAAGAGAGCTTTTCTCGTCTGCTACGTCGCTACCCCGATCTAGCCGAAGTCATTTTGGTAGAGATGAACAAACACCGAGAAGAGCTGGCTGAGCGGCAAAAAGAAATGCGAAAACTGAATCTGTTAGACGCGGCTGAAGATGATGCAAATCCAGTCATTTGGGCGAGAAAGCGAATCAAACGACTGTTCTCCCTCTCCTGAGTGGGATGTACCGCTGCGGGCACACTGCTTTGGAGCCCGAGTATCGGTATCTCTCAGGCACAGAGCACGTCCTAGGCTGTACTCATGCACGAATATTTGGGGTGGTTACTTTAGTTCAGAACCCAATATCTACGCAGCTTTGTTGGCACTTTTCTTTTTCTGGTACTTGTAGACTCCAAAGCTCCCCATCATCAACAGACCCGCAATGCCAGAGGACTCCGGCGTCGAGGCGGTTTCCTCAGGATCGCAGTCAATCATGTCGCGTAGTGTAGGGGTCTCTTTGAAATCGAAGGAGGACTTTTCGCCGCCTCGTCCACCGGCGGACTGGGCAGCGGCGGGCGAGCAGAGCAGGCCCAGCGAAAAGAGGCCGACGCCTGTAGCTGTGATGAATAGGCGTTGTACGTTCTGAGTGGAGTGAGTCATGGTTCAAAGTGAGGTGTGTAGGGTGTTCTGCGTAACTTGAACACTCGCATCCTAGCCAGAACAATAGGCAAAAAAAATAGACAATCCTGACAAAAGATCACCTGAGTTTTTAGTAAAAGTCACCTACGCCTAGCCCCGATGATGTAGGTCATGCCGAACCGGTGATACCGGTCACAAAAATCACCTGTTGAGGGAGGTGTCTGTGCGTCACGGGGTAGCCGAATCCAAGGCTTCAACGTCGGCACTGTCCCTAGCAAAGTGACCGATGCGTGGGCAGTCAAAAAAACGCGATCGCAACTGCGATCGCGCCAATTCGTACTTAGAAAATCTAGGGAAGGATCTGAACTCAATCCATTCGACTACATGGCCATCGTCTCGACGGTTACGCCTGAGTGAGACTCAGCTTTGGTTTCTTTCTCGACAGGCAGTACCGGGGCCACATCCGCCTCCCGACGACCTTTCGATAGCAGGGTCTCACGAATTGCTTTGAAGATGGCCTGCAGCTTCAGCTGTAGACGAACTGCGAAGTCCTGCTCATCAACAGCCGTCTCAGCAAACGCCTTCCGCACGTTGACGGTGACTTCCTGTCCTTTAACTTTTGCCGTTTCAGCAACGGCGTTGGCTAGCTCTTTAGCAAGGGGGCGAACGGTTTGCGTTCCGGCTTTGACTTCAGTGGCGGCCTCAGCGAACGCAGCTCGAAAGATCTTGCCAATCTTTTGAGAGCGCTGACCGCCTTCGATCTTGATTTGCTTTAGGTTTTCGTTCATTTGCGCGTTGGTCATGGTGTTCTCCATTCAAGAAGTCTTGGGATAAAAAGCTTTGGAATCTGGGCTGTGAAGAGATGAGTCGGGACTAGGCGACAGGAACGGCCTCTACGTCTACAACTGCAGCGGTCTCGACAGTTTGATTAGACGTTTCCTTTCGACTGCGCTGAGACTTAAGCTGCTCGGTGACGAGCTGAGAGACCTCAGTGACCAGCAGTGTGGCGATTAGGCCATCGTCGATCCAGCCAATAATCGGAAAAACATCGGGCGAAATATCGAGCGGGCTCACCAGGTAAAGTAGCGTACCTAAAACAACAATCCAGCGATACTTAGAGTGGCGGAGTAACTTGCGGTAACCGTCGTGCAGGGCTTTGGTGAAGGCGTTTTTCATCGGTGTGTGCTCATCTCTTTTGCTGACATTTGCATCATCGCAAATCTGCATCGCTAGTACAGGTGGGAAAAGCCGCCAGAAAAAGGGGGAAAGTACGCCGAATCGACCGTATACGGTTTTCCGAGTCGGTGGCGCCAACCGAGCCCAGCCGCCGACTACAATAGAGGAGTCGCGTGGACTCCCCTCCTATGGCTCAACCAACCCGTTCTCAGTGGGATCCTGGCCGCCTTTGGCAAACACTCGACTTCTTTGAAGCCATCCCTGTTTGGAGCTGGATACAGCAGATGTTTTTTGATGTCCCACCGCCGCCTGTCCCCCAGGTACAAGATTCAGTGCTGTTTGATTTTCGGCAGGCGACCGCAGCAACGCGTCAGATTTGGGGCGCGTTAGATGATGTGGTCATGGGCGGCGTCAGTGCCAGCTCGGTACAGATGCAGCCAGAAGGCCTGCTGTTCACAGGCGTCGTCTCTACCGAAAATTCGGGTGGGTTTGCCTCGATTCGCAGTCGTAATTTTGAGCCCGCGCTAGATCTCACCGGCTATCAGGGCGTTGAGCTGCAGGTACGGGGCGACGGTCAGCGCTATAAGTTCTTTCTACGCGATGGTAACGCCTGGGACAGCGTCGCCTATGCCTATTCGTTTGATACGGTGGCGGATGAGTGGATAACGGTGCGGGTGCCCTTTGACCAAATGCGGCCCGTACTGCGTGCCCGAATTGTCGAACGCCCGCCGCTGAATCCGGCTCGGATCTATTCGCTGCAGTTTATGCTCAGTAAGTTTGAGTACGACCGCGAGCTCAACCCCCACTTTGAGGCGGGTCCGTTTCAGCTTCTGATTCAAAGCGTCCGAGTTTACTAGATATAGCGTGGGGCGGTTGGTCAAGACATTCGACGAACAACAAAAGCATAACGACTGAGGCGCGTTATCGAACTGTCAGGAGTGAGATCGCACCGATCAGCAACCCGGCGCCGATGAGTCCAGCCAGACCAATGGCTTCACCAAAGAGTCCGACACCAATCAGGGTGGCCGTTAGAGGCTCTAGAAGAACGGCTACCCCCGCGACTGTCGCCGGGGTGTGCCGAATGCCAATCATATAGATGGCATAGGCGATCCCTGTCGTCACTAACCCTAAATACAGCAGCCAGGGCAGGGCCAGGGCAAAATCGCCCAATGCTGGCTGGTATCGCAGGGTGGGCAGCAGCAGAATGGCAGCCGTGGTAAACGCGTAGGCTGCGATCGCAACCGGAGCCGTCTGTGCAACAGCCAGCTTCGCAATCACCGCATAGCCTGCGTAGGATAGCGCCGCTCCCAGGGCCAGCAGGACCCCTGTCAAGAACATCGGCGAAGCCGCAAACGCCCCCGGCCCCAGTACCAGAAGTGTCGTTCCTAGAACGCCCAAGCCTAGAGACAGATAGACTCGCCAGGTCAGCCGCTCGCCTAACACCACAGTCGCCATCAGCGCAATCAGAACCGGTGATGAGCAAATTGCCACCAGCGCAGTCACCGCCACCCCGGCCAGTGGCACGGCGCAAAAGTAGCACACCTGATAGCTCGCAACGCAGGCCCCCATGCCTAGAAAAAGACCTAACTCCCGTCTTGTCAGCTGCCAGGACAGGTCTTTTCTTGCCCACCACAGCAGCAGCGGCGAGGCCAGCGCCATTCGCCAAAATCCCACTGCCATCGGATGCACCTCAGCCACTCGGCCCAGCAATACCTGGGTCGTCCCCGTCGTTCCCCACGACATGGCCGCAAGACCGATCAAGAGCAGGCTCCACTGCACAGGCAACTCCTCATGCGACACTGGATAGGCATGCTTTGAGTTTGGCAGATAGCGGACAGTAAATATGCCGTTTGCCCAAACATCTGTCTGTTGTCTCTGCTTCCCGATAATGATTAATCTGCTCATCTGCGAGCTTAAGCGAACCTGGATCCAGCTGGTGCGCTACCCGACTGAGATCATCAGCGGCATCGCGATTATCAGCGTTGTGTTTTACGGGTTGTTTCTCAGCGCACAGTACATGGCGGGGCCAGTCATGGGGTTCGGCGAACGGCTAGATGCTATTGTGGTGGGCTATGTACTGTGGACACTGGCGCTATATATTGTCAACGACATCGCCAACAACATTCAGGCCGAAGCCCAAACGGGAACGTTAGAGCAGGTATTTTTATCCCCGTTTGGGGCCCCGCGCATTTTCTTTGCCCGAGCGGTGGCGAGCGTCGTTTTCCGAATCGCGTTAATCACTATCATCCTGCAGATTCTAATTCTGATAACCGGCAGCGAACTGGCCTTTCCGCTAGCGCTAATCGGACCGCTGCTGACGCTGCTGCTGGCCACCTACGGGTTCGCCTTTGTCATGGGATCGGCCGCGCTGGTGTTTAAACAGGTGCAGCAGGTGTTGCCCATTTTCAACTTTTTGCTCCTGTTCTTGCTGGCAGCACCGACCGAAGAGTGGGGGGGTGGGGGGGTTGTCAATCTGTTGCCGATGATTCCTAGTACAGCGCTGATTCGAGATTTAATGGCGCGTAATCAGTCATTAGATGGGGCTCAAATGCTGATCGCCCTGGCAAATGGGCTAGCCTACTTTGGCTTGGGTCTGCTGGTTTTTCGCTGGGCCGAGCAGCAGGCAAAAAAAAGAGGCATTCTAGGCGGATATTGATCGCTGGGGTTGGGATTCAAGTTAGTGGTTAGAGGGGCAGATCACTGTAGGGGTAGGGGCGTTTAGGCCCGTCGCCAGACCAACGGAGTCGAACCACTTCTTCGCCGATGTGTTCCTGTGTCGCCGAAGCCAAACGCGTGCGGAAGAGGTCAATATCTAGCAGTTCGTAACCTAGTCCCTCGGCAATCTCTCCCAGAATGTGTCCTGTCCGGATCATCACCTGCAGGTAAGATTTTTGATCGCCAACGACGTAGGCAAGCTGGGCCCCTGGGCGTAGTCGCGATCGCAACCCGGCCAGGTGGCGGGCCATACCCCCAAAATAAAGCTTGACTGCTCGCGGGTAGAGCCGAGAGAATCCGCTGGTTTTACCCAGCGCCTGCCGCCGGGACTCAATAGTGGCAGCAATCTGCTGAACTCCCTGGTGGCGAGCGACCCAGCGATCGTCCTGGTCAGCGGTGTACACATTGCGCGTGTTGGACCGCAGCAGCGCCTGCTTGAGCTGCTTGAGCTGGGCCTTATTTTCAACGAAGCTCAGAAGGACCGACTCTAGCCGGGTTGTGCGGGTATAGTCCTTTTCGTTGGGGTAGGGTGGCGAGGTAATGACTGCGTCAATGGAGGCGGGCGTCAGTAGCCGCTGGAGCTGTCGGGCATCGCCCTGTTCCACACGGGTTGAAGTCGGTGGCAGTGAGTTTAAAAGAGATAAATCTTGAGCAATCTGCTGTACCTGCTGCTGCCAGAACTGGAGAACCGGGGCGTCGGCCTTGGGCTTTTTGACCCCTACCTCTGGGCCGAAGCGCAGATTACTGATGCTGTCGATGGTGGCCTTTGCTAGGGCAAGTCGCAGATGGGGGGCTGTAAATAGGCTGGAGCGATCGTAGATCTGGTCTAACAGCAGCAACGTTTTGTGCAGCGGTAGCGGACTGATAGAGCCTTTGAGTAGGACCGTTTGGGCCTCTTCCGAGAGCTGCCTGAGCGGCCCTGTGTGCGTTGCGATCGCACGCTCAGTTGCAGTTGAAATCTGGTCGGCTAAGTGCCGCAGCTCCTCTGGTGATGGCGACCAGTCAATCTTGACCCCACTGGCGAAATGGGCCATCGGATTCGCCTCGACGCCCACGCTGGGAATGCCCTGCTTTTTGCACTCCACCAGAGTAGTGCCCGTTCCGCAAAACGGATCGAGCACCCGATGCTGGGGGCCAAGCCCCATTTTGTCGATGCAGTCCCGAACTAAATGGGGCGGAAAGGACAGAATGAAGCGGTACCAACGGTGAGCGGCCTGATCCTCGGCCTGCATCTGGTTGCGATCGCGACGCCCCAGAGGTGGCGTTGAATACACATCGAGGGAGGCCGCTGTTTCCAAAATTGTTGAGAAGAAGGGTTGAGAAACAAGCGTACTATAAAATATAGCTTTCGCCACACTGCTTAGGGCACCGAGTACCAGTATTTCTCAAGCGCAGAGTGCGTCGTGGTGTTGTGTAGTCAGGTTGGGACGACCAGTATCGCGCGGTCAGTATTGAGCAAGCCTCAGGGGGCGTGCCGAGTGGGCGGAAGGTCAACGCTGGGACAGCAGTTACTCTGCGGCAATGGGCAGCAGATAACATCCGGCAATTTTCCAAACCCCACTGGGCTGCCGTTCCATTACATAGATGGCACGGACTAGATGCCCGTCGGCATCCATCAGCATCACCTGCTGCGCAGGCGAGCCTTCGAGCTGGGTGATGTCCTCAAACACAACTGAACGCGGTCGATAGACCGGCTGATAGGACTCGCGCACCATTCGCATAAAGGCGGTAGGCGTTCTGAAGAGTGCCCTGATATCAGGGGCAGCCAGGTCAAACGCACTGTCGGCATCGTTGACTTGAAACGCTTTGATTTGCTGGGCAATCGCTGTCCGGATCGCTTGCTCGTCTGATTCGGTCAAATTCATGGCGGTTGGGACCAACGGTGGCCTGTCCCCTCAGTTAGGCTAGCCAAGCTGAGGCTCAAACCGGACGCATCAAGACTTCCCAGTCGACCTGAGCAGAGGATATCGGCTCGGTCGCAGGGGTGGGGTGGGGGCGGGGCGACGGTTGGCGCATCCGAGCCGCGAGCCGTCGCGTGGCCGCGTCCTTGGGCAGGGTGGATGGGGGCAGAGGGTTCATCGGTGTGGTTTGCTAGGGTAAAGGAACACATTCAGCTGCTTTACCTATGACGCAGCCGCTGACCGCTAGTATCCGGAAAGATGATGTATGGCCTTGATTTACGTCGATCGGCTGAGCAAGGCGTACCCGGTCGCGGTTAAAACCCCTGGACTCAAAGGGACGCTGAAGCATTTTTTTCGGCGGCAGTATCGGACCGTTGAGGCGGTCAAGGCAGTGTCTTTTGAGATCGATCCGGGTGAGGTCGTGGGCTTCCTGGGACCCAACGGGGCGGGTAAGACCACGACGCTCAAAATGTTAACGGGGCTGATTCACCCGTCTGCTGGGCAGGTACAGGTGGCCGGGTTCATTCCCTTTGAGCGAACGCCCAAATTTTTGCGCGAGATCACCCTGGTCATGGGTCAAAAGCAGCAGCTGATCTGGGATCTGCCCGCGCTCGACTCGCTGCGCATCAATGCGGCGATTTATGGCATTAGCGACCGAGAGGCCCGCTATCGGGTCGATGAGCTAGCCCAGATGCTCGATCTTAAGGAGCAGCTCACCCAGCCCGTCCGCAAGCTTTCGCTGGGTGAGCGCATGAAGGCGGAGATGCTGGCGGCCCTGCTGCACCGACCCCAGGTGCTGTTTTTGGATGAGCCGACGCTGGGGCTCGACGTGAATGCCCAGGTGGCCGTCCGCAATTTTTTACAAACCTATAACCAGCAGTATGGGGCGACCGTGCTGCTGACCAGCCACTACATGGCCGACATTACGGCGCTGTGCGATCGCGTTTTGCTAATCCATCAGGGCGCGCTGATCTACGACGGTCAGCTTGACGGTCTGATGACGCGCTTTGCCCCCTATCGAGAGGTGTCAGTAGAGCTGGCTGGGCCGGTTCCGGAAGCGCTTGCCCGTTATGGGGAGGTGCGATCGCAGCAGGGTCAAAAGATTGTCTTTATCGTCCGTCGGGCTGACCTTACCCATACCGTATCCCAGCTACTGGCCGACCTGCCGGTACAGGATTTGACCGTGGCGGATCCGCCGATTGAGGCGGTAATCGGTCGCGTCTTTCAGACAGGCTCAGTATAAAAAAATACGCTCTATACAATCTATGCTTTCTCGTCCCTGGCGGCTGGCGCGCACCTTACTTTCGGTCTACTACGCTTACATGCTCGAATACCGTGCCGAGCTGGTGTTTTGGGTGCTGTCCGGCTCCTTCCCACTGATTTTAATGGGACTATGGAATAAGGCCGCGAGCAGCGGTCAGTTTGGGCTAGGCCCGATCACCTTGGTCCGCTACTTTCTCGCCGTATTCCTGGTCCGGCAGTTCACCGTAGTCTGGGTAATCTGGGACTTTGAGCGAGAGGTCCTTGAAGGTAAGCTGTCACCGCTGTTACTGCAGCCGCTGGACCCCGGCTGGCGTCACTTTGCCTCCCATCTGGCAGAGCGGCTGGCGCGGTTGCCGTTTGTATTTCTCCTGGTCGGGCTATTTTTTGCCCTATATCCAGCGGCGCTGTGGTGGCCTAGCGGGTTTGGCTGGTTGGGTGGCCTAGTGGGCATTGCCCTGGCCTTTTGCCTACGCTTTTTGATGCAGTACACCTATGCCATGCTAGCCTTTTGGATTGAACGGGCCACAGCTGTGGAACAGTTCTCATTCCTGCTCTACATTTTTTTCTCGGGGATGGTCGCGCCTCTTCAGCTATTCCCAGAGGCGGTTCGTACGGTCGTTCTATGGACGCCCTTTCCTTACTTAATCTATTTCCCTGCGGCAATGCTGGTGGGTTTACCAGTAGAGCTGGGGCGAGGGCTTTTAGTCATCGCTGGCTGGTGTGCCTTTTTTGCAGGGCTCAACCGTTGGCTGTGGCGGCGAGGGCTACGCCGGTATTCAGGTATGGGGGCCTAATCCCTCCGTCCGGCTTAAAAATACGTACGTAAATACACTTAAAAACCTAAACGTATAGGTATAAAAGTAAGCAAAAACTGCTTACCATCAAATGGGCCTGATGGCAGAAAATTTAAGTGTTTGCACGGATAAATGACGGGTTTCCTTTAGGTTTGAGCCTCTGGCTGCGAAAAAATACGTAGTTTTGGGGAACTGAGTCGGTGAGATGGCGGATGGATGGAGTAGCGTTCTTTACTACGCTGTGTACATGTGAATCAGTGGTTTTTCAGAGCGTGGTTTTACCAACCGCAACCAAAGTGCATGGGGGTCACCGTTAAGACCTGGGTGTTTCTGCCAACCCATCTCATCCCCCCATTTGAGCAAACCCTACTGAGTTTTAAGCTATGAATATCGCCCAGCTACAGGCGCCTCGCAGAGGTGCTGGCTTAAGCGTTGTTGGCGGCAGGCATATCCAGGCCCGTCAGAGTGCCGAGTCTTCTCCATCTACACCTTCCCCATCTACAGAATCCCTCAATCAGCTTGAACTCGTCGATCTCATCGATCGATGCCAGACTCATCGGCAGCCCAATAAGGCGGCTTTTTCCGAGCTGATGCGCCGCTATCAGTCCCATGTTGAGAAGCAGCTTTACCACCTCGCCCCTGATTGGTCGGATCGGGCCGACCTAGCGCAGGAAGTCTGGATTCGAGTGTATCGAAACATTCGTCGGCTGAATGCCCCAGGCAAGTTCAAAGGCTGGCTGAGCCGGATTACGACTAATCTGTTCTACGATGAACTCCGTAAGCGTAAGCGCTATGCGGGCATGGTCTCGCTCGATGCGCCCCGTCATTTAGACGACGGCCAGGTTGACTGGGAGCTGCCCTGCACCGAGCCGACGCCCAGCGATACGATGATGACGCGAGAGTTTTACGAGCGGCTGCAAAGTGCGATCGCAGATCTGCCAGAAGTGTTCCGCACCACGATTGTTCTACGTGAGATCCGGGGGCTACCCTACGAAGAAATTGCTGAGCTAACGGGCGTTTCTCTAGGGACTGTCAAGTCTCGCATCGCTCGGGCACGCTATCGCTTGCAGGGCGATCTCAACAAATATCTAGAAGGCCCCCATGCCGGGTAGCCGCCTCTCAGTTCCCGCGTGTGTTCCATGCCTGATATCGCCTGATGTCGTGTAGGTCTCCTACTGACGCTAGGATGCTCAGGCGAAATCGAGGGTTTCTGGAAAATCGTTTACTCTCCCCCTGACTACAGAGCGCCCTCTGCGTGCATTGGTTCCTACTTTGCTCAACCGTGGGCCAACTCTGGCAATGGCCCCAAACGCTTGTGTGCGATTCATCGCGGCTCATTCTCATTTGGAGAGATCTGGGGAGATAGCCCCTGCTCATCTCGTGAGCCAGCAAAAAAAAGATGGTATATAGCCGCCACCCGTGGCCTGGGGGCAAGGCTGCGAGGCTATTGGGGCCATTCGGTTCTGCACTAAGTGCCGTAATTGTACTCGGTGTCCTCACCTAAGTGGCGCAAGTCACAGATACAGTATCAAGCACTGTACTGGCAAATGTCAGCAACATGGCGGTGATACTTTGGATGTTCGCCTGCCCACTCTAGGGAAAGGTTAAAGCTACTTTAGGCACATTAGTCAGCGATAGGTTCTTCCAAGATGACCCAAGCTTCGGCAAATCTGTTTTAGGGCGCACAGCTGTTTTATCGCTCGGACAGCAGTAGCGCTCGTTATTAACTGTCCTCTATTTTACGCTGTACGTCTATGCGCTTTGATGCCCTGTGCGTTTGCACGCAGGGTCGCAAGGTCAGTACTTTAGCCTGCGTTACCAGGAGAGCCGGTATGCAGGGATTTCAGAAGAATACTGTTGTCAGACAGCGATCTTTAGGGCGCATATTGCGCTGGGGGCGTCAGCGATATCTCGCCATGCGCTCCTACCATGTTTTTCAGCCGGGTCAGCGGGCATCCAGGCTACATCTGGTTAGATATTTCTCTCTAACCAGCCTGAGTGTATTTCTACTGATGACGCTGGGGCTAAGCTGGCTTTATCGACAGCACTCGCTGCAGTCGTTGACCCAACTCGTCGAGGACAAAAATACCGCAACGGCCAAACTTATCAGCAATGCTATCTGGAGCGACTTTGGCCGTTTTTTGCAGGACAGTTCTGCGCTAACGCCGGTAGAGCTAAGGCAGTCCCATAAGACCCGGCAGTTACGACTGCACGTGCTCAATCAGATTCAGGGGCTGTCCATTACGTCGGTCGAAATTTACGGCATTCAGGGGCGTGTCGTATTTTCGACCAATTCGTCCCGTATAGGCCAAGCCGAGCTCAGCCATCCGCCAATCGCCCGAGGATTAGAAGGGGTGATTTCTAGCGAGCTGGTCCTAGATGACCCATCAGCAGCCAGCAGCCCTACCCACCGCTACGCCAGGGGACCGTCCATTCGACAGACACAGAACCACCTGACCAGCTACGTGCCGATGGAGACCAATCTATCGAATCAGATTCAGGGTGTGATCAAGGTTCAAACAGACGTCACGCCGCTGGTCGGTCAAATTTTATCCAGTCAGCGTACGATTCTGGCGGCTAGTGCGGGGGTGTCGGCAGTTGCCTATACGGTACTGTTCTTGTTGGTCAAGTACGCAGACAGTCTGTTGCGACAGCAGCGCCGAGCCCTGAGTCAGGCTTATGAAGAATCTGAACAGAAAGCAGATGACCTGATGGTAGCCCTAAAACAGCTGAAATCAACCCAGGCTCAGCTCATACAAACTGAAAAAATGTCCAGTCTGGGGCAGTTGGTGGCTGGGGTCGCCCATGAGATTAACAACCCGGTCAACTTTATTCATGGGAATCTCGGCCACATCAACCAGTACACCCAGGATCTGTTAGCCCTAGTGCAACTATACGGTCAGGAGCATGCGCCGCCTTCTCCCAAGGTTCAAGCCCTGATCGAAGACATCGATTTAGCCTTCCTAACGGACGATCTCTCTAAGCTGCAGTCTTCTATGAAGCTGGGGACCGAACGCATCCGTGATATTGTCAAGTCGCTCAAAACATTCTCTCGGCTTGACGAGGCTGAGATGAAAGCGGTTGACTTACACCGGGGACTCGACAGCACGCTGGTCATTCTAAACAGTCAGCTGAAGGGCAGCAGGGATGAAGACATTCAAGTGGTCAAACGGTACGGCGATTTGCCGCCGGTCATGTGTCACGCTAGCCAGATAAATCAGGTGTTTATGAACGTACTGGCCAATGCGATCGACGCCCTCAAAGCGCAAACAACCTGCGCCAACCCGACCGTTACCCTGACTACTGAGCGTCAAGCCGATTGTGTTGTTATTTCAATTGCTGACAATGGACCCGGCATTCTCGAGGAGATTCGAACGACGATCTTTGACCCGTTTTTTACCACTAAGCCCGTCGGCAAAGGAACCGGCCTTGGCCTCTCCATCAGCTATCAGATTGTAGATGCCCACGGCGGTGCGCTGGTCTGCCAGAGTGACGTGGGTCAAGGCACCACGTTCGTGATTACTTTGCCGTTGCAGGCCAAGAAAACACCTTGAGACCAGTGCAGCGTCAGGCCATTTCACTACTCCACCATTTCGCTATGCAGTTTTAGAGATGGGCAGAGCGGGACTCGAACCCGCATGACCAAAGGCCGCCACATTTTGAGTGTGGTGCGTCTACCAATTTCGCCATCCGCCCGGATGCCCGTTGCTGTGGGCTTGCTTATTATATTGAATCGAACGCCCTTTTAACAGACTTTGGTAGGCGTCGCTATCGGACCAGCGATGAATCTCTTTGGCTCGCAGGACCGGGACCGGGTGTGTCAGGTCGCGGGTCCGTAGCTGTTTGATCAGATCGCCGAGTTCAGTATCGCTGAGTGATTCGTACTCGCGGGCCTGCTCTAGGAAGGCGTCAAGGTTAAGTAGCGACGAGAGCGATGGGGAACCCCCGGCCAGCTTCATCAGGACGGAAGCCACCACCCGGGCATCTTGGGTGGCCAGTAGGGCAGCGCGATCGCAGCTAAACTCAGCGCAACGAATCCACTCCAGCATCTGTGCCTGCAGGTTTTGCGCCAGCACCGTACCCAGCGGGAGCGAACTCGCAGCCAGGGTGAGCAGATTGGCCAGCGTCAGATAAACGCTGTGGTCACATTTGAGATGTCCTAACTCATGACCGAGCACGGCCTGCACCTCAGCAGGCGTCAGCAGCTCGATTAGGGCGGTATGAACCACGATGAAGGGCTGCTTGCCCCGCATTGCAAAGGTATAGGCATTGGGAGCAGGATGCTGCTTGAGATAGAGCTGCGGTGACTCCAGGTCTAGGACGTGGCAGGCCTCCAGCAATAGCTCATGTAGGTGTGGCAGCTGGTGAGGACCCACCCGGACGCTGGCGGCCAAGTTCTCAAGCTGAAAAAACTGCTCGCCCACCGGCCCTAGCAGGCTGCGAATCGCAATGTCGAGTCCGGGCAACTGCTGGAGTGACTCAGTGGCCTGCAAATCGAGCGGATGTCGAAAGTGATTGGCCCTCAGCCCGGTTAGCAGTGTTTTCTCTAGGGCACTTTTAGCGGCCCTGTCAGCGGACTGTGACTGTAGGTTCATCATCTGGCTTACCCAACGGCTCGTGATAGTCAGTATAGCGACCACGAGCGTTGAGTAAGCGCCTAGGAGGTCAGCACTGAGGCTAGGCTGAGGCGGCAGAGACTGAGGCGGCAGAAACTGAGGCAGCAGCGGGGACGACTTGCTCGGCCTCATCGGGAATAACCCGGCGCAGTTTGGCCCCGACCCCCGTCAGCTTGCTCTCGATGTCGGCGTAGCCCCGGTCCAGGTGCTGCAGGCCATGGAGCGTGGTTTTACCCTCCGCTGCCAGCCCGGCCAGAACCAGCGCCGCCGATGCCCGCAGATCGGTCCCGGTCACGGGCGCGCCCGACAGTCGAGACACGCCTCGAACAAAGCCCGCATTTCCCTTAATGCGGATATCTGCGCCCATGCGATTGAACTCAGCCACATGCTGTAGCCGATTCTCAAACACAGTCTCGGTGACCATACTGTCGCCATCGGCCAGGGTAAGCAGGGCCATGAACTGTGCCTGCATGTCGGTGGGAAAACCGGGGTGAGGGCGGGTTTGGATATCGGTGGGCGCGATCCGATCGCTCGGAATCACCCGCACTCGTCCGGGCCCCTCTTCAACGACGCGGCAGCCTACTTCCTTGAGTTTAGACAGCAGCGGTGTAATGTGGTCCAGCCGTACTGGCCCTAGCGTCAGTTCGGAGCGAGTGATGGCTGCGGCAATCATGAAGGTCCCTGCCTCAATCCGGTCAGGAATGATGCCGTAGTCAGTCGAGTGGAGGCTGGGTACGCCCGCAATGGTGATGGTATTGGTGCCGGCACCTCGGATTCGAGCGCCCATTGCCCGGCAGAAGTTGGCTAGGTCGATGACTTCGGGCTCCTGGGCGGCGTTCTCAATGACGGTCTCGCCCTCAGCCAGGGTCGCGGCCATCATCAGTGTTTCAGTTGCCCCAACGCTGGGGTAATCGAGGTAGATTTTAGCGCCCTTCAGGCGACCGCGACTGCCGGGCACATAGGCATGAACCGTGCCGTGGTCCATGTGGACTTGGGCACCCATCGCCTGCAGACCGCGAATGTGGAGTGCGACCGGGCGAGCGCCGATGGCGCAGCCACCGGGGAGGGGAACCCGCGCCACCCCCAGTCGCGCCAACAGTGGACCAATGACAAAAAAGCTGGCTCTGAGGCGACTGACGATATCGTAGGGGGCTTTTGAGTGGCATAGGCTGCTGCCGTCTACGTCGAGCGTATCGCCACTGCGGGCAACCTTTAGTCCTAGGGCGGTGAGCACGCTACCCATCCGGTCAATATCAACCAGCGAGGGAATGTTGCGAATCCGGCAGTCCTGGGAGCACAGCAGCGCCCCGGCCATGACCACTAAGGCTGAGTTTTTAGCGCCGCTGACGGGGATATATCCGCTAAGGCGATGACCGCCCCAAATTTCAATGACGGGCTCGGGGGCGACAATAACTGGGGCAGCCGCAGGCGTAGCAGAAGTTGAAGAAAGGATAGGAGTGTCCTCCAGGTTCGGCGAAACAACGGATGGCTTGAAAGGGGTTGGCTAGGGCTCAGGGGCACAGTTCCTCGGTGCTACCTGTACACGGTAGGGCATCGAGGAAGCGTAGATAGTTGAAAGGGGTGTAGATACAGCCATCAACTTTGATACCCTTCTCCTAGCGTTCCTCGATGATCTTACGGGCAGCATTCAGGCCTACATACCCTGGGTGATGTCCGCCTGCATTAGCAGGGGAACCCACGCCACAGCAGCAGTCAGTCTGCTGCAGCTGCATTAGCTCTTACAGTATTAGGTGCTGATTCTACCCAAAAATATAGGATGCTTAACAGACTTGTCTATGGCTAGAATTGCGATCGCACGTCATAAAACGAACCGTGCCAAAAATCAGTGGTTGACGAACGCGTCCTCTCTGGTAGATGATTAACAACCGCAGCCGTTATCGGCAGCCAGTGCGGAACTGGCGGAATTGGTAGACGCGCTAGTTTCAGGTACTAGTGTTCGCAAGGACTTCCGGGTTCAAGTCCCGGGTTCCGCATTTTGAATAGCTCTGAGGGCCGGTAAAGTCGTTGCAACATCAGCGGTTTTACCGGCCTTTGTTTTACCGACCGTTTCAGTGCGACAGCGTCACGGTCAGCTTGCCGGCTGGGGCGTGACTCAAGGTTGCTGTGGCTCCCCCATCAGCGTTATCCTCACCGGGCCTACGGTCTATTTGCGGACGGCGAGGCCAGGTTTAAATTCTTTATGTAAAGCGAGGATTTGCCTCAGCAATTTGAATGGGTATGTGGCTGATTGGGTATCCGCCGAATCGCTGATGCTGGGGCCGATCGCGACCGTCTTTTCAACGCCTGCGGGGCATCGGGAATGAGATGCTAATGAGATGCCAATAAAAAACTGTCGACCAACAAACGGAATCAACATCCCGTGACGGCTGCTTCCGATCCAATTACCAGCTTGCAGAACCCGCTGATCCGGCAAATCCGTAAGCTTCACCAAGCCAAAGAGCGTCACCGCCAGGGCACCTTCCTCATAGAGGGGACACACCTGGTAGAAGAAGCCTGTGCCGTGGGGTATCCCCTCCAGCAGGTGCTGTACACCGCTGATTGGCAGACCCGTTATCCTAACCTGGCCGATCGGCTATGCCAACAGGCTGCAGTGCTCCGCCAGGTCTCGCCTGAGGTGCTTAAGTCCGCGGCGACGACGGTTAATCCGGATGGGGTGATCGCAACCGCTGCCCGCCGTCCTCAATCGGTGGATAGTTCGCTCATCTCTTTGGGGTTGGCCGTGGAGCGACTGCAGGATCCGGGAAATCTGGGATCCATCATTCGCACGGGAGCTGCGGCTGGGGTGAACGGTCTGTGGCTGAGCGCCGATAGTGTTGATATCGATCACCCCAAGGTGTTGCGGGCCTCTACAGGGCAATGGTTTCGCTCCCCGCTTCAGGTGTGGCCTTCTTTGCGCGATGGACTCTCCCGGGCGCAAGCGGCGGCAGCGCAGGCGGGCAGCCCGCTTCAAGTCGTGGCTACGACCCCTACCGCAGCAATGGACTACTGGTCTTTGGACTGTTGCCAGCCGACGCTCTTTTTGCTGGGCAATGAAGGCAGTGGCCTGTCGGCACCGCTTTTGGCAGCGGCGACGCAGACGGTCAAAATACCGCTGGCGGCGGGGGTTGAGTCGCTTAATGTTGCGATCGCAGCAGCGCTACTGCTGTACGAAGCCCGGCGACAGCGAACATCGCTGACTCACTAACTCGGGTCACGCTGGGTCGGTGGGGGGATTAGAGGGCTCGCTGGTCGGGCGGCGACGGTGGCTAGGACCAAAATCCAGATCGAGATGCAGCGGGGCGGTCCCGTTCAAATCGGCGTCAGCCTGCGCCTGTCCCGCCAACGCACTGGCTTCATCTTCGGCGGTGTCTTCCTCGTCGAGCATTTCGCCTAGCTGCTCAAGCGAGCGCATGAATTCTTCGGCGGCAGCGCGTCTGAGTTTCCGTTGTTGTTCATCCATATTCGCGACTCCCCCCATGGTGGTTCTTCTTCCCCCGAAGTGTGCTATTCAGCCTGTGCATGTAGCTAGGACCTCACAAATCAGCTTTCCCATTTTTGAGCCGTTGTCAATGTTTTGCTCAGGTTACTAACCGCAGCCGTCATTGCTCCGGTGGCCGAGTCCGGTCGGCGCGGTTGTCTAAACTCCCCTGTCTGGTTGAGAATAGGGTATGCCCTAAGCTAGATGGACGTACCGATTGGGTACATCCATAGGAGAAGATCTGTGAGTCCATCTTTCGCTTTCGATTATGACCTGATTATTATTGGCGCAGGTGTCGGCGGTCACGGCGCGGCGCTCCACGCTGTCAAATGCGGGCTAAAGACGGCCATCATTGAGGCGGCGGATATGGGCGGTACCTGCGTTAATCGGGGCTGCATTCCGTCTAAGGCGCTGCTGGCGGCTTCGGGTCGAGTACGGGAGTTGCGGGATGCCCACCATCTCCAGTCGATGGGCATTCAAGTGGGCGGCGTTGGGTTTGAGCGGGGCGCCATTGCTGACCACGCCAAAAATCTGGTCAGCAAGATCCAGGCGGATTTGACCAACAGCCTTATCCGGCTCAAGGTCGAGACCATTCGCGGCTGGGGCAAGCTGGTCGGCCCCCAGAAGGTCAGCGTCACCACCGAAGCGGGCGAACGCACCCTGACCGGCAAAGACATTATCATTTCAACCGGGTCGGTCCCTTTTGTGCCCCCCGGCATTGAGCTCGACGGTAAAACGGTGTTTACCAGCGACGAGGCGATCAAGCTGGACTGGCTGCCTGATTGGGTTGCCATTATTGGTAGCGGCTACATTGGTCTGGAGTTTTCCGACGTCTATACGGCTCTGGGCAGTGAAGTCAGTATGATTGAGGCGCTGCCCCAGCTGATGCCCACCTTTGACCCCGACATTGCCAAGGTGGCGGAGCGGGTCCTGATCAAACCTCGCGACATTGATACCCATGTGGGCGTGATTGCCAAAACGGTTAAGCCCGGTTCGCCGGTGGTGATTGAGTTGGCCGATCCTAAGACAAAGGAGGTGGTCGAGACCCTAGAGGTCGATGCCTGCCTGGTGGCGACGGGGCGGATTCCCGCTACGAAAAATTTAGGTCTAGAGTCGGTCGCGGTGGAAACCGACCGGCGTGGGTTCATCGATGTGAATGACCAGATGGCCGTCCTGCGCGACGGCGAGCCGGTACCCCATCTATGGGCGATTGGTGACGCGACGGGCAAATATATGCTGGCCCATGCGGCTTCGGCCCAGGGGATCGTCGCGGTTGAGAATATTTGCGATCGCACCCGCACGATCAACTACCGCAGTATTCCTGCTGCAGCCTTTACCCACCCGGAGGTTAGCTTTGTCGGGCTGACCGAGCCCGCTGCGAAAGAAATTGCCGCGCTTGAAGGCTATGAAGTGGCCTCGGTGCGCAGCTACTTCAAGGCCAACTCCAAAGCGCTGGCGGAGGGAGAAACCGACGGGCTCGCCAAGGTCATCTACCGGGCCGATACGGGGGAGATTCTAGGGGCGCATATCATTGGCTTACACGCAGCCGATCTCATTCAAGAGGCGGCCAATGCCATCGCCCAGGGGCAAACCATTCACGATCTGTCGTTCCTGGTGCATACGCATCCCACCCTGTCAGAAGTGCTGGACGAAGCCTTTAAGCGAGCCGCCGCCTAAGCCAGGGCGTCAGATTAAATCCCACAATTGAACCTTAAGGCGGAAGCCTCAGTCAGGTAACTAATATGGACATTCGACGGCGACCGCCTAACCCATCGGTATCGGTCAGTACGCTGGAATATCAGGTGCGCGTACCCGATGCGGAACCCCGGCACATTCTCGAAAAAATTGTTTGGCAGAAGGAAGACGAGGTGGCGCGGCTGCGGGAGCGTCAGCCCCTGGCCGAGCTGCAAAAGCAGGTGCAGGCCATGACTCCGCCGCTTGATTTTCTAGCAGCGCTACGACAGGGCAAATCGGCCCCGGCTGTAATCGCCGAGGTCAAAAAGGCCTCACCCAGCAAGGGGGTTATCCGAGCTGATTTTGACCCGGTTGCGATCGCAACCGCCTACGAACGGGGAGGGGCCACCGCGCTGTCGGTGCTCACTGACGAAACGTTCTTTCAGGGCAGCTTTGACTACCTGCAGCAAATTCGTCGGGCAGTCTCCCTGCCGCTGCTCTGCAAAGAGTTTATTTTGTACCCCTATCAGATTTACCTGGCCCGCCTGCATGGGGCCGATGCAGTGCTGCTGATTGCCGCACTCCTCACCGACCGCGATCTGACCTACTTCGCCAAAATCGCCCGCGTACTAGGCATGGCGGCGCTAGTGGAAGTCCATACAGCAGAAGAGCTTGCGCGCGTTATCAAGTTAGATAGCATCGAACTGGTGGGCATCAACAACCGTAACCTGGAAGATTTTTCCGTTAGTCTGGAGACAACCTGTGCGCTGATGGCCCAGCCCGATCTGACCCACCGGTTAGTGGTCAGCGAGTCTGGCATTCATACGGCAGAGGACGTTAACACGGTAGCCGCCGCTGGGGCCAGGGCCATTCTAGTCGGCGAATCGCTGATGCGGCAGCCCGAGCCGGGACAGGCGATCTCCCAGCTGGTGTCTATCCGCCCTTAGTTTTTGTCCTGAGTTTCTGTTAAAACTCAGGAACGACCGTCATTCCCAGTGGCTGACGACGTCAGTTTTCAGCTCCCTTCAATTAATTCCAATAATTCCAACTTAATTAACTCCCCCTTACCCTAGATGGACCCAGCGATTCCCCTGCCGTCTCATATTCACTACGAACTGCTGCTGCAGCTATTAGAGCGCAAAACGGCGCTGGCGGTTAACCAGCGTTCTCCCCAAAAAGAACAGCTCCACGAGCTGATCATCACGCTCCGTAAGGCCCTATCGCAGCAAAAGCAGATGGAAGCACTCTGCCAGCAGGATGCGATTCCGATCGAGTACTACTGGTCGCTCAACGATCAGGTTGCGCCCTAGGTGGTCATCGATAGAGCGCCTGCCTTGGCCGGGTTAGACAGCAACTACAGCAAAGCCCCCGGACAAGCGCCGGGGGCTTTGCTGTTAAAAGCGTTTCGAGCTGCTCTTAAGATCTACGGATGCAGCAGCAGATCGGGAAAGAATCGATTGAACTCGATCAGGATACCGGCGGTGATCACCATCCAGATAGTGGCGACGACCGGCGCAGTGGACAGATATTTTACAAAATTACTCATGGTGCTTTAGCCCTTGTAGCAGTGCGTTTCTAACAGTCGAGCAGGCGTCAATTAGACAACCGCCCCAACCAGTCGCCGCTCACCAGCGAACTGGCTAGAATCGGATAGCGTCAGGATCTTAACGGGGTGAAACCGTAATTTCGGTATCCTTGGCAAACATCTCGCCTGAGATCATGTCCTTAGTTGCCGTTAGCGGCCAGGTGGCCCCTGCCATGGAGCACTTAATCGCCAGCGGTACGTCGATAATGATCTCCATTTCCTCAGGCTTCTTCTCGCCTCGTGCCGCGATCACATAGCTACGACCGGCCCAGCCAATCCAACCCGCAATGTAAAGGAATAGCAGGCTAGGAATAATGAACTCGCCCAGGTGAGTCAGATCGCCGTCTACAATCAGATGAGGCAATCCCTCTGGACCACAGAGCAGACTGGAGTTAGCGTAAAAATCAAATCGAGCCTTGGCTGACTCGCTAGTGGCGCTAGCAGCGCGCTGCTGGAAGGCTGCAGACTCACCGCAGGGGACGAGCCCAGCTACGTTGTCTCCAGCAACGCTAGCGGATGCCGGTGGCGCAAACCCGAGCCACAGGCAGAGAACCAAAGCCAGAGCAAATAACCGTCGCATACGATAATTTCCCTAAAATCTGTACAGATGGGGTGTATTGCTAGCGTGCTACGAACCTGTCTAAAGCTTCAATACACCTGACCTGGAGGCATCATACCGTTCGAGCTTGACAGGCCTAGAAGATTGCTCACAAGACTTTACATGCTGATACAATCAGCCGCCATGCGTTCATTCGTTTTTGTGATTGCGATGATGGGGACCTGATGACGAAGATTCTCGCTTTAGAAACCAGCTGTGATGAGACGGCGGCGGCGGTCGTGTGCGATCGCACTGTCCTCAGCAGCATCGTGGCCTCTCAAATTGCCTTACACCAGCCCTACGGCGGGGTCGTTCCCGAACTGGCTTCGCGGCAGCACCTGGTTAGCGTGGGCGAAGTAGTGACGGCAGCGGTGAATCAGTCGGGGCTCAGCTGGGTTGAGATCGACGCGGTGGCAGCCACCTGTGCGCCGGGCCTGGTCGGTGCCCTGCTGGTCGGGGTGACGGCGGGGAAGACTCTGGCGATGGTGCAGCAAAAGCCGTTTTTGGGGGTGCACCATTTAGAAGGCCATCTCTATGCGGCGTACCTGAGCGACCCCGACCTGCAGCCGCCGTTTCTGTGTCTGCTGGTATCGGGCGGGCACACCAGCCTGGTGCGGGTTCAGGACTGCGGCGACTATCGGGTGCTGGGGCGAACGCGGGATGACGCGGCTGGGGAGGCCTTTGACAAAGTGGCGCGGCTGTTGGGGCTGGGCTACCCTGGCGGTCCCGCTATCGATCGGCTGGCCCAGCAGGGCAACCCCAAGGCCTTTCCGCTGCCGGAGGGCAATATCTCGCTACCGGGGGGCGGCTATCACCCGTACGATGCCAGCTTTAGCGGGCTGAAAACGGCGGTGCTGCGGTTGACCGAAAAACTCCGTAGTGAGCGGCCCGATCCGCTACCGGTGGCCGATATTGCGGCGAGCTTTCAGGCAACGGTGGCGCGGGCGCTGACGCGGCGGACCGTCGCCTGTGCGATGGATGAGGGGCTAGGGACGATTGTGGTGGGCGGCGGTGTGGCGGCCAATCGAGGATTGCGATCTCACCTGCAGGCCGCCGCTGCAGACCGTGGACTCAAGGTGATCTTTCCACCGCTTAAATACTGTACCGACAACGCAGCCATGATCGGCTGCGCGGCAGCAGCACACTTTCAGCAAGGGCATCGCTCTCGGCTCGATTTGGGGGTCAGCTCTCGACTGCCCGTGGCAGACGCCATGCAGCTTTATGCTGACTGACCGTAGACCGATGCCGCCTGGGGCCAGACTTCTGGGGCCTGAGGCGATGCGGCAGTGTCTGCGGTGGCATGGTGATGGATGACCCGACGCAGGGTCTGGGCGACCGGTGCCGTCTGCTCCAGCATCGCAAAATGACCGCAGCCGCTGAGCTCGATCAGATTACCGACCGTAAATAAGGGATGGAAGCTCGCCAGGTGGCGTACATAGCGGGGCTCCATAATCGTGTCCTCCGCACCTGCCACAAAGTAGGCCGGTTGGGTCAGACCCGACACAATCTGGGGCAGCTGGTGCACCTCGGCCTGGGTGGTAGATTCGAGCAGTGCGCCCCGCGCCGCGGCGCCGTCTGCTCGAACAAAGTCCATCAGCCGTCGCCGTCCCCACTCGGGCCCCAGGGGATGGTGCACCATGAGGTGAGAAAACGCTCTGGGAAGTAGGGGAAGCGTGGCCATTAGGGGATGGCGATAGCGGATCATCTGCTCGCCGGCTCCCCGAAACTGCTCAAAGGCTTTACGTACATAAACGCCGCCCCCCGCATTCAGGCACAGAACGCCCTGCACTGTCTCGGGGGCCAGGTGAGCTGCCCACAGCGCAATACTCCCCCCCAGAGAATGGCCGACCAACCAGACTCGATTGAGACCCAGCAGTTCGATCAGGGCGAGCAAATCTTCGGCGTAGGTCTTGAGGCGATAGTCGGCTCGGCCTGGGGCAGAGTTGCCAAACCCCCGCAGGTCATAGCTTAGGCAGGTAAATTCGGACGACAGTTCGGCGATCAGCGGCTGCCAGTAGCAATGGCTCAGCAGCCAACCGTGGACAAAGACAATGGCGGCGGGTGCACCGGCTGAAGACGCTGGCGCTGACGTTAACTCGTAGTGATGGGCAGCGCCGTAGACGTCGGCCGTTGTCATTGCGATCGCAGTCCCGATAACTTCAGCATCGTTACGCTTGGGCCAGTCGATCCTGCCCTCAAACCACACCTTTAAATTTTACATGGCTTTACCGGCCGATTCGCGTATTTGCTTTGGGCCGCGATCGATCGGCGGGGCTCGCATCGCTCAATATCCATCCCCTAATAGTCGGTAGCGGATGCCTTCGGCAATCTTTTGGCCCAGGTATTCGGGAATCAGGCTTTCGTTAGGGCCGAGTAAGTACAAGATCAGCCGCGTCCGTCCGCGCCAAACCAGCAGGTTGGCATTCACTACCAGCAAATCTTCCTGCCAGATGGCGTACATCACCTTGTAAAACAGCCCCGGCTGGTTGTCGGCCTCGATCAGCAGAGCTGGTAGATGAAAGACCGGATCGACATAGAACTCAGTTTCGACCTGCTCTAGACCCGCGTTGAGATTGAACTCGACGCTGAGCATTTCCTCCACTTCAAACCGGCCCGCCAGCGCTTCTCGGATCGCCCGGCAAACATTGTCGGCTGTTTTATCCGTCAGCGCCTTCCCTCCCCGTGATACCACCAGCTTCACAAACACCAGCATGGGGGGATAGATCTGCCCGTACAGGCTAAGGTTATGGATGGTCAGGCCGTAGGCGGCCAGCACCCCAAAAATATCGCTGAGCAGGAAAGACTGGTTGCGATAGGCAAAGTGCAGCGCACTACGATTGCCCTCGGGCTTAATTTCGGTAACAGCTTTCTTACTCTTATAAAGCTGATAGGCCAGTCGCAGGTTTTGTAGCTGAATCTCGCTGCTAACAAATTGCTCGTAAAACTGCGGAAACGCCCGGTTGAAGCGCTTGAGCAGCTCTATTGTCGAAGTTTTGAGTCCGGCGGCCATAGGCTTTGGTAGAAGTTCGGTTGCCTGCGTTCAAGAATGGAATCGGTTAGCGCAGCCTCTGCACACCCGCTCAGGCTTCTATAGCTTAGTCTGCCCGCAACCGCCCAAGTGGCCTCAAAAGAGTCGCTGCTCCCAGACAGTTCAGACGATATACTACTGATGTCATACTGTCTTTGCCCGCACGGGTGTTGCTTGAATGGGTTTTTGGAAGAGCTTGTTTACCGCTACGGAGGCTGATTCTGCGTCCCAACAAGCGACTTCCGATGGATACATCGCCGAAGCTCCTAATCCCAAATCTGGCACGCGCGTTTTTTTTAGCACCGACCGCAACATCGACCTTTACGAGCTCGAAGAGTTGTGTGACGCAGTTGGGTGGTCTAGACGCCCTATTCGCAAAGTAAAGAAGGCAATTCAGCATAGCTTTTTGGTGGTCACCATGTGGGAGCAGCGGGGTACCCGGAAACGCCTGGTGGGCTTTTCTCGAGCAACGTCTGACCACGCGTTCAACGCCACTATTTGGGATGTGGTGATTCATCCGGACTTCCAGGGGCAAGGCCTGGGCAAAGCGCTGATGAAGCAGCTGGTCAAAAAGCTGCGCAGTGAGGATATCAGCAACGTTACCCTGTTTGCCGACCCCCAGGTTGTCTCCTTCTACGAGCGTCTGGGCTTTATGCCCGATCCAGAGGGGATCAAAGGCATGTTCTGGTATCCGGATTAATCAGGCATCCAGACTGAAAACTTGGCTACGCTTGGGTGCGGGCTTCGCGGATCCACTGCGAAATCAAGGCCGTATCCGGGCCGTTGGTCGTCCGCGACAGTAATTTAATCTGCAGTCGCTGCAGCTGCTGATGGAGCTGGTTGATAGGGAACTGGGCCAGCTGTTCGGGTGAGCTGATGCCAGCATGGAGCAGCAGCCCACAGTAGGTCAACCCAACGCTGGGGAGCGCGGCGAGTCGGGCCAGGGCGGTCCACTTATTTAAGTACTGGGGATGGCTGTTGAGCTCGCGAGCCAGGGCCAGCCGCGCCGACGGCGTCTGCCCGCGACGGATCAGATCGCCAGTCGTGACAATTCCAATTTGCTGCAGCTGCTGCTGAGCAGCGGGTGGCAACCCAGGAAGTTTCTCTATTGGCCAGCTGCATCGTTTCATTCGCAAAAGCTTGATCTGAAAGCCTGGTCCGGTTGCTATACTAAATAGCCTAGGTTAGGTAGCACGGACATCTCGGTGACTAACTAACTCTAGACCGGGATGTAGCGCAGCTTGGTAGCGCGCCTGCTTTGGGAGCAGGATGTCGCAGGTTCGAATCCTGTCATCCCGATTGAGGCTTCGCCTAGTTTCCCGGTAGCGCCTCCTGACCGAAGGTCTTTGTTGCCGTATTTCTACAGTGAGATCCTAGCAGTAAGTGGCTGGGGGCGCTATCTGGCTAATTCGCACGGGGGGCTGACAACCTGATGAACGACGTGCCGAGGAACCAATTAAGGAATTGTCCAGAGCCGCCATATGGACAAACCGTTGCTGATACATGATGTTTAAGGTCAAACTTCTGTTTGACTGTTTGGATTTGATGCCATCGGGAGGTTATATGCAGTCTGTACGTCGATCAATTGTCCGTCGATTCGCTTGTTTGGGGTTGGCGAGCGCCAGCTTGATAGGTGTGGGGGCACTGCCTGCTGGGGCACTCCCGGAGTCTGAGATCGTCGACGCGCTGACGAATATTCCCGTATTTATTGTGGCGACGCCCGAGGGGGGCTACATCACCAATCGCCTAGTTAGAGAGGCTGAAGATGGACAGCCTCGGCAAGAGGTGGCGCTGCTCAACGTATTTTTCAGTGGTGACGATGCTGAAGAGTTTTTGCAGCAGGCCCGGGCCGAGAACGAGCCCTTTGCCGAGAATGCGATTGTTGGCTGGACTGAGCTGGCCGCGCTGTACGAACAGGCCCAAGCAAACAATGAGGTGCCGTTACGACTCCTGTTTGTCCCCCAGGTCGAAGAGATTGCTGCGGCCTCTGAGGTAGACTCCAGCTACGAAGGGGGCGTCCCCCTATTTGTTCCTAAATTCAGCGACGATAATTCCTACGTGCTGCTGCCGATTGGCAATTTGAACGGGGGGGAGCCCGTCGTGCCCGTTTTCTTCTCTCAGGGGGATATCGACGGTGCACTAGCCGCGCTCGAAGATCAGGACCCCGAACTGCGATCTCGCATCGAAATCGAGGTGCTGACCCTTGAAGGCCTCATCCAGCAGATGCGAGCGACGGACGATCAGAACCTGACGCGGCTGCAGCTACTACCCGACTCGGATGCGATCAACTATATCCGTGAGAGTGAGGCGGAGAACTAAGCTCTGCTGGCGGATTCAACCCACGAGTTCAACGGGTAGCTCTGAGAACCTAGATCCCCTGTGGGGCGGCCATCTTGGCCGCCCTTTATCGCAACCGCCCTTACGAAAACCCAGACACTCCCGTGGGGGATGTGGGGGCTAGGCGAAAATCAGTGCTTTGCGGTGGGCGCCTTTGCTAACAGGCACCTCTAATAGGCCCCATGACGGCTGATCACCATCTGTACCGTCTTCAGAATTAGCCGACAGTCATACATCAGTGACCAATGGCTTTGGTAGGCCAGGTCCATGGCCACGATATCTTCGAAGTCGCTGACGGAAGAGCGCCCGTTCGCCTGCCATTCACCGGTCAGCCCTGGCTTGACTGCGAGCCGTTGCCAGTGATGCAGCTGATAGAGAACCACCTCTTGGTGGATGGGGGGACGCGTCCCGACCAGGCTCATCTGCCCAAAGAGGACGTTGAGAAATTGGGGGAGCTCGTCGAGACTGGTGCGTCTCAAAAATCGGCCAGTGCGGGTGACGCGAGGGTCTTTTGAATTCTTGAAGACAAGACCCTGGGCTTCATTTTTGACCAGGTGCTTGAGGTCGTCTGCGTTGGTGACCATGGAGCGAAACTTCCAGATGCGGAAGGGCTTACCCTGGTAGCCGTATCGCGTTTGGCTGTAGAAGATGGGGCCAGGATTGTCGATCTGAATTGCGATCGCAATCGGGATCAAAATCAGGCCCGTGAGACTCAGTCCGACCAGCGCGCCGACGATATCGATGAGTCGCTTCCCCCAGCTGCGTACAGATGGATGCGGCAGCCCCCAGTTGAGCGCAGGCGGCTGCCACGTCGCGCCGATGGTTGTCGCAGGCTTTGAACCTAGCGCAGCCTGGGCTGAGACAGAACGAGAGGTAGTAACCACAGCGGCTGTTCTAACCTAAGATGTACAGCGAGTGAACAGGCTAGACGATCGCGCTCCGCCTATGCATTGTCCTGCTCGTCTCTCACACTAATCAAATAAAAATAGGTTTATTGGTTTTCCTACTTGGATTTTCGAAATCTTTGAACTGTGTTTGGATTGTGTGAAGCGCCTACGTAGCAACTGATTGACTTACGTACGAAATGGACAATCCCACCGATAAAAAGTCCCGCTGCGGTTACCTAAGCTTCATGATTCAAACTCAACCGCTAAGCAATCTAGAATCTGATGCGCAATTGAGAGCTTGCTGCCCGGCTGAAGCGCCGTTGGCTGGTCGGACGCTGACAAAAAAATAGCCTGGTTCGTGTCCGTCCCAAAGCCGCTGCGCGGCTGATCGATGGGGTTGGCCACAATCGCATCTAGCCGCTTACGGGCGAGCTTTTCTTGGGCGGGCGCAACGATGTCACCCGTTTGGGCGGCAAATCCGACCAGCCGCTGGCCTGGCCGCCGATTGGCCGCTAGTTTTGCCACAATATCAGGCACCGATACCAGCGCCAGCGGGTTGGGCAGCTGCGCCTTGGGTAGCTTGCCCGCTAACGGCTGCGCCGGGCGAACATCCGCAACGGCGGCGGCCATGATCACCCAATCGGCCTCAGACAGCTGAGCCAGGAGGGTTGCCTCCATTGTGGCTGCAGTATCGGCGGCCAGGGTATGAATGCTACCGGGCAGCTGCGCGTAGAGCGCGGGTTCGAGCGGTCCGTGCACCAACGTGACCTGGGCCCCTCGGTGTTGGGCCGCCAGCGCCAGCGCGATGCCCATGCGCCCCGTTGATGGATTGCCGATAAACCGCACCGCGTCGATGGGCTCACGGGTGCCGCCTGCACTGATGATAAGGCGCTTGCCTGCCAGATCTCGCTGCCCTTGGCTGTGCAGCAGTGAGAAGAGGTGAGACAGGATTTGCGGCGGCGGAGCCATGCGCCCGGTGCCAATGCGATCGCACGCTAGTCGTCCCGCTGCTGGCCCGACCGCGTGGTATCGAGGATCTTGCCGTAGCTGGGTCCAGCTACGCTGTACGCTTTGCTGTTGCCACATATCAGTATTCATGGCGGGTGCCAGTAACACTGGACAGGTCGATGCCAGCAGCATATTGGTCAGTAAATTGTCGGCCAGTCCGTGGGCCAGCTTACCCAACGTATTCGCCGTTAGCGGTGCCAGCAGAATAACGTCGGCCCATTCACCTAGATCGATATGTAGCGGTCGATCTTGCCCCGCCTGCCAAAAATCCGTGTCCGTATAGGCCCGGTGGCGGGCCAGTCCGGCAAAGGTTAGCGCACTCACAAACGCCTGGGCAGGCGTCGTCAGTACGACCCTGACTTCAACCGCCGGATGGGGCGGCTCTGACTTCGCCAGGGTTGAGACAATCTCGCAGACCTTATAAGCCGCAATTCCGCCGCTGACGCCAACCAATATACGGTGAGGTCGGGTCGTCATTCGTCAAAAGAACCGCTCAAAAACCGTCGAATCAAACACCGTCGAACAAGGACGGTCTAAGCTTCGTCGAAGGGCTCGATGTCGAGTAAGTGCAGATAGTTTTGAACGAGCTCAGGTCGCTGAAACGCGATCGAGCGCAGCAGGTGCCAGTCTTGCAAACCTGCAAAGGGAGAGTCGTATTCGTCTTGCTCGAGCCGCTTTGCGAGGGCGTCTACCTCTGTAGCCGTCATTTTGGATATATCCTGAGTCGACAGTTCAACCGTGGCCATAGCAAGATCTCCCCTCTAATTGAGACTTTAAATCGACATCTCAAGTGACATCGTTTCCCACATAAATATTACCTCTGGTCTTGACAAAAACGCCCAACAATCTGTAAGGCCGGTAAAGAAATTTCATGTCCCATGTCAAATTCTTGATAATCAACGGTCAGATTCTGCGCCTGCAGCTGTGCTTTGGCTTCGCCCGCCCGCGTCAGGGGAACGACCGGGTCCTGTCGCCCATGAATCATGAGAATCGGACGCGGAGACACAACCGATACGATTGGGCTATGGGCATAGCCGCTCAGCACCATCATGCCCGCCAGGGGCAGGCGCGGCCCCACATCGAGTGTCATAGCACCGCCCTGGGAAAAGCCACCCAGAATCGTTCGTTCCAGAGGAATGCCGGTGGCCTCCGGTAGGGACTGCAGCCAGTCCATCAGCAGCTGACGGCTCTGCTGCAGATCGCGCTGCTGCTCAAAATCATGGGGGCTTTGGAAATCGTAGTTGGCTGGAAAGCGGTACCACATGCGCCCGCCTGGTGCCATCGGATGGGGAAAGGGCCCGTTGGGAAAGAGCAGTTGCGTGTGTTCCAACGCCAGGTAGTTGGCGAGACCCGCAACGTCGCGGGCGCTGGCCCCCCAACCATGCAGCAGTACCAGCAGGTGCTGCGCCGTTTTAGAAGTCGGCACTTCGATGATGTCTAGGGTCATATATTCTGGTAAATCGGTGATATCTTTTGGAGCGGTAATTGTATGTCCCGTATAGCCCTGCTGAGCACCTCTGATAAAGCGGGTCTAGTTGAGCTGGCCCAGGCCCTCGTCTCAGAGTTTGGGTTTGACCTGATCAGCAGTGGCGGAACCGCTAAGGCGCTGTCAGCCGCTGGGCTGCCGGTCACCAAGGTCTCAGACTATACCGGCTCGCCCGAGATTTTGGGTGGGCGGGTCAAGACCCTGCACCCCCGTATTCACGGGGGCATCTTAGCGCGCCCCGACCGCGACGACGATCGGCAGCAGCTGGCCGATAACGATATTCGTCCGTTTGATCTGGTCGTGGTCAACCTCTATCCGTTTGAGCAGACGATTGCTCAGCCCACGGTGACATTGCCTGAAGCCATTGAGCAGATTGACATTGGCGGTCCAACGCTGATTCGTGCCGCGGCCAAAAATCATGCTTATCTGACGGTGCTGTGCAGCCCCAATCAGTATGGGGATTATTTAGCCGAGTTGAGATCGCAACAGGGCACGCCCTCATCCTCCTTCCGCGCTCGCTGCGCCCAGCAGGCCTTTTGGCATACCGCGATGTACGACTGTGCGATCGCAACTTACCTCACTCAGCAAACGGACGCTGCTGGCCCCCAACCCTATGCGCTGACCGGCATACCAAAACAGGTCCTGCGCTACGGCGAGAACCCTCACCAGCCCGCCGTGTGGTACCAGACCGGTCAAGCAACCGGCTGGGCGGCCGCTGAGAAGCTCCAGGGTAAGGACCTGAGCTACAACAATCTGGTCGATCTCGAAGCCGCCCGCCGCATCATGGCCGAATTCCCGCCCGAGCAGGGACCGGCTGCCGCCGTCCTCAAGCACACCAACCCCTGCGGTGTGGCGCTAGCAAATACCCTGGCAGCGGCCTATCAGCAGGCGTTTGACGCCGATAACGTCTCCGCCTTTGGCGGCATTGTCGCCCTCAACCAACCCATCGACGCCGCCACCGCTAACGCGCTGACCCAGACCTTTCTAGAATGTGTAATCGCGCCCGATTGTGAAGCGGCTGCCCGTGAGATTTTGGCCCAGAAGAAAAATCTCCGCGTACTGACCCTAGCCGACCTCAGCCAGGGGCCGACGCAAACCCTGCGGACGATTGCCGGGGGCTTTTTACTTCAGGCCACCGACGATCGGCCCGCCGAGCCAGCGGAATGGCAGCTGGTTGGTCAATCCCCCTCCTCTGCCGAGCTGGATGAAATGCTGTTTGCCTGGCGCGTCGTTAAGCACGTCAAGTCCAACGCCATCGTCATCAGCAAAAATCGCACCACTCTCGGCATCGGCGCGGGTCAGATGAATCGGGTTGGGGCTGTAAAGATTGCCCTCGAACAGGCGGGCGATCAGGTTCAGGGTGCCGTCCTCGCTAGCGACGGCTTCTTCCCCTTCGACGACTCTGTCAAAGCTGCTGCCGCCGCTGGCATTCGATATATCGTCCAGCCCGGTGGCAGCATCCGTGATGCCGACTCGATTAAGGCTGCCGAAGAATTGGGGGTGACGATGGCCTTAACTGGCGTGCGGCACTTCTTGCATTAGCGGCCCTTCCTGACGCTGCCCTAATTGCGAGTCAGCCATTTTTGCCCATTGAGCCGCTGTACCGTGTACATCACCAAGAGCTCTAGCGTAATGCGACGCTCGTCGCCCATAAACTGCTCAATCGTGCTGGGCTTGGCCCCGCTGTCGGAGTAGCTAAAGATCTTCTGCCCCTTGATATCTTCATCCAAAAAGCCGATCTGAAACTGGCGCTGGCCGCTGTCCCACTGGCCAATAACCTGCCAATAGGGCTCACTGTCGGCCGCCCCGACCACTTCAAACGGCTTCTGGGTAAACGACAGCTCGATATCCGCTAAGCCTTCTTCCTTGAGCGCAGACGTTACCTGGGGCAGATAGTGCTGCTGGATAAACTCATCGAAGGGCTTGTCTTCGACCTTGGGCGGCTTTTCTTTCTTCGCCTTGGCGGCAGGCTTGCTCTTGGCTGGGGCCTTCGCACTGGCGGACTGGTCGGCAGCCTTGGCCTTAGTTGCCTTATTCTCAGAATTTTTGTTCTCAGACGTTTTTTCTGGCTGGGGAGTCGCTTCTGCCATGCTGCTCAGTGGAAAGAGTGGATCAGCCCGATCAGGGTAGCGGTGTCCCGCCATTGCCCAGGCTGTTCATATCTTAAAGGCAAATGCGAGTTCAAAGACAAGTGGGAAGGCACGGGTGCTAGGCAGGCTGTAGTGCCTCAGCGTGCTGGCGATACCACTCAATGGTGTTTTTCAAACCCTCTTCAAAAGAGACTTGAGCTTCAAAGCCGAAGGCGGCTTTAGCCCGAGCGGTATCGAGACAGCGGCGAGGCTGGCCGTTGGGCTGGTCAGTCTGCCAGACGACCTCGCCCTCAAAGCCCATCAGGTCGCAAATGAGATTGACCAGATTGCGAATCGAAATTTCTGACCCGGTACCCAGATTGACCGGCGCGGCATCGCTGTAGCGCTGGGTTGCCATGACGATACCGCGCGCCGCGTCCTCAGAGTAGAGAAACTCGCGGGTGGGGCTGCCGTCGCCCCAAGCCGGCAGGGTTTTGTCCCCCCGTACCTGCGCCTCATGCACCTTACGAATCAGGGCGGGAATAACGTGGGAGCTGCGTGGGTCGAAGTTATCCTCAGGTCCGTAGAGATTGACCGGCAGCAAGTACACGCCGTCAAATCCATACTGCTGGCGATAGGCTTCTAGCTGTACTAGCAGCGCCTTTTTGGCGATGCCGTAGGGGGCGTTGGTCTCCTCAGGATAGCCGTTCCACAGATCGTCTTCTTTGAAGGGAACCGGCGTGAACTTAGGATAGGCGCAGATTGTACCGACGCAAACGAATTTTTGAACCCCCTGTTCGTAGGCGGCATGGATGAGCTGAGTGCCCATCATCAGGTTGTCGTAAAACAGCTCAGCGGGTTTTTCACGGTTGAGGCCGATGCCACCGACGTGAGCCGCCAAGTGAATGACAATGTCCTGCCCGGTCGCCGCTCGCTGGCAGGCAGACAGGTCTCGCAAGTCGTAATCTTTAGAGCGAGGAATCGTAATTTTTTCTGGGGTTGCGCCTGCCTGCTGCAGCTGTCGGACTACCTGCTTACCGAGAAAGCCGGCTCCCCCAGTTACAAGGATGCGCTTGTTTTCAAGCTCAAGAGTGTCCATAGGAGTAGTGTTAGTGACGGGACTGCAGGAACAGCTAAGAGGCCAGCTAGAGCCGCTGACCTCTTGGGGGTGATAGGCGGTTAGGACATGGCCCCGGCAACCGCCTGACGCACGGTAGCGATATCGAGGCCGTTGCTATCGGCGTTCACGGGCGGGTGACCGATGGCTTCAAGGTCGGCATCGACCATTAGCTTAACCAGCTCTTCAAAGGTGACGGAGGGTTCCCAACCCAGCTTGGCCCGAGCCTTGCTAGAGTCACCAATCAGCAGATCGACCTCAGCCGGACGCAGGTATCGCGCATCAAACTTGACATAGTCGTTCCAGTCCAGGTTGACATAGCCGAAGGCGACGTCCAGAAACTCCTTGATGGAATGCGTCTCGTTTGTGGCAATGACATAGTCATCGGGAGCGTCCTGCTGCAGCATCAGCCACATGGCGCGGACGTAGTCCTTGGCATAGCCCCAATCGCGCTTGGCGTCCAGGTTGCCCATGTAAATGGCCTTTTGCTTGCCTGCGACGATGCGAGCGACCGCACGGGTGATCTTACGAGTCACGAAGGTTTCACCCCGGCGCGGCGATTCGTGGTTGAACAGAATGCCGTTGGTGGCAAACATGTCGTAGGACTCACGGTAGTTGATGGTCTGCCAGTGGGCATAGACCTTGGCGCAGGAGTAGGGGCTGCGGGGATAGAAGGGGGTTTCTTCGCTCTGGGGGACATGCTGGACCTTGCCGTACATCTCGGAGGAGCCAGCCTGATAAAAGCGGACCTGCAGTCCGGTGCGCTGCTGGTAGTCACGAATCGCTTCAAGCAGTCGCAATGCACCCATCGCCACCGTATCGACGGTGTACTCAGGCGAGTCAAAACTAACGCGCACGTGAGACTGGGCGCCCAGGTTGTAGACTTCGTTGGGCTGGACCTGTTCTAGGATACGGCGCAGCATGGTGCCGTCATTGAGGTCACCGTAATGCAGGAACAGACGTGCGTCTTCGCGGTGGGGGTCGACATAAATATGGTCGATGCGATCGGTATTGAAGGTAGAGGTGCGGCGAATAATGCCGTGGACTTCATAGCCCTTTTCTAATAAAAGCTCAGCTAAATAGGAGCCGTCCTGACCAGTAATACCAGTGATCAGAGCGCGTTTAGTCTGGGTCATCTTCTAAACTTCCTTACGTATAAAGAGGCAACGGAATGGGTTAACAAGCTTGTTGTGGGGCCACCCTCTTTTTAACGTGCCCAAATTTTGGGCCGCCTGAGGGATGGATATGGAACTCAAATATGGCAAGCAAGATTGGCTAGAGAGATAGGGAATTTACGCATATCTTCTGCCAACGGTAACCCGATAATATGAAGGAACGTATCAAGAAACTGTGATCTGTTGACAAAACTCGTTAAGACTTCTGCTTTAAGAGCTTTTGCCTTGGTTAGGCCCGGCGATCGCGCTGGATGTCGTAGATGGCCTTTTCCCACCACCACTGCTCCGAGCGTTCGGGATGTTGCGATCGCACCCGATCCACTAGCCGCATGGCCACTGACTGATTACCGTTGGTCAGCCGTAGCAGCTGCTGACGCGTTGCCCGATTGACTCGACCAGACGCGCTCGCTCTGCCGCTCTGCCGAGGAACCTGAATCGGCAGGCGATAGCCCGTGACCCAGCAGAAGACGGCCACGACTAGCACAATCGCTAAGATGACGGAAAGCCCCATGGTGTATCTCTCTCTCGGTTGGAATGAATCGCAGTCAACCTATTTTAGAGTTTTGGTTCGGCGACCCGGCGGGGCTCGATTACGGTGAGTTTCGCAAAATCTGGTTCAAAAAGGACGAAACCTTTGACCAGCAGATTCGACACCGTTTTTTGACCGATTATGAACGGGCAGTGGCTGGAGATTACGCCGACTGGCTCAATATGCCCAGAACCTGCCTGGCACTCATAATCGTGCTCGATCAGTTCGCCCGAAATTTGTTTCGGGGGTCGCCCCAGAGTTTTGCCGCTGACCCCCAAGCGTTGGCGACGGCGAAGGTTGCGATCGCAAACGGCTACGAAGCCGAACTGCTGTCGGTAGAGCGCTTTTTTCTGTACTTACCGTTCGAGCACAGCGAAAACCTGGCCGATCAGAACCGCTGCGTGCAGCTATTTGAAACGTTGGTTGAAGCCGCCCCCGCCCTCCGGCACGGATTGGACTACGCCTATCGCCACCGCGAAGTGATCGAAAAATTTGGTCGGTTCCCCCACCGAAACGATGTCCTAGGCCGACCCAGCACCCCTGCTGAAGCGGGTTTTTTGCAGCAACCAGGGTCCCGATTCTGAGGCGACTGGGGGGGCGAGAAAAATTATCTGCAATTTTTTTGATGAAAGTTGATAAAACGGGGTACAACTAGTCTGAACTTGGGCCAGGTTGCTCAGCGGCTATATTCTATCGTCAGCTATCGTCCAACCTCACAGCGACATTCGGCGCTGAGGCCCCCTTCCTCTGATAGCTTAGGGCGACCCTTGACTCTACAGACCCCTGGAATTTATGAACCCTTCTTACCCTTCTGACCCGGCTAACACTTCGCTTGATGCCGATACCCGCGCCGCCTATGCGCCGTCGGTACCGCTTTCCGTCTACCGGGAACTGGCGACTGAGCTGCAGGCCACCAAGGCGATGGTTGATTCGCTCGGTACCCAAAATCAGCATCTCGCGAAGCAAAATCAGCTGCTACGCCAGGAGATTCATCGGGTGGTGCAGTCAACCCTACAGCTGGGTCAGTACGCGGGCGTCGCCCACCCGACTGACGGACTCACGCCGCCCGAGCCGATTGCCCCGCCTGCGTCTACCCGGCCCATGAAGCGGCCGCCAGCATCGGTTTCCCCGGCCCATCCAACCGCCCATCCAACCGCAATGTCCGTGGCTGAGCCGACGCGCTCGTCGAACAACCGTCCATTGGCACGGATGCCTAAATTCTTTACAGAGCAGGCCGGTGAGCGCAAGCGCTTTGATACTGAAGCCAGTGGCCCTAGGGAAATGAGCGGTCTTTGGTTGGTGCTATCGATTACGGTGATTATCCTGACTGCCTTTGGGGCCGGTTTTTTGATCATGCGTCCGCTGCTAAGCGATCGCTAGGGTTTGAACCTCGATCGCCGCTGGGCAAGCACGATCTTCGTCACTTCAGACCGTCACCCCTTAAACGGTAGCAAACAATACGGTATCCTCTGCCTGTGGACAGTTACACAGAGGATGGCCTACCCATCAGCTTAGGTAGCTGCAGGCCCGCTGGAGTATAAGGAGTGTCAGCCCCGTATGAAGAAGATAGAAGCCATTATTCGCCCCTTTAAGTTGGATGAGGTCAAAATTGCCCTGGTCAACGCGGGCATTGTCGGCATGACCGTTTCGGAAGTGCGGGGCTTTGGCCGTCAGAAAGGCCAGACAGAGCGCTACCGGGGCTCTGAGTACACGGTTGAGTTTTTGCAAAAGCTGAAGGTCGAAATCGTGGTGGAAGACACTCAGGTCGACATGGTGGTGGAAAAGGTAATGGAAGCGGCCCGTACCGGCGAGATCGGCGACGGTAAGATCTTCGTTAGCCCCGTCGATGAAATTGTCCGCATCCGGACCGGCGAGAAGAATCTGGAGGCGGTCTAGTTCGGCTATTCATCCCGATCGCTATTCATTCCCAGACTATTCATCCCCAGAAAAGGGCGATGCGATGCCAGTCGATGACGTGACCGCCTTGCTCGATCGCTATGCTCGGTTTGGCGTCGATCTGGGCCTCGACCGGATTGAGGCCCTGCTGGCTGCCCTGGGGAATCCGCATCGGCAGGTGCCGATCGTTCACGTCGCGGGGACTAACGGGAAGGGGTCGGTCTGTGCCTATCTGTCGGCAGTGCTCACCGCTGCTGGCTATCGAGTGGGGCGCTATACGTCGCCTCACCTGGTTAGCTGGACAGAGCGTATTGGCCTGAACGAGCAGCCGATTGAGGCCGATGAGTTGCGATCGCACCTCCAAACCATCGATCGCATCGCTCAGTCGCTTGACCCGATTCCGACTCAGTTTGAGGTCTTCACTGCCGCTGCCTTCCGCTACTTTGCCGAGCAGTCGGTTGATGTTGCCGTGTTGGAGGTGGGGCTGGGCGGTCGGCTTGATGCCACGAATGTCTGCCCAGATCCGCTTGCCAGTGTGATCGTTTCGATCGGGCGCGACCACTGGCAGCGCCTGGGCCCTACCCTGGCAGACATCGCTGGGGAAAAGGCAGGAATTCTCAAGGCCGGTTGCCCTGCGGTGATCGGTCCCCTACCGGCAGCGGCAGCAGCGGTGGTGAGGGCGCGGGTCGCTGCGCTGGGCTGTGAGGCCACCTGGGTAACGCCAGCAGTCGAGGTTGACGGCGGGCTGGAATATGGCTCGGTGCGGTATCCCCAGGTGCTGCTGGGGGCGCATCAGCGGGTCAATTCGGCGGTTGCGATCGCAACCCTCCAAGCGCTGCAAAAACAGGGCTGGTCGATTCCGACCCCGGCGATCCAACGCGGCATGGCCCATGTCCGCTGGCCCGGTCGACTGCAGTGGATTCGCTGGCAGGGGCAGCCGCTGCTGCTGGACGGCGCCCATAATGCCGATGCGGCCCAAACCCTGCGTGCATTTGTCGACCGCCACCTCAGCGAACAAGCTGAGCAGCGGCCGACGACCTGGCTGATGGGCATGCTCACGACCAAGGACCACGCCGCTGTTTTCTCGGCCCTGTTGAGGCCCGACGACACCCTACACCTCGTCCCCGTGCCGGGGCATCTGTCGGCCAACCTGCCAGACTTGTCTGACCTGGCCCAATCAGTCTGTCCCCAACTCGGCTCAGTAACGATTCACCCGGACTTGGACTCCGGACTGCGAGCCATTGCAACCCAGAGGAATCTCCGCGTGCTGTGCGGTTCGCTTTACCTACTGGGGCACTTTTTTGAGGCTTTTCTGGCGAATGATCCTGGTCCCGATTAGGGCAGTAGTGGCCACATCGGAGTCTACCGCCCGTCCCACTCAGCGGCGGCATCGGCGACTGCCTCATCTACCGTCTTATCGCCTAGCATGGCGGCCTGTAGGTTGTCGTAAAGAATTTTCTGCAGCGTTTTCACATCTTCCATCGCAGGCACGAGTACTTCTGCATCCGCTAGCTGGGTGGCGCTGATGGCGCGGGCCTGTTCAACGGCAGAGGCATTCTCCGCAAGTTCGGTGAGTTCGCTGCCAGCAACGGCCCCTGCAGTTGACGGCAAAACGTTAGCCGCCTGCGCAAAGGAAATTTGATTCTCGTTGTTGGTCACGTACAGCGCAAACTTCAGCGCCGCTTCGGGCACGTCGGTCGACTTGGGAATTACCAGATTCATCGCTGCGACATTCTTTTTCCCGGTCTTACCCGAAATTTGTGGGGCACTGGCAGTCACCTCGGCGATGGTTGGCGCGTTGGTGGCAATGCTGTCTAGAAATTCGGCACTGGAGGCGAGAATCGCAACTTCCCCGGACTGGTACAGCTCAATGGCCCGGCGGTGACCCTGGGTCAGCACCTCACGGGGCATTAACTCGTTCTGGTACAAGTCAGCCCAGTACTGGAAAACTGCCTTACCCTCAGCAGTATTAAAGGCTGCATTGCCCTCCTCATCCACCAGATCTACGCCCATCTGCACAAACGACTGCATCACGTCGGCCGCGTCTTCGGGCACGAAGCTAATAAAAAAGGCGTACTTGCCGGTCTCGTCCTTGATGGTCTGGGCGACCTTAGCGAGTTCCGCGTAAGTGGTCGGGGGCTCACTGAGCCCAGCCTGCTCAAACAGGTCAGTGTTATATAGCGTTACCCGCGTCGTTAGATACCAGGGGAAGCCAAAGCTTTCCCCGTTGAGCGTGGTCGCCTCCCAAATTTTAGGTAAATAGGTGGCCCGGTCTTCGGGGGAGACGGCTTCATCCAACGTCATCCAAGCGTTGCGGCTCGCTAGCTGAGAGGCAAAGTCTGGGTTGAGGTTGACCACGTCCGGGGCCGTTCCGGCAGACACTGCCGTGAGAATTTTGCTTTGCATGTCGGCCCAGGGGACATCGACCCAGCGCACGGTGATATCGGGGTTTTCCGCTTCGAAGTCGGCAATCAGATCGTTGAAGTAGTCGGTAAACTTGGGCTGCAATTGCATGGTCCAGAACTCAACCTCTTGGGCCCCATCGGTGCCGCCATTAGCCGAGTTGCTTGCGGGGCTCGTGCAGCTGACTGCCCAGCTCAGTAGCAGGCCCACCAGAACCAACCCCAAAAATTTTTGCCAGCTTCTCAACCACTTCATACCGTCCGTCCTTTCGTCTACCCAGGTGTGTTTAAGTGCGTCTAACGTAGCTTAATTAAACCGTTTTATTGCACCCCTCGGACGAGGCTAGACCATGCGGACCCGACTGGCACAGTTGCGGGCACGGGTTCTTGCGTCCTCAACGGAGGTCCCTAGCGCCAGTGCGACCCCCATGCGACGGTTTTTATAGGCACGGGGTTTGCCGAACAGCCTAATTTTGCTAGTGGGAATTTGGAGCGCCGCAGCCATACCCGTGAAGGTCGGTGATTCACTCCCATGGGGAGCCAGAATGACTGCGGAAGCCCCAGGGCTAATGAGATCGATTGAGCCAATCGGGAGGTGTGCGATCGCACGCACATGCAGCTCAAACTCAGACATCTGCTGACTCACCATCGTCACCATGCCGGTGTCGTGCGGACGTGGGCTCACCTCACTGAAGTACACCGTCTGGGGCGTATCCGGTGGTCCGGCAATAAACAGCTCAACCCCAAACAGGCCGTAGCCGCCCAGAGCGGCTGTGATTTTCTCGGCCATCTGCTGACAGTCCCTCAGCGTGTCCGGATGTAGTCCACAGGGCTGCCACGACTCTCGATAGTCACCGCTGACCTGAATGTGTCCGACCGGCGGGCAAAAATGCGTGCCATCAATGGCTCGCACCGTCAGTAGCGTAATCTCGGTCTCAAACTCGACAAAGCCCTCGACGATCACCCTGGCATCCTGACCCCGTCCGGCCTCAAATGCATAGGTCCAGGCCGTCTCTATTTCAGCGTTGGTTCGAACCAGGCTTTGTCCCTTACCCGATGAACTCATCACCGGTTTAACGACACAGGGTAGGCCAATGTCCGATACGGCCTGCCGGTAGGCTGCCTCGCTCGCAGCAAAGCGGTAGGGTGACGTGCTTAAACCTAGCTCTTCCGCCGCTAACCGCCGAATGCCTTCTCGATCCATCGTTAGCCGGGTGGCGCGTGCGGTGGGGATAACGGGGGTGCCAGCGGCTTCGATTTCGAGCAGTGTATCAGTTGCGATCGCCTCCACCTCTGGCACGATCAAATCGGGCTGAACCCGTTCCACCAGCTGCCGCAGGGCAGCGCTGTCCAGCATATTAACAACCTCAGCCGCATGGGCAACCTGCATGGCGGGGGCGTTAGCGTAGGCATCCGCTGCCGTCACCTCAATGCCCAGCCGCATGGCCTCGATCGCCACCTCTCGACCCAACTCGCCTGACCCTAGCAACAGCAGCCGTCGAGCAGACTGACTCAGTGGCGTTCCCCAGCTCCCCCAGTTAGCATTTTTGAAACTCTCAGAAGCGGCTGTATTCATGACTAGAAGCGAAGATTAACTTTTTTTGGCGTCAACTGTGCTCAATTTAGTCAATTGCGTGTACACTCGCTCATAAAAATAGTGAACTTAGTTCAAACCACTTCTAGGTAGCTGCTTATAGCAGTGCTTTTAGTAGGATATACAACTGTTTATATAGCGTTTCTATTGTCTTATACGAGTCTCGCTTTTAGACATTTGCTAAGTTCTAAATAGGGTTTAGAACGTCCGATGAATAGGTTTAGGCTAGGGCTCCAATGCTGGACCCAACGCTCTTCTAATAAGAAAGCGTAGCGTTTTATCAAAACTGTATGTTTTGAGCTTTTTTATGGGCAATCTGAATTCCAAATTAAGCGGTTAATCGCCTCTGTTTCAGGCATGCTAGCCATTTGAACGCAAATTGTGTACGATGCGTTAGCAAAAATGTCAAGTTTCTCTCGTTCCGAGAGATTCACCTGTTTGGCTCAATTCTGATCGCAAGTAAGCGGACGAAGCTGTGGATAGTCTGAAGTCACTTTTTTCGAGAACGCCCCCTGGTGCCGGTGTTGAACTCACACCAGAACGGATAAATGTCGCCCGATTGCGAAAGCAAGGGCAAAAGTTGAAGTTAGAAACGCTCGCCTCGGCAGAAATTCCCGAAGGAATTTTTGAGGAGGGACAAATCGTTGACTCCAGTGCCATGGCTGAAGCTCTCCGGTCAACCCTGGCTGAGAGCAAGCTCAAGGTCAAACGCGCTACGACTGCCATTCCGGGGCGCGCGATTACGCGAGTTATTCCGGTTCCGGCAGAGCTAGACGATAACGAGCTTCGGGAAATGGTTCTCAATCAAGAGGCCAGCCTATACCTGCCCTTTCCTCGCGAGGAGGCAGATGTAGACTATCAAAAGCTTGGCTTCTTCGTTGATGAAGACGGTATTGAGAAAGTTCAGGTGCTGCTAGTCGCGGTCAAAAAAGACGTTGCCGATACCTATATCGATACCTTTCAGCAAGCTGGGTTAGCGCTCAATGTCCTTGAGACCAGCAGCTTTGCGCTGATTCGAACGATTCGAGAACAGCTTCGCCAGTTTACGCCTCAGGAAGCCGCCGCCATCGTTGATATTGAGTTTGAAAGTACCGAAATTTCAATTGTGGTAGACGGCATTCCCCACTTTTCGAGAACGGTGCCGATTGGGACTTATCAGATTCAAAGTGCGCTGAGTCGGGCGATGAATTTGCCGCCAACTCGCAATACTGAGCTGCTACAGGGGATGACCGTTCCTGCTGCGCCCATGGATAGTGTGGGCACCCCTCAAGTAGGTGGGGGTAACCCAGGGACGGCGGCCATGCTGCGAGTGTTGGGGGAGCTATCCGATGAGCTGCGGCGCTCGATTGATTTCTACCTCAATCAGGGTGAAGACATGGAGGTGGCTCAACTGCTCCTGGCCGGACCGGGCAGTGCCATCGGCCAGTTGGACGAGTTTTTTGCCCAGCGGCTGAGCTTGCCTGCCAGTCCGATTGATCCGATTTCGGCGCTCTCTTTGGATGTCAATGAAGAGATCGAGGCGGCGCAGCGACCAGGGTTGGCGACAGTGTTAGGTCTAGGGCTACGGGAGGTGTGAGGCGATGTATGGCGTTGACATTAATTTCTTAAACGACCGCGAAGAGCGACAGATAGAGGTTTCCCAGGCGCCCCGTCAGGTGGTGGCTCGGGGGAGTCGAACTCCTCTATACATTGGTCTAGGGGTGCTAATCGCGGCCCTGGCTGGGGTGGGTGGTTTCTACGGCTTTCTCAAATATCGGCAGGGAGAGCTGCTAGAGCGCCAGGCCGAGCTAGACAGTCAGCTACAGGTGCTGCAGCAAAAGCTGGCTCAGGTTGAGACTATCAAGCAGCAAACGGATGCGGTCAGAGCCGAGAGTCAGGCGCTAGCAGGCGTCTTTACTCGAATTCGCCCCTGGTCTGCCATTGTTCAGGACGTGCAAAATCGTATTCCAACCCGGACTCAGCTTAGCAACGTTAGTCAGACAACGGGTGAGTCAGTTGCGCCGCCTGAGGGCGGTGAGCCAGTAGCACCACCAGCGGGCGGTATTTCTGTTCAAGGTACGGCCTGTTCCTTCGACGATGTCAACGACTTCATGCTAACGCTGAAAAATTCGCCCTTCCTGGTGGGGGACACCGTCAAAATCGAGACCTCGAATCTAGGAAATGAAGTGTTGGGCACTTGTCCTGGCGACGCCGAACGAGACGAGCCGCTGAAGCTGGTGAACTACACCATCAACGGCAATGTCGAAAGTGTCCCCGTTGATCAGCTCGACCGGCTACTGGCCGAACTCGAAAGCCAGCAAGCTTCGGTGGGTCTGGCCTCTCGATTAAAAGCCCTTTTAGAGACAGGAGCCCTTGAGTAATGACTGTTAGCGGAGATTTTATCCCAGCCGAAGGCGACGATTTTGATGCCGAACCGTCATACCCAGTGATATTTGGCATCGAGCTGACGCCTAAGGTTCTGGGGATTATTGCGGCGATTGCGGGAATCGGCCTAGCCTTTTATCTGTTTACCCGATTTGTGCAGCCCGAGCGCGAGCGCAACCAGGAACTCGTTGCGGATATCGCGACTAAGGAACAGCAGCTGGAGACGCAGGAGCAGCAGCTTGAGGAGATTGCTCGCATCGAAGAAGAGCTAGAACTGGCGCTGCAGCAGCGGCGAAATATCTACGGTTTGTTTGCCGATGAAGAATCTATGGACACGCTGCTGCTTGATATCAACCAACGCATTCAAAACAGTAATGCAGCCCTTGGCGGTAACCGTAATCAGATTAGAGCCCGCGGTATTCCGCCCATTTTGGTCGAGGCCCAACTGCAGCAGTTTAATCCTCAGGGCGAAACCGTAATCGAAGATGGTTCGTTGGGGCCAGGGGTGAACGGCGTATTAAAGCGGCAGACCTACGATGTTCGGTTTTCAGGGGATTTTGCCCAAACTCAGGCAATTTTAAGTAACATCGAGCGATTAGAGCCTTTGCTTTTGATTCGCAATTTCCAGGTGAACTCAGGGGAAACGGTAACAGAAACCGTGATCGGCTCTAATGGACAGGTTGTCGGTCAGCCAAAAGCCAAGTTAGATACCAGTTTTCAGGTAGATGCGCTAATTCCAACCTCTGACCCCAACGTTCCGCCTGAAATTGCTCCACCACCAGCAGAGGGAGAGTCGGAATCTGAATAACGTTTTTGGGGTTTGACCCCACTGTCCGTAGGGATAACCCATCTGGCCAGAGCGCCCAATTTCCAAAGCATCAATCCCAATCCCAAAGAATTACAGCAAGGAGTGAATCGTGGAACGCCATCTCAAAATTGGAAGTTTAATGGCCGGTAGTGCCTTTGCAGTTTTAGCGGCACAGCCCGCTGACGCTGCGGCAACGGTTATTCAAGGTGTGGAGCTGAACCCTACCAAAGCAGGGCTAGAGCTGGCGCTGACGACTAAGTCGGGAGACACGCCTCAGATTTTTGCAGCCAGTAAAGGCAATACGCTACAGGCCGATATTGCCAATACCCAGCTTGATTTGCCCCAGGGCGAAAGTTACAGCCAGTCTGACCCAGCCCCAGGCATTGAGTCTATTTTATTAGAGTCTGTCGGCGAGAATACCGTTAGACTCACCGTCAATGGCTCTGATAATGCCCCGGTCAGTACGGTTGAGAAAGCTAACAGCAGTTTGCTGATTAGTCTCGATACCAGCACCGCAGCGGCAGAACATCAGCAAACGGTTTTGCCTGAGAGTATTGAGACCGTTCCGGCGGTTCAAATCGCCCAGGAACCCACTGAGGAAGAAGAGGATGTGCCGGATGTGCTGGTACCTGAGCCTGAGATTGTAATTGACGGCAACCCCGTGCCAGGGCCCGCCCTAACCGGTGCGCCCCCATTCCTGCCACGGGCCGTTGCTCCGCCCGTCGGTGACATGGCGGTCTCTGATATTGATGCCGGTCTTGATGTGGTGGATTTGGGAACTGCTGAGCGTGTTCCACGCCTGGTCCTGCGCGATGCGCCTGCGCGTGAGGTGCTCTCGCTGTTGGCCCGTGCCGCCGGACTGAATCTGGCTTTTACCAGTGCTAATGCAGAGGACATCAGTGAAGACGTCAGAGTCACGCTAGACATTGAGAATGAGCCGGTTCAGAATGTTTTCAACTACGTTCTCCAGATCTCAGGACTGGAGGCTAATCGCGTAGGAAGAACAATCTTTGTCGGTCCCCGTTTGCCCCAGTCGGCTCGAAATGTGATCGTCCGCAGTGTTCGTGTCAACCAGGTAGACGTGGCCAGTGCGGTCAACTTCCTGGTTTTCATGGGCGCAGAGAGTGCTTTTCTGGATGAGCAAGAAGTGACCACCGTCACGGCAACAGCTGAAATTGGCACAGAAGTCGAAGAAGTCGAGACGACCGAGTTAGAAACAAACGTCGAGATCCTGCGGGCCGAGTATCAAGATGCCGACCCGCTCTTGCAGGGGTTACAGGTCATCGGCGATCCGCGAACGAGTTCGCTCACGCTGATTGGGACGCCCCGACAGGTCGAAATTGCGACGGCACAACTGGTCCAACTCGATCTGAGACGCCGTCAGGTGGCCATTAACTTACGAGTGATTGACGTTGACTTAAGCGCTATTCAAGAAATTGGCACTAGCTTCTCCTTTGGCATAGACGATACCACTGTTGAACAGAGTGGCGGGGTTCTTGGGGTTGCGTTTGATCCGTCAAATCCCCTGGGATTGCTAACGGATAACTTCATCCTGCAGCTCAATGCGACCGTCACCAACGGCCAGTCTAAAATCATTACCGATCCGACGCTGATCATTCAGGAAGGACAGGATGCAGCCGTACTCTTGGTAGAAGAGGTTGTGAACGAAAATACACAGGATGTAACCGTTGACGAAGGGACTGTGATTGTCACACAGGAAGTCGAGTTGGTTGAGGTTGGATTGAATCTACAGATCAACATCGATAGAATTGACGACAATGGATTTGTATCTCTCTCTGTTGCGCCAAGTATTTCTGCGCCGACCAGCCAAATTGATTTAGGTGAGGGCAGTTTTGTGATTCCGATTGCGACCCGTGCACTCTCTTCTGGTCAGGTCCGGGTTCGCGATGGCCAGACGCTGGTGCTGTCAGGCATTATTGAAGAGCAGGACCGGGTTACCGTTAGTAAGGTACCGATTCTGGGTGACCTACCGATCATCGGTGCGCTATTCAGAAATACTAACAACGAAAACTCTCGTCGTGAGCTGATTGTTCTGCTGACGCCTCAGATTCTGGACGATTCGGATCAGAGTGTCTTTGGCTATAGCTATACGCCCGGGGAGGACGTACAAGAACTGTTAGAAGAGCGTCAGGCACCGTAAGTATCTAACCAGTCTTTAAGTCTTTTTAGAACGCAGAACCCCGCTTGACAGATGGGTTCTGCGTTTTTTTGCGCTATAAGTAATCCAAATATGAGGCCTCAGCCGCAGAGATTTGGACGGAATTCCCTGAAATCCTCACAAATTAAAGGTTTTAAGGTGGCCTGTTGATAAAGTTGCCCTTAGAATAGGGCAGAGTTTTTATGAGGCTTTAAGGGTTTCAGCGATCTTGTTGAAAATCCTCTCGCTGTGTGGTTACGGTTTTGCTCGCGAGTGGGCAAGCTTGACCCCGTTGCTTTGTTTAACCTAACTGTCTAAACCGACAAGGAGCATACGATGAATAAAGGTGAGCTAGTTGATCAGGTGGCCGAGAAGGCTGATGTGACTAAGAAGCAGGCCGACGCGGTGATTTCAGCGGCAATTGAGTCGATCATGGGTGCGGTCTCTAGCGGTGAAAAGGTTACGCTGGTCGGCTTTGGTTCTTTTGAGCCGCGCAATCGTAAAGAGCGCGAGGGGCGTAATCCAAAGACCGGCGATACAATGGTTATCCCTGCAACGACTGTCCCAGCATTTTCTGCCGGCAAGCTCTTTAAGGAGATGGTAGCCAAAAAGTAGGCTGGGTTAGCATGTAGCTTGCGTATTCCTGTCTCTACGTGACGACTCGATGGGCATTCGACCTGTTCATGGGGGGAACCTGGCCTGGGCGACCCAGATTGCTAACTGTCCTCCCAGTGAACTGCTAGATTTTTCCGCCAGTATTAGTCCTTTGGGGCCGCCAGCTTCGGTTTTGGCGGCGATTCAATCCCAAATACCCCAGCTGGCTCATTATCCCGATCCTGACTACAGGCTGCTTAGGGTGGCGATCGGTCAGCACCACAATATTTCCCCCGACTGGGTACTGCCAGGAAATGGCGCGGCAGAGCTGTTGACCTGGGCCAGTCGGGATTTTTCGTCTCTAACAGGCTGTGGCTGTTTGACGCCTGCCTTCAGTGACTATGTGCGGGCGCTGGGCAGTTATGGGGTCGCGTTCAACCCAATGCCGTTACTGATTGAGGGCGCGTGGGATTTTCATCGGTGGCAGGCATCCATCCATCAGCTGCCGAGAGCGAGCGGTATTTTGGTGAACAATCCCCATAATCCGTCGGGGTATCTCTGGTCCCAATCGGCTCTGCTGGACTGCCTTGAGCATCTGGCCCTGGTCGTCGTTGATGAGGCCTTTATGGATTTCTTGCCGCCGGAGAGGCAGCAGAGCGTATTAGGTTGGGTTGAGCAGTATGACAACTTAGTGGTGCTGCGATCGCAAACGAAGTTCTACAGCATTCCCGGTATTCGGATTGGCTACGCCATTGCCCATCCTGACCGGCTGCGCCGCTGGCAGTCGTGGCGTGACCCGTGGTCGGTTAATACGCTGGCGGCGGCGGCTGCGATCGCAGCCCTGCAGGATACCGATTTTCAAACTCAAACCTGGCGGTGGTTGGCCGTTGCCCGCGCCGAGCTGTTTGAAGCGTTGAACAACCTACCGGAGCTGACACCGCTACCGGGTGAGGCGAATTTTTTGCTGGTACGCTGCGACAGGTCCGTGACTGCACTGCAGCAGCGCTTGTTACAACATCACCACATTTACATTCGTGACTGCCTGAGTTTTGCAGAGCTGGGCGATCGGTACTTTCGGGTTTCGGTCAGGCACCAGACCGAAAATCAGCGGCTAGTGACGGCGTTAGAATCATGTTTGAGGGGCTAAATGGGAAAGTTTACGATTTCTTGATGTGTTCGGAGATCTGTATTAACTTTTTCCCATGGCCGAACAGTGTGACTTGCCCGCAGAAAACTTACCGGGGATTAATGAGAAAACGTGGGCACAGCTGTACTCTGTGAGTGCTGTGTCCCCTTCCCTAGCCGCATCACTAGGCCTGTATGTTTTCGATCTTCATCCTGACCTACAACGAGGAACTAGATATTGCGGCCTGCATTGAATCGGCCCTGCTCTCCGACGACGTTATCGTCGTTGATTCGTTTAGCCAGGACGATACGGCTGCCATTGCAAGGCGCTACCCGGTTCGGTTTGTACAGCATCGGTTTGAGAGCCACGGCAAGCAGCGAACCTGGATGCTGGAGTCAGTTCCCACCAAGCACGACTGGGTGTACCTACTAGAGGCCGATGAGCGGATGACGCCGGCTCTCTTTAGCGAATGTCTGCGAGCAATCAAAACCCCAGAGCACGTGGGTTACTATGCGGCTGAGCGAGTGATGTTCATGAACCGTTGGATTCGCTACAGCACACAGTATCCGCGTTACCAGCTGCGACTGCTTAAACAAGGCTCGGTCTGGTTTGATGACTATGGTCATACCGAGCGAGAAGTGGTGATAGGAACGGCCGGCTTTTTGCAGGAGACCTACCCGCACTACACCTCTAGCAAGGGCTTTAGCCGCTGGTTTGAGAAGCACAATCGTTACTCAACGGATGAGGCAAAAGAAACGCTGAAGCAGCTACAGCAGGGGCGCGTGAACCTGGGTCAGCTCGTGCTGGGGCGGACTGAGGTAGACCGTCGCCGTGCTTTGAAGGATCTATCGCTACGCTTGCCCTTTCGACCACTGCTCCGCTGGTTGTATATGTACTTTTTCCTTGGTGGTCTGTTAGACGGGCGGGCGGGATTTGCCTGGTGTACGCTGCAGGCGTTTTACGAGTACATGATTGTTCTAAAGACCTGGGAGCTGAGGCAGCAGGCTGACCTACCCGCAGCGGTTACGACGGGTTCTGAAGCGGGCACGACCTGTTCTACGGTTGGCATAGAGCGCTAGGGCCGTGCGGCCGTTGCCAAAAGGCGTCACACTACTAAAGCTTCATGCTTTTGTGGCGACGTTATCGGTGACCTGTTCATCATGGCTGTGGACTATGACCTAGTGATTATCGGTGGCACGTTGGCCGGGCGGCAGGCTGCGATCGCAGCCTCGCAAACCGGTGCCCGCGTTGCCCTTGTCGAGCCTCCTAACGTTGTTCAGCAACAGATTGACGCCGATAACCGACGGCGACACTTACATCAGTTAGGGACCTGGCCTGACCATTCCGGCTTCTCGCCCCTGCTGGATTGGGAAGGGCTGGCTGGCCGAGGCGTTGACCTTCTGGTAGGTGAGCCCCAACTGCTTTCGGCTGACTTGCCTACCTTTCAAGTGGCCGAGCGGCGGTTGAGCGCCCGGGCCGGACTGCTAGCGATGGACTGTCACCCCAGGCTGTACGGGTTCAAAGCGCTATCGCACGATGTACTCCGATCACCCACTGAGTTCGTTCGACGGCCCCCGTCGCGGCAAATTGCTATTGTTGGGCAGCAGGCTGCGTCAGTAGAGTGGGCGTTTGCGCTGGCAGGGAGTGCGATCGAAACGACCCTGATCCTGCCGGGTGATCGGGTGCTCCCGGCTGAGGATGTCGATATTCAGCGGCTGGTCGCGGCGCAGCTGCAGGCGGTGGGGGTACGGTTGGTGCCAGAGGCCGCCCTACCGGCTGTCAACGCTGATCAAATTTTGTTAACCGATACTGGCCGTCCTCGCCTAGTTGGCCTAGAAAGGGCTGCGATGCAGTCTGATGAGCGGATTAAAACCAATGCCTTTTTGCAGACCACCCATCCCCGACTGTATGCCGTTGGGGCCATCCTAGGGGGAGAAAATCGCGCTGCCCTGGCCCAGCAGGAAATCCTCGTGGCCGTTCACAATGCGCTGTTTTTGCGCAATCGGGTTATGACCTACGACCGGATCTGTTACGACATCCAATCGCTAACCCCGATTGGGCGGGTAGGCCTTACGGAACAACAGGCTCGACAGTTTAATGCCGATGTCAGGGTGTACCAGTGCTCGCAGGAGCTGGCCCACCCCCCCTACGCGCTGAACTTCTGTAAACTCATCACGACGACGGAGCAACGCCTGCTGGGCGCACACCTGATGGGACCGGCAGCAGCAGACGCGGCGGCCCTGTTGGCCCAACAGCTGGGGCGACCTATCACAGCCTGGGCGGGTCCGCCAAGTACCCTATCCGAGCTGATTGCCCAAGCCATTGCCCAAGCTAATCAGCATCGCTGGCAGCCGGGTCAGTGGCGGCGAGACTGGGCCGAAAACTGGTTTAACTGGCGTCGCAGTCGGGGCTAGTGGGCAGTTCAGTCTGCTTGAACTGCCGCCACTGGGTGGGGGGCGGCATCAAAAACTCATAGGTTCCCGCGACGCTACCGGTGGCCGCTGTCAGCACAATGTCAAAGGATAGTGACACTCGCGCCTCGTCCGTGTGGTTCACACTAACGGCATGACGCTGCTTGGAAGGAAAGATGAGCAGTCGCCCTGCAACCGGCCAGTACACCGCCTGGTCCTGATTCAGAAAGTTCCACTGGGCAATGATTTCAGTGTTTTCGATCCCCAACCCAGGGCTTACCTCGTTCTGCCGGGCATCGTCAAAGAAAACTAGACTGCCGGCTTCGTCACCGCCTGGCTCGGGCACTGAAATGTAATAAACAGCGCTTATGTTTGCCGTGTGGTGACTGTGACTGCCGACCTCCTGCTGCGGCTGCGAGACCACCGGCCAAGCCCGCTGGATATACAGCTCAATTTTGCTCAGGTCCAGGCCCAACTCGTCTAAATATCGCAGCGTGTGGGTCTCCACTTGGCTGACCACCCACTCAAAGCGTGAATCGGTATGAATCTGCTCGACCCCATGCAAGTCGCCAGTCCAGGCCATCTCAGGAAAGTTGCGGGCGGCGATGGACGAAGATTTTAGCTGCTCAACCGCTGCCAGCAGATCGGCCTGATGTTGACTTGATTCCGGCAGGTCTTCGTAATACACAGCTAGAGGAAACCAGGTATCTAGCGGCATGGGCGTTCGTCTAATCGGCCCCACTAGTTTAGAGCCTGACTAGCGCCCGCTAGCTGCATCGACACTAGCTGAACTGGACCCCGGCTAGCTGCTGCAGGCAGAGTATGAACAGCCTGGCGTTGGGCATACCCGAGTAAGCAAAGTTGTACTTGCCTTTCCCTGACCACCATTTGGCGTCCCGATGTTTGAATTTGAAACGACCTGACCTCAGCTCAACGTTTTGCATGTCGGCGACGGCTGCTCGCTGCTGCTCGCCTGCCTGGGTAATAAACTCTAGAAAATTAGTACCCACCCGAACAAGCTGAGGATCCTTACCAACCGGGAATTCCACGTATCCTTTTTCTGCCAGATCCTGATTGGCAAACTTCAGTAGATGCTGGGTCCAGGCAATCTCGCCTGAGGCAGCCAAGTAAAATGGGTCTAATGTAGGCGGCTGGCCTGATTCGCTGTAATAGGTCCCCTTCAGCTGAAAATCGGCGTTATTGCGCTGCCGCCAGATGTAGACATAGCTGGTTCGGGAGTAGACGCCGTTTTTGTAATGACGGGTTTGGCCTGTTTGCAGATGTGTGGCGTCCTCAAAGCGCATGATTTCAGTCTTTGGCGTTGCCGTGGGCGAACCCTTCAGCGAATATCGAGCCATGCCGTACTTGCCCACATAGGAGCATTCTGATCGGAAGACCCGACCGTCGTAAAATGACCATGCTGCGGTCGCCGTCGCCGCCACCAGCGACAATACCAAAATCACCCCATTCGGGACCGATATCAGGGATAGGAGAGCCCAGATAATCAGACCCGCAAAGCTCGCTAAAAAGAGGGCCACGCCAACTTCAGATAAAATTGAGCGTTTTTTGGGTTCTGATGAAAGCGTACTGGCAGCCGTCAGCACGGGGCCAATCTCTGCGGGGGGAGCTGCGAAGAAAATCATGTCCGGCGTCACAGCCGTACCCGCATGGGTTTGGGCATCTGCGGGCGGTGCCCAGGCGGCGTCTAATAAGGTTTCCATAAGAGAGTCTATAGCGGCAGCGAGTCAACGTTTACTATGCGTATAGGTGCGCTACTCGATATGTCTACCTTATTTCGGAAGCGTTTGGGTCGTCTTCAGTAAAACTTTCAGTTCTTCACTATGCCATTACAAGCGGTCTCAGCGGTCATTGTAGAAGGTCACAAAGTCGCTTCTGGTCAGGCCGAAGATCCGAGATTTCCCATCGGGACGCTGCGACTGCAGATACCGGTATTTGCCCGACTAGGGATTGATCTTGCCGCCTACTATCCAGGGACGATTAATCTCTCTATCGCGCCCTGCGAATATACGGTGGTACAGCCCCAGCGCACATTCAGAAACGTTAGGTGGGCACCGGATCGCCCCGCAGAGGATTTCTCTTTTTTTGACTGTGAGATAGTTCTTGGCAAAGAGAAGAAGACAGTTAAGGGATTGGTTTACTATCCCCATCCAGAAACCAAACCAGAGCACTTTCAAGATGCACAAACGCTCGAAGTTCTTGCACCCTACGTGGAGACGCTGACCTACGGCAAACGCGTTGAGCTGCGGCTCGATTCTGATCACATTCTGATTCAAACACCATGATTTTAGAAGTCGCCATCTTAGATGTTGTTCTAGGGCAGGAAGCCGCCTTTGAACAATCTTTTCGGCAAGCTCAAAAACTTATTGAGAACATGTCTGGCTATCAGGGGCATGAGCTGCAGCGATGTCTGGAAAACCCATCGCGCTATCTGTTGCTAGTCCGGTGGGATACTCTAGAGGACCACACCGTCGGGTTCAGGCAGTCAGCGGAATACCAGATCTGGAAGAAGCTGCTGCATCATTACTACGACCCATTTCCAGAGGTAGAACACTACACACTGTCCTTTCGGAGGAATAATGAAGATTCGCCAAGCTCTGCAGACTGACATCGAACAGCTCTTTGACATTCGTACCAGCGTCGTCGAAAATCATCAGTCGCGGGAAGAAATTGCTGAGCTGGGGATTACGCCTGCAACGGTCGCTGAGATGCTGCGTACGGACTGTGCCGCCTGGGTTGCTGAGGAGAACGGTGTGGCAATCGGGTTTGCGATCGCAAACGCCACCGAGCAAACCATTTTTGGTATCTTCGTTCGCCCCCAGTTCGAAAGGCGGGGCACAGGGCGAGCCCTGATGGCTGTGACTGAAGATTGGCTTTGGACCCAAGGGGCCGAAGAGATCTGGCTGTTGACCGGCAATGATCCAACCCTAAGAGCCTACGGCTTTTACCGTCATCTAGGCTGGGCGCCTGCAGGTGTCGTTGAGACTGGAGACTTCGCAGGAGAAATGAAGTTCGTTAAGCAGCGTTCTGTAGACCCTAAAAAAATCTAGTCAGCGCTGCGGATGTTGCAGAAGACGGGCCAAATCTATAGACAAACAACAGCGCCTGATCGTATCTCTGAGGGACCCTCGTTCGTCGCTGAAGTCAATGCGGAGATGCGTGGGTAATAACCGCTGCATTGCTCCCAGTTCACTAGCTATCGAAGGTATCAGCCTTACACATCAGGCGCTGGGTTAGACGAGACAGATCGCTTGAATTCAACAGCTTTGACCTCTTTGTGTTTGTGTGTGGTCTCGGTTTCTCACCGAGCTGTTTTAATCTGTCAGGGAGGCACTTGCCTCAATTCCCATAGTAGGGGAGAAGAACAGGATTGGGATCGCGGTAAATCAAAGTTAACCAATCGGGGATCGTTTACTTTCCGATTTTGCTAGCGTCTCTTTTCTCCCGAGAAGGCGGGATGCTTTTGGGGCAGTGTGGTTGGCACGACTTCATGCAGGTTGCGCCTAGCTGACAGCGATCGATAGTTGGCAATAAAACTTTTTGAACTAAGGTTTCTGCAGCAAATTTTTGTTTCATTCGGGCGTTTTGTTGGCTTGTCGGTATATGTGACATCGCCGGATGGGTGCTGGTAGACAGATTCCGATAAAATCTCAGCACTGGATGACTGGCCGAGAGGATGGGACGTGGGTGGAGTGGTGGCTGCAGGCCATAGTAAAACAGCGGAAGCTGCGGCGACGGTGCTGCGAATGGGGGGGAATGCCTTTGATGCGGCGATCGCCGGGGTACTGACCGCCTGCGTGGCTGAATCCGTGCTGACTTCGCTAGCGGGGGGTGGCTTTTTGCTCGCCCACACGGCAGCGGGGGACAATATCCTGTTCGACTTTTTTAGTCAGACCCCCCGGCAGCAATGCGCTCGGCAAGATCTGGATTTTTATCCGATAGAGGCCAACTTTGGCGACACGACCCAGACGTTTCATATCGGGCTGGGGTCCATGGCGGTGCCGGGGGTATGGGCCGGGCTGCTACAGGTGCATCGGCGGCTGGGGCGACTGCCGCTGTCGGTGGTGGCCGAAGGTGCGATCGCAACCGCCCGTCAGGGCATAATCGTCACCCCCTTCCTTGCCTACGTCTACCAGATTCTCACCCCCATTCTGACCGCCAACCCTGCGGTCCGAGCCCTGTATGCCCCAAAAGGCCGACTCTTGGAGGCAGGCGACGTGCTTCGAATGTCGGCGTTTGCTGAAACGCTGGCCCATCTGGTCAAGCATCCCGAAGACCTATACCGCGGCGATCTGGCCCGGCAACTGGTGAAAGACTGTGCCGCCGGGGGCGGCTACCTGACGCTGGCAGATCTGCAAACCTATCAGGTCATTGAGCGGACGCCGCTGACGGTCAGCTATCGAGGGCGTCAGCTGCTGACCAATCCGCCGCCCAGCTCCGGGGGAACGCTGATTGCCTTTGCCCTGCAGCTGCTGTCGAAGATCGACTTTGCTGAACAGGAACACGGCTGCCCGAAACATCTGCACTGCCTTAGCCAGGTGATGCGATTAACCAACGTCGCTCGGCGAGACGGCTACGATGCCCGTTTGTACGACCCGGATATTGCCGCCGCCTTTTTGTCAGATATGCATGTCGGACCCTATCAGCAGACTCTGCGGGATGTGACGAACAAGCTCGGTAGCACGACTCATCTCAGCGTGATCGATGGAGAAGGCAACGCAGCCAGCGTGACCACCTCCAACGGCGAAGGGTCTGCCTACCTGCTCCCCCATACTCAGATCATGATGAACAATATGCTGGGCGAAGAAGACCTGAATCCCCACGGATTTCATCAGTGGCAGCCTAACCAAAGAATCTCCTCAATGATGGCTCCGACGATGGTGTTGCAGAACGGTAAGCCTGAGCTGGTGTTGGGCTCGGGCGGGTCTAACCGGATTCGGACGGCGATTTTGCAGGTGATTGCTAATCTGGTCGATTTTGATATGCCGTTGGCCGTGGCGGTCAGCGCCCCTCGAATTCATTGGGAGAACGGCATCCTCCACTTGGAGCCGGGGTTAGCCGCTGAGCCAGACCGCTGGTCAGTGACTGAACACATTCAGCAAATTGTGCGGTGGCCCGAGCAGAATATGTTCTTTGGGGGCGTTCATGCCGTGAGCTACCCCGCCGAGGAGGGGGCCGGTGACCCCAGACGGGGCGGGGTGGTCATCCGGATTTAGCGATCGCACTGTCAGCACCTGATGGAGCGGAAGAACGGCTGCTCATAGGGTAAAAGTGGGGGATAAAACCGTTGATGGCAAAATAATCTCTAGAGAATTATTAACATGCCGTCTAGCCCTAGCCCTCTAACCAGCTGTACAGGGCAAACGCATACTCAGACATTGAGGACTTTGAGTAGGTAATCGTTGTCCCATCCAGCCTTGAGCCGTTTGGCTTTTTTGCCAATTTTGACAGAAGCCTCCTTAGACAGCAGGTTGAGAGCAATTTTGCGAATCAGGGTCATGTTCTCTGGGGCATGGCCTGAGCGAATACGAGATTGGTCTTCACTGAAGGCAACATCGAGACACCAATGTAGTCGGTTCTCAATGCCCCAATGGCCGCGGGCGGCCAGGGCAAAACGTTGAACATCCCCGTCGAGACTTAGCAGATAGTAGCGTCGTTCAACGGTGGTTGGCTTCCCCTCAATTCGCCGCTCCGATTCAATCATGCCAATCCGCTTGAGTCCCTTCCAGCGCTCAGCATTGAGCAAATTCGCCACCGAGCCCATCAGATAGTGACGACGAATTTCAATGCGACCATGTCCTTTATCGAGAGTCTGATGATACTCATGGGGAATGTCCTTGAACTGGGTCTTGCTGGCCCAGTCGAACAACTGCTCAACGTCTTGGTGAAGGTCTCCCTGATTGCCCTTGAGGGAGAGGATATAGTCTGCCCCTTGGTCGATAATCTGCTCGGCGATGGCCGTTTGAGCACCCATTGCATCAATCGTGACAATGCAGCCTTGGAGGTCAAGCACCTCCA
>JBCBWI010000079.1:0-13937 GCA_039817185.1 Cyanobacteria bacterium J06648_16 | reverse complement strand
CTAAGAGATCTGCACAGTCTTTATGGCATTAGTGACATCCAAGAACTTAACAGACTTTTCACTACTCTAGCCTATAATTCTGGCAACGAAGTCAGCTTAGAGGGGTTGTCGCAATCTTCTGGTGTGGCCAAGAATACCATCAAGCGATACCTTGAGTATTTAGAAGCGGCGTTCTTGATCCGCCGTGTAGAGAGAATTGATCAAAATGCCAAAAGGTTCAAGAGAGCAGTTTGCTTCAAAGTTTATCTAACTAATCCATCAATGCGGGCTGCACTATTTGGACAGCTTGAAATAGATTCAAAGGAAATGGGTGCTATGACTGAAACGGCTATTTTTAGCCAATGGCAACATAGTAAGATGATTAAACTTTATTATGCGCGCTGGAAGAAAGGTGAGATTGATATTGTTCATTTAAAGCAAGCAGATCAGACACCCTCTTGGATCGTTGAGGTGAAATGGAGTGATCGCCCGCGTAGCTCACCTTCTGAGCTTGACAACTGCATAGAGTTTGTCAAAAAGAACCCAAGTGTGTCTCAACCAATCTTGATTACGAGTAAAACGCTTAGAGAGCATGATTTCCTGTACAAGGATGTTCAATTTGAATTTGAACCCGCTAGTTTATATGCCTATGTGCTAGGTGTAAACATAGTGTGTGATATAGGCATTAAGGTCAAGAGGGTGCCTCAGTAAGAATAGAATTGCGGATAGGAGAGACTTAGAAAGATTGGATTTTGAAAAGGTCCGCCACGTGGTTCAGCCGCAAAGTTTAGGTTTCACGAAGTCTCTCTAACCCTTCTAAAGTCAGCGATAGCCCAAACTCAAAGTCGTGCAAGCCGCTATAGGTTTTGTTGATTACCAAATGAGTGAGTTTGTTCAGGTATGGATAGGTTTCTGAGGGGAGCATCGTCACATACTCCCTAGCGACCTGAGAGTACTCTTGCGGATCGAAGGGGAAGTTCAATGCCTGCAGGGTAAAGCCATAGATGTGACTGTCCATAGCATTCCAAGCATGGTCTGCCATTTCTAATGAGAAACCGGCTTCGTGCAGACAGCCTAAAGTCGCATCAATATAGCGCAGCATCGCCGGACCCACGTTGACCCGAGAGACCAAGGGCAGCGTTGCCCAGGGATGATGAAGCAGGACCTTATGGGCGGAAAGCGCCCGCTGGCGCATAGCGGCTTTCCATTCCAGGCTCCGATCCGGCACGCCCATTTCTGCAACGACCTCATCTACCATGCCGTCTATCAGGTCATCTTTATTCTTGACGTGGTTGTACAGTGACATGGCTTTGACGCCCAACGCCTGGGCTAGCTGCCGCATCGATAGCGCGTCCAATCCTTTGTCGTCGGCGAGTGCGATCGCAACCTGTAGTACCTTCTCTCGTGTCAGGGGTCTTCGTTCTTTAGACATGTCCATTATCGATTCTTAACAGGCTCCCAAGCCGCCAGCGGGAAGTCCTTCATGACCAAGTCCGACCATCATCAAGCTCTACTTACACTGTAAGTTAAACTTACAGTGTAAGTAGAGCTTGATGGAGACATTGCCATGCCCTCTGTTCGCGATCTCGTTACGCATTCCCCTAAACTCAACGACCCGTCGACCGATACTGCTCAGGCGATTGTTCAGTCGGTGTATGGCGGCCCGGAGGTGCTGCATTTAGAGACGGTCAAAAAGCCTGCGCTGAAGGACGAACACAGCGTTCTGGTGAGACTGCGAGCAGCCTCCGTCAACGCCGGAGACTGGCATCTGATGCGGGGGCAGCCGTTCTTCATTCGGCTCATGTTTGGCACGCTCAAAAAGCCAAAGATCCGAACCTTAGGAGCGGATATGGCCGGGGAAGTTGAGGCAGTGGGCGCAGCCGTTACCCAGTTTCAGCCCGGTGACGCGGTCTTTGCTAACCTGTCCGAGCATGGATTTGGTGCCTTTGCCGAGTATGTTTGTGTGCCTGAGTCGGCGCTGGTTGCGAAACCGAGCAACCTGAGCTTCGAGGCAGCGGCTGCGGTCCCGGCTGCGGCCATGACGGCACTGCAAGGACTCAGAGAGTCTGGGCAGCTTCAGCCAGGACAAAAGGTGCTAATCAACGGTGCATCGGGTGGTGTCGGTTCCTTTGCGGTGCAGATTGCGCGGGCGCTGGGGGCCGAGGTCACCGCCGTCTGTAGCGGGCAAAAACGGGACATGGTGCAGTCGCTCCAGCCCCATTACATCGTTGACTACACCCAAACCGATATTACTCAGGCCGAACAACGTTATGACCTGATTCTCGATGCCGCTGCCTTTCGGTCTGTCTTCGACTACTTACCGATTTTGAACCCCGGTGGCACCTATGTGCTGGTGGGGGGTAGTACGGATCGCTTTTTGCAGACAGCGCTGCTGGGCGATCTCATCTCCAAACTCAGCCGCCGCCGGGTAACGTCCCTGATGATGGAACCGAGACAAGAGAACCTGCAAACGATTAAAGGGATGATTGAAGCGGGTCAGGTCAAACCGGCCATTGACCGAGACTATCCACTAGCAGCAGTCCCAGAGGCCATTCGACATGTTGAGCAGCGTCGGGTGCAGGGCAAGGTGGTGATTCACATTTGAGTATTGTCTGTTCATGTCCGCGCTGACACACCCAATCTGACGGAATCTGAGGGAAAATTGTAGGCGTTGCCATGCGGGTTCTAGATCATGTCTTCTCGACCGGATAGCTGCCCCTGCGGTAGCCAGCGACCCTACGCTGACTGCTGCGAGCCGTACCTTGCGGGGCAGGCCCACGCGCCGACCGCCGAGGCACTAATGAGATCGCGATACACTGCCTACGCCACCGGCAACGCCGACTACCTGTTCAAAACCTACCACCCGTCGAAGCGCACGTTTGAGGAACGTCTGCAGCTGGCCAAGAGCGTCAAGGAGACCCGCTGGCAGGGGCTGACGATACTGGACAAGCAAAAGGGCCAGCCAACGGATGAGACGGGGGTGGTTGAATTTGTCGCCGTTTACAGTGACCCTGAGCCGGGGCAGCTCCACGAACGCTCTCGATTCAAAAAGCAAAACGGGCGCTGGTTTTACCTGGACGGTCAGCTGCTGCCGCCGCTGCGACCCAAGCGCAACGAGCCCTGCTGGTGCGGCAGCGGCAAGAAATTCAAGCAGTGCCACGGATAGCAGCATGCCTATGCCCTGCTTTTGACTCGGCTATCGTTGCGATCAGCTGCGCCAGCTGCTGCCCCTGGTTTTGCTGTAGCTGTGGCGGGAAGGCCAAATCGACCGTGAGCGTGCCGTCTCGAGCGTGGGGTGTAACCGATCGGATGCAGACCACGAGCCGTTGACTCTCCGCGTTAGCCCTAACCGCAGTGTTGAGCTTAAGCACGAACCCAGCAATGGGGACCTGCCGTTCTCTAGGCCATCCCGGTAGTGCCGTCCGCCCCAGCATTAGCTGCAGACCATCCATCCCGATACTGACCACGCGGCCCCGATAGTAGTGCCCCCGCCAGAACAGATGTCCCTCGATTGGATAAGCCTGCCGTAGATGGGCCAGCTGAGCTGCCTGTCGCTGTTGGAGAACTCGCCTGGGGCTCGCTGCAATAAAGCGGAGAGAGTCCAGCGGGCGATCGTCCAGCGCGCGATGCTGACCGTACCAGGTATGAACATCCGAGTAGAGTACCAGGGTGAGCGCATCCGTCTGAGCCTGGGTGAGGTCGACAAATTTCACCACAGCGCTAAACTGAGTGGCGCTGAGCCGCGCCGTCCGCAAGACCTGGCCGCGCACCACCGCCCGCTGCCCATAGTCTCCCAATACTTCAAAGGTGACGTCACTGAGCAGGGCGGGGTATTCATCAAGCACCACCTTTGCCCCAGACTCACTAATGTCAAGGGTCATGCCCTGGCAGGCCCGGTGGCTGTCACAGAGGACCACCGGCAGCTGCCGCTGTAGCCGGTGCGCCCGCCGCTGCTGAGGCTGTTCTAGCCCCACCAATGCTGCCCCGGTCAACAGTGCCAGATTAAAAACGCACCAGACCCCGTTGATCACAATCGCCTCGGTCTCTTCGGGACGCAAAATTAGCCAGGTGGGTAGCGTTACCAGCGCCACCAGGCTGATTCCAATCAAAATCAGCAGATGTCGCACCGACACAAAATCAAACCGGCGCTGATCGACGGTCGTGCCTTTGTCAGTGACGTTAAACTGACCCAGGCGAGGATTCACCAATGCTAACAGCGTCACCAGCCCCGCCTGAATCGACAGAGCATACTCCAACAGCTCATTCCAGAACGAGAAACGGACTTTTTTGTAGGAGATAAAGTTGGCCTGCATGGCCAGAACAATGTGAGGCAGGGCGTAGACCACCGTCTCAATGCCAATACCGCGAATCGGATTTAGGTGCAGTAACAAAAACAGGAGCGGCGCGATCGCATACATCAGCCGGGGAAAGCCAAAGAAGAAGTGCGACGTGGCGCTAAAGTAACAGACTCGCTGGGGCAGGCTCAGTCGCAGCTGTCGATTAAACAGTGGGTTTTCGAGCCGCAAGATTTGGGCCATACCCCGAGCCCACCGCACCTGTTGACCTACATAGGCTGCAAACGTTTCCGGGGCGAGCCCAGCAATCAAAATTTTGTCGTAGTAGACCGAACGATACCCGGCGGAATGGAGTCGCAGCGAGGTGTGACAGTCCTCCGTCACGGTCTCTGTCGCGATACCCCCCACCGCCAGCAAATGCTGCCGTCGAATCACCGCCGCCGAACCACAGAAAAAGGCGGCATTCCAGTAGTCATTGCCTTTTTGAACCACCTTATAGAACAGCTCGTTGCCAACGGGGACCTGCCCTTGGGTCATCAAGTTTCGTTCAAACGGATCGGGATTATAGAACCAGTGGGGCGTCTGTACGAGCGCCACTTGGGAGTCCAGAAAAAAGCCGACCGTCTCTTGTAAGAAGCTGCGAACGGGAATGTGATCGCAGTCCAGAATCAGTACCAACTCCCCATCCGTCCGCAAGAGGGCCGTGTTGATGTTACCCGCCTTGGCGTGGTCGTTGTTGTCTCGCGTTAGCATCTGGCAGCCCAGTTCTGTACACATCTGCCGCAGCTGACTGCGACGCGATCGGTACTTTTCGGCCCGCCCGTCGTCGAGAATATACACCCGCTTTTTGGCCTCCGGGTAGGTCACTGCCAGGGCCGCCAGGGCCGTTTTTCGCACAATCGCAACCTCTTCGTTGTAGGTAGGAATGTAAATATCGACCGTGGGCCACTGGTGCTGGGGTACTTGGGCCAGGCTCGGGGACGGGCGCGTACGAAGCTTGACCTTCTGAAAATAGGTGAGTAACAGGGTTGCGATCGCATACAGCTCTGCCCCGTAGAGCAGCAAACTAAACGCGCTGTTGGCCCAGCCGTCAAAGTTGAGCGTGTAGCTCGTGCGGTAGTACAGATAGCGCAGTGTCGCCAGCAGGCTGAACCCTACCAGCAGCAGGTGCAGCGTTTGACTAGCAGAGGGCCGGTTGACTGACTGCTCCAGCCGGACCAGCCCCCATCCGACAACAATAATGACGACTGCCGTCACGCCCTGCTGAACAATGCTCAAAGGCGTGGTGATCAGGGGCAACGCCATCAGCAGCAAACCCGTTACCATTAGCCAAACGCCAAATCGAGCGTCTAATAGCGGCGTCAGCCCTCGGAAAAGCAGCTGCTGAGCCCGCCGACCTGAATTGAGGAGACTTTGCCGAATTGCCCCTCGCTGAAATTTTGGATACATCATTATTCTTTTGAGGTGTTCTGGTCCCTTACTGAGTTCACGGGGACGCTGTAAATACCGCGCTTTGGGCCTCGCAGATGACGATCCGATGTAGCTAGGATTGCCATCTACGAGTGCCCGAGACTACCTACTCGTCATCCTTCCGCTGTAGATAGAACGTGGCCACGCCGTAGGAACAGGTTCCCACCAGAAGAATGCCAACCGGTAACGCCACCCACTGCTGACGCAGCCAGTAGCCCGCCTGCTTCATCGGATTCACCTGGGCGATCTGCTGCTCTGGCTGCTGGTCTAAAAAGGTCAGCTGATAGCGATCTTCCGGTTCGGGCCGAGCGGTAGTCACAACAGCGGCTTCACTCACCAGCACCGTGTCCGCTTCCAGCTGATAGAACAAATCGTCTTCTACCATCAGCTGCGTCAGCGCCGCTAGGCCCTCGTTGCGCTGAGCCGTCAGGGTCAGGACAACGCGCTGCTTGTGCCACGGAGAAGAGATGGCCGTCAGCAGTCCCTGGTGGTCGTCAAAGGCGGTCCGAATCCTGGTCTGCGTCTGTTTCCACTGGCGCGATAGGGCCGAACTCAGACTCAGTCCCTGCTGTTCTAACACCTCCGACAGGGGGAACTGGTCCTGTAGACCAATCGCCACTAGGTTCATCTCGTCTTTGGCCGATTGTGGTAGAGACTCAGCCTGGTAGACCTTTAGCTGGACGCTGTCTGCCCGGCTCAGCCGCCCCAACCGTTCGCTAACCGCCAGCATCAGCTCTAGCTCGCTAGCAGAGGGGTTATTTGGCAGCACCAGTGCGGTTTTAGAGAGATCTTGAGGAGCCGCTAGCGGATAGCCCACCCGCATGAGCGACAGATCGGGCAGATTGACAACGCGATCGCGCTTGAGCGTGAACTGAGTGTCGGCGTGCAGCGTTCCCCAAAGCTGGTCATCCGTCACGCGCTTGCAGGCCCCGGCCTCCCGCGGCTTGAGACGAAAGCGCACCTGCATCTGGGAGGTCGGCGTAATCAGTTCAGTGGGCAGGTCAATCTTGAGCGTCTCGCGCATTCCCCCCTCTTGAGAATCGAGGTCTTCTCCGGCAATGACCACATCGTCTAGCATCACCTCAATGGTCGAAAGTCGGTGGTTAACCTGAGGGCTGTAGCTGTAGACCAGCTCCATGGTGCTGCCCCGCTGAAACTGGTCGTCCGGCAGCGCCCGAAAGTCAAAGGTAATCGGGTCGGCAAACGCGCCCTTGACCGTTGTTTCCTCAAACGCGGCCAGCTTGTTCACCCGCAAATCACTCAGCTTAAACGCGTTGCTATCCGGCAACTGCAGGGGCCAGTCGCGTTCCTGGGGTGAGGGCAGCGGGGTCAGCTCGTCCACAAGAATCATGGAGCCGGTTCCCAGAGTGCTCTCTTCGGCCCGCACCAGGAACTGCACCGCCTTCTCTACGGCAGCTGGGCTATTGCCAGTGGCGACCAGCACCGGCTTGCCACCATCAGCCGTGGTCGTCAAAATCAGCACTCCAATGTCATCGGCAATCGGCGTCGAGCCCGCTTGAATCAGCTGATTTTGCTTAAGGCTAATCGGCAGATTCAGCCTAGCCAGGGCGGGCTGCTGAGCCGGAGTGCCAATAATTACTGCCCGCTCTTGAGCTTGCAGCTCCGCAAGCGCCTTGACTGTCCGCGTTTCGAGGGGGCGATAGTCTGCCCAGCGCCCCAACGAAGCCTGAAAGCGCGCACTGGCCGTGGCCCAGTCCGTATCGAGCTGCTTGGGCAACACCAACGCAAAGGGCTGCGGGTCGAGGCTAAGCTCGTCAAACAGCGGGAAGGGATAGGCGCTAAAGTCCAGCGGAGCTGGGGCGTAGTCATAGTCGATCAGCAGTCGTGAGGAAGGCAAAATCTCCGTCCACAGCACCGGATCGAATGGATCGACGCAGGTCTCATCGGTTTTCTGCTGCGCCAGCAGCTTCATCTCGTTAAAGTTTTCGATCAGGTAGGCCGGAATGCTGAAAGCGACCTTCTTGACCGTGCCGGTCTGCTGCAGCGGCACGCTGCCGACGTTGGTCCCGTTCACCTGCAGGGTCAAAAACGACCCATCTGCCAGCGCGGGGGAAGGTTGGTAGTGAATTTCTGCCTTAATACTCTTGGTTTGCCAGTTGCGTGGCCGTGAGAACGAAAGCGCGGTCTCTGTCTGCATTCCCTGCAGGCGCACCCCGTCCGGCTGTCCCCCCAGCAACGCCTTCAGAGGTAGGACGTAGGGGGTATCGGCAGATACCGCCGACTCAGGATTGAACACGACTTGGGCGTCATTAGTGTGTGCATAGAGGGCGGGGCTACTGCCCAGAACAGCGCCCAGGCTCCCCAACAAACACAGAGACCGAGTCCAACGAACAACCGATTTAGACAGAGATTTTGACATAACAGAGTGATGGTAACGGGAAGCCATAATGCAATGGGTAATGGATTAAAAGAAAACAAAACGCGCTGAAGAAACACACAACAGACCAGCCGGAGATCAATACCGCTCCCAACTCGGGTGAAAGCCGCGCTGTCGCTGCAGCATTTGAGAAATTTGTCGCTGCCGCTGCCGTACCTGCGCCTGCTCATCAACGGGCAGTCGCTGCTGCAGAGCCTCTAGGCGACGTAGCGCCGAGACGGGACGGCCCGACTGCACATCCTGACTGGCAAACCAGAGATTGGCGCTGACGTGATCAGGGTTCTGCGCAATGACGCTGCGGTACAGGTCGGTTGCCTGAGATCGCAACGCCGACCAGCCACTGAACACATCCGCAACCTCCGCCTGCAGAGCTAGGGAGACCTCGGGCGTCGCCAATACCTGCTGATACAGTGCAATGCCTCTTTGCTGCAGATCCGGTGTCGCCGTCGCCGCCCCCAACTCGGTTAGCAGACGCGCCTGCGGCAGTGCTGGTGTCGAGGCAGGCAGATCCTCAATCACCGCTAGAGCCTGTTCATACTGTTGGTCAGATAGGTAGGCCCGCGCTAGCGCCAGTCCCAGGTCCACAGTCGCAAGCGTCGTCTCGCCCGTACGCTGCAGCTGCTCTAAAAGAGAGACCGCCTCGCTTGCCTGCCCGGTAGCCCGTAGCGCCTCGGCGTAGGCAAACGCCGCGTCCCCGGTCACGTTAACCCCCGCTGCCTGCAGCTGCTCGAACAGATCACGAGCGACGGCGGCCTCATTGCTGTAGGTGTAGACCTGGGCCGCGAGCAGCTGGGTTTCGGGTGACGCATCATGGGGTAGAACCCTGTCATAGTCGTCACGGGCGGCCAGCAGGTTGCCTTGGTAAAACAGTAACCGGGCCCGTTGCGATCGCACCGCAATGTCATCCGGGTCGCGTTCCAGCAGCTGGGTCAGGCTATCCACGCCAGCCGCCTGCCACTCGGGGCGGTATGCGCCCATCCGCCCGATAGCCCGGAGGCTGGTCTCGTCTACGGGCTGCTGTTGCAGAACCCGCTGATAGCCCTGCCAGGCAGCCTCCAGATTACCCGCTTGCTCCTGGGCCTGGGACCAGCCTAGCCTAGCCGAGAGATCGGTCGGCTGGATCGCCAGCTGCGTCTCAAAGGTTTCAATAGCGCGCTCAACCCACCCCCGTTCCAACAAAGCGTAGCCGTCTAGCCTCTCTTCCTCAGTTGCCCTCGCCCGCTGCTGGGTCAAACAAAACAGAGTAACGCTCAAGATTCCCGCCATCGCTAGGCGGTACAGCATCATTCTGGCTGTACGAGTCGTCATAATAAAAGTCTCCTAGGGCAACAGGTCTGTATTGGTACGCACTCGCAGGCCCAATTGCGTATCGCTAAAGCCATCGGTCGACTGCAGACTGGCCCCCACCCTCAGCCCAGGCGCAATCGATCGGTCGTAGAACAGCTCGGCAACATCCGATCGGGCATCTCTCAAACGACTGTTAGACAGTGCCTGACCGTAGGCCACGCCCACTCGGTCACCGGGCACAAGCACGTCCCCAACGCTGCCGCCAACGCTGTAGGTCTGGGCCGCGCGGTCTAGGGCAGGGTGGTAATACAGCCCGTAGCGGGCAAACAGCCCCACGTTGCTTTCAGGCATAAACCACTCGGCGTTAAGCCCCACGGCATGCTCACGATCGGTCGACTGCAGCGCGCCCCCAGCCCGCGCAAGACCATAGGCTTCCTCGAAGCTGGTGTTGTCTCCTGCATCACGCCCGGTTACATAGGTGAGCCGCATGATAGCGGTTCCAGACTGCCAGCCGACCTCAGCCGCTACCCCATCGGGAGAAAGATTGTTCACACCACCCGAGGAGAAAACAGCTACTTTGGTCAACAAATGGTCGGTCGGTCGCCAGCTGGCCAGCAGGGCAGGCTCGGATTCTAGTCCCGCTGCCGCTAACGCTGGATTTGTTTGAAAGGTGGGATTAGCAAAGTGTACGGTGCCGTCCTTAGCAAAACTGTTTCGGTCGAAATAACTGGTGAGGTCCAGCTGCCCTGCCGTCAGCGTTAGCGTGCTGTCAGGAATCAGCGATCGCGTCAGATAGAGTTCGTGCAGTGACAGATCGGAATCGAGGTTAACCAAGCCAGTTCCCCGAGTCGCCTCGAGCGTTCCGCCAAGAAAGGTGGCCTCATTGAATGAATAGGTGACGGTGGCCCGACCGCTGGTGGTGTTGTCCGCACCGTTCTGCAAGGTTGCACCCTGCAGTTCAACTCGGAGAGGCTGCTCAGATGAGAGCGCAGTTACCGCAGCAGGGTCGCTAGCCAAGCTTGGCGGGCTGAGCCCGGCTCCCAGAACAGCAGCCGTCAGCAGGGCCGGTCGCCAGCAGTCAATAAGGGGAAATAGTAGAAGTCTATGAAAGATTTTATCGGACATGAGGGTCTCTGTACGTGCTGTAAAACAGTAAAATTGAGCACGGTAAACGCGGCTGTTACCGCTTGCGGGCAACACCTGATTCAGACCAGCGTTAAAAACTGTTGTTAGGAATCCCCACGCTATGTCTGCACGCATGGGTGGACGTCAAGCAGAGTGCTAGCGCATGCCGACCAGCGACCCGGACGGTCGTACTGAGCTTGTGGCCGTGGGGATAGGAGAAGCTGCTTCCAGTACGGTCTCATCGGCGTTGCTATCTGCAAAGAATCCGTCTAACGCCATGGATTGTAATCGGTTGTTATAGAGCAGAATATCTTCAAGTTCTTGGCGATGACTGCTAAGATCCCGCTTCAGCTGGTTGTTCTCAGCCTCTAGTTGAGCCTTTATACGAGCCGTTTCTCGCCAGCCGCTCAACGCCATACCGGTCAAGCCGACGCTAGCACCGAGAACGCTGCAGGCTGCCAAATAGGGGGCCGCCGCTCGTCGGATCGGGCTAGCAAATAGAGTTTCGTTCTCAAGTTCTACGGTCACATGCCGATCGCTCAGCCATAGAAGAGGACAGGCCAGTGCCGCAAAAACAACGCCCGATAGATATGCACCTGCCAATAGCCGCTTAGTTTGTTTCATTGTTTTCTCTCAAATCATATTGTTACCCGCTCAAAGAAAAGAGGGTTAGGGGTCGATCCCTATTAAAGTTCTATCCTGCATCAATCATTTTTGTTATCGGCATAACCGCCGAAAAGCGAGAGTGAAGCTGGTCTCGGCCACTGGTAAAATCGTCAAAAATGGTGACTCAAGTCACTGCTGTCTAAGTCTAGGTTCGGCGCTTACCTTTTCAGCGGCCCTGATCGCTACAACAACAGCAGCAGAGAAAAGACTTGGCCATAACAGGAGGCGATTAACTTTATCTAACCTTTACCGGCTCATTCCATGCATTCTCACTTCCTTGACACATCGAGCTGCGAAATGATTCATTTACTACAGCAACTCGGATGAATACGGAATATTGACGCTGCTGAAAGTGGCATAAGCTAATATGCCGAGCTTATCTGCTGCTGATTCTAGACTTTTTGACGTGGGTGCCTATCGGGGCTGTTGCTTCGAGCTGTGGGGCTTCAGGGCTCACGCTAGCGTGCAGGTGCTCTACATGCGTAAGAGGCATATTAGGAGTAATAATCGCGGGAGACATCAGCGCGGGGGCATCAGCGCGTGATCCACACGAGTCGGAGAGGTCATTTCCTAACTGATGATTCTAACTTTAGATAGAACGTGCCGGGTCCTTAAATTCGCTGCTGATGTAGAGTTACTTTACTGGGAAAGCCTGCCACAATATTCAAACAATATTTCATCTCTAGCTGAGGTTATTGAGTTGCCATGATGCCTGCTTGGTTAGTCATTGCTATAGTGGGCGTTTCGATCGCATCCGCCTCGGGCCTGCTCAGCAGTCGCGATCGGCAGTGGTTCTTTCGGCTAGCGCGCCCTGCCTGGTTGACCTTTGAGTGGGCAATTCCGATCATTTGGATCGTCGTCTTCATCTGCGGTAGCTGGTCGGCCTATATCGTCTGGCAACGGACCCAAAGCTGGGCCCTGATGGTCGGGTACGTTTTTCTAGAGGCGCTGATTGTTGCCTATACACCGGTCATGTGTAAGCTGCGGAGTTTGCGGGTTGGCACCGCCATCGGAGGGGCCGGGTTCATCTTTGGGCTGCTGCTAGCCTGGCCAATTGGGAAGGTGAGTATAACTGCGCTGCTGTTACTGCTGCCTTACCTGCTGTGGAGCCCGGTGGGTACCCTGGTTACCTGGCAAATGGCACAGCTGAACCCGCGACAGGCATAAGATCGCAGCCATCGGGTAGATAGCGGGCATGCTGAAGAAATCGGCTATCATGCCGTTACCTGACGTCACTGTACGAGACATCTTTGAGAATTCGAAAACACATTGCCCGCACAGCAATCTTGAGTGTGGGCCTACTCACCGCCTGCAACAAAGGTAGTGACAATCTGCTCAGCGCGCTTGACCCTTGTATCAGTGGTCGCAACAGCGAAGCCTATCCGCAGTCGGGCAATATTGAGTGCCTGCATCGACTAGAGACGGGCTCGCTGGGGTTTCAGGCCTCTGAAAGTACGCGAGCGGTGCAGTTTGCTAACGACAGTGCAACGCTCTACACCCTTTCGACCTACGTGCAGCAGTGGCAGGTTGCAACTGGCGAAGAAATCCCGACCGATACTCCGGTTCAGCACACCGATTTAGACGCCGACGATTTTTTGCACTACAGCCCCACCAGGGGCTATGTCGGCTTTAGTGAATCCCGCCGGGTCTACACCGATGTCGTCGCCAGTACGCCGCTGCTAGAGGTGCAGGGCTCGGGCTACCCAAAGGTCGCCTATATTGACGGCATGGATATGTTTGCGGGCTATGACAGCAGCGCACTGTACTTTTATGACCGGACCACAGGCCAATTGATCAGCGACCAGCCGATTGAGCAGGGTATTGACCGGGTGGTCGGGGGGCAAGCCTCCTACGCTACGGCGGTGAGTGACTTTCGTGTGGTAATTTGGCCTATCGATGAGGCGCAGCCGGGGCTGGTGCTGACGGGACACGAGGCCAAGGTGGTGGAGATGGCCTACAGCGATGCCGAAACCCGGTTGGCTTCGGTGGACGCCGCGGGGAATCTGATTGTGTGGGATCTGTCCACGGGTGAACCCCAACTGCAGCTACAGATTGACATGAGCCCGGCGGTGCCCGCTGCCACGGTCGCCTTCTCGCCAGACAATCAGCTGTTGGTCGCCAATGGTCAAGGACCAGAGATTACGTTTTGGTCCCTGGCGTCGGGAGATGCGATCGCACAAATCACCATCGCCAAATTTGGCATTCTCGACCTGGATATTTCCCCTGACGGCAGTAAGCTTGCCGTCGGCCTGTCCTTTGGGGGCAAATACGATCAAAACGGACGCCAGCAGGCACAGGATGCCACCAGAGTAGATCCTCACTTGCTGGAAGCAGGCCCGGCAGTGATTTTTGATATTGCTGGGGTGAAGCCGTAAACGGTGCCAACGGCTATGGGCCAGCGAATCTTGCGTCAGACGTAGGCGAGAACTCAGCTACAGCTCGTTCAGATGCTGGTCAAAGGTCAGCAGACGGCTGATTTCATCGCTCTGGAAGCCCAGTGCCATCGGTCGCTTGACCCCTGGCAGCACCTGCACGTCGTACATTTCAGAAATCTGGCCCTCCAGTCGCAGCCAGTGGGCAATGGCTCCCGTATTCAGGTCAATAATCATGAAGAAGAACTTCACCGTCGAGTTTCATTACGCTTCTGCTTGCTGTCCCGTTTAACAGGTTGGCAGTAGCCTAGAAGCGTGCACGAAAGTTGAGGTTGCTCATGAAGC
>JBCBWI010000078.1:0-14816 GCA_039817185.1 Cyanobacteria bacterium J06648_16 | reverse complement strand
CTTTTCCTATTCTGGCAATACTTCCAGCGCTTTTGGCGAGGGCATCGTGCCCCTTGTTTGGCCTAAATTTAGGTACTGAAAGTATTCCTGCACGCCTAAACTGGCATAGAGTTGTGGTTTGGTTTCCTGATCTTGTTTACGGGTCGTCTTGGAAGTGACCTCCAAAACGAAAGCAGGTAGCTTGTCGCCTTCTTTCCAGCTTTGATAGATGCGGCGTTTACGGTTGCTGACGCCAAAGATGACAAATACGTCCGGTGCGAGAACGGCCTTGGGGTTTCCCTCTTTGTAATAGACGAAAAGATTGCCGGAGACATACACATTTGATCGCCCCCGGAAGTAAAGCCTTAAGGCCTCGACGCTGTAAAGCAAATAGTCACGGGTTGGATCGCTTTCAGCCAAGGGTTTACCGTATGATTCAGGATAGATAACAGGACCAGAGCTGGGCGCAGTGTAGGTCATAGCAAAGCAGCGGAAACCGTAACCTCAGTTTAGCGGACGGAAAGAACATCTCATGTTGCGGGCTCTGCCGCTTCTAGGACGTCCTGCAGCAGCGGGGCGAGTTCATCTTTGAGCTGCCCAGCGCGGATGAACTCGGCGTAGGTGTCTGACTCGATGGCCAACAGTTCTTCCTTTACCTGCTCCGTCGCCAGCGCCTGAATTTCTGGATTCTGGCGGCGAATGGTGGCAATTTCGGTTTTGAGCTTGTCTAACTGACCCTCGACCAACGCCAGCTGGTACCGGCCAAATTCGGGCTCGATCTCCTGACGACCCTGTAGTTCTTTCAATCGATCGATCACCCGATTAAGCGCTACGCGGTGGGCGACGAGCCGCTGGTAGGACTGACGTAGGGGCTGGTCTTCGCCCAACAGGTTCAGCTTTTCTAACACGGGCTGGGCGGTGAGCCCCTGTACCAGCAGGGTAAACAGCATCACCCCAAAGACGACGGCGATGATTTCTTCGCGTTCGGCCAGCGACTCGGGGACGCTCAGCGCCAGCGCTACCGAGACCGACCCCCGCAGGCCGCCCCACCACAGCATGGTTTGCCCCTGCCAGTTGATGTCCTTTTCTTCGGGGGTGATCATGTTGCTAAAGAAGCTGAGGCCAAAGACGCTGACCAGACGGGCGAACAGGATAGTGAGAATTGCGATCGCAATTGCATCGGTATAGTCCGCCAGGGTATCAAACCGGACCTGGTCGCCAATCAGCAGAAACACGATTGAGTTGACGAAAAACGCCAGAAACTCCCAGAACTCCGACACCACTAGCCGCGTGCGGGGATTCATGCCAATGCGCGAGCCAAAGTTGCCCAAAATCAGGCCGGTCGTAACCACCGCAATCACCCCCGAGCCACCCAGCTCTTCCGCGACAATGTAGGTACCGTACGCTGACACCAGCGTCAGGGACTGCTCTACCAAAGGCAGGTCGAACCGCTGCGTCAGAAAAGAAATACCAAAGCCAATCAGCGCGCCCATGCTGACGCCAATGCCTACAAATACTAGAAACTGGGCGATAGTAACTGACGGACTAAACTGCTCAATGCCCAATGCAATCCCCAGCAGCAGGTTAAACGCCACCACTGCCACCCCGTCGTTAAACAGGCTTTCCCCTTCCATTAGTGTCGTTAGGCGCTTTTTGACCCCCAGTTCACGAAACAGGGCCACTACCGAGACCGGATCCGTGGCTGATAGACTCGCGCCCACCAGCAGCGCTGTCGCCAGTGAGGCACCCGCAAACCTCGATAGACCAAACACCAACCCGCCGATACAGATCACCACGCCGATGATGGCGTAGAGCAAAATCGGTATCCAGTCGCTCTTGAGGTTCTTCCACTTGATATTCCAAGCCGCCTCAAACAGCAGCGGTGGCAGAAAGATAAACAGAATCAGCTCCGGGGACAGATTCACCAGCCGCACGTTGAGTACGGCCAGCCCCAGGCCCACTAACAAGAGCAGCAGCGTGTAGGGAATGTTGCGCAGCCAGGCGACGACCCGCGAGAGCGTGGCCACCCCTAGAGAGACGGACAGCACCAGCAAAAACTGGCGCAGGTTTTCTTCGATAGCCGGGCTCTCGATGGCAGCTTCGACGGCGGAAAGGAGGAACATAGGTGAAGGCAGTTAAATCAGCCCCAATCTTAAACCCTTAGGTTCCTGCTGGTCATTCCACCCAACGGAGGGTTGCTAAACGCTACAAAGAGGGGGGCTAGCCGCGGTGTGGGCGGAGGCCTGACGCATTGATCGCCGCCGGCCTATGCGCTAAAGAAATGGCCGTACGCCCCCGCTGCCATGCCCCCCACAGGTTGCCCTGCAGCAAGGCCGCCAGGGCGCTTAGTCCTTGAATCTCGGGCGATTCTGGGGCCAGCTCTAGGGCCGGTACCAGGGCTTTTTGAGCTGCCCTCGGCTGGAAGGCGTAGAGGTGGACAAAGCCTAGATAGGCGTGGGAATAGGGGTTATCGGCGTCCTGTTGGGTGAGTTGTTGGAGAGTTGCGATCGCACTTTCTGCATCCAGCTGCAAGATCTGCGACAGCACTAGCCCATAGCCGTAGTCCACCTGTTCAGAATTCGTCTGCCAGCGCTGCTTCAGGGTGGCCTCGGCCTGCACCAGATAGTTTTGATTGGGGTCGTACAGATTGACTCGGCCCAGCGGGTCAAACACCTCATTCAAATAGTCCGGTCCCTGGGGCAAAAAGCGGGCCACCTCACGCAGCTGAGTCACCCAGTCCAGCTCAGGAGCGGGGACGGGTGGGGCTTGGGCATCAAGAATGACGGTGATCTCCGGTCTCTCGATGGGTTGGGGCGTAGCATCTATCTCAGAAGCATCGAGATATCGTGCTGATAGGGCATAGGCACCCGCTGGAAGGGCATCCGGTGGTAGCGTCGCGGTTCGTTCCGTTACTCGAAAGCAGCTGTTGGGGTCAATATCCGCCGCCGGACCTAGCGTTGTCTGGCCTGCTGAAATCGGTGCCGGGCGTAGCGTTCCTAGACCAATCCCGTGGTCGTGAATCCAGGTACGAGACGGTAGGGCTGTGTTCTCTATCGGCGCCCAGTCCAGCAGCACCAGACCCTGCTGCAGCGCCTGCCAGCGACCGGTCCACTCGTAGGCAATGGGTAAGGGCTGTCCCGGCGGGGCCTGGGCAGGCACGTCTACCCGGCTGAGCTGTAGCGGTGCATTGGCTGGGCAGGCGGTGCTGGATATGGGCTCAACGGTGACCGGCAACTGCTCTCGCCGATACAAGTACAGCTGCACACCGTCAGGCATCTCCCAAATCCGATCGACTAGGAACTCGGGGCTTTGGTCTAGCTGGCGTGCCTTTTCGCCGGTATCGCCCTCATCCTGACGAGGCCAGGGCTGGCCGGGTTCACGCTGTACATAGAACCAGTGCAGCGAGCCCAAATCCTTTTCGAGCATGCTGATGCGGCTACCCACCTGCCGTCCATATACCTGATAGTCGTTCAGCTTGCCGTAGTAGCTAAAGTTATGCTGATTGGCCTTCTCGGTTGAAAACAGGCCAGCCACGGTCGAAATTTGGTAGGGCTGGGTATCGGCAATGTGCGTCACGATTGCCGCGTTGGGGAAGGGTTCTCCGGTGTAGGGGTATAGCGGCGTGCCCGGTGCCAGCATTTGGGCGAGCTGATGAGCGGGGGCAACCCCGGTAGGAAAAAGATTGAGGAGATTGATCCCGAGCGTCAGTGCCAGGGTCGAGACCACAACGCCATAGCCCTTCCGCCACCAGCAGTCGAGCCCCCAGGCCAGGAACACCCCTAGCGCGGGCAAGTAGGGGGCGATGTAGCGCGGATCCTTATTGGCAATCGCTGACCATAGCAGGTAAGCCCCTACCAGGTATACCAGGAGCCATCGCCGTCCGGCTGCTGTGCCATCTCGGTCCATCGTTGTGCGCCGTCCCGGCAGCCAGCCCGCGTACCAGAGAATAATGCCGACCAGCGGCACCAGCAGCAGCGGCCAGGATACCGCCGCCGGTAAATCTTGCCAGTAGTAGGTCCAGGCTGCCAGACTGCCCAGCCCGGGGTCGCCCTCGTCGGCGGCAGAGCCGACGTTGGTGCTGCCCCAAATGCTGAACTGAAACAGCCAGTTGACCGACAGCCAGGGGAGCATGACTAGGATAGTTGCGATCGCACCCAGCATCAGCTGCAGCAACCGCCCCCAGCGCCGCTGAATCAGGGTTGTCAGGCTCACCCAGGCCAGCGGCACCAGCAAAAACAGCAAGGCCGACTGCTTGGTCATCAGCGCCAGCCCAAAGCTCACCCCAAAAGCCAGCATCCACAGCCACTCCCGCAGGCCCTTCTCATCACGCCAGACGGTCAGGCACCACAGGCTCACCAGCGTCATCGCCGTCAGCGGGTAGTCCAGCTGATAGTCCAGCCCGGTTTGAACCAGCCGCGGCATCAGCAGGCAGAGCCCCGCCGCCAACAGCCCTACTCTGGGCGTAAAGATGTGGCGACCGAGCCCGTAGGTTGCTACCAGCATCACCAGCGTAAACAGGCCGTTGGCTAGCATGGCGCGGTCAGGTCCGGGCCCAACTATCCCGTGCACCAGCGCAGTGACCAGGTACAGCACGGGCGGATACTTTGGCGATAGCGCCCACAGACTACGCCAGGTATCGCCTGACAGCCAGCTATTGTGGCTCAGCGTCCACCAGTAGTTCATCGAAAACGACAGATGCTCCGCTGGGTCCCAAGGGGGCACGTCCCGATCGAGCCAGACCCAGAGCCCCCCGACCAGCATTGCCACGCTCCAAAGCAGGGCGATGATCGCCAGATCGCGAGGCCAGGAAGACAGCTGTTTTGACATTAGGATCATGCACCGGGGGGATCATGCACCGACGGAGGGGCTTACGCCTAGCTCGGATCAAGCTGCATTGTACGATAGGGACATTCCGTCCGTCATAAAGACATCGGCCACCGACCGATCGCTTGCCCCATCCGCTGAAGCGTTCGCCAGTAGTACCCCAATCCAACCAAACAGGCGATCTGGATGGCGCTGAGGCCCAGCAGCGGGTGAAAGTCGGGCTTGATAAAGTCCACCAGCAGACGAAAGGTGAGATAGCCCACCATAAACCCCTGAAACAGTTCCCCATTTTTCAGGCTGTTACGGCGCTGCCATCGGAACAGCGTTAGGCCGAGACCGGCCAGAAAGAGAATCTCGTAGAGCTGGGTGGGGTGACGCAGTAGACCGTCGCCAAAGTCAACGCCCCAGGGCAGTTGGGTGACGGTGCCGTAGGTGCGATCGCTAATCCCGGTCAAAAAGCAGCCAATCCGCCCAATCGCCATACCCAGCATCAGCGGCCCCACAAAGGTATCGCCCGTAGACTGGCGCACGCCGATGAGTTTTTTCGTCACCTCTACCCCGGCGACGGCTCCCAGCAGCGCCCCGACAATGGTCTTGCCCTGCAGTAGCAGCAGCCCATACTGCATCGGCGACTCCCAGGCCAAATACACATGCTGCAGCATCACCAGTAGCTTTGCCCCTGCCAGCGCCCCCACCATGCCCCCGACGATTACAGAGGTTTGCTGGCTCGCGGGGAGAGAGGATTTGCGGCTATTCCTCAGCGTCAGGCGCAGTGCCACGGTGTAGGCCAGGGATTCAAATACAAAGTGGGGATGGACATGCCACGGCCCCAGGGGAATCCAAACGGGGAACGCCAGGCCCGGCAGCATCGCGAAACCCTACAGCTCGGACTGACGACGGCCCAGCTCATAGACACCGCAGCCCATGCAGGCGATGATGCCCAGGCTCAGCGTCCAGCTGCGGTCAAAGCTATAGTCCACCAAATAGGTACAGAGCACGCCCGCCACAATGAAGGGAATGATGCTGAAAACTGAGGCGTAAAAAGCGTTTTGTGACTCCCGCGCTTCGCGGGTACGGTCAAATTCGTCTTGAGAGGAATACATGAATCGCTCGGCAAAGTTGAACCAGCGGTTAATCTGCTGCATAATCCACTCGCTCACAGGAGAAAAGCCCAGGTACAGCGCCAGCGCCCACAGCAGCGTCCCCGCAATAAAAGACTTATCAATTGAAAAGGGCAGGGGCGGCAGGGCAGTCCACATAGGCGCAAACCTAAATCAAATTTCTTTACAACCATTCACATCATACCAGCCCAATCTGCGTCGAAAATCGGTATCGCTGGCTGCGGCAAACGACCAAAATCGTATATATGTTGAGGCGGGGATAGATCGCTGTCCCATTGCTCTCTGCTGCCCTCTGCCATGCCCTCTGCCACATTAGAACCCGCTCTAGGTCGTCCGATTTATCCAGTGGGCGCCTACGCGCTTTCAGGGTTGGCACTGCATGAGGAACGGCTGCTTTCGCTGGATACGGTGCAGGGCTATCTGCTGCAGATTGCCCCGGTGACGGGAGATACGTCTATTCTCAATTCTCGTCAGGTCAGCGAGTTTCAGGGCGCTACCGGACTGGCCGTATGGGGTGGGCGGCTTTGGCTAGCCCAGGACAATCATATTTTGACCGGCAGTCTGACCGACCTGACGCTGAAGTCGATTGTGCAGCTACCCTACGCAGCGGACGATGTGGCCGTTTGGGAGCAGACGCTATACGTTGCCTGCCACAAAGCCGGGCGCATCTTTGTTTACGATGCCGACAGCGGCGAGCGCATCACCCAGTTTCGACTGCCCGGCATCGGCACGGCCAAGATTTCGGTCGTGGGCGACTACCTGTGGGTCTGCGACCAGCTAGAGCAGACGGTGTACTGCCTTGACCGGGCAACCGAGGCGGTATTGGTGAATGTATTGACGCCCTTCGCGTCGCCTACGGGCATCTGGGCACCGCCCGAAGCAACGCCAACGGCAGGGACGGTGTGGCTAACCTATGCTTTGGAAGAACCCTACATCCGTGACAACCCCAACCAGCCGGAGTTTCCCTTTGAGCTGACCTTTCGCGATCGCACCTTCCTCCATTCGCTCCACTTTACTCGGCAGGACGCGATTGCCCTCTCCACCGGCTACAAAATCGAGATGATCTATGCCGAGGAGCTCGAACCCCTCGATGACGTCACCCTGACAAATGCCCGCTGGCGAATGGCCTTTCCGGCTAACACACCGCGCCAGCAGTGCCTCTCAGTAGAGCCGATCGGTCGCCCTTTCAAAACCGTTCAGGAAAATGGGCAAAACGTAGCCGAATTTACCTTCGATAGTTTGCAACCCAACGAACGTCACCTGTTTGGCTGGCGAGCGGTGCTAGAAGTGCGCGGTATCAAGCATCAGCTCACGCCCAGCCAGGTAGAAGATGCACCGTCCCTATCGCCGGAGTTCCAAGCCAAGTACTTGGTCGATGACGATGAGCTGTCGATGGACCACCCAGCGATTCAAGCAGCGGCAAAGGAAGCCGTTGGACGCGAGACCAACCTGCTCAGAAAGATTTTGAGCATTCGAAATTACGTTTACGACCGGCTTTCCTACGGCATTCGCCCGGCCATTGACACCCCAGATGTAGTGATTGAGCGGGGCATCGGCTCCTGCGGCGAGTACGTCGGGCTGCTGCTGGCGCTGTATCGGCTCAACGGCATTGCTTGCCGCACCGTGGGTCGCTACAAGTGCCCGCCCAAGGCCGACCAGATGGGCATCCCCCTAGAGCCCGAGTTCAACCACGTCTGGATTGAGTTCTACATTCCTGGCTACGGTTGGCTGCCGATGGAGTCCAACGTGGACGACGTTCAAGAAGGAGGACCGTACCCTACGCGCTTTTTTATGGGCCTACCGTGGTACCACATCGAAATGGCGAAGGAAGTTTCCTTTGGTAAGCTGCACCTGCCCGAAGGGGCACCGGAAGTCAAAATAGGCGACTTGGCGCTCAACCATGTGCGGTTTAGAATCCTGGAAGAGCTGGACTAGTGGCAAGCGCTAACGGCCAATCGCCTTGACCATCAAAATACCGCCGAAATACAAAAACAAAACGGCCCCCGCCAGCAAGCTTTGCGTAATTGGGTCGGTCGAAGGCGTCAGCACCGCCCCAAGCACGGCAGCCCCTAGCAACACATAGCGCCAGCCCTTGAGCATAACGCTAGAGTTCGCAATGCCTAGTAACCCCAGCATGAGCTGGATGACGGGAATTTGAAACGCCAGCCCCGTACTAAACAGCAGCAGCAGCACAAACTCGAAGTAGCGGTCAATCGACCATAGCTGTTCGACCACGTCCGCACCGTAGCTGATAAAGAAATTCAAGGCGGCGGGAATCAGGGCAAAGTAGGCAAAGGCCAACCCTGCAAAAAACAGAACGCTGGAGCCCAACACAATCGGGCCAATCAGCCCCCGTTCGCGCCGGGTCATGCCGGGCAGCACGAACTGAATAATTTGGTAAAGGATGAACGGGCTTGACACCAAGATGCCGCTGTAGCCCGCAACTTTAATCGAGACAAAAAAGTACTCGCCCGGTGAAAGCTGCAGAAACTTGACGCCCTGCGCCGGAACCTCTAGCCACTCAACAATGTGGTTAACCCCCGCAAAGCAGGCAATCACCCCCACCAAAACAGCGATCAGCGCATAAAAGATGCGCGTCCGCAGCTCGTCTAGATGGTCAAACAGCGACATTTCAATGTCGTCTGGGGCTTCGTTTAGATAATCTTTGGGGTCGACAGCGTTCTCAGCCGTTTCCAAGTTGGTGGTCATGTCGGCGGCAGTAAAAAAGGGTGACCGGTGAACCGTTACTTTATTGTACTGGGTGTCCTTAGCAGATGCAGCCGCTGCGGCAAAACCCCAATCTAAGGGCCTATCATGCTCGCTGGAACCGTTTTCTAGTCAGGTTTCTAATAAGGCTCGGCGCTTGTAACCGGCCGGGCTAAGCAGCCAGTCTAAGGGGTATAGGTGAACTCGCGAACCGCGCCCGATGGGCCTGCCACCTCAGGCTCCGAGCCGTTATGAGAAATTTCGACCCCGCCAGCGTTGCCCACAGAAACGTAGATGCGATCTTCCCCTTCGTAAAGCTCTTCGGTGCCGCTGGTCATAATGCCTTCGAAGGCGTTGACGCCGTCGATCCGAATCAGCATCCAAGCGTCGTCTGTGGTTTTGATACTGACGGCCACAGGCGCTTCGCTGGCGGCGGTGGGTGAAGCGGGTTCAGCGGGTTCGGCAGGTTCCGGCACCGAAGCGGGTTCAGCGGGCTCGGCCACCGCTGGTGTAGGTTCAATCTCGGCTTGCTGGGGTTCACCGCCGCCCAGTTTAAATAGCAGTGCGATCGCACCGACCACACCGACCGCCAATACCCCCGCTAGTACGTAGGGCATAAAATTCCGCTCCCCTGCAGGTGTCTCTGCCACCGGCAAAGGCGGTCGCGCATAGGTAGGATCTTGGGGATGCTTGACCGGCGCAACGACACCGTTGCTGCTGTAGGTCTGCCGCTCCAGGTCGCTATCGTCGAAAGGCGGCGCACCCACGGGTGAGGTATTGGCCGTTACCCGGGCTGCAGGCATGGGCTCCGGCGTGGGTGCTGAGGGAGACAACGATGCGGCAGGCATCGAGGTGTCAAGCGGAGCAGGGGTAGCGGGCGGGGCTGAAGCGAGCGGAGGTGAAGGGACCGCCGGGGACGAGGTCGGCATTGGTCGACTGTCAGGCCGACTCGTGATCACTGGATTGGCCATGGCAGTCGACCCGAAGGAAACCGGTTTGGCTGCAGGCTGCGGTTGCGGACGCGGCGTATCTGGGATGGAATGAACCGGAAACTGCTTCGCCAGCGTTTTACCGTCTAAACCGAGCGCTTCGGCGTAGCGTCGAATAAAACCCTGGACAAAGATCGGCTGGGGAAGATCAGTTGCCTGCCCAGCCTCAATCGCCTTAAGTAGCTGGGGGCGGATATACGTTTGCGCCGCAATGTCCTCAATGGACTTATCCTGGGCAGCACGTGCTTCTTGGAGGTTTGCACCAATCTTCCTGAGCTGATCCTGCTGCAGTGTGCTGTAGCTTGTCATGATCCTTTACCCATACCCAACTACGATGACCTTATCAAAACCGAATGCCGCTTGCCTCTCTAACCAACACGCCCCTTTAGAAACACAGTAGTGTCCGTAAATGACGCTATCTCCGGGTATCTACGGCTTAACCTCAGTTTAGATTCTACGGGCAAGTCTAAAAATCGTATAGTCGAGGCCGCGAAAACGGGCCAAGATCTTAAGTGTGAGGGGCTCCTTACCCACCAGCGGCAGGCTAACCGCCAAGCTGGCTGACTCGCCGAGCAATCTCTGGATTGTAAAGTCGGAGGTAGTTCCAATACCCACCGAAGACCGCCTCTACGTAGTTTTGGGTCTCCCCAAAAGGGATCTGCTCGACAAACTCATCGGGATCGCTGAATCCGAAGCGATCAATCCAACTGGCGACGTTACCCGGTCCGGCATTATAGCTAGCCACCGCAAATAGCGAGTTATTGTCGTACTCGCGGTGGGTGTAGTCCAGATACCACGTCCCCAGCTTGATGTTGTCTTCGGGGCGGTTGAGCTCTAATCCGGTTTCACCGGTTTGACCCATGATCCAGTCGGCGGTAGCCGGCATCACCTGCATCAGTCCTTTGGCGCCAGCAACCGAACGGATGGTTGATTCAAAGCGCGACTCCTGGCGAATCAGTGCCGTTACCAGCATCGGGTTGAGCTGCCGCTGTTGAGCCCATGATTGGATCAGCTGCGCATAGGGAAAGGGATAAACACTTTGCCAGTAGGTCGGGGTTTCCTCCAGGGGCGCAAAGGCTTCCTGGTCGGCAGGATCCTCCCGCCAGGCCAAGCTACTGAGTTCGTAGATGCCGTTGAGGTTGTCACCAACGCCCAGCCGTAGGACCCCGTCAGTAAACTGCTCAGCCACAGTGGGCGCTTGGGGGTCTTTGAACTCAGTTTGCCAAACGGCCCAGGCTTCCTGGTCCTGCCCGAGCAAGTACAGCTCCTGCAGGGTTTCCGATCCGGCTGGCAAAAGCGCCCGCCTCGGCGGCAGCAAGACCTCTGGGTTACGGCTGCGCACGCCGTTAAAGTCACCCACATCCCAGCCCAAGAACACCGCCGACCGCCAGGCATAGTAGGACTCAGGGTGATTGGCAATGGTCCACTCAAAGGCCTGCTGGGCAAGGGCATCTTGGCCCTGCCGTTGCTGCCACTTGCCTAGCCAAAAGCTGGCTTCGGCGCTGAGGTCACTGGCAGCGTTCGCTTCGACAATCTGCATCGCCCAGTCGCTGGCAGCAGCAATGTCACCCGCTTCGGCTGCCTGCTTGGCCCGCTTGAGGCGGAGTTCGGCAGCCGTTTCTGAGCCACTGTATTGAGACAGAATTGACTGGCGGGCTTTGCTGGCTGAGTCGGGGCTACCCATGTCATCCAGCACCTCGGCGCGCTTCAGCAGCGCTTCGGCAGCCCGGTCAGGAAAGTGGTCAATGACCTCGTCAAGGGTTTTGAGGGCGTCGGGATTGGGGACCATGTCCGCCAGCTTTAATAGTCCGGTGGCTGATTCGTTAGCCTTGGGAAATGCCTGGTACAGCTTACGATAGTGGGCAATCGCTTCGACCTTTTCACTCCCGATTTGCAGCCCCCGCCCAGCTCGATACAGATTAACCGGGGTGGGGTTGGCCTGGGCGTAGGCTTTACCCGCTTTGTCGTATTCTCCCGCCTCCCAATAGCCAAAGCCCACCGCCTGCCACTGCTCGGGCGTGAGGCTACTGTCGTAGTTCTGAACGAGCTGCTCTAGATAGGTGCCGTAGTTGGGGTGGTGCAGCCCGTGGGTTGCGATCGTAACCAGCAGATCCTTGCGATTAGGCGGATCGGCCTCGGCGTCGAGCAGTGCGATCGCAGCCGCCACGCTCTGCGGGTGAGACGGCAGGGTCTCCACCGCCTGCTGCCATTCTGCCGGACGGTTCTGACCCAGCTCATACCGCGCCACTGCAGCAGCCGGGTGGTCGGGACTGGCAGCAACCAGCGCATCCCAGGTCGCCATCGCCGTTGCCACATCCCCAGTAGCAGCCTGGGCCTGCCCCTGCTTGAGCTGTATGTAAGGCGCCAGCAGCACGTAGTCTTTATCCAACCCTTCTAGCTGGGTCAGGGCCGCTGCCGCCTGTCCCTGGTTCAGCAGGTCGCTGGCCAGCAAGTAGCGCCCTCGCAGCTGCTCTAACCCCTCGGCAGTTTCACCGTTCAGCAAAGTCTGGAGCGCCTCGGTTCTGACTGCCGGGGGCTGCGTTGCCAGCTGCAGGACCACAGAGCGATCGTCGCTGGACTCAGTAGAAGACTCGGCTCGAGTCGTGGGCGAGCGCTGCAGGCCGTTAGTCGTACGCACGACGGCGGCCATCATCCCGACCGACAGAGCCATCAACCCTGTCATCGCCATTAGCGGCCATCGCTGTTTGATCGCTTTCCACATAGGTTCTAGGAATCTTAAATATGAATAGGGTCCGGGGTCTCAGCCGGTCTTCAATCGGGCGTTTTCCAAGCGGAGAAGAGATAAAGCAGACTGATACCTTGTAGATATCTAGATGTCTGTAGAAGTATCTTTAGAAGAGCACTTACTTTTTAGAAGGGCACTAGAGGAGGCAAACGTAATCGATCAACGATAGAGTCCTGCCCTAGAACCTTGTGATGTTCTAGCAAAAAAATCGGTACCGTGACCGTAAATCAGCGGCGATCCCTGATCAAAATCTTCCAATTAGCGCAATACTAGGACGGGAACTCACGGAATCGAGAGCACAATGGACTTTGTAGCGTCAGATAAATCTTGTCTAACCTGGTCAGGGGACTGCCTAGTCATCGGCCTACTAGAGGAGGCGCTACCGCTAACCGGCATGCTGTCAGACCTGAACAAACAGGTCTCTGGCTTGCTACAAACTTTGATCGATGAAGCCGAGTTCACCGGCAAAGTGGATACCTCTGCGACGATTCGAGTGGGAACCGATACCCTGAAGAAGCTGGCTATTGTGGGCTTGGGCAGTTCTGACCAGCTCAGTCTAGAAGGGCTGAGACGGGGTGCCGCTGCGGCTGCCCGACTGGCCAAACGGGAGAAAAGCGCCACCCTGGGGCTCAGTTTTCCGGTGTGGAACAACAGTCCTAACGTTACGGTTCAGGCGCTGGTCGAAGGGACCGCACTGGCACTGCATCAGGATATCCGCTTCAAGTCAGAACCAGAGCCCACCAAGGTCGAGCTAGCAGCAGTCCATCTGCTAGAACTGCCCGATCAGGCGGCGGCAATTGCCCAGGCCCAGCAGGTCTGTGAGGGTGTATTTTTGGCCCGTGAGCTGGTCAATGCCCCCCCTAACATCGTCACGCCTGCCAAGCTGGCCGAGACCGCTACCGACATTGCCCGTGAACACGGTCTAACGCTCGAGATCTTAGAACGCGAAGACTGCGAAAAGCTTGGCATGGGCGCTTATCTAGGCGTTGCTCAGGCCTCCGATCTGCCGCCCAAGTTCATTCACCTAACCTACCGACCCGAAGGTCAGCCTCGCCGCAAGCTAGCCATTATCGGTAAAGGGCTAACCTTCGACTCAGGGGGGCTCAACCTGAAGGTGGGCGGTGCCGGGATCGAGACTATGAAAATTGACATGGGCGGAGCGGCCGCGACTCTGGGAGCTGCCAAAGCGATTGCTCAGATTCGCCCAGATGTGGAAGTCCACTTCATCAGTGCCGCAACTGAAAACATGATCAGCGGCCATGCCATGCACCCTGGCGATATCCTCACAGCATCCAACGGGAAGACAATCGAAGTCAACAACACTGATGCCGAAGGTCGTCTAACGCTGGCAGATGCGCTTGTATTTGCCGACAAACTGGGCGTAGATGCCATCGTCGATCTCGCTACGCTGACGGGGGCCTGCATTGTAGCCTTGGGTAACGACATTGGTGGACTGTTCAGTCCCAGTGAATCGCTCGCCAAACAGCTAACCGATGCAGCCGACCTGGCAGGAGAGAAACTGTGGAAAATGCCGATGGAGGAGAAATACTTTGAAGGAATGAAGTCGGTTGCTGCCGACATGAAAAATACGGGTCCCCGTGCGGGTGGATCGATTACGGCAGCGTTGTTTCTAAAACAGTTCGTTAAAGCAACCGATTGGGCCCACTTAGATGTGGCGGGTCCCGTCTGGGCCGAAAAAGAGAATGGCTACAATAGCCCAGGAGGTACCGGTTATGGGGTTCGCTTGCTAGTCAGCTGGGTCCTATCAGACTGAACCATGTATCGCCATAGAATGAGATTCTCAAAGCCCTAGACAGGGTGTTTCTACATCTGAGCACAGGTGGCTACGGCACCGGCAGGCCCGAAGCCCTTCGGTTGAGTCCTTTGGCGACAACGAAGGCGAGATTGTTGAATAATTGTTGGATTTATAGCGGTCGCCAGTCTCGTTTAGGGCACGGCTGCGAACCACGGAGCGCTCCGAGATTCAGGGATACTGCTACTCGGCGTCCTAAGCAAAGTGGCCAAGGCTATATTTAATCTCTAATTTCTGTTAACCAATCGAAAGGGACTCTTAGCCCAACAAGACTGAGAGTCCCTCTGGTGCTGGTCCCCTTAGGGAAAAACATTCTAATGATGTACCGGGCGTTTTACCTATCGCGCTAGGGGCGAAAGACCTTGCAATCTTACAGAGGGTAAGGCATTTGTCAGCATCTCCCTTACGGTTAAATCTGTCACACTGCTCAGAACAATTTAGGCAGTCCACTGTTTTTTAGAACAGGTACGCTTCGAGGACGTCTCTACTCTTCAAAGCTGCATTTCTTGATACCTGAAGTTGGTCATACCGAAGAAAAACATTTTTTCTTTGTCGGTGATAATTGGAGTTTAGACAAAATCTGTTATCAGCACAGCGAATACCCTCCCCAGCAGTCTGAGCTGAGGTTCATCGGTCAA
>JBCBWI010000077.1:0-16532 GCA_039817185.1 Cyanobacteria bacterium J06648_16 | reverse complement strand
AGTTCTTGGATGTCACTAATGCCATAAAGACTGGGCAGATCTCTTAGCAAAACCTTATCAATAATGTCACTTTTAATATACTGCCCGGGATCTTGGCGGATTGTCTCCGAAAAAACTGCTTCCGGATACCCACCAAAGTTTATATAGTTAATAAATTCTTTATTCAACGCATCAATATCCTGAAACCAGAAATCTTTTACCCGAGATGGATAGCTTGGGTCTTCATGTTCGTGCTCGCTAATATCAGTCCTTATTAATTCGTCTTCTCTTCCGATAAACATTAAATACTCAGCAAAAGTCAGCGGTGGTAGGATGTAATCACTGAATCGACCAGCCCCAGACTCATTACTCTTCAGCCTCAGAGCAGCTGCGGCAGACCCAGTAGCGACAAACCGATAACTAGGAAGCGAATCAACAAGAGATTTAAGATGAATTTCCCATTCACGTAAATATTGAATTTCATCAAAGAACACGAAGAGATTCGTATTACGTTTGTGATTAAACAATTCTTGAAAGTAACTGAGAATTCGTTCAAGAGAAAGCCCTGTATAGATTGGAGTCTCTAGAGAGAGATACAAAATATTTTCTGACCTGATGCCTGCATCTAAAAGCATACGAATGCTGTGGTAGACCATAACAGTTTTCCCGACGCGTCTCGGACCCATCAAAACAATGGCCCGTCGGACACTGGTGTCTAGGATATTTTGAGCCAACCTCTTAAAGTATTTTCGCCGAGGCATATCCTCATAAGCTATTGACCCTCGGCCACCTTCTTCCCACCAAGGGTTATCAAAATGAAGACGGGCTATGATGTCTGACTTATCGATTTCAAGCATAGGATTAAGATTAGCCTTTTAACCTTGATTAGCATCCTTTGGCTATTAGAGTCAATCGATTAATCTTAATTCAGACAATATCCTAACTAAAGGACAAAATTATCTCAAATTGTCCATACGCAATAGCGCGATCTCATCGAACCGTTAACTCAGCCGTTTCAGTTACATCTCCATAGCGGCCACCACCATTGCCATCATTGCCACCACTAGGCCTGTCGGACCCTAAGAACTCTGCGCTCAGGCTCTTGACCACAATGTAGAGAATCGGCACCACAAACAGGCTCAAAAACGTCGCCACAAACATGCCGCCAAACACCGCCGTGCCCAACGACTGACGGCTGCCCGCACCTGCACCCGTGGCAATCACCAGCGGGAAAATACTACTCAGCGTCGAAATCGCCGTCATCAGAATCGGGCGCATTCTAGACTTAGACGCCTCCATCGCTGCTTTGACAATGGGTAGCCCCTCACAGCGTAGCTGGTTGGCAAACTCAACAATTAGAATCGAGTTCTTACTGGCCAGACCAATCAGCATCACCAGTCCGATTTGGCAGTACACATCATTGGGCAAACCCCGAATAGACTGGGCCAGCAGCGCACCGAATACCGCCAGCGGCACGGCAAAGAGAATAATAACCGGGTCTATATAGCTCTCGTACTGGGCGGCCAGTACCAAAAAGACAAAGACGATACCCAGACCAAAGATAATCGGAGCCTGCCCGCCACCTTCAATTTCTTCCAGGGCGCTGCCGGTCCACTCATAGCCCAGGCTGGCGGGTAGTACCTGAGCCGCCACCTGTTCCATCGCGTTAATGGCCTGACCGGAGCTGACGCCCGGCGCAGCCTGGCCGTTGATTTCAATCGAGCGGAACAGGTTGTAGTGGTTGATGGTCTGGGCACCCGAGGTCTCCGTCAGCGTCACTAGGTTGCTGAGGGGAATCATCGCGTCGCTGTTGGAGCGCACGTAGAGCTTGTTGATATCGCTGGGGTCCGAACGGTACTGCTGGTCAGCCTGCACGTAGACCCGATAGGTGCGCCCCTGCAGGGTAAAGTCGTTCACGTACTGGGAGCCCAGGTAGGCCTGCATTGTGCCAAACACGTCGTCGATATCCACGTCGAGTGTCTTAGCCTTGTCGCGATCCACATCAATCACAATCTGCGGGGTGCTGGCTCCGTAAGTACTAAATACAGAACTCAGATTTTCATGCTGGTTAGCGGCCCCCAGCATGCCAAACATGCTCTGCACCAGCGTGTCGATGCCCGCATTGCCGCTGCGGTCCTGTAGCTGAAACTGAAAGCCACCGAAGCTGCTGAGGCCTTGAATGGCAGGCGGGTTTACCGGGAAGACCCGAGCTTCCGTAATCTGAGAAAACTGGCCAAACAGCTGACCAATTAGACTAAAGGAAGTGACCCCGGGCGGACGCTCCTCCCAGGGAACCAGCGTGGTAAAGACGACACCGTTGTTAGCGGTGTTGCCGCTAAAGCTGAAGCCGCCCACTGCGAAGGTGGCGCGCACGCCGTCCTGAGCCAAAATGGTCTCCTCGACCTGGCGCATGACCTTGCTGGTCTGGTTGAGCGAGCTGCCGTCCGGTCCTTGAATGAGCGTGATGAAGTAGCCCTGGTCTTCGTCAGGCAAGAAGGCAGAGGGAACGCTGTTGTAGAGCAGCCCCGTCAAAATCAGCGAGGCCACAAAGGCCGCCAGGACAAAGACCTTGAACCGGTTGAGAATCCGCAGGGTGTCGCCGTACTGGTCTCGCAGGTTGTCGAGAAAGCGGTTGAACGGCACAAAGATTCGATCGAGCCAGCCGTTGCCGCCAGTATTTTTGCGTAGCAGCAGGCCTGAAAGGGTCGGGGTGAGGGTGAGGGCATTGAAAGTGGAAAGTGCGATCGCAAACGCAATCGTTAGCGCAAACTGGCGGTACAGCGCCCCGGTCGTCCCTGGGAAAAACGCCACCGGAATAAACACCGCCATCAGCACCAGCGACGTAGCAATTACCGCCCCGGTCAGCTCCTTCATCGACTGAATGGCCGCCTGCTTCGGCGGCAAATCCCGCTTCTGAATCTTCGAGGCAATGTCCTCCACGACCACAATGGCATCATCCACAACCATTCCAGTCGCCAGGGTGAGACCAAACAGGGTCAGACTGTTGATTGAGAAGCCAAAGATTTTGATGATTGCAAAGGTGCCGATCAGCGCCACAGGAATGGTAATCGCCGGAATGACCGTGGTTCGCCAGTCCTGCAAAAAGATATAGATAACGAGAACAACCAGCGCCACCGCCTGGATCAGCGTCCAGACCACGCGAGACAGGGACTGCTCTACGAATTCGGTCGTGTCGAAGCCAATGCCGTACTCCATCCCTGGGGGAAACTCCTGGGACAGCTCTTCCATGACTTGCTTGACGCCTTGGGCCGTCTCTAGCGCGTTACTACCCGGCAGCTGTAGCACGCCCAAACCCACGGACTCGTTGCCGCTGTAGCGGAGAAAGGTGTTGTAGTTTTCTGCACCCAGCTCAGCCCGGCCCACGTCCTTAAGCTTCACCAGTTCGCCGTTTTCGCCCGTCTGTATCACTAACTCTTCAAACTCGGCCGCATCTCGCAGTCGGCTCACCGCCCGCAGGTCGATTTGAAAGGTCTGATCGGCTGGAGCCGGAGATTGGCCAATCTGGCCAACCCCAACCTGAATATTCTGTTCTCGCAGGGCATCGGACACATCGTCTGCTGTTAGCCCCCGGCTCGCTAACCGCTGCGGGTCAAGCCACAGCCGCATCGCATAGGTCCGCTCACCAAAGATCAGAACCTCGCCCACACCGGGTACCCGGCGCAGAGCATCGACCATATACAGGTCGGCATAATTGCTCAAAAAGACGTTGTTGAAGGTACCGTCTTCTGAATACAGGCTCATCGCCAGCAGAAAGTTGCTGTTCTGCTTCGAAACGGTCACCCCTGTCTGACGGACGACGTCAGGCAGCTGCGGCTCGGCCAGCGTGACCCGGTTTTGCACGTCTACCGCAGCAATGTCTTTGTCGCGGCTAGAGTCAAAGGTAACGACAATGTTGCTAACCCCGTCATTACTGCTGTTGGACGAGATGTAGCGCATGCCCTCAACACCGTTTATCTCGCGCTCTAGCACGGTGGTTACGGCTCGCTCTACCGTTTCCGCATCAGCACCAATATAGGCAGAGGTGACGTTGACCTGAACCGGGCTAATGTCGGGATACTGCGAGATTGGCAGCGTGGGAATGCTCACCGCGCCAATCAGAAGAATGATAATGGCACAGACGGTCGCAAAAACCGGTCGCTTAATGAAGTAGTTGACCATTTAGAGATGCCTGTAGGTTGGCGTAGAGCAAAGCGAAACCCAACAAAGAAAACAAAATTCTTGAAGCGACTGTTTATTTAAGTCCCCTCAGCCGGTTCTACCGCACCCTCTTCAGCGGCTTCTCCCCCGGGTGGGCCTCCAGGCGGTCCGCCTGCACCCTCTTCTTGCGGAATAATCGGCATGCCGTCCTGCAGATTCAGCAGGCCAGAGGTCACAATGGTTTCCCCCTGAGAAAGCCCATCTAATACCTGAAAATCATTGCCCTGCATGTCACCGAGGGTCACCGGACGGAGCTGTGCCACCTGACTCGGTGCCTCTGCAGGCACTCCAGGGGCAGCACCCCCCTCAGGACGACGTCCTTCAGCCCCTTCTTCAGGCGGCGGTGCGTCAACCGCAACGTAGACAAAGGGCTGCCCACCCAAGCGCGTAATGGCCGTCGCTGGCACCAGTAAACCCGTCCGCTCGTCGAGAATCACCCGCGCATTGACGCGCTGGTTGTCCTGCAGACGCTCGGCCGCGTCGACAAACTCAGCTTTAGCCAGCACGGTCTGAGTACTAGAGTCGGTCTGGGGCGAAATAAAGCTAATGGAACCAGTGGCAGCAGGCGTATCGGACCCAAAGGTAGACAGCTCAACCGGCATGCCCAACTGCACCTCGTTGGCCTGCTCAGCGGGAATGGAAATTTCTAGCTCCAGGGTGTCGTTGAGCGTGATGGTGGTCAGCTCTGCGCCAGGCTGCACGTAGTCGCCTAGCTCTACTGGAATATCGCCGACGATGCCGTCAATGGGGGCCGTCACAGTCTTGTCCTGCAGGTCTTCGCGGGTGGCATTAGCGCTGGACTGGGCCTGGTTCAAAAACGACTCGGACTGTTCAATGCTGGCGCGAGCCGCTTCAATTTCTTGACGGGCAGCATTGAGCGAGGCAATCGCGGCACTGCGATCTCGCTCAATCTCATCTAGCCTTTGCTGCGACAGCGCCCCAGCCGCTACTAGCCGCTGGGAGCGGTCGAACTCGGTATTTTGCAGGTCAACCTCAGCCTGGAACTGGGCCTGCTGTGCAAGCAGAGACTGAAGCTGAGACCGAGAGTTATCCCGCGCCGATCGCGCGGCGCTCACATTGGCCAAGGCCGCGCTCAGTTCAGCCTGCGATCGGTCGGCGCTGAGCTGCATAATCGGGTCACCTGCCGATACCCGATCACCGGGGGAGACAAAAATTCCAGTAATGCGTCCCGCCGCTTCGGGCTGTAGCATCACCCCCGACGCCGCATCCAGCGTCCCGACAAATTCTGCCTGCTCGCGCACGTTCGCTGTCTGCAGCCGCTGTAGCGTCACCGGCACCGCCCCTGGCATCTGCATTCCTTGCTGGCCGCCACCCCCGCCAATCAATCGCCAGAGTGCAAAGCCACCGCCCAGGACGACGATTAGACCCGCCAGCCAAATCAGCCAGTTGCGCTGCTTAGAAGAGGGCGCAGGCACCGCAGCGGACTGCATAGCCGGAACTTCTGCGGGAGACGACGGACTCGAGGGTGATGTCATGGAGCGGCGAGGGAAACAATGTATCGACCAATACCAATAAAAGCAAAGCCTTACTTAGGTTCTACGATATCGAACTTTGCAAAAATCGTGTCTAAAAAATTAAACTGAATAGTTTAGTCAGCACATCTACCTAACGGTACAGGGCATGGGACCGGCTTTCCATCTAAGCGATGCATAGATGCATGCAATCGGACAGGTATGCACCCGAGTTCCAAATCAAAAATATTAGGTAACAACGCTAGATATAGCGCTCAAATTCCGATACTCTGAACTGACTTTGCACAGATAGCGCCGAACTTTTGAGTTGAGTTTCCGGTAAATCTAAAGTAAATTTGTACTAAGTAAGTGGTAGGCGCATGTCTGAATCTGGGACCGTTCAGCAATCCTCTGGCGAATTTGTGGGGCTACACATCCACAGCGACTACAGTCTGCTGGACGGCGCCAGCCAGCTGCCGCCCTTGGTCGACAAAGCCGTCGAAATGGGCATGAAGGCCATTGCCCTAACCGATCACGGCGTTATGTATGGCGCGGTGGAGCTGATCAAGGTCTGTAAAAAAGCCGGGATTAAGCCCATTATCGGCAACGAGATGTACGTCATCAACGGCGACATCACCAAACAGGAGCGTCGCCCCCGCTACCACCAGGTCATTCTGGCCAAAAACGACCAGGGGTATAAGAACCTGGTGAAGCTGACCACCGTTTCCCACCTGGATGGGGTGCAGGGACGCGGCATTTTCTCTCGTCCTTGCATTAATAAAGAACTGCTAGAAAAGCACCATGAGGGGCTGATTGTCACCAGTGCCTGCCTGGGCGGTGAGCTGCCCCAGGCCATCATGCAAAAGCGGCCCGATGTGGCTCGACGTGTGGCTAAGTGGTATAAGGGCCTATTTGGCGATGACTACTACATCGAGATTCAGGACCACGGCTCGCCGGAAGACCGTATTGTTAATGTCGAGCTGGTCAAGATTGCCCGTGAGCTGGACATTAAGATCATTGCCACCAACGACTCGCACTTCATTTCCTGCATTGACGTTGAGGCCCACGACGCGCTGCTGTGTATACAAACCGGCAAGCTGGTGACTGAAGACAAGCGCCTGCGCTACAGCGGTACCGAGTACCTGAAGTCCGCCCACGAAATGCGGCGCCTCTTCCGCGACCACCTGCCCCAAGACGTGATTGACGAGGCGGTGGCAACGACGGTCGAAATCGCCGACAAGGTCGAGGAATACCACATCCTTGGTAACCCGCAGATTCCCAACTTCCCGGTGCCAGACGGGCACACGGGCGAAAGCTACATGGCAAAAGTCGCTCGGGATGGTCTAGTTGAGCGAATGAAGGTCGAGAACTACGATGCGATTGACGCGGTGTATCGCGATCGCATGGAGTACGAAATCCAGATGATGCACCAGATGGGTTTTGCCACCTACTTCCTGGTGGTGTGGGACTACATCAAGTTCGCCCGCGACCACGACATTCCGGTAGGGCCGGGACGAGGTTCAGCAGCGGGCTCCCTGGTCGCCTATGCGATGGGCATTACCAACATCGACCCGGTTCACCACGGTCTGCTGTTCGAGCGCTTCTTGAATCCTGAGCGGAAGTCTATGCCTGACGTGGACACCGACTTCTGCATCGAAAAGCGGGAGAAGGTGATCGAGTACGTCACCGAAAAGTACGGCAAAGACCACGTCGCCCAGATCATCACCTTCAACCGCATGACTTCCAAGGCGGTGCTAAAGGACGTGGCTCGTGTGTTGGATATTCCCTACAGCGAGTCTGACAAGATGGCCAAGCTCATCCCGGTAGCGCGGGGCAAGCCCGCCAAGCTCAAGGTGATGATCTCGAACGACACGCCCGACAAGACCTTTAAAGAGAAGTACGACAGCGGCTCGCTGGTGCCGGGGACGGGCGTCACTTACCAGCGGTGGATCGAGATGGCGATCACCATTGAGGGTACCAACAAAACCTTTGGCATGCACGCAGCAGGCGTGGTGATTTCGGCCAAGCCGTTGGATGAACTGGTGCCCCTACAGCGCAACAATGACGGCGCGGTCATCACCCAGTACTACATGGAAGACGTCGAGGCGATGGGCCTGCTGAAGATGGACTTCCTGGGGCTGCGTAACCTCACCATGATTCAGAAGGCGGTGGACTACATCGAGAAGAATCACGGCGTCACGATTGACCTCGACAACCTGCCGATGGAGGATCCTGAGACCTACAAGCTACTGGCTCGCGGCGAGCTAGGCGGCGTCTTTCAGCTAGAGTCGTCGGGCATGCGTCAGATCGTTCGCGATTTGAAGCCCTCCGGCCTCGAAGATATCTCTTCTGTCCTGGCGCTGTATCGACCGGGACCGCTCGATGCGGGCCTCATTCCCAAGTTTATTGACCGCAAGCACGGGCGAGAACAGATTGACTATCCCCATGATCTGATCGCGCCGATTCTGAACGAGACCTACGGCATCATGGTCTACCAAGAACAGATCATGAAAATTGCCCAGGACATGGCGGGCTATTCCCTTGGGGAAGCGGACCTGCTACGGCGGGCAATGGGTAAGAAGAAAGTCAAGGAGATGGAGAAGCATCGCGGCATCTTTATCGAGGGCGCTGAGAAGAACGGCGTGCCTAAAAAGATCTCTGAGAATCTGTTTGAGCAGATGATCAAATTCGCCGAGTACTGTTTTAACAAGAGTCATTCAACCGCTTACGGGTTTGTTACTTTCCAAACGGCCTACCTAAAGGCAAACTACCCCACTGAATACATGGCCGCCCTCCTGACTGCGATCAGCGGCGATCAGGAGAAAGTGCAGATGCACATCGCCAACTGTATCAGCATGGGCATTGAGGTACTGCCGCCGGACATTAATCAGTCGGAGATAGACTTTACGCCGTCGGAAAAAAAGATTCTCTTTGGGCTGTCGGCAGTGCGGAACGTAGGACTGGGCGCTATCGAGGTATTGCTCAAGTCACGGGCAGACGATGGGCCGTTTAAGTCGCTGGCAGAACTTTGCGATCGCATCGACCTCCATGCCGTCAACCGCCGTGCCCTAGAGGCGTTGATCCATTCCGGGGCCTTCGATGCGCTAGAAGGCAATCGCAAGCAGCTGATTGACGATCTGGAATTTGTGGTTGACTGGGCTCAATCCCGCGCCAAAGATCGTGAAGTGGGCCAGGGCAATATCTTCGATATGCTCGGCGGCGGTAGCGCTACGCCCACGGCTGACAGCGGCCCCAGTAAAGCATTCGAATCCGCACCAAAAGCCCCACCGACCGAAGACTTTGAACCCCAAGAACGGCTCCGTCTAGAAAAAGAGATTCTTGGCTTCTACATCTCTGACCATCCCCTACGGACGGTGCAGTCGCCCGCCCGGATCCTCGCCCCCATCAGCATTGCCGAGCTGGGTGACCAGCCTGAAAAGGTCACCATCAGCGCGATTGTGATGCTCAGTCACGTCAAACCCGTCACCACCAAGAAGGGCGACAGCATGGCCATTGTGCAGCTCGAAGACCTCAGCGGACAGGCCGAAGCGGTGGTCTTTCCCCGCGCCTACGAGCGCATTGGCCTACACATTAAAACCGACGCACGGCTGATGGTGTGGGGCAAGGTTGATCGCAAAGACGAACGTACCCAGCTGATCATCGACGATGCCGAGCCGATTGAATCGGTTCGATTAGTGATGGTTGAGATTGACCCCCAGATTGCCGGAGATATTGTGCAGCAAAATCGGTTGCGTACGGTGATTAGCCAGCAGCAGGGCGAAGACAAGAAAGAAGCCAAGGTGCCCGTCATTGCCATGATCAGCGTAGGCAGCAGCAAGCAGGCCATTCGCCTGGGCGCACAGTTCCGCGTCAAAGACCCTGAACAGGCCGTGGCCGCCCTGAAGGCCGCTGACTTCAAGGCCAAGGCAACCCCCCTGCTCACTGCCTAAGCCACCTAAGCAACTAGGCCGGACATGATGCTTGACCGGACCCAGCTCCGATCGCAGCACAAGCCCGGTAAAGCAATGGCAGACATTCCTGACAGACCACTGCTGCATCAGAGGTGGTCTCTAAAACAAGGTCTTGGGTTAGGATGAGCCCGTCGGATTGGCAGGATAACCCCATGAGGTATCGAATCCAGGATTGGCTCATGACCGGTCTATGTACAGGATTGAGCCTGGCGCTGATACCGAACGCAGTCGCCCGCGATAGACTACCGCTAGCCCGCCCAAGCACCGCTCCCCTGGTCGCCCAAGGCTATATCAGCCTGATTGCCAATACGCTTTATCAGCACTACAGTTTGGGCTACCCCGCGCCCGTGATGACGACTAGCTTCAACGCTCGTCAAATCAGCCAAATTCATATTGAGTTTGTGCGGCGGCTGATTGCAGATCTGGGTCCAGTGGTGGGGTACAAAGCCGCGCTGACTTCAGAGGCGGCTCAGGCGCAGTTTGGCGTCATTCAACCGCTGTACGGCTTCTTGCTCGAAGACATGCTGCTGGAAGATGGGACAGAGCTGTCGGTTGACTTTGCATCCCTTCCCGTCGCGGAGGGAGACCTGATAGTGCGTGTAGGTAGCACCGACATCAATACGGCTGAGACCGATACCGAACTGCTGGCCAGCCTGGATGCGGTGATTCCTTTTATTGAGCTGCCCGATCGGGTCTACCAGGAAGGCTCACAGCCGAGAGCGGGAGACTTGGTCGCGATCAATGTGGGGGCCCGAGCCGGGGTGATGGGTGAGGCAATTCCGCTAGATGAGGACACCGACTGGCAGAGCCAGCTGGGGCAGATTCGCGTAACGATGAAAAATACGGACGGTCAAACAATCGGCATAGGCGATAGCTCAGCGTTACTCGGGCATCCTTTAAATGTGGTGAGATGGTTACGGGACGAGTTGCGATCGCAAGGACTCGAACTCCGCCCCGGTGATCTGCTGTCTCTAGGAACCATTACGTCCCCCATTCCCGTCGAAGCAGAGATGACCCTGACCGTTGAGTATTTCGGCTTGACCGATGACCCGGTCGAAGTCAGCGTCTCGTTTGAAGCAGATTCCTAGACTGCGGTGAGATGAAGTGACCTTTACGGGCTGTCTGCTTGGATGAGGTGTTTTCAAAGATTCCCCTAAAGCTGCTCCGAAACCGATAGGCACGGGCTGTATTTAAAGACAAGCACAGTCGCTTTAGCCTATCAACCTAGGGCTTCCCCGCAGGCTCTACCCACCGTATCGTCACTCTTGAGACAAGTACTTATGAAGTTTGGTCAGCGTCTTGCCGCTCTACCCATTGCGTTACTGGCTGTCAGCGTTGCCTGGCCTGCCCACAGCCTACAGTTCCCCAGAACCAGCGATCGCGGTGCACCCCCTCGCAGTGCTGGGGCCGGCACCCGTGGCGAGTCGTGTATCGATGTCGCTGAGCAGCCCAACCTGACAGCGCTACTACCCAACAACAGCCTGGCCACCACCTACGCTGCTGACGATACGTTACCGTCTTCGCTGTTTTTCTACATTCCTGAGACGGCGGCAACTCAGGCCGAGCTAGTGGTTGTAGACAGCGTCGGTGAAGAGGTTTACACCAAGACAATGACGCTACCCGACGAGACCGGTATCGTGCAAGTGACCATTCCAGACGGGGCTGAGCTGTTCACCGCAGGCGAGCTTTACTATTGGGATTTTTCGATCATTTGCGACATTGAAGACCCCGAAGACAACGTCTTGGTCGGCGGTGGCATCCAGCGGGCAGACGCTGATGAGAACCTGTTATCAAATCTGGAGTCAGCTGACGGCGATCTGCTGGTTCAGGCAGAAATCTACGCAGCTGCGGGGGCATGGCAAGAGTCCCTGGCCCTAGCAGCTCAGATGCGAGACACGGACACAGCACCCTGGGAAGAGATTCTAACGTCGGTCGGTCTAGAAGCAGTGATCGACGCACCTATACTGTCTATGGATACCGAGCACGCTGCCGCTGACTGCAACTGATGGTACTGGGCTGGAAATCTTGGTTTTGGCGCTGGCGGGGGGTTGCGATCGCAACTCCCTCTGTCACCTTAGTCGTCCTGCTGCTCCGCTTCACCGGGCTACTGCAGTCAGCAGAATGGCAGGCCTATGACCAGTTCATGCGGCTCAAGGCCGAGCCCCCTGACGATCGCATCATCATCGTCGGCATCACCGAAGGCGACCTGCGCGAACTCAACCAGGTGGTTTTGCCCGATGCGATCTACGCCGACGCCATAGAGGCCATCGCCCGCCATGAACCCCGCGCCATCGGATTAGACATTTACCGTGACGTGCCCGTTGCCCCGGGTACTGACCGACTCGACATTATTTACCAAACCACGCCCAATCTAGTCGGCATTCGCAAAGTCGCAGGTGAGACCGAACGCGATACGGTATCCGGGTCAGCAACCCTGGCGGAACTGGGCCAAATTGGGGCCAACGACGTGCTGGTAGACGCGGACAACACCGTCCGGCGCGGGCTACTGCAGATCAACACGCCCGAGGGCACCCAGCTACCCAGCTTTGGCCTGTACCTGGCGCTGCTGTACCTCGATGCCGAAGGCGTTGGCCCAGAGATGGTGGGCGACACCGATTTCTGGCGGCTCAACGACGCGGTGTTTCGGCCCTTTGAGGCAAACGACGGCGCCTATATTCGGGCCAACGCCGAGGGCTACCAGACTCTGATCAACTTTCGTGGCGGCAGTCAACACATCGAAACGGTATCGCTGCGGTCGGTATTATCCGGAGCAGCCGACGGGGAGCGGTTTCGCAATCGCATTGTCCTGATTGGCCCCGTTGCCGAAAGTCTCAAAGATTACTTCTTTGTGCCCCACAGTAGCGGTCTGCTGTCTTTGGCCGAGCCGATGGCTGGGGTCGAGATTCACGCTAACATCGCCAGCCAAATCATCAGCGCGGCCCTGGACAACCGGCCCCTGATTCGCAGCTGGCCAGAGGCCGTTGAAATCGCCTGGATTTTTGTCTGGGCCACAGTGGGTGCGGTCCTAACCTGGCAGTTTCGCAATCCGGGCAAGCGCCTACCGGTCAGGCTGGTCGCCGCCCTCTCCGCAGCGGCGATCTCGCTCGCGTCGATCGCCTATGGCGCCCTGTTGGCTGGCTGGTGGATTCCGGTCATTCCCGCGATGCTGGCGTTGGTGGGGGCTGCAGGCAGCATCACCGCTTACCTGGCCCACGGCGCTAACCAGATTCGCCAGACCTTTGGCCGCTACCTGAGCGATCAGGTGGTCGCAAATTTGCTGGATGAGCCCGATAAGCTGAAGCTGGGTGGAGAGAATCGGGTCATTACGATTCTGACGTCAGACCTACGTGGTTTTACCGCCCTATCGGAGCGGCTGCGGCCCGAGCAGGTGGTCGAAATCCTCAACCTGTATCTGGGCTTCATGTCCGACGTGGTGAACCGCTACGAGGGCACCATTGACGAATTTATGGGCGATGGGATTTTAATCCTCTTCGGCGCACCGAACGCGCAGCCCGACGCAGCGGACCGGGCAGTGGCCTGTGCGATCGCAATGCAGGCCATCATGCCAGAGGTGAATACAGTCATGCGTGCCCGCGGTTACCCTGAGCAAGAAATGGGCATCGGCATCAATACGGGCGAAGTCGTAGTCGGCAACATCGGCTCCGAACGCCGCACCAAATACAGCGTCATCGGCAGCGCCGTCAACCTGGCCTTCCGCATTGAGTCCTACACTACCGGCGGCCAAATTCTCATTTCGGACGATACCCGCCAACAGGTCGAGAATCCGCTTACTACTCAAGGCGAAACCGAGGTCTACCCCAAAGGCATCAAACGTCCGATTACTATCTACGACGTCACCGGCATCGGCGGCGACTATGATCTGTCCTTAACCACCGAAACACTTGATCTACTCACCCTGAGTTCACCCATTCCGATCGAATACGTCGCCCTAGACGGCAAGCAGGTAGGGGCCGAACACCGGCAGGGTAGCCTACAGAAGCTCTCTGCTAAAACGGCCCTACTCAATATCGACGTAGACGAACCCCTCAATTTACTCACCAATATCAAACTACTCATCAAGGCCGCGGTCGCTCCAGCCGATGTCAGCCAGTCAGATATTTATGCCAAGGTTCAGCACGTAGGTGACGCCCCCAGCACCTACGTCATTACCTTTACCGCCCGCGCCCCCGTCGTTGTGGACTGGATGAATCAACAGATTTCGCCACCCGTTTCTATCCCATAGACGCTGCGCGACGAAACTGAAGTTGTTAGCTTAAGAAAGCAATTATTCGACTCGTTCATGCGTATTCTGCTCTGGTTCCGCAACGATCTCCGCCTTCACGACCACGAACCCCTTTACCGCGCCTTAGAGCAGCAGGCAGAGGTTATTCCTGTCTACTGCTTTGACCCCCGGCAGTTTGGCGAAACCAGCTTTGGCTTTCCTAAGACCGGCGCCTACCGTGCCCAGTTTTTGCTAGAAAGCGTTGCTGACCTGCGCCAGTCTCTTCAGGCAAAGGGCAGTGACCTGATTATCTGCAAGGGCAAGCCAGAGGACGAGATCCCTCAGATTGCTGAAGCCTTGACGGTCGATGCTGTCTACTGGCATGAGGAAGTGACCTCAGAAGAATTGGCCGTAGACCGCGCCCTCGAACAGGCGCTTGCCCAGCGCAAAATCAGCTACGAGGTCTACTGGGGGGCAACGCTGTACCATCCGGACGACCTACCCTTTGAAGTCTCGCAGCTGCCCGAGGTCTTTACCCAGTTCCGAAAAAAAGTTGAGAAAGGCAGCACCGTCGCCCCGACCTTTCCGACGCCAGAAAAATTACCGCCCCTACCAGAGATCGAACGGGGCGAAGTTCCAACTATTCAGCAGCTGGGGCTAGAGCCCCAAGAGATTGATGACCGAGGCGTGCTGCAGTTCCAAGGCGGCGAGACTGCGGGCCTCGAACGTATGCAGCACTATTTTTGGGAGGCCGACCAGCTGAAGGTCTATAAAAAGACCCGCAACGGCATGCTAGGGGCCGACTACTCCTCAAAGTTCTCTGCATGGCTGGCGCTAGGCTGCCTCTCCCCCCGTCGCGTCTACGAAGAGGTACAGAACTACGAAGAAAAGCGTACCCGTAACGACTCGACCTACTGGCTGGTGTTTGAGCTGCTGTGGCGCGACTATTTTCGCTTCGTTTGCAACAAGCATGGGGATAAGGTCTTCTACCCCTCAGGTCTGCGCGGTCTGCAGATCGAGTGGAAGCAGGACTGGGAGCGCTTTGAGAAATGGACCGCAGGCGAGACTGGCTTTCCGCTGGTAGATGCCAACATGCGAGAGATTGCGGCCACTGGATTTATGTCAAACCGAGGGCGGCAGAATGTCGCGAGCTTCTTGACCAAGAATCTCGGCATTGACTGGCGCATGGGAGCCGAGTGGTTCGAGTCACTGCTAATCGACTACGACGTGTGCAGCAACTGGGGCAACTGGAACTACACCGCTGGTGTCGGTAACGACTCCCGAGGCTTCCGCTACTTCAACATTCCTAAGCAGTCGCGGGACTACGACCCCGACGGCAAGTATGTGAAGCACTGGCTGCCGGCGCTAAAGAAAGTCCCAGCCAAGAAAATTCACAGCCCTTGGAAGCTCGATAAAGAAGAACAGAATCGCACCGGCATACGTCTGGGCGTGGATTACCCTAATCCGATTGTGGATTTAGAAAAGTCGGTGCTGGCCAACGAGAAGGTGTACAACGCGGCTAAGGAGCTGCGGCGTTAGCCAATGGGGCCGCACTCACGGGCCCTTTTGACGAAGGACATCCATTTTTACGCGTCCAAGCCCCATAGAGCAGCCATCCTGACGGCCTTTTGACATGCCGCATTGACACGGGGGCAGGCCAGCGAGACGGTCGTCCTACCGGGCTCTCATGCAGCACTCATGAAGTTTGACTATGCTAGGCACGGATGTTATGCCCCATCATGATGAGAAAACTACTCGGAATGGCCCTACTCACAGGGCTCTTAATCGTTGGCTGCGCCTTAGTCAACCCCGCATCAGACCCGACAGTGGCCCAAAGTCCCAGCGATCAGATGGCCGAGCTACACAAGGGCGATACCCCCACCGCATCACCAGCGGCCACGGAAGTCCCGGAGGGGGCGGTCACCACTGAAGATGTCGTCTATGCCACTATCAACGAGCAGCCCATTACTGGCTACCTGGCCCAACCCGCCGATATCAGTGAACCCCTGCCGGGGCTAATTGTCATTCAAGAATGGTGGGGACTCAACGACAACATCCGCGCCATGACGCGCCGCCTTGCTAACGAGGGGTATACGGCCCTGGCAGTAGACCTGTACGCGGGCGAAGTCGCCGAAACACCGGAGGAAGCCAGAGCCCTGGTCCAGGCAGCGCTACAAAACCCCGACCAGCTTACGCAAAACGTCGTCGCGGCCTACGACTATCTTGAGCGTGAGCAACAGGCCCCGGCAATCGGCAGCATTGGTTGGTGCTTTGGCGGCACTTGGTCGCTCAACACCGCATTGGCACTGCCAACCCAGCTAGACGCCACGGTCATCTACTACGGCGGCCAAATTACGACGGACCCAGCAGCGCTCGAACCACTGCAAATGCCCATTCAGGGTCACTTTGGCCAGCTCGATAGCAGCCCCTCACCCGAAACCGTGCAGGCGTTTGAAACGGCGCTGAGTGAGCTGGGTAAGGATGCTGAGATTTACCTCTACGAAGGGGCAAACCATGCCTTTGCCAACCCCTCGGGGACCCGCTACAACGCAGCGGCAGCCGAACTTGCCTGGGAGCGGACGGTAGCCTTTTTCAAGACCCATCTGTAGGGGAGCTGAGCCCACCCCCTCTACTAAGTAGGCATGGCCAATCATTTGTAAGACCGGATAG
>JBCBWI010000076.1:0-16772 GCA_039817185.1 Cyanobacteria bacterium J06648_16 | reverse complement strand
GGTCATTAGAAGACAGGAGACAGAAGCTAGAAGCCTCCTATTACTCCGGTGATCAAACAGAGCACTAGCGAGATTGCCAAAAGACACCATCATAAGCGCCTTTTACAGGAGATAGCTCTTATTTGACCGCCAGATTAATATATGCTGCCTTCTATCTCCTAAAGACAGAACCTTGGCGTCTTACCTTTAATTCGGTCACCCTACTTAATCGCGTCGTGCGACATTTCACAACATCAATGCCCTATTGAGGCGATGAGTTCTTGGGCGTCAGCTGTAAATAAAGGCCTGGCACTACCAACAACGCGATCAGCGTCGCCGACAACAATCCAAAAATAATTGCCATACACAGCGGAAACCACTGAGCATCGCTTAATGCCAAGGGAATCAAACCAATAATTGTCGTAATCGACGTTGTTAAAATCGGTCGTAGTCGATCACTAGCCCCTGCTGCTGCCGCATGACGTACATCCAACCCCTCCCTCCGCCGCTCATTCATCGTCTCTACCATCACAATTGCATCATTTACCACAATCCCTACCAATGCAATCACACCAATCATGGCAGGAAATGAAAACGATAGCCCGAGGGCAAAGAATCCAAACAATGTACCAATCAACGCAAAGGGAATTGTGAGAATAATGATTACTGGCTGCGTGTAGGACCCAAATTGCAACACCAGCACCGCAAATACCAGGAAGATAGCCACCACCAGCATCTGTCCTGCCGACCCAAATGTCTCACTACTCGTATCTGCATCCCCACCAAAACGATAGCTATACCCCCGAGGCCAGCGCTCAGGATTACCCTGATCGTTGGGGTCATATGTCATCGCATCCAGCTTTGGCGTTAGCTCAGCCAAAATTTGGGAGTCATAAAAATCCTGCCCTGGAATCACCTTAGCCAGCACCGTCACACTGCGCTGAGTATCCCGATGGGTAATCGACAACGGCACTGCGCCCGGCACATTTTCTAGCAACGCTTCTGCCGGTAATGCCTCGCCATCCGAGGTAATAAATCGCATGGTGGTAAATTCATCCAAGCGAGAAGGACCACCAATGGAACCTTGTTGAGAGGGCCAGCGAGTACTCAAACGAATCTCAAGATCCTCCTCACCACTGCCGATAGGAAAATCGCCCACATCGTTGTCAATCATCATGTAGCGACCCTGGAGACCCAAATCATCCTGGCTGATACCATAAAAATCTAGAGCCTCGCGCTTAGGCACTAGCTTAAAATCCCTTCTCAGGTTCCCTAAATCATCCCGCACATCCATGGTGCCTGGAATCTCTCGCAAAGACTGTTGCACCTCACTAGAAATCTCTCTCAAGATTTCTAAGTCGTCACCAAAGATTTCAATTGCAATTGGGTCTGCACCACCACCCGAGATGGGAAAGCCTGTACTTAAAACCGCCCCCGGATAGTCGCGGATAATGTCGTTCTCTAGCTTGACTTTAAGATCGTACGCATAGTCAAAAGAATCTCGCGCCCGCTGATGACGAGCCACAAATACCGCCGATATCCCCACAAAGTAGTCAGCATTAGCCGGCTTAATCTCACTGGAGCTTACCAAATTACTCCGCTGACCCACCAGCTTAACCACGCTTTCAAACACCTTTTCATCATTATTGGGGTCACCGTAGTTGCGCACCACTTCACCTATCCGGTCAGCCACTTCCTGGGAGGTTTCCAGGGTGGCCGTTGGGGGTAACTCCACATTCAAGCTAAGTTTATTGTCATCAGTAACAGCAAACAAAGAACTGGGTAGCTGACTAAACAGAATAACGGCACAGACAAACAGAGCCATGGACCCCGCTGTCCAGAGACGTGCCACATGGCGATTGGGCACCGTCATCCGCAAACTCCAGTGGGAAAATCGCTCAGAGGCTTGTTCTGTCAAGCGATCAACAGCAGTTTTAGACTCTTTCCCCCCTTGGTTCGCTAAGAGAAATTTAGACAGGGGAACTACCGCCAGCAGTGCCAGTCCATAGCTCATCACCAAGCAGGTAATTGCACTAATGGGAATCAACCGAATAAACTTGCCCAGGGTACCCGAGATAGCCATCAGTGGGGCCATGGCCAAAATGGTGGTGAGCTGTCCGGTAAAGGCTGGTGATGCATAGGTTTGAACCGTTTTAATGGCTGCTTTGGGCCAGCTCAAACCCTGAACAAAAATGCCATCGTGCAAACCCTCTAGCATGAGGATAAACACATCCACCAGCAAACCCAGGGCTAGGATCATCCCCACAGTCACCATAGTGTTAAGGGTGTAGCCCAGCATCCACAAGATAAACAACACTCCGGCAAAGGTCATGGGAATAGCCAACCCGGCAATCAACGCTTCTCGCCAGGTGAGGGCAACAAACAAGATGGCAAACACCAACAGAGAGGCCAGCAGTACATTGCTGCCCAGGTTCGCCAAATCGTTGCGAATTGTATTGGCATCATTGGTCAGTACCCGATAGGTCATACCGTAGGGCCAAATATTGGGGTCCTGAATGGCCAGTTCCATATCGGCCAGGACATCTTCGATGACCTGAATGGTGTCAGTTCCAGCAACTTTGACCACCTCCAGGTTAATGGTGGGGCTAAACTCACTACCCTCCCAACTGACAAAGGCCCGCTGGGTTTCCCGCTCCAGCCCCTGGTTAATATCTGCGACTTCCGATAGCCGCACCACCCGGTTCTCGTCTAGTCGAGTTACCGGCAGCGCTCTTAAATCATCCAGGGTGCGAAAACGACCGTACAGTCGTACCTGGGCTCCAAACTCTTCGTCGCGCACTAGATCCCAGGAGCGGTCAATATTGCCTCCCTGGATGGCATTGCGCACCTGCATGGCGGAGATACCCAACGTAGTCAATCGACTGGGAATCATTTGCACATGGATGACTTCGTCTCGCTGGCCGCCAAGATTGACCTCCCGTACATTTTTGACCGATTCCAGGCGGTCTTGCAGGTCCTCAGCAGCCTGACTCAACAGGTTGATATCCAATCCCTCACCACTCAGGGCCATGGTGAGCACTGGCGAGTCTTGCTGCGATAGCTGCTCAAACGAAGGCTTTTCCCGACCGGTAGATTCTTCTGGGAGTTCAGATTCGGCATCGTCCACCTTTCCCCGCAGTTCTTGAATCGACTCGGCAACGGGGGCCTCTGCTTTGAAGGCAACGTTAATGATAGAAAATGAGTTAAAGGTGGCGCTAGTAAAGTCATCCAGGCCCTGGAGACTTTTGATCTCTGTCTCTAGCTTGTCCGTAACCTGGTTTTCAATGGTTTCTGCGTCGGTGCCACCCCAGGAGGTGGTAATCATGGCCCGAGCAATTTTAATCTCGGGTTCCCCCTCCTTCACCATGGAGAAGTAGCCCATCAGCCCCCCCATGAACAGCATAAAGCAGAGGAGAATAGCAAAAATCTGACGGGTAAAGAAGAATTCCATCCAGGCCGGAGTTGCCGAGGTTTCAGGTTGCTCAGCGGGCTTTGCGATCTCACCTCGATCAATTTGCATCGACCCTACCCCCGGTTAACCACTTCAACCGGCGTCCCATCTACCAGGCGGTTTTGCCCTTCGACGACCACTTGCTCACCAGGCTCTACACCACTAATAATTTCTACACCTGATAATCCTTCGATACCCAGAGTGACTTCTCGTTTTTGCACAGTACCGTCTGCTTCATTAACCACAAAGGCAAAATACTGCTGGTTTCTAATCAGGAGCGACCCCAATGGTAAGACCACGGCATCACTACGACTAGCCACTTCAATCCAGGCATAGACGCGGCCCCCCACTTTCAGATTTCGCACCTGCTCTAACCCACGAATGGTGATTTCGGTGCCACGGCTGCCGGGGGTTTGGGAAGGACTCACAGCAAACACTTGGCCACCACTGCCTCGTTGTTTCGCAATGTCGAGTAATCCCTGGGAACGGGTCCCCGCTGCTTGGGCTGCGCCGACCTCTTCTTCTAACACCACAAACGCACGCTGACCGGCCCTGATCTCATCAGCGTCTTCGGCCTGTAGTTCTAATTCCACCTCAAAGGATGCTGGATCGACCACCACAATTGGAGCCGACTCAATCACAGCTTGGGAACTACTGGTATTGAGATACTGAGTACTCCAATATTCGCCTTCTCGAATGTTGATGTAAGCCACCACACCATCGATGGGGGAAACCAGTTGCGTGTCTTCTAAGTCAACGGCACTTTGGTTAAGGCGAGCAACGGAGGCATTCACCGAGGCCTCGGCAGAACGAATTCCTTCCTCGGCGGAGCGGACATCCTGTTGGGCGGTTTTAAGTGCGGCGGCGGCCTGGTCTACCCGGTTACTGTAAGCATCGCGATCGCCTTCCGATACCGCTCCCTGCTCAAATAAACTCTCGTAGCGTCGTAATTCAGTCTCAGCCAGGGCTAGGTCAGATTCTGCCCGTTCTAGACTGGCCTGGGCCTGCAGCAGACCGGCTTTGGATTGACTCCGCTGAGTTTCAGAGACCTGGATATCAGCTCTGGCAGTGTCGATGCTTGACTGTTGCCTACGGGCATCAATCGTTGCTAACAGCTGCCCTCGCGAGACAAAATCGCCTTCCCGCAGTTCCACGCCATCGATTTTAGCAATGTAGGTGATATCACCACTGGCCTGAAAGTTAAGTAACCGCCGCTGCACTGGCCAGACAGCCCCTTCATCAAAGACCCAGCTCTGGACGGGGCGTCTTTCTGCAGTGATCACTCTGACGGGTAAACGGGCTTGATCTGTCGCAGACACCTCTGTTTCCTCGGCTGGGGGAGCGGCAGTCAACGTTCTGTAAGCTCTCACACCAACCAAGCCAGCAACCACCAGCATCGCTAACACAACCGCTGGCCACAGGGGCTTGTTTGACTTTTTGCGCCACGACTGTTGCTCTATGGATAACTCAGAGACTGCTTTAGAGGCTGGATCAAAGGAGGGCTGGGCACTAGTACTTTCAGAAGGCATCGCTTTAAGGATTAAACCTATGGGAAATTAAACCTGTATCGCTCTTTTCAATGCTTGATACTTTCAGTGCTTCATATAGGAGAATGAGATCGACTTAGCTGAATCAACTTAACCTAGGCAAAGCATAAACGTTGTCATTTTCACAACATTATTGTCGCAACCCCAAAATGCAGCGAATAATTTGGCAATCAAAATTAACTAAAGTTAAAATTCATCTGGGACAGACCGCAACAGACGAAAGCTGATCGGCGTGACACAATTCACAGCCTCAACATAGGAGGCTATCAGGTAAGGGAGATATGCATCATCGTCCAGCAGATAAACTCTTCCATAGGGACATCTGGACTGGCAGACAAGAGTGGCAGGCCCAATACGCGTCGAAAGTCCTGGTGTTTCTCGAGGGGGATAAATCTCAGATACCAGGCAAGATCGGTATCGACCGTGCCGTCTTCTACAAATGCCTAATCGGGCTACCGGGTTTAGTTAGCAAGTCAAGCGACCCTGCAGGAACGCAATCGCATTGCCCGTGAAATTCATGATGCCTTGGGACATACGCTCACGGCTCAAAGTGTTCAGCTAGACAGCGGGTTGCATCTATTGAATACAAACCAGAGCAAACCAGCGGGTATTTTTTAAGACAGCAAAATCGCTCTGTGCCCAGGCACTACATGAAGTGCGACAGTCAGTGACGATGCTGCGAAGTGGCTGTTTGCTAGGCAATTCTCTAGAAAGTGCGATCGCAACCTTAATTAAGGAATTTCAAACAACAACCGCTATTACCCCAGCGGTAACCATTAATCTCCCCCAAACGGTTTCCTCAGAAATCAACTCAACAGCCTATCGTATTATCCAGGCTGCACTGACTAACATCACCCGCCACAGTAATGAAACAGAGATGACTTTGCAGATAAACACCCATGGCGGCATTCTTTACATCGTGATAAAAGATAACGGTCAGGGATTTAATCCCGCCGAAAATACGACAGGCTTTGGCATACTCGGGATGCGCGAACGAGCATTAGCGTTGAATGGACAATTTAACTTGATTAGCGAACCTGGAGCAGGCTGTCTGATTACGGTGCAGATACCTTTACCGGGGTCAATAGCATGATTCGTTTGCTGCTTGTAGACGATCAAACCTTGGTCCGCCAAGGATTTAAGGTTTTGCTCGAAGCCCATGGGGATATCCAAGTTATTGGGTGAAGCAGACAACGGAACCCAGGCAATCCAGGAGGTTGAGGCATTACATCCCGACATTGTGCTGTTAGACGTACGCATGCCAGCAATGGATGGTGTTGCAGCTGTCCATTCAATTTGTCGACAGTTTGATGATGTAAAAGTGTTGATGTTGTCTACGTTTGATGATGCCGATTATATCTGTCGAGCCATGCGGTTTGGAGCCATTGGTTATTTGTTAAAGGATACAAATGCTGAAGAACTGGTTCAGGCTATCCACATGGCATACCAAGGCTACACCCAATTTGGCCCTGGCTTATTTCAAAAGTCAGTTGGACGTATGCAAGGGGAACCTATGGATACGGCACTTGAAACGTCACCTACTTCAATTTCAAACTCGTTAACACAGCTACCACCTGAGTTCCAAAAGCTCACTAAACGAGAGCAGGAGGTACTGTGCCACAGTATTACTGGAGCAACCAATCACCAAATTGCTGAGGCTCTGTTTATTTCAGAGCACACCGTCAAAAATCACGTGACTAGCATTTTAAGTCGCCTAAATCTGCCAGGTCGCGCGCAAGCGGCCATGTTTGCTAGCCCGTTTTTACCGCTCCTTCAATCTAGACATGAGCAACCTTAGATAAAAGTGTCAGATTTATAGCAGCCGCCAGATCCGTTAGGACAAGGCTGCGACGCCATTTCGTTCTATGCCAAGCAGGATCACTGCACTCGGTGCCCTAACGTAAATGGCGCTAGCTATTATATTTTCGTTTTACATCAGCGTCTGACGCTTAGCCGCGTCCTATTCTACCGTGACGGATTTTGCCAGGTTGCGAGGCTGGTCCACATCTAGGCCGCGCCGCTCGGCGATGTGATACGACAGCAGCTGCAGTGGGATCACCGTTAGCACCGGAGAGAGTAATTCATCAACCGCCGGGACTGGCAGCATGGCGTCGAAGAGGTCTTCGGCCTCAAGGTCGTTCATCGGAACGACGCCAATCAGCTGAGCGTCACGGGCTTTGGCCTCTTGGGCGTTGGAGAGCACTTTTTCGTAGACGGTACCTGGCATTGCGATCGCAACCACCGGCACCTTCGCATCTAGCAGCGCAATTGGCCCATGCTTCATCTCACCCGCCGGATACCCCTCCGCGTGGATATAGCTAATTTCCTTCAGCTTCAGTGCCCCCTCTAGGGCGATCGGATAGTTAACGCCCCGACCCACAAAGATAAAGTCCTGGGTGTCTGCAAAGTCGTGGGCCAACTCCTCGATGTAGCGCTCCTGGCTTTCCAACACCAGCTCCATCTGAGCGGGCAGTTGGCGCAGCCCTGCCAAAATGCCCTCAATCTCCGCAGCCGTCTTCGTGCCCCGCTTGTAGGCCAGATCCAACGCCAGAAAGTAAAACGCCATCAGCTGCGCCACGAAGGTCTTCGTCGCGGCGACCCCAATCTCAATCCCCGCGCGCGTATCGACTACATTGCCAATCAGCCGTCCCAGAGAACTCTCGGTCCGGTTGCTGATGCCCATCATCCGAGGGGCGTAGGTCGGGTCCGCGTGGGACTTGCGCCGGTCCTGCTCCATCTCCAGCGCCGCCAGCGTGTCCGCCGTCTCACCGGACTGGGTCACGCCAATCGTCAGCGTGTTGGGCGTCAGCGGCGAAGGCGAGTAGCGAAACTCAGAGGCATACTGGACAAAGGTCGGCAGCCCGGCAATCTGCTCCAACAGGTGCTTACCCACTAAGCTCGCGTGCCAACTCGTACCGCAGGCCACAATCTGCACCTGCTGCAGGTCGTCTAGCAGCCCCTCAGGTAGGCCCAACCGCACTGGCGACGTGCCACTGTCCTGCCAGCCCTCAACCAGATAAGCTTCCAAACAGGCTCGCACCACCCCCGGCTGCTCATAGATTTCCTTCAGCATGAAGTGCTTGAAGCCCTGCTTCTCCACCATGATGGGGTTCCAGTTCAGGGTGATGGGGTGCTTCTTGAGCTTGGTCCCCTCAAAATCGTAAATGCTGGCCCCTAGCGGCGTCAGCAGGGCCAATTCACCATTCTCAAGCGGCAGCACAGCGCGGGTATGGGGAATGATGGCAGGCGTATCCGAGGCGCAGAAAAACTCGCCCTGGCCAAAGCCGATGGCAAGGGGCGCCTGCTGTCGTACCACCACCAACTCATCTGGGTAGTCAGCATTGATCATCGCCAGCGCAAAAGCGCCCTGCAGCTGACTGACCGCCTGCCGTACCGCTTCCAAAAACCTGGACTGGCTGGTCAGCGGACCGTTCGCATCCGTAGGGTTTTTCAGGCATTCGGAAATCAGGTGGGGAATAACCTCGGTGTCAGTGTCCGAGCGGAATTCGTGGCCCTTGGCTTTTAGGTCTTCACGCAGTTCGCGGTAGTTCTCAACGATACCGTTTTGCACCACGGCAATCCGCTCGTAGGTGTCGGTATGGGGGTGGGCGTTGTACTCCTCAGGCTTGCCGTGGGTCGCCCAACGAGTATGGCCAATGCCCAGACGAGCCGGGTCCTCTAGCCCCTCAATTTTGTTTTGCAGGTTTTGCAGCTTGCCCTTTGCCCGCACGCGGTTGAGCTGCCCCTCACTAACGGTCGCAACGCCCGCCGAGTCATAGCCCCGGTACTCCAGCTTGCGCAGCCCCTCAATCAGAATGGGACTGGCGGCTCGGGTGCCAATGTAGCCTACAATTCCGCACATAAGTTGCTCTCCTTAGCCCTCAGTGAGTAATTTTGGACCTGACTGAACTGAATATCTATCTCTGGCGCTGTCTCAACTAATAGCCCAGTACTTGGCCTGTCGTTGACGAATAGGATACACCCTAGCCCTAGAGACATGCTCCTGAGGCACAGCGGGTGCAAGACCAAAGCGAAGGCCGATCCCTCCGTACCGGATTGCCCGGTCACTGAACTTTTTGAAGCGGATAGGCGGGAGCAGGTTCCTGACCGGTGCGATGGCGCAGCCTCTCCAGGGGAGAAGCACAACCCCTCCCAGCAAACCGAATTCTCTAGTAATCTGGGGTTTAACCCCTTAATTCAAACTGCAGCCAACTGCCCGCTATGGTCACCATTAACGACAACTACCTCAAGCTCAAAGCCGGTTACCTCTTCCCCGAAATTGCTCGCCGCGTCCGCAGCTACGCCGAGCAAAATCCCGACGCCCCAATCATCAAGCTGGGCATTGGCGACGTGACCGAACCCCTCCCCGAGGCCTGCCGCACGGCTATCATTGAGGCTACGAAGGAAATGGGCAACCGAGAAACCTTCCACGGCTACGGCCCTGAGCAAGGCTATCTCTGGCTTCGCGAAAAAATTGCCGCCCAAGACTTTCAGGCCCGTGGCTGCGACATCGACGCCTCAGAAATCTTTATTTCCGACGGCTCTAAGTGTGATTGCGGCAACATTCTCGACATCTTCGGCAGCGATAACAAAATCGCAGTGACCGATCCGGTTTACCCCGTTTACGTAGACACCAACGTCATGGCCGGTCACACCGGTCCCGCCAACGACGACGGCAAGTACGAAGGGCTGGTCTATCTGCCAATTAGCGCTGAGAACAACTTTACGGCAGAGATTCCTAGCGAGAAAGTAGACCTGATTTATCTTTGCTTTCCCAACAATCCCACCGGAGCCGTCGCTAGTAAAGAGACGCTGAAAGCCTGGGTCGATTACGCCAAGACCCACAACGCTCTCATTCTCTTCGACGCTGCCTACGAAGCCTTCATCACCGATCCTGAGATTCCCCACTCCATTTATGAGATTGAGGGTGCGCGCGACTGCGCCATCGAGTTTCGGTCTTTTTCTAAAAATGCAGGCTTTACCGGCACTCGCTGTGCGCTTACGGTCGTCCCCAAGAACTTGATGGGGAAAGCCGCTGACGGCTCCGATGTAGAAATCTGGAAACTCTGGAACCGCCGCCAGTCGACTAAGTTCAATGGCGTCTCTTACATCGTCCAGCGCGGTGCGGAGGCTGTGTATTCTGAAGCCGGTCAGGCTCAGGTCAAAGGACTGATCAGCTTCTATCTAGAAAACGCCCGCATCATCCGCGAAAAGCTGACTGCTGCCGGTATGAGCGTCTACGGCGGCGTCAACTGCCCCTACGTCTGGGTGCAGGCTCCCGATGGTCTGTCTAGCTGGGACTTTTTCGATAAGCTGCTGCTCAACTGCAACGTTGTCGGCACCCCCGGCTCAGGCTTCGGCGCAGCCGGTGAAGGTTACTTCCGCATTTCAGCCTTCAACACGCGAGAGAATGTTGAAGAGGCTATGAAGCGCATTACAGAGAAGTTCTAGAGCGCCTAAAGCGCAGGGTATTCCTGCTGGATGATGGCCGCCGCCTGCCTCTAAGCTCACGAGGCGGGCGGTTTGTGTGTGCTGGCGGTGGCGATTGATACAATAGTAGGGATACCACCCCTGGTTCCATGGCCACCCTCTACGAACTACATCCTGACAACCCCCAAGAGCGAACCGTTCAGCAAATCTGCAAACAGCTCAGCCAGGGGGCAGTGATGCTTTACCCCACCGATACGGTGTACGCCATTGGCTGCGACCTAGAATCTAAGTCCGCGATTCAGCGCGTTCGGCAGATTAAGCAGACCAGCAACAACAAACCGCTCACGTTTTTGTGTTCTTCGCTGTCAAACATCGCTGAGTATGCCTTTGTCAGCGACCAGGCGTATCGAACGATGAAGCACCTGATTCCAGGGCCGTACACCTTCATCCTGCCCGCGACCAAGCAGGTGCCCAAGCTGGTGATGAACCCTAAGCGTAAGACCTCTGGCATTCGCGTACCCGAGTCGCCCATCTGTCAGGCGATTTTGCAGACCCTGGGGAATCCAATTATTTCCGCCTCGGCCCACGTGGTGGACGACGACTCTCCTGACCGACCGACGCCCTACCTATCCCGCGCAGAGCTGTTTGACCAGCTCGATAGTCAGGTCGATCTCATCATCGATAACGGCATTGAGCTGGGCTACCAAACCTCTACCATATTAGACATGACCGAGCGAGAGCCCGTCATCTTGCGTAAAGGGCTGGGATACGATGCGGTCGACATGTTTGAGATGGCAGTCTAGCCAGGGCAAGTGCCGAGTATTAACATGAAGGCGATTACTTGCCTAAGGCCGAATATGACCTTACAGAATGTAATTGATCAGGCGAAGAACCTTACTGCTGACGAGCGCGCTGAATTAGTTGACGCGATTGGGGCTACGCTAACAGCTGTTCGACACCCGCATATTTCACGGATATCAGGAGTCTGTGGGGGACGAGCGGTAATTAAGGGAACTCGGGTACCGGTGAAGGTGTTAGTGGGCTATCACCATGTGGGGCAGTCACCAGCTGAGATTTTGGCCGGGTATCCCAATGTGAATATGGCTCAGTTTTATGATGCACTGAGCTACTACTACGACCACAAAGCTGAGATTGATGCTGAGATTGATGCCGACAAGCCTGAGAACTTTATGCAGCGGTTCAATCTGAGCATGAACGAAGATGGTGTCCTGACCCAGAACGCAGAAGCGTGACAAGCCGTCAGTAGTTTCACTATCCATTATGCAGACAGTCCTATTCCACGTCAGCGCCTATTCATCAAAAAATACAGTTGCAGGGCTGAGCGGCTTGATGAGCGGCGTGGCGTTAGTTGATGTAATCGGGCCGTTAGCGATAAATGTCAAGATGTTGGTTGATGCGATCGCAACATCATCGCCCAATGCCGCGACGTGGGTTGATGTGATCGGGCCGTTAGCGATAAATGCCAGGATGTTGGTTGATGCGATCGCGACAACATTGATCGTTGTCGCGACGTTTATCGCAACCATCGCGCCGTTCTCGACAACCATCCAGACGTTTCACAAGAGAAGCCGGACAAACGTTATAAACGGCGGGGATAACGCGGACACTCTCCGGTAGTAGGAACGCGGTGACTCGTCATGACCTTACAGTTACATCCGCTTGCTTGCCATTGTAGCGCCTCTGATTCCGGGGCCGTACACTTTCATTCTCCCGGCCACAAAGCAGGTGCCCAAGCTGGTGATGAACTCCAAGCGCAAAACCTCCGATATCCGCGTGCCTGAGTCGCCCATCTGCCAGACCATTCTGGCCACGCTGGGTAACCCCATCATCTCCGCCTCGGCCCACGTGGTAGACGACAGCGACCCAGATCGGCCCACGCCCTACCTGTCGCGGGCGGAGCTATTCGACCAGCTTGAGAACAGCGTAGATCTCATTGTTGATAACGGTATGGAGTTGGGCTACCAGACCTCCACCATTCTAGACATGACCGAGCGAGAGCCCACCATCGTCAGACGAGGGCTGGGATACGACGCGGTCGATATGTTCGAGATGGCGGTTTAGCCTCCGGGAAAAGTTCTATGCACTGAAGTACTTGGCCACCGGATGGTACGTGACAATCGCCGTGGTCGATTCCTCTGGGTACAGCTGCTCACTCTCATCCATCGTCATGCCAATCTTGTCGGCACCCAGAATTGCTAGCTGCTGGGCCTGGTCAGCCACGTTGGGGCAGGCGGGGTAGCCGAAGCTGTAGCGGCTGCCCTGGTAGCGCTGGGCCAACATGTCGCGGATGTTGTCCGGCTCCTGGTCGCCGTAGCCCAGCTCACGGCGGATGCGGGCATGGCACCATTCGGCCATCGCTTCGGCCATCTGTACCGCCAGCCCGTGGAAGTAGAGGTAGTCAGTATACTTGTCTTCCGCAAAGAGCTTTCGGGCATATTCTGCAGTCACTTGCCCCACCGTCACTGCTTGCATGGGGAAGACATCAAACTCGTTTCGGTCAATGGGCAAGAAGAAGTCGGCAATGCACAGGCGGCGCATGGATTTCTGCCGGGGAAACTCCCAGGTGAACAGTGGTGCCGCATCCTTGGGTGTCAGGCTCTGCTCGATCACGGCGGGGTCGTATACATGAACGCTGTTACCCTCCGCTACGCAGGGGAAATAGCCATAGACCAGCTGCGGCTGAAGCAGGTTCTCGTCTTTGATCTTTTGCTTCCACTCGGCCAGAATCGGATACACCGTCTCCTGCAAGAAGGCATCGTACTCTTCGCGAGTTTGTTCTTTAGGCTTGCGGAACTGCCACTGACCCGCCACCAGTGCCTGCATATCCAGATACCAATACAGCTCATCCAGGTCAAAATCTTCTGGCTTGAGAATTTTGGTTCCCCAGAAGGGTGGCTGAGGCCGAGGAGTATCGATATCCACCGCTTCAGACCGGCGGGTATCCACTTCAACAGGTTCCTTAGGTTCTGCCTTAGCACCGCCGTTTAACTCAGCCTCAGCCTGCTCAATCGCCTTTCGCCCCTTCTGGTTGTACTCTGCGTAGTCACCTGTAAAGCCCTCAGCATCGGCCCAGGCGCTCTCTTTTTTCGCAGGCATCAGCCGGTCCATAAAGGTGAGGTCGGCAAAAGCGTCTTTGCCGTAGATGACTTGACCGTTGTAGGTATCCTGACAGTCGCCGTAAACAAACTTGGGCGTCAGCGCTGCCCCACCCAGAATTACAGGAACAGAAATGCCTTTCTCATTGAAGACAGCAAGATTCTCTTTCATGAAGGCCGTAGACTTCACCAGAAGACCACTCATGGCAATGCAGTCAGGCTGGTGTTCTTCGTAGGCAGTGACAATCGCGTCTACCGGCTGCTTGATACCCAGATTGATCACCTTGTAGCCGTTGTTGGTGAGAATGATATCGACCAGGTTTTTACCAATGTCGTGAACATCGCCCTTGACGGTTGCAATCAAGAACTTACCCTTGCCGGAATCGTCGCCGTCTTCTTTTTCCATCAGCGGCTCTAGAAAGGCAACGGCAGCCTTCATTGTCTGCGCTGACTGGAGTACGAAAGGAAGCTGCATCTGTCCGGAACCGAACAGTTCACCCACAACCTTCATACCGTCTAGCAAGAAGGTGTTGATGATAGACAGGGGCTCGTGTCCAGCGTCGAGTGCAACCTTCAGCGCCTCTTCCAGGCCGATGCGTTCACCATCGATGATGTGCTGCTTCAGCCGTTCTTCAATCGGCAGATCCGCCAGAGAAGCCGAGGAGCGGGCGTCTTTGGTGGTAACGCCTTCAAAGACCGTGGTCAGCTCGGTCAGCGGGTCGTAGGTGCAGATGTCTCCGTCGAAACGGCGGCGGTCATAGATCAGGTCTGTGCACACCTGCTGATGTTCAGGTTTGATCTTCGTCAGCGGTAGAATTTTGGCGGCAGAAACAATTGCGCCGTCCATACCCACCTGCGTTGCTTCGTGCAGGAACATCGAGTTCAGCGTGATTCTGGCTGCGGGGCTGAGGCCAAAGGAAACATTGGAGACCCCCAGCATAAAGTGAACGCCGGGCAGGTTCCCTTTGATTTGCTTAATCGCTTCGATGGTAGCCTTGGCATTCTCCCGGTCCTCTTCGATGCCAGTAGAAATGGGCAGCGCCAGGGTATCAAAGAACAGCTCGTGGGCGGGCAGGCCAAACTCTAGCGCGTCACGGTAGGCACGTTGAGCAATCTGAAACTTCTTCTCGGCGGTACGGGCCATGCCGTCTTCGTCGATGCAGCCGATCACCACGCCTGCGCCGTAGGTTTTAGCCAGCTCCAGCACCTTAAAGAAGCGCTCGTCGCCGTCTTCGTAGTTGGTGGAGTTGAGAATACATTTGCCGCCTGCCACCTTCAGCCCCGCTTCCATCTTGGTCCACTCGGTGGAGTCGAGCATTAGCGGCAGGGTGACGTTGGTAACCAGGCGCGACACGATTTCGTGCATGTCGGCCTCGCCGTCGCGGCCCACGTAGTCTACGTTCACATCAAGAATGTGGGCACCTTCTTTGACTTGGGTTTTTGCGATCGCAATCAGCCCATCCCAGTCATCCACATTCAGCAGCTCCCGCACCTTCCGCGATCCGCTGGCATTGAGCCGCTCACCCACAATCAGGAAAGAATTGTCCTGGTCGTACGGCTGTGCCCCATAGATGGATGCGGCTGAAGGCGTATAGTGCAACGCCGGACGCGGCCCCTCATCCCCCCCTTCCTCAAGGGGGGCTAGGGGGGATCTCACCGCCCGTTCCTTCGGTGTCAGCCCCCGCGTCATCTGCGCCAGCGCCTCAATGTGCCCTGGACGGGTTCCACAGCACCCGCCAATCACCTGTACACCCAGGTCTTCCACAAACCGATGCAGCGCCATCTGCAGCTCTACCGGCGTTAGCTTGTAGTGGGCTTGCCCACCCACGTTCTCCGGCAGACCCGCGTTGGGAATACAAGAGACAACGAAGGGCGAGGTCTCCGACAGGTACTTCACGTGCTCCGTCATGAGGTCTGGCCCCGTGGCGCAGTTCAGACCCAGAATATCAATGTTGTAGGGCTCTAGAATGCTAACCACAGCGGTAATGTCCGAGCCCACCAGCATCGTACCGGTCGTCTCCATCGTGACGGACACCATGAGTGGTCGGCGCTCGCCCTTTTGCTCGAATACGGCCTCAACCGCATTCAGCGCCGCCTTAATCTGCAGTACATCCTGACAGGTTTCGATGATAAACAGGTCCACACCACCGTCAAACAGCCCCTCTGCCTGGACGGTGAACGCTGCTAGCAGCTCATCGTAGGTGATATGTCCTAACGTCGGCAGCTTGGTCCCTGGCCCCATCGACCCGGCTACGAAGCGCGGCTTCTCGGGCGTCGAGAACTCACCGGCGCAGGCTTTCGCTAGCTCCGCTGCCTTACGGCTGATATCGTAGGCCTGATCCTGCAAGCCATACTCAGCCAACACGAACGTGCTGCTGCCAAAGGTATCTGTCTCGATCACGTCTGCCCCCGCCTTAAGGAAGTCACGATGAACCGTTGCCACCGCGTCCGGCTTGGTCACCACCAGATACTCATTGCAGCCCTCGTACTCTGGCCCGCCAAAGTCCTCAGCGGTCAGTTCCTGTACTTGCAGGTTCGTGCCCATTGCACCGTCAAACACAATCACGGGACGTTCAGGGCTGTGTAACCGTTCGAGGAAAAGGCTAGTCATGGGCTTACTGCGTCGGGACTGACTCTATTATTACCGAGGTCAGAGATGAAGTTGTACGCATGATGATATTCACCCGCCCATCGCTTCGATAAATTGTAGGTATAGTCACATCAGTCCGGGTTGAATACAGACTTTATGACGCCAACTACCGAAATCCCAACGCTCACCGCGGGCCAGCTCCGCCGCGTTCACCATATTGCTCTCAACGTTCAAGACATGACAGCTTCGCGGCACTTCTACGGCACCGTGCTGGGCCTACACGAGCTGACTGGCGATAAAGTACCCAGCACGCTGATGGCGCTGGTAGCCCAGGGCAAAGTCGCTAACTTTATCACGCCGGATGGTACGGTTTTGGACCTGTTCTGGGAGCCGGACCTCACCCCACCCAATTCAGACCCCACCCAGCAGTTTACCCGTGCCAACCACCTCGCCTTTGACATTGATCCAGCACTATTTGATCATGCTGTCGAGGTACTGAAGCAAAATCGGGTCAAAATCGACCACGGTCCCGTCAGTCGCCCCACCGGACGCGGCATCTACTGCTACGACCCTGACGGTTTCTTGGTTGAGATTCGCTGTGACATGGATCGTTCATAAATTCGAGCGATAATGTTGTTGTTACCCGTCCTATTTAATCT